>JAGOSY010000003.1:0-13114 GCA_018062085.1 bacterium | reverse complement strand
CGTGCACAGCCACTGGTTGCAGAGACAGCGGTGGTGAAGCCTGAAGGTACACGTGCACAGCCACTGGTTGCAGAGACAGCGGTGGTGAAGCCTGAAGGTACACGTGCACAGCCACTGGTTGCAGAGACGGCGGTGGTGAAGCCTGAAGGGACACGTGCACAGCCATTGGTTGCAGAGACAGCGGTGGTAAAGCCTGAGGAGACGCGTGGTCGCCATAACAGAAGAGATGCCGATAGTGCTGCTACTCCTGACGGAACGACACCGGTCAAAACCGAGCGCGAGTTAAGAGTCGAGCAAAATCGTGCGGTTCTAACTGGTCAGGGCGATCAGGTGCAGACGGCACAGGCGACTGCACTTGCGCAACTGCGCTCACAGAACGATAGGGCTGCGGTTCCAGCAGCCACCATTGCCGCTGAGATTAAGGGGCAAAATCCTTTGGGCGTCAATCCCGGAAACCATGATTCTAAGCCAGGTTCTGACAATAAAGGCATTCCGTCGGTGTCCTCGCCTGTTGCCGAAGTTCGATTGCCCGGGTCTGACAACAAAGGGCAGAATCCGGGGGTAAACCCAGCAATAGAACCGCGTTCTGTATTGCCCAACATCGACGGTAAGAGTGTGCAACAAGTAGTCACTGAAAGTAAACCTTTCCAGCAGCTGCCGCCAGAGCGCCAAGCTGAGATCATCAAAGGTCTAAATGAGGTTCAGCGCCAGACTCAACCAAACCAAGGTGAGAAGCCACTTGATTCTGGCGCTAAGCCAGTTGATCTCGGTGCTAAGCCCGCAGATCTTGGTGGCAAGCCTGTAGATTTCGGAGCTAAGCCTGTAGATCCAGGCATGAGACAGGCTGAGGTAAAGTTGCCTGAGGGCAAAGCCCAGGATGTTAAACCGGGCGATTTAGTTCCTGGTCGGGGCCTCGATCCATCAGGCAATCCGCTTAGAGGGCCAGACGGAAATCCGATGAAATTTAGTGATATGGTCGCCGCTGGTATTAAGCCGGGTGACATCTTGAGACCTGGTGAAATCAAACCGGTTGAATTGAAAGCAGTCGAAATGAAACCAGGTGAAGGCCTCAAAGCTGGCGAGGGCTTAAAGCCCGGTGAAGCTCAAAAGGCGACTGATGCCATTGCTGGCAAGGCGATTGACCCAGCTCTTGTGGCAAAGCTAGGTGACGGGCTAAAGCTCGGTGAGGGAATAAAACTCGGCGACAAAGTTGCCTTGCCTGGTGCTGAGCTGCCTGGCGGCAAGCTGGCAGCCGATTCTGCTGCGATGGCGAAAGATAAGGGCGGTGTTACTGATGCCGCGACACGCACCCCGACTTCAGCGCTTTCGGACATGGCTAAGGCTCTTGGCTTGAGTGCTGATGTTACTCGCCCTACTGATAGTAAGGTGGTCAACCCACAAGATTTGAGAACGCCAGATAGTGCGTTGAAAGTTGCTGCTGATGTTCTAAAGCCAACCACGCTTGATACTGGAAGAGCAGAGGTGAAGGCTGATCTCAAAGGTCTGGATGTTGCGCGTTCTGATAGCGCTCTCAACTTGGCTGTTAAGCTACCAGCACCTGATGCCGCCTTGGCTGGCGTTCGAGAAGTTGTTAAGGCTGACGGAGCACTTGGTGCCAAAGCTGAGGCTGCAGGGAAAACAGATATCGGGCGACCTGAATCATTTGCGCAGAAGATAGACGGTGCTTTATCTGCGCCTATGGCAGCGGCTCAACGATTTGAAGTTGATAAGAACGCACCTACGGTCAAAGTAGATCATGTGATTGTACCTGGCGATAAACTAGATACTGCAAGCGTAACCAAAATTGAACTTGATCCAGATAGAAAGGTTGCTGATACCGCCGGCAGTGCTGCTAAATTTGATGAACTACTCGATAAAGCTAAGAAACAAAGAGAAGAAGAGAAGTTTGACGAAGAAGACCAGTTAAACTCACGCAATGCTATGATGATGGCACTGTTGGCGCAGAAAAAACAGAAGCAAGAACAGGAAGAGAAGGAATTTCAATTGCGCAACGACGATGCGAAGAAGAAAGACGAAGACAAGCGGCGGCGCTATGTAGTCAAGGAAAAAGAGACCCTTGAATCTATTGCCAAGAAACAATTGCGCGATGTTCGTTTGGCTGCTTTAATTTATGAGATCAACAAGCATATGTTGCCAATTCGCATGGAGAAAGGCAAGCAGGTTGTTGATCCTCGCCCTGGTACTGCTATTTGGTTGCCTACCGAAGCTGAGATTAAAGAGTTCCGATCGCGCCTGTATGCTGCGACCAGCACAGACGCTGGTGCCGGAGCGCCAGGTGACAAATTTGGCAGTGCTGAAGATGAGTTAGCCTCTAAGTTCGGCTCCGGTTGGGATGGAGCCAAAACTGGTGCTTCTGCGGTCGATGGGATGTTGGGCTCGGCTGTAGCCAAGAGTCAAACAAGGCGTGAGAATATTGAAAAGATTCTTGGCCCAATGTCTAACAAACCCAGCGACAGCGCGCGCATTAGGTATATTGTCCGCCTGACTGATTCGATTGAATCTGTTGCTCAGAAACATCCAGCATTAAAAGATGCAAGTTTGTGGCCGCTTGTCGCTAGTGTCAATCACTTGCCTACTGGTCTTGATCAATTTGGGCGACCAGCGGCTGAGTTGCGTCGCGGAATGGTACTGGACATTCCGTTGCCTTATGAGATCGAGCGTTTCAGGCTTGAAAGTAATGTTGAAGACTTGGATGACGAGTCTGTCGATGAAGATGATTTTGATGAAGCATCAGATGATGAAGTTACTGAAGATGAGAGTTCTGGTCGTGATCTCGGAGTGGAAACTTCAGACTCTGCTCCAGCTGTTTCTAGTGATTGGGAATCGACTGTCAAAGTCAAAGTCAGTCATCCGCTCATTGCCGCTCCTGTTCTTCCTCCTATTCTTAATGGCCCTCAGCAGGCACCGGCCGCGGCACCACAAGCTTTACCTGCATTGATACCATTGGCGACACCGACTCAGATGCAAGCTCCTGCGCCTATGCAGCAGCCGCTTGCCGCGCAAGCCGCTGCAGCAGCAGCTCCTTCACCATATGCCGCGCAGCCTCTGCCAGCTGTTCCGTTAAATCAATCAGGGCAAGTTTCGACGCCGATGGCTGCTAAACCATCTTTCCCCTTCGTCACTCAGCAGACTACAGCGGCGGCCAACCCTACTTTACCACTGCCGTTGCCGCTATCAGCTTCAACCCAGGTTCAAGCGCTTGGTTCTGCCTCTGGTCATGCACCGACTCCAGCTTCAGTTCCTGTCCAAGTTCCATCTCCTAGCCTCGCTCAGAGTTCGATTCCGCCTCAACCTCAAGCTCCGCAACTAGGGCAACAGCAAACAGTGGTATCGCAGCCGGTGCTGCCTCAACTTTCCGCTCTTCCGGGTGCGCCCACTAAAACTGCCGCCGCGCCTGTTAATTTGCAGCCTAGTTCTCAGACTGATACAAATCCGGTATTGAGCGCCGTGCCAGTTATTTCTCAAATTCAGGCTGGCGCCGGAGCACAATCAAGTCAGTTGAGAACTGCACTTGACCAGCCACCTATTGACGCTGGTGACCGTTTCATTTGGCAGCTTGACCCCAGTGTTCGATTGGTGAAATCGACAATGAAATGGGACCCCACAGTGGGCGTTTTCCGTTCGCAACTTGAACTCTTGCTCAATGAAATCTGGTATCCAGTGATCTTTTACGAAGTCTTCCCGCACATGGCAGTTCGTCATGAGTACATTGGCGGTGGTCGGAAGAAATCAGTAAAGATGGATCTTCCACCGACACCTGCTCAAGAGCTTGCCGATAACGATTTAGTGAATAACTGGCAGCGCTATTGTCACAACTTTGTTGCGCAAATGAATGGTCCAAAAACCGGTCCGCCGGTTAACTAGCTTCGGCTTGGCCCAGTAAATCTGCGGAATTAATATTAAATTGCCCATTTTTGGCGCTTAGCGGCTGTCATATCTGGCCAATTGTTGCCCAGGTAACAGTTTCTAAGGTGCAGTTAGTTATATATTAGTGGTCCTTAATCTTGGTTCCGCTGTGCTTACTTTGGGCGCACCACCGAGACCGCGAGAAAAGGCTTACTACGCAACTTAGATGATTGATGGGCAGATAAAAAGTTCTGCTTGGAAACCGGCAAGTCGTTAATTGGCTGCTTTAAAAGTGCATAGAAAGATAAGAGATATAGTGAACGCCTCTCAAGGAGCTTGTTACTTTGGCCGATAGTACTGAAGCAAAAGACGAAAAAAAGCCTGAGCAGGTCGCTTCCGCGGAGACGGCAGAGAAGAAACTCGATGGCGTGCTTGAACCTGTTGCTGCCAAAGACTCTTCCATCAAGTCTGGTTTGGGTTCTCAAGACAAAGCTGAGACGGCCGTTGCTCTCAAGGCCCATGATGCTGCTGTGCTCAAGAGCACCGATGTCAGCGAATTACCTAAGATGGAAATTGGCTCTGGTGGTACTTCTGTCGAAACTACTGAGACAAAGACACAAGCTACCAAGCTAGTAGAAGTTGGCAAGGACGGCAAGCGCTTCATGGTTGAAGTGCCAATCGAAGAGCCTGCCGCAAATGCAAGGAAGACAGATACTGCAAATACTAGTGGCAGCGGCGCTAGAACTGAGACTGTCGTGACAGGCAGAGACGGCGTGAGAACTTCGACGACCGTACCTGTTGATGTCAACCCGCCCGAAGTCACGGTGACCGGCAGAGATGGTGTTCGAACGACAACCTCTTCACCGGCTGAGGAGAACAAGCCAGAAGTCATTGTCACAGGAAGAGATGGTGTGCGAACCACGACACCTGTACCTGTTGAAGTCAAACCTGTAGCGACTGAGACGGGTGAGCACCCGTCAGTTGACGATAGACAAATAGCAGTGACTTTGAGTAACGGAACAGTGAGTGGTGACCGTACTACTCAGTCTGAAGCCGACAGGTTTGAGCCGACCGATTTAGACCAGCCACCGACATCGTATGTAGCCACTAAGGTCGGATATGAAGTTTCGCCACCGCCGCTGATGGGCGCGAATGGAGACTCTTCATACGTTAGCTATGCACCTCCTTATGGTTCTTCTGCTACCGATAGTTTGATCGATCTCGGTGGCACCAATTCGGCGCTTCCAGGCGATCAAACTGGTACAGTTAAATCAAACGATGAGCTAATTAGGTTAGCCACTGAAGAGGCCATGCGAAAGGCTAGCAATTCTTCTTCTTCTTCTTCTTCTTACACTTACGACGGTTCGGCTCCACTTACTACTGGCACAGACGGTAAGACCGTCGCTCGTGGTCAACAGTCATTAGACCCAGGCTTACCGCCGATATCGAAAGGCGATGAGTCATTTGAACCGCGTGTAACCTACGCAGACGCTACCGGTGGCCAACCTGGTGATGCATCGCTGGTGGTACCAGCCAAACCAACTGTGCCAGTGGATACTAGTAGAGTAGTGATTGTAGATATTGGTGCTCCGCCCTTAACCGGTGACGATACTGTTGGTTCAGCGCCTTTGACTGAGGTGGCCGTTGCAGCGCCTACTTCAGAGCCGGTTGCTATCGCTAAACCAATACCACAGAGTGATACGCCGGCTACTGGTTCCGCCATAACTTATGATGCTATGGGCAATGTCACGGGCGTTGAGTCTACCTCTTCTCCAGTGCCAGTTCGTGATGCTAAAGTCGAAGATTTTTCCCCTCCAGTAGCCACTAGAGAAGTAACTCTGATATCGGAGAAGGTCGAGAGAACTATTGATGCGCCTACTGAAATGGGGCCAGTTGCTATCTATCCTCTTCGCGACGAACAGGGTCGTGTAATTGCCACTAAGGATGGTCTAGGACAAGTCGCAGACTTTAAGTATGGCGAAGACGGCAAGCTCTCTGAAATTACTAGCTCTTCTGGCAATCTCAAGTTTAACCCCGAGACCAATACTTGGGAGGGGAAAGACAAGAGTGGCGAGGCCATTAGCGTAAAGGAACTGACTCTCGACAAAGATGGCAAAATAGAAATGCAACTGGCTGACGGTAGTCATCAGACTCGGCAAGCTGATGGCAGCACTGTCATTACCAAACCTGGCAATAGTCGCCGAGAGCTTGATAGCTTTGGCAACACCGTAAAAACAGTTAGCGCCAGCGGTGAAGAAACTAGCTTTAAATACGACAGTAAGAATCAGCTGACTGAGACTGTCGGACCTATGGGGACCTTCACGAAAAATGCCGATGGTACTTGGACTGGCCCCCGCGATAAGGTTGCCAAAATTCAAGTAGACCCTAGCGACGGCAGCGTTCTATTCGACTTTAGCGATGGCGGCACTCTCAAGCGCAGAGTCGACGGAAGTCGCACTGAATTTGATAGCGATGGTTCTTCTCGAAAATACGATGCCAAAGGGCAACTTTCTGAGATGTGGGGTTCGAAGGGCGATTACTCAAGCTTTAAGTATGATGAACAGGGCAATCGCACAGAGATGACCCTCTGGCAAAAAGATCCGGTCACTGGCAAGTATGCTGAACAGGCTCAGACGTTCAAAGCAGATACGCCGGGTGGTCCGCTGAATGATGCAAGTAAAAAGTATAAGAGTGTCGATGTAGATACCAAGACAGGCGATGTCACCTATGTTCTGGACAATGGCTCTAAGAATGTTCAGCACTTAGATGGTCGCCTTGATCAAGTGATTGGTATCGAACCAAAAGCCACTAAGACCTTTAGTGATACTGCCGGTAATATTGTTAAAGTAACTAGCGCCGATGGCGTTGATACTACTTACAAATATGATGATAAAAATAAGATAGTTGAAACCAATGGACCGCTCGGCAACTACAAACTCAACGCTGATGGAACTTGGGCTGGACCGCGCGGCAATGTAGAGTCTATTAATGTTAGAGCTACTGATGGCTCGATGGCCATGGTTTTGAAAGACGGTACTAAAATTGATGGTGCTGCCGATGGTGGCAGAACTGAGTACTTCAATGACACTGTAAAGCGCTACGATGCGAAAGGGCAGCTCAGCCAAATGTGGGGAGCCAATGGTGATTACACTGCCTTTAAGTATGACCAAGATGGCAACAACTCTGAGATAAATGTATTCAAGTTTGATAAAGCAACCGGTAAGTATTCGGATAAACCAGAGACATTTATTGCTGAGTATCCTGGCGGTCCGCTTACCGATGCTAACTACAAATATGCCGATGTTATGTTCGACCCCAAGACCGGTGATCTCACTTATTACCTTGATAATGGTTCTAAGACTTTACAGCGTTTAGACGGTCGAGTTGAGCAAACTATCGGTATCGAACCAAATGCCACTAAGACATACAGTGATGCCGCTGGCAATATCGTAAGAGTGACAAGCGCCTCTGGCGTTGAGTCGGTTTATAAATATGATGCTAACAATACTTTGGTTGAGACTAATGGACCAATGGGCAACTTTAAGCGCAATGCTGAAGGAACCTGGGATGGCCCTCTTGGTAATGTTGAGTCTATCAATGTTAGAGCCGCTGATGGCTCTGTGTCTGTTGCTTTTAGAGATGGTACAAAAATTGATGGCGCGCCAGATGGTAGTAAAACAAATATTGTCACTGATGCTTCGGGCAATGTCGTTAAGGTCACTGGTTCGAACGGTGTCGAAACTACTTACAAATACGACGAGAAGAATACGCTTGTCGAGACCACTGGCCCTCTTGGAACCTACAAGTTAAATGCTGATGGCACTTGGTCAGGGCCTCTCGGAAACGTTGAATCTGTTAGCGTGAGACCATCTGATGGTGCTACCATCATCGCTGGTAAAGATGGTTTGACGGTTCAAGGTAACCCTGATGGCAGTAGGGTAGAAGTCGGCGACGGCTCTACTAAGAGCTATGATGCCAAAGGTCAATTGTCTGAGCTCTGGTCAGCAAACGGCGACTACACTAGCTTTAAGTACGATGCCAATGGTAACCGTACAGAGATCAATGTCTGGCAGCCAGACAAGAAAACAGGTCTCTATCCAGATAGCCCTCAGACCTTTAAGGCTGACGGCCCTGATGGTGCATTGACCGATAGCGGTAAGAAGTATAAGAATGTCGAAGTCGATGCCAAGACGGGAGACATCACTTATGTTCTCAATGATGGTTCAAAGACAACACAACATTTAGATGGCCGCGTTGACAAGATTATTGGCACTGAGCCCAATGCCGTTAAGACTTATAGCGATACCGCTGGTAATGTCATAAAGGTCACCAATGCCGATGGCGTAGACACTACCTACAAGTATGACGCCAACAACAGGGTCATTGAGAGTGACGGTCCACTTGGTACTTTCAAGCGCAATGCCGATGGCACTTGGACTGGACCTAGAGAGAACATGGAAGCGATCAGCGTCAATGCTACCGATGGCACAATGATGATGCGCCTGAAGGATGGCACCGTTATTGCTAATGCTCCTGATGGCAGTCGCAACGAGTATGCTGATGGTGCAGTTAGGCAGTACAACGCTAAAGGGCAGCTCACCGACCTTTGGGGAGCGAATGGCGAGATTGCTACTTTCACTTACAATGAGAAAGGCGAGCGCACTGGAATGAAGCTCCTTGAGCCCAATGTTGACGGCTCATATCCAAAGGATCCGAAAGTCTTTACTGCTAACCCTCCTGACGGTGCACTTCAAGATTCTGGTAAGACCTTCAAGAGTGTTGAGATCGACGCCAAGACAGGAGACATTACTTACACCAAACAAAACGGCAGTGTTGAACTTCAGCGCGCTGATGGCAGCAAAGATGTACTTCTTAAGGCCGATGCCAATCTCAATCCAGTTTCGGTAACCACTGACAAAGATGGCAATGTCATTAAGTCAGTTGATGCTCACGGTGGGGTTTCTACCTTCGAATATAAAGATGGTGTTCTCACTAAGGCTAGCTTGCCGAGCGGACAGTGGGAGCGTCAGGCTGATGGCACTTACAAGAACGGCGATCAAACCATTAGCAGTTTGCGTGCCTTGTCTGACGGCGGTGTTAGCTATAAAGATTCCAAAGGGCTTGATACCGTTATTGATGCTCAGGGTATGCGCATAGTCACAGATGGCACTGAGAAGAAGACCTATAACCAGCAAGATCAGTTAACGCAAATTGTTGAGCTTATTCCTGGTGGTACTACATACAGCTTTAAATATGACGCCAACGGGGTTCTCAGCGAAGTAACCAACAAGACCGGCACATGGACTCGGGTCGGCGAGCCTGATGCAAACGGTGTAGCTAGCTGGGTTAATCCAGCCAATCCTAACTTTAAGTGGGAGGGGAAGAACTCCACAGAAGGTGGCGAGTACACCCATACTCGCGTTAATTATGACCATTCAGAAGTGCGTAAAGACAAGGATGATAATGTCGTTGGAGTCACTAATCCTGATGGCAGTAAGTATACCTACACTCGTGATGAATCAGGTGCTGTGACTGGAATTGAGTTCACCAGCAAAGATGGTTTAACCACCACCAAGATGAATACTGTTGGTGGGAAAATAGAGATTGGAGACAATGGTCTTGCGAAAAGTGTTGACTCCAATGGTCTCGTAACTACGTTCGGCAATGACGGTCGTTTCGTCAAAACTGACGCCAGCGGTCATCTCGTTGCGCAGTCTGACATTAAAGGTACAGTTTTTTCCTACGACCAGAGTGGCAAGCTTTCAGCGATAATAACAAAAGACGGTGTACTAGAGAAAACAGCTGATGGAACCTGGCAGAAGTCTACGACCGCTGCCGATGGTACGTTGAAGATTGATCCTGCCGGCGCATTTAAAGGTGAGATAACCTTTGATGCCGCCACTGGTAAACAGACTTGGGTTAGTGCTGATGGCACTTACACTAAGGTTGCCAACCCTTGGGGTGGTTCAACCGAGACATTCCGTGGCGCTGATGGAGTTGTTAGCAAAGAAGTCGTAACTAGCAGAGGAACGGTCACCGAGACTAATTATTCTAATGGCGCTATCAGTAATATTATTGAGATCGATCGAAAGACCGGTCACATAAATAGCATTGCTGATGGTGGTGCACCACCTCTAAAAACCACTTTGCAGTATGACGCCAGCGGCAAGCTTGTTTCTATTACTGATTCTGGTAATAACAAACTAGATATTGCTACTGGGCAAACAATTAAAATCGATCCAAGCGGCGTTATCACTATTAAGGATGCGGCCAATCATTCACAAACTGTCATTGATGCCTACGGCAAGACGGTCACGAATACAATCGATGGTAGTAAGGACTTCTATGCTTCTAATGGTGCATACCTTGGTCATGTTGGTGCAATAGTTCCGCCGGTTGCCAAGACACCGTCTCCCGATGCTCATCCTGACACGAGTGCACCGAAGCCGCTTCCAGCTCCCGCTCCAGTAGCTGAAGCACCTAAAACGAAGCCGACTGAGCCGATCGTCATTCTGCCAACTGCCGATAACAGAACAATTGAGCAGAAACGAGATGCCGCTGCTGCCGCGAAGGTAGAAGAGGCAGCTAGGGCCCAAGAGCTTGCTAAGCGTCAAGAGACTGTCAAAACTCAAGAGCCGGTTAAAACGCAAGAGCCAGTTAAAACGCAAGAGCCAGTTAGAGTCACAGAGACTACCAAAGTGCCAGAGGTTGCTAAGGTTGCAACTCCGACGGCTCCTCCTCCCGAACCTAAGCCTGTTTATGTGGAGCCAAAGCCAACCAGCCCACCTGTCGAGAGTAAGTCGACTACTACGCCAACGCCGGTAGTCGATAGAACAACGACTGCGCCAACGCCTGTAGGCGAGAGCAAGACGACGACTACACCAACGCCGGTAGTTGATAGAACCACGACTGCACCAACACCTGTAGGCGAGAACAAGACGACGACTACACCAACGCCGGTAGTCGATAACAGGACTACTTCATCACCTATTGTCGATTCGTCGAAAGCGTCGGGGCCGCCACCTCCGCCGGTTGGTGACAAAGTCGTTTCTGCTCCTGCGCCAGCTGCAGTGGTTGTAGCAACTCCTGAAAGAGCTCCTGTTCAACAAACAGTTGAGAGAGTTTCTACTCCAGCTTCATCTGTGGTTGTGTCTCCAGTGGTTACTACTGTAGAGAACAGAAGTCCAGCCGCTGTTCCTGTTGTCTCCCCTGCGGTAGATACTCGGGTGACACCACCGGTTGTAACTGACAATCGCACAGTGCCAGTTGATAGCAGCCAAGCTCGCAACACTACGGACCCTTCGCGTATAGTGACTGCGCCCGTCGTAGGTGGTTCTACCCCCGTTGATGCTGGCAAGGTGGCTGCCGCGCCGATCCCCGTTGTTCCTGTGAACAGCACCCAAGTGGTCAGTCGTGAAACTGTTCCTGCTGCTGCCGTGGAAGCCGCTAAAGCTCCTGTGGCTAATACCGGCATTGCTGGAGGTGTTATTCCTTCTAACACCACTTCGTCAGGAAATACATCAACCAACACTGCTACTCCTGTCATAGTCAATGCTGGTAGTACACCATCGACTACTACCTCCTCTGGCGGGAATCTCTCAACTGGGCAGCCTATCGGTACATCTGCTGGCTCTACGTCAGCTGCTAATACGGCTGGCGGTAACTTAGCCCAGCAAGCCACAGGTTCAGCGAATGTCTCTGCGTTACCTGCTAATGCTAATACAGCAACTGTAGCTAACACCGGAGCAGCCGTGAATACCGGAACGGGAGCGAATACCGGAACGGGAGCGAATACAGGTAGTGGTAACCTATCGCAGCAGGCTGCTGGCACTGGGACTGTCGCTAGTGCCTCCGGAGCTAATGCTGGATCTGCGGTGAGTACGGGAACTGCCGCAAATACAGGCAGCGGCAATCTGTCGCAACAGGCTGCTGGTGCTGGAACTGTTTCTGCTGCCACCGGAGCTGGAGCGAACGCTGGCACTGTAGCCAATGCAGGAACCGGAGCGAATGCCGGAACTGGAGCTAATACTGGAACTGGTGCTAATGCAGGAACTGGAGCTAATGCTGGACCTGCGGTGAGTACGGGAACTGCCGCAAATACAGGCAGCGGCAATCTGTCGCAACAAGCTGCTGGTGCTGGAACTGTTTCTGCTGCCACCGGAGCTGTAGCCAATACTGGAACCGGAGCTAATGCGGGAACCGGTGTGAATGCGGGAACCGGAGCGAATGCCGGAACCGGAGCCAATGCTGGAACCGGAGCGAATGCTGGAACTGTAGCTAATGCCGGAACTGTAGCTAATGCAGGAACCGGAGCTAATGCCGGAGCTGGAACGACAACAGGAGCTGGGACCCACGCTCAACAAGCAGCTGGCACTGGCGCTGTTTCCGGTGTTGCCGGAACTGGAGCTAATGCGGGAACCGGAGCGAATGCTGGCACTGTAGCAAATGCAGGAACCGGAGCTAATACTGGAACTGTAGCCAATGCTGGAACAGGAGCTAACGCTGGCACTGGAGCCAATGCCGGAGCTGGAGCGGTAACAGGCGCTGGGACCCACGCTCAACAAGCAGCTGGAACTGGCGCTGCTTCCGGTGTTGCCGGAACTGGAGCTAATGCAGGAACCGGAGCTAACGCTGGAACTGGAGCTAGTGCTGGAACTGGAGCTAATGCAGGAACTGTAGCTAATGCAGGAACTGTAGCTAATGCAGGAACTGTAGCTAATGCAGGAACCGGATCTAATGCCGGAGCTGGAGCTAATGCCGGTGCTGGAACGACAACTGGGGCTGGGACCCACGCTCAACAAGCAGCTGGCACTGGCGCTGTTTCCGGTGTTGCCGGAACTGGAGCTAATGCGGGAACCGGAGCTAATGCTGGCACTGGAGCTAATGCCGGTACTGGAGCTAATGCCGGAGCTGGAACAGGAGCGAATGCTGGAACCGCAGCCAATGCCGGAAATGGAGCCAATGCCGGAGCTGGAACGACAACAGGGGCTGGAACTCATGCTCAGCAAGCAGCTGGTACTGGTGCTGCTTCCGGTGTTGCTGGAACCGGAGCTAATGCGGGAACCGGTGTGAATGCCGGAACTGCAGCGAATGCTGGAACCGCAGCCAATGCCGGAACTGGAGCCAATGCCGGACCTGGAACGACAACAGGAGCTGGGACCCACGCTCAACAAGCCGCTGGTACTGGCGCTGCTTCCGGTGTTGCCGGAACTGGAGCTAATGCGGGAACTGGAGCTAATGCTGGAGC
>JAGOSY010000053.1 GCA_018062085.1 bacterium | reverse complement strand
CGATTCGCTCTACGATGACCCAATGACCGATGAAATATCTCAGACAGAACAAGCCGCTAGAGAGTGGCTAGAGAAAGAACGAATAGGTTGACAGATTTTGTGCGCTTATTCCTCGATTGAATCCGCCAATGCAGCAATTGCTGTGGCTATTTCGAACGAATGAACATCTTCCCTTACCGCAGATTCAATTTTGCTTTGCAATACGCCTATTTTGCGCAGGTATATATCGGCAGCTGCACTTGCCTTTGCTGGATCTACACCGTAGACTTTTTCCGCCAACGCCACTAAGGTTGCTCTGGTCTGGCAATCGCCAGTCAAATGTGTGTAACTAATACCGCTGCTGGATGATTCTGGTTTCCCTTGGAGTTCGCCTAGCGAGTCATGCATTGCATCAAGCTTTACCGTAATCTCTTGGCACCATTTTCTTAGAGTGTCGGTTTCTTTTGCTGCTTTTGCATCTTCTAGCAAGCGATCTTTGATCCAGCTTCTAAGTAGCGTACCGAGCGGTATGCCGCGCTCTTCGGAGACTTGAAGAAGTTGCTCCATCATTTGAGGGTCGGCACGAAATTGCACGAGGCCTCTGTCGATTACATTTTGTCGAGCTTGCTCTCTACCCTTTTCGAGCAGCTTTTTCATTCTAGGTGATACTTCGTCTTTAGCCATGTTTGCGCCTTTCGCTATATTTCTTTTTCCATTCCGGAGTAGCTTTCATTGCGTGGAAGAAATAGACTTCATCATCGCCATCATCGCTTGGTATAAGTTCCACACCTATCTCCATCGCATTTCCATCTGAGTCAAATCCAACCAACATTGCGCGCTCGTTGCCTCGTTCGCTTAAGCCAATCTCAAACCATTCAGTAAGATACGAAGCAAAGACAAACTCAATTTCTTCCGCACTTTTGCCGTGTTTGAAGGCTTCAGGGTCTATTCTCATGGGCTTTTCTCGCGCTTGTAGTACAGTGTACTACTTCATTCTTTGATTGCCAAGTAGAATCTGCCCAGGTCGCTCTAAAACTGCGACTTGTCCTCAATCGTGGCTTTTCTTAGATCTTCAGCTGCTTCTCTCTGCTTGCCAGTCAATTGGTAGAGTGCTGCACGCTCTTTGTAAAAGCGTCCGTTGGGTTCTAGTTTGATCGCCACGGTGTAGTCGTCGATAGCCGCTTTATAGTGCTTTGCTAGCCCCTGCATGCGGCCGCGTGTTTGGTATGCTTCTGCATCAGCAGCATTGACTTTGATCAGACTTGAAAGCTCTTCAGCGGCCTTGTCATATTGATGTTGTTGCTCAAAGCAGTCGACAATGCGGTAAATAGTCCAATCGTTAAACCTTTTTTTTAGTGACATGCGGTAGGCAGCAATGGCGTCGTCATAGCGTTTCATACTGACTAGAACAGAGCCTTTCAAGTTGAACATGTCAGCTGATGAATCGTGCTTTTCTGTGTAAATCGTGATGTCAATCAAGGCCTCTTTGTGCTTGCCTTGCGCCTCATAGGCGAGACAACGTTGAAGGTAGGCCTTTATATCAGGCTTCTTGACGCTTAGAGCTTTATTGCTTTGGCTAATTGCCAGGGCGGGTTTGTCCTGTAAATTGCTCACTTGAGCCAGTATCTTGTAGCCCGTTCCCCATTCAGGATCTTTCTTTATCGCCCGGTTCGCCAGCTTCTCGCACTCTAGTAAGTGTTCGTCTGTGATGGTTTTTTCTTCAGCCAAAAATGTGAAAGCAAGCAAAGCTAGTGCTTCAACAGGAGCACTCTGGCTTTGACAAAGTTTTATAAGAATCTGCTGCCCTTCTGCGAGGTGCTTTTGGTTGATTAGCTGCTGCGCTCGACGATATTGAATCTCGATTTGACTGGCTGCGCTTGCTTCTGGTAGATGTTCTATTGCTAGGGATAGCGTACCGACGACAAGGGTGGCGATCAGACTTTTATGGAGTTGCTTGTAGAGACCGTTCACTGATGCTTAACTCCATTCTTCGTGTCTTTTGATTTTTGTGCGCAGTATGTTTTCAACGTATATTTCCTTTGAACGGTTATCTAAAGTGAATAGCAAGTTCGTCATTTGAGAAGGTTATGTAAACTGGTAAGTCTAGGTTTACTAGTTCGCGTAGCCGTTCAATTCTTTGTTCGAAGATGACGCTGGCGTGTATAAGGAATATTGGTATTATAAGTGGTGCATGCGAAAATAATAGTATCTTGTTGAATTCACCGCCTGTTTTTTCACCAAGAATGCAGAGCATAGACCATGAATAGCAATAGCCAATTAGCATGAAGCCTATGTAGCGTCAATTGCTCAGCGGAAGCAAAGCCTCGCTTGGGTAGCGGGATAATTGTGTTGTCAGAGTAGATAGTTAGTGATTGGAGCGTGGTAGCGACGTTCTCCAGCATAGGTAGGAGCTGGTTCGCTTTAATCAGTTGCCATAACCAGCTGGCGTTGTTGACTTCAGGGGCCTAGTAGTTAACTACTATAACCTAGGGCTCGTCTAGCCATTGATTCAATGGTTCTTCGTCATCGGCGGTGTCTTCTGTTTCGCTCTCTCCAGGCGTGCCTTCCAAGCACTAAACCAGCAGATCTTTGAAGAATATGATTTGTTCGCCGCGATCACGAGCATAGTGCATGCTCATTTCTGCTGCACCCAGTAGTGAGTTTATATCGGTAAAGTCTTCCGGAATGCTGGCTGAGCCGAAAGCATAAGAAAGCTGCTTGCCCTCTGTGCCTGCTAGCGGTTTTTCCAATAGAGTTTTAATGATTTTTTGTGCAAATACATTGGCGCCACTAGATTTGGTGCTAGGTAGGAGAATGCCAAAGTCGTAGGCTTCGTAGTGCGCCACAACATCAGTGTGTCGCTTCTTGCTGTTGATGCGAATTGTGGCATCGGCAATAGCCTCAGTTGGTAGAGGCTTGCGACGCACTGCACCGTCTACTTTTACTACTTCGCGTATCTCGAAAATAATAATAGACATAGCGCCCTTGGCTCGATAGATGCGGAAAAATTCTTCTTCTAAGAAGTAGAGAAAGGCTGGGTGAATGAAAAGCCCAGTGTCTTCTCGTCGCAGGCTCATCATCACAGACTGAATTGCCGCACCATCTATGTTCTTTGGTTTAACGACAGGTTTGGTTAGTGGGCCTAATTTTGTTGGTTGGGCTAAGGGTGAAACGGGTGTTTGTTTGGCCGGCTGAGTTGTTTGAGCCAGTGGAATTGGCTTAGCTGGCTGGGTTGTCTGAGCTAGTGGAATTGGCTTGGCCGGTTGAGCCATTGGAGCTGGTCTGGCCGGTTGGGCCGGTTGAGCCATTGGCGCAGACTGAGCCTGAGCCCGCAACTGTTGTGGGGTAAGTGGCTGTGGTGGCAGCGGCGTCTTGTCTGGATGCTGGGCTTTATCAGGGTGAGGCGATTTTGCTACAGTGGCTTGGGTAGCAGGTTTTATAACT
Organism: bacterium; assembly: GCA_018062085.1. Taxonomy (GTDB): domain Bacteria; phylum Cyanobacteriota; class Vampirovibrionia; order Obscuribacterales; family Obscuribacteraceae. Next base: position 8,721 of record JAGOSY010000053.1, on the reverse strand, counting down.
GGTTTGATATTGGGCTTAGCTTCTACTTTATTGACGAAAGTAATAATGTTGCAGGCAATAAGGTGGTGAATTGACCTAACCAAGAGCGGTCGCGGCAAGATTTGCACATTTTCCAAATCAGACATAGTGCTGTCGCCATCCAGACGAAGGTATAGTGAGGCGAGGGCCTCCATGTCTACTGGCGCATCAGGAGTGGCTTTGGCAGTAAATTGTTCACCAGTGAGATTCTGATGGGCGTGCTTAAAGACCGAATCGGCTGTCATGCCTCGCTTTGTCAATTCTTCTAAAACTTGAGCTAGGGGCCGAACGTGCTCAAGTAGTATCTCTGATGATTTGACTAAATTGCGTGTACTGGTGATGGCACCTACTTTGAAGGTGTAGTTGGCTTCTGTCCAATACATGATTTCGGCAAAGGCGCTGTCACCGGCTAGTTCACCTTCGGTGTCTAATAATTTTGCTTCAATAGGATGACCTTCCTGAATGAAGAGACTTGCTGTATTACCTTCTTCTTCAAGTTGCAGAAGTCCTGTCATTTTTTCGCTGCTAATTAGTTGCAGAAGTTTTGGCAGCGAAATTTCTGCAATTTTTCCTAGCAGGGCAAAAGGCAGCTGTCTTGTGCGAGCTGGCGCTGTGATATTGACCGACGTGCTAGATGGTGGCTTTGCTGGAGCGCTTGGGGCGCTCAGGGCCTGATTGGCAGGGTTGCCTCCGCCTTGACCTCCTGAAGCACTGAGAGTCATGTCTGACTTAGTTAGGGCCGGATGGTTGTCGCTAGACTTGGCAAGGCGTATAGCATTCTCAGCTTCTTCTGCCCTAGAAACGACTTCGTGGGCTGAGGAGGCAGCTGTAGAAATTTGTTTGTAAATCAACAGCACATCATGGCCGCTGATTTGCAAGATAACGCTGCGTTTGCCACTTTTTTCGCAAATCAAAAGCCAGCGAGGGTCTCTGTCTTTGAGCGAGCAGACCAGTTCGAGGGTAAAAAGCAATTTCTCGTTGTTGCGCCAAGTGGCGACAAGCTTCTCGCCAGGCTTTTGGAGAGACTGTGACAGCATCTGGTGAAGGACGGGAATGTCTGGAACATTTTTTAGGGTAATGCCGGTTTTCTTGATCATATTCCCCCCTTGTTCCACTTAGTTTATGCCATCTCTGAGCGGCTTCGGCAAGTGGTTGTAAAGGCGGAGGCCTCAGTGTTCTTGGGTGGGGCTGATAATTATTACCGAACTTCAGTCCATTTAATTGGCTCGGCGCCCTCTAGCTCGGCGCTGTTTTCGTCGGTTCCGGTCTTTTGAGCGGTTTCAAGGGGCGCCACTGGCTTTGCTTTTGTGAGCTTCATGGCGATGGCCTGTTTTAAGGCGATCTCGGGCTCAGGCTTGCTCTCAACTATCTCTGGTTTGGATTTTGTCGTAGAGGCGATTTTTATTGGTGTTTCAGCCTTTGTTGCAGCGGTTGCAGGTTTGAGCACATTCAGTTTTGAAACATTGACTTTTGCTATATTGGGTTTTGGTACATCGGGTTTTGGTACAACTGTGCAACCTACTTTGCAAGTGCCGGCGCTAATCATGTCTAGCTCGGTTGCTGCACTGTGGGAGAGGTCGATTACCTTGCTCTTGGTGAAAGGTCCGCGGTCGTTGATGACGACCACACAGCTGCGGCCGTTGGTGTGGTTTTTCACATGCACGTGGGTGCCGAAGGGAAGGGTTCTGTGGGCGGCTGTATAGAGGTGTTTTGCCAAGACTTGCCCGGAGGCTGTCTTCTTGCCATAAAGTGAATGGTGGTAGTAGTCTGCCATGCCTGTAAAGTCGTGGCCAGGTTCGCTTCTGACCGCAAGCGGCGCAGCAAATATGGCAGTAAAGAGCGCGAAACTAGTTATTACTGGTCTCATCAGCTGACTCCTTTGGGGAAGGAGCATTGTCGGGCTATCTTGACATATTTACCTTAAGCGTTTCCAATAAATCTGACAGTGCGGTTACAATGATTGGCTATTCCTGCCACTTAGCGATGAGAGAAAGACATGTCTGAATCGCCGACAAAAGCTGAAATTAGAGACAGTGTTATTTACTACACGTGTCAGCGCCGTTGCTATGGTGTTACTGGTCAAGCTGGTATCTGCTGCACCTTGGGCGACAGAGATTGGATTATGGGGCCAATTACTGACGCCAAAGAATTTCTAGCAAGATTGAATTTGCGCTTCGGCAAAAAATACAAATACGATGCTGTCTTTATCGAGTACGAAGAGGGGCACCGCCTTTTTCCTGAGCGCTCCTGTTGGCAAAATCCCGACCACTTTCCTGCTCTGCGGGTGGTGATGGATGCGGAAGATGGCTATCCCTGTCGCTTTCTGGAGAATCATCAGTGCACCATTCAAGATATAAAGCCAAAAATTTGCGCTGATTATTTGTGCGATCACCTCAAGCACGTGGTCTCTACTGTCACTGGCGAGAGTGCTTGATCTCGATTCGTAATATATACTCAAGTTATTGGTTCATCGAGTGGTTCGCCTATGCAAATGAACCTTTCGCTCGGAGTCCCTGCCCTCGGAATCCATATCTTTATCCTTTTCATTCTGTTTCTCGTGGTCGGCGAGTCTTCATTTGCTCATGGAAATAGGCACAGCGAAATGCGACTCTTGCCTTTTCCCACCGAGTATTCGGTAGGCACTCTGGGTTTGTTGGAGAAAGATCCTGAGTTGAGTGCTAAAGGTAAAGTGTTGCCCATAGGTGAAGCTCGGGGCCTAGTTAAAGTGCCACGGGATAAACTGGTGAAAATGTTTCCCGGGGCGCAGTTCTTTTTGCATCCAGAGTGCTTGCTCAAGCTTCCCCCTGATGGAATTGATTACATCAATCTGCGTTTTACTGCCATGACTGACGCTGATGACAGTGTCAGTGATCGCTTGATTCCGTATGTTCATCATCTGTCTGGCTTGAAAGGCATTGATTTAGATAAGTCTGAAACCACAGATGCCGGATTAGCTAAGCTGGGAACCATGCCTGAGCTTAGGGCTTTGGCTTTGGCTGAGACCATGGTCACTGGCAAGTGTTTGGGTCAACTAAGCGGCTGCAAAAAGCTTGAGGCTTTGCGCTTTGGCAAAGGAGCCATCGACAATGAAAGTTTGCGTTACTTGAAAGAGTTTCCGCAATTGGGCAATTTAGAATTGTCTCGCACCAATTTGTCGTTGCGTGGGCTAGAACACGTGACTAAATGTACTAAGCTAAGAGCTCTAGACGTTAATGAGAATTCGGCCATTGATGATAGGGCTGTGCCACTATTTTTGAAATTGTCGAAGTTGGAGCATTTATATATAAAGCACACGAAGATTTCTTTTGCTGGAGTAATGCAGTTGAGCAAAATGGGATTGCTCAAAATCTCGCTGCCGCTGCCGTTCTCTCAGTACTCGAAAGCTGAGCAAGAGCAGATCAAAAAACAGTTTCCTTATTTCACCGCAAAACCGCTTAAGAACGCTGTTGATTCTTACACTAAAACCATGTTTGGACCACTGTCGCGGTAAGGGCCTAGTCTAGGTTGTTTTAGCGCAGCCGTTGAACAACCACGTTGCATTGATCGTCGAGAAATGATTGATAGTTAGTTTTGGAGCGCGGCCAATAGACTCTCGACATCAGAATCAGTGAGAGTATTGTGGCGGCAGTAAGCGTCAAAAAATTGTTTTGTATGAATAAAGTAGTTTGGGTGCCCATGAATAAAAATATGGCGATCAGCAGCAGAGATTGGCCGCCAGTTATCGAGATGGCAAAATATTGGGCCAGCCCATAGCTCGCTTCTTGTATTAGTCCTTGCAACCCGCTGGAGTTGGTTGAACTAACAAAGCCAGAAATCAGCTCGCCCGGTGTTGGTGAGTGCATAATCTTGTGAAAGACAATGCGCAAATATATTAGTGATAGGGGTGAAAGCGCCAGGCCGATGCTTATCAGCAGTACTATGTCTGTTCGGATAATCCCAGCGACGGCATCAGGGTTTAGTTTCGCCGAAACGAATTTGAAGAACCAAGGTGAGAGCGCTAACAGAACAATACTGGTGAAATCGAGACTAGCGCCAATTGAGCGTTGGATTCCAACCAGCCATGCTGGTGTGCCCTTAACCACCATAACCAGGTTGTGGTCTGCCCATTTGCAGAGTGAGAATCATCATGGCATTCTGCCAGCTACCAGTGTAGCGACCGCTGTAGACGAAGTGTTCAAAGGCGGCAGGGAAGTCAGTTTGCGACAGGGCAACTTCTTCAGGGCTGTACCAGCCTACGAAACCTTCGCAAGTGGTAGCTGGTTGGTAGCCTTCGCCGGGGGGTGGGCCGTAGTCTGCTGGATTGCCGCCGCTGTTGCCGCCGCCGTTGACCACAGGCAAGCCATCATCAGCGAAGCCGCTGGCGGATGAGTGGCCTCTAGCGCCTGATTGGCCCCATTCGCCTGGAGGAGCGATGAACTCGTCGTTGCCAGAAGCGTCGGGCATGTAGCTGCCATGACCGGTGGTGAGGCCAGCATCGCGGCGATCCATGATGCCAGCATTGATGCGGTGAGCCTTGTTGAAGCCCATGTAGGGAGGCAAGCCGTTGACGCCTTCGTCACCGTAGATGTGCTCTGCGTGTCCGCCAGCTTCGTAGACGAAGCTATCCATGGTGGTTGGGGGTAGGCCGTTCTTGAGACCGCTAGCGACTCTTTGTTGAGCTTCGGCTGGTAGAGAAACTCCGAGCAAGACTGCTGCGGTTAGTACCAGGTTGATTGCTTGTTTGGCAAATGCGCTCATGATCTTGGCCTCTTTATTAAGTGCTGCACTGGCAACGTGTTTAATATAAATAAAGGGGTTGGCAGGAGCAGGGCAAAGTTTTGGCAGAATTTTGGCATTCGCGAATTTGCAATAATAGCTAGATGTCTTTAAGCCTCTCCAAAAAAGCATTGATTCTTGTGGCCATTCCCTTGGCCTTCGAGATTATCTTTGTGGTTAGTCTTGCCACCTTGCTTTACTCGGTCGATAAAGAGCGTGAACGTGAGAACCATGCCCGGGAGGTAAGCGGTCGGGTTAATGCTGCTCTGACCGCCTTACTTGACCGCTTTTCTTCCTGCGTGCTCTATCACGTTTCTGATAGCCCATCATTTAAGAAGCGTTTTGAGACTTCGCGTTTCAAGATTCAGGCTGAGATTGGCGCTATCGAACCTCTTGTGCGCGATCACCCTGAAGAAAAAGCAGCGGTTGAAAGAATTACTAGCTTGCTCACTCGGGCTGTTGAGAATCTTCAGAGGGCTCAGGGTCAGCTTGAATTAGGCAGCAAGATTGGCGCTGCCCGAATGTGGATGCATGCTGACAAGGATATTAGTCAGCTGTTAGGGGCAATTGATGAAATTGAGGTTTACCAGACTAGAGTGTTGGCCGAGGGTAAGGTTGTTCAAGCTGGCTACAGGCGTGCCTTAGTGATTATTTTGCCGGTTGGTCTGTTGTTTAACGTACTCTTGGCTGTTGGTTTGGCTTTCTATTTTAATCGCGGTACCACTAAGCGGCTCAACGTTTTGCTCGACAATACTAAGCGTCTAGCGTTGGAACAGCCTCTTAGTCCACCATTGATTGGTCGAGATGAGATTGCCACGCTAGATCACACTTTTCGCGATATGGCTTCGGCCTTAGAAGAGTCAAGACGCAAAGAGCATGCGGTTGTCGACAATGCTGAAGATGTCATCTGCTCGTTCGATCGCCAGGGGCGGTTTGTTGCTGTAAACCCTGCGGCGGCAAAGCTTTGGGGTTACCTGGAGGAAGATTTGATTGGTGATGGCATTGATGCCATTGTGCATGAGGATGACATTAAAGCCACTTTTAAGGCAATTGACGATTTGGTAGCCAGCCCCAGCGGTACCGGATCATTCGAAAATCGCATTATTTGTCATGACGGTCGTGGCGTTGATTTTGCCTGGTCGGCACATTGGTCTAAGGCTGACAAAACGCTTTTTTGTGTGGCTCGCGATATCACTGAGCGTAAGCAAGTTGACCGCATGAAGCGCGATTTTGTCGCCATGGTCAGCCATGACTTGCGTACACCGCTGACCTCTATTCAGATGGTTCTCTCCCTTCTGGAGGCTGAAGCCTATGGTCAGCTTAGCGATAGTGGTCATGAAAACTTAGAGGCGGCTGAAGCGAACGTTAACCGTTTGATTGGTTTGGTTAATGGTCTGCTTGATCTAGAAAAAATGGAGTCGGGCAAACTAATACTGCAGCGCGAAAGCTATCAAGTTGCTGCCATTCTGGCGCCGTCAATGCAAGCCGTGCGTGGTTTTGCTGAACAGCAAGGAGTAAGGCTAGAGGCTCCTAGTCATGGCAATCCAGAGATTTTTGCTGACCGTGACCGCTTGGTGCAGGTCATTATCAATTTAGTTTCTAATGCCATCAAATTTTCCCCTAAGGGTGGCACTGTTACCTTGGCAATCGCTGAAGAGCCTGATTCTATTAGGTTTAATGTCATTGACCAGGGGCGTGGCGTTCCTGAGCAGCTGCGTGAGGCAATTTTTGATAGATTTAAGCAGGTCGAACTCGACGATGCCAAGGTAAAAGGCGGTAGCGGTTTGGGCTTGGCTATCTGCAAAGCAATTGTTGAGCGTCATGGTGGAACAATTGGGGTAGATTCGCAAGAGGGAAGGGGTAGCACCTTCTGGTTTAAAATACCCCGTAAAATTCAAACTTTTTGAGGTTCATGTGGCCAAAGTTCTGATTGTCGAAGATGATGTTTCGCTGGGCAAGATGATTCGCGATTGGCTCGTGATGGAGCACCATAAAGTCGAGATTGTTACCGATGGTGCTGAAGCCCAGAACATGCTCAAAGTCTATGAATACGACATTCTTATTCTTGATTGGGAGTTGCCGCACGTAACAGGCATTGAGATTCTCAAAGAGTTTCGCAGCCGCGGTGGCACTACACCTGTGCTTGTTCTCACTGGTAAAGGCACTATCGATGATAAAGAAACTGGCTTTGATGCTGGTGCCGATGATTATTTGACTAAACCATTTCACGGCAAAGAGCTAACGGCCAGACTGAGAGCCCTTCTGCGGCGCCCTGAAGGTTACGTTGGAGACTTGCTCAAGTTTGCCCATCTCACTCTTGATCACCAAAATTTTCAGGTGATGAAAGCTGGCGAAGAAATTAGACTCTTGCCTAAAGAGTTTGCCTTGCTCGAGTTTCTCATGCGCAATCCCAATCGCGTGTTTGCTGCTGAGGCGCTGCTCAATCGTGTTTGGGTAACTGAGTCAGAAGCCACAGTTGACGCGCTTACTACTTGCATCAAGCGCCTGCGCAAGAAAATAGATGTAGAAGGCCAGCCTTCTATTATTCGTACTATTCATGGCGTTGGCTATCGCTTAGAGGCTTAGAACGGTAGCTCAAACTTGCAGCTTTCGCCCTTAAACCTAGGTGATAGCTTTTATTCAAGACCTACTTTGTAGGATAGATTTTTTCTTGCAAGATTGGCGGTAGGGAGATTCGGCCATGGCATAGAGAATATCCATGGCCAAAGTGGCTCCGAGAATGGCAGTAATGTGCGATGGATCGTAAGGTGGTGAGACCTCTACCACGTCGCCGCCGACAATATTTAGGCCGCGAAATCCCCATAGAATTTCTCTTTGCATTGCTGATGTAATACCGCCAGGCATGGGCGTTCCTGTGCCTGGCGCGAAGGCTGGGTCCATGCCGTCTACATCAAGGGAGACGTAGCACTTGCGATCACCGACGACTTGGCGCACTCTTTCGATAATGGCTTGAGCGCCCATGTGTAGACACTTGTCGGCAGTTATTACCGCAAATTTGTCATCAGCTGGAATGAGCGTGCGAATGCCAATTTGAATAGAGGTTTCTGGATCTATAAGACCTTCTTTGGCGGCATACCAGAACATGCTGCCATGATTGAGGTGTTCGGCTTCGTGGGTGTCAGTGTGAGCATCAAAGTGAATGAGAGAGAGCTTGCCGTGATGCTTAGTGTGAGCCTTGATAGCCGGATAGGCAACTAAGTGATCACCGCCCAGTCCGAGTGTTCCAGCCCCGCTCGCTGCCATTAAGCCAACATGCTCTTCTGTGTTGGCAAGCATTTGCTCGACTTGACCGGGATAGAATGGAATATCGCCGTAGTCAATTAACTTGTACTCTTGTGTAAGATCATAGTCGAAGGGCCAGTGTATACCGGTGAAGCCGACAAACAGCGATTGTTCGCGAATACTGCGTGGGCCGTAGCGGGTGCCTGGGCGATTGACTATTTCTATGTCACAAGGCACACCGTAGACAACAAATTCGGCTCCGCTAAGATCTTGAGTGTGCTCGGCGCGCCAGAAGGTAGGAATGCCCTGATAAGGTATGCGTCCGAGAATCGTCTTTGAGTCAAGAATTCCAGACATTGGGGCTCCAATAAAGTTAGAAAAGTAAGGGCCCGAATTAAATCAGATCTGGCGGTGAGCTGTCAATGTAACTGAGGGGCGCTTTGTCTGTTTCTATTAAAGAGGAAGACTGGTTAATGTTGGCGGGCACCATATATAGTGCTGCGTTGTGTCGATTCTTCTCGTTCTTGCCGACCGGTGTCGTAGGCGAAGATTGGCTCTCTGTCTACTTGTGGCGAACTTGTGTTCTAACTGTGGCGGACTTGTGGCAGAAAAAGTTTTACTTGCCAAATCGCATTTGCGATTGTATTGTCATGGGGTGAGTCGGAAATGCAATCGCAACCAACCGACAAATTTCAAAAGCCGAAT
>JAGOSY010000033.1 GCA_018062085.1 bacterium | reverse complement strand
CGTTATCGCTCTAACTTGGATCCGCCAGCCAAAACTAAACCGATATCGCTCTAACTTGGATCCGCCAACCAAAACTAAACCGCTATCGCTCTAACTTGGATTCGCCGGCCAAAACTAAAACGATATCGCTCTAACTTGGATCCGCTAACCAAAACTAAACCGTTATCGCTCTAACTTGGATTCGCCGGCCAAAACTAAACCGATATCGCTCTAACTTGGATCCGCCAACCAAAACTAAACCGATATCGCTCTAACTTGGATTCGCCAGCCAAAACTAAACCGATATCGTTCTAATTTCAAAATACTTTCTCAGTTCCACAACTTTGCCACATTTGGAACATAAACTCATACTATCGAACAAAACGGTAGCAACGAGGAAGACCCCCATGGCACGTGTTGATGTACTTGAACTCAAATCATTTCAAAAGATAAGCCTGAACGAAGTGCGCTATCTTAGCGAAATCGATTTGATCAAACTTCAGCCGGCCCGCTCTGACGAGTCACTAAAGAAAGCGCTGGCTAAAAAACCTACAAACCTTGCAAATGAACTCAAATCAAAACTTGCAGCTTTGTCAAACGCCTTGAAATCGGCTCTAAACAACATCCTCTATGAAACCGTACCGCATTGCGACACTTACTCGCCAGACTAACAACCCAGTTCGAACAATTTTTCCAGATAAGGGGCGGGCTCAAGTCGAAAGACTTGGGCCCGCCGGGGTTTTAGCTGTTTCTCTTGAAGCCCTATGCCTTTACAGCCTCAACCGGCTCCGCACACGCCGGTCTGCGGCTAAACATTCCGCGTACCACAAGCAAAACCAAAGGCAAAACACCAACAAATACAAACACGAGATCGCCAGCAACTCTTAGCCAGGTCAAAGTCTGAAACACTTGTGAATGAATAAACTCAGGGCTGCGAGCGAACCAGAAGCCGTTCTCATAACTGGCAATCATTTGAATCACGCCTGCTGGAAATATATTGAGAACCAGCATAAGTAACAAGCCTATATTCAAACCCCAGAATGAAAGCCCAGCTAAGCGATTACTCCAAACATTCTCAGTCATGAGATAGCGAGTAGAGAAGAGCACCGCAGCCACAGCTAGCATGCCGTACACACCCATCATGGCGGCATGACCATGATTTGAAGTGAGGTAAGTAGCGTGCTCGTAATAGCTAACAATTGGTGTATTGATGAGGAAGCCGAAAACACCAGCCCCGAGGAAGTTCCAAAAGCCCACGGCAATCAAAAACATCATCGCCCAATAGTGCGAAAAATTCTTGATCGACCCGTCTACCTTGGCTAGCTCAATAAATTTCCAAGCGTCCATAGTCAAAAGCGTCAGTGGAACAACTTCCAAGGCCGATACCATGGCACCAAGCGCCATGTTAATAGCCGGTTGCGCGGTCCAGTAATAGTGGTGTCCAATACCAACAATGCCACTACCGAGGTAGAGAATAATATCGATATAGATGACAGAAAGAGCTGATTTCTCCGACACCATACCAAGACTGCAGAAGAAATAGGCCACAATAATTGTGGTGTACAACTCAAAAATGCCCTCCACCCAGAGGTGCACCACCCACCAGCGCCAAAAGTCAGCGACGGCAAAGTTAGTTCCCGGGTGATACATCATGCCGAAGCTAAAAAATAGCGGTATAGCCATCACGCCGTAAAGCAGCATATAAGGCAAGCTGCCGTGATCTTTGCCCTTGAGTAAAGGACTAATGCTGCGGTAGACAATGAAAGCCCAGAGCACCATGCCCACAGTTAAAAGGGCCTGCCAGAAACGACCGAGTTCTAGATATTCCCAACCTTGGTGCCCAAACCAGAACCAGAGACTACCGAGCATATTCTTGATGCCAAGCCATTCTCCACCAATGCTGCCGACGGCAACAATGAGAATTGCCACAAACAACGCCTTAACTAACCAATGCTGACCCTTGGGCTCGTGGCGCGATAGCATTGGCGCCATAAACATTCCAGCCGCCAGCCAGGCTGTAGCAATCCAAAAAATTGACAACTGCAAATGCCAACTGCGAGTGATGCTGTAAGGGAAGATACTGCGAATATCAAAGCCGTAGAAACCATTCTCGACAATGTAGTGAGCGGTGACTATGCCAAAGAAAGTTTGAAACAGAAATAACAGAACGACTACAGTGAAATACGGATAGAGAGACGTCTGCGACCGGTATGGTTGATAAGACTTGACGTTGTCTACCATGCCCTTGCCGTCCGGGGCCCAACCCAAGCCGGGGAAGGCACTGAGGAGGAATTGCGTCAGCCCAATACCTCCAACCAACATCACTAGGCTCATGGCGCTCCAAAAGAAAATCTGCCAATTGGGGCCATTACCGACAAGCTTGTCTGGAGGCCAATTATTTGTATAGGTATAGTCTTTACCAGGGCGATTGGTGTTGCAAACCCAGGCTCCCCAAGCAAAAAAGCGACTAAGCTGAAGACGCTCGTTCGGATCAGCAATATAGTTAGTGGGCAGAGGCAATTTTCGACCGACACCAAATTCGGTGTCGTAATAAGCAGCCAGCTGGCGATAGCCTTCTGTTTGGCCATCAGTAAAAGTCAGCGTCTTTGCTTGATCGTCGTAGCGATTAACTTTCTGTTCTTTCTGCAGCGTACTCTCTAAGTCACCGCGAGAACCATTGTCAAGTTCGGCGTAAGGCTTGTGAAAGCGCTTCTGAGCCATTTGCTGTAAGGCAATCTCGCCTTGCCTGTGGAGATAATCGGCTGAAAAATCTGGGCCGTTGTAGGCACCATGGCCAAAGAACGAACCGACATCCATCAAGCCATACTTCTGAAAGACCCCCTGACCGGCCAAAATATCGCTGCCAGTGAAAAGCACAGCACCGGCTGAATCAAGCACTCTGTCTGGTATCGGTGGCGCTTGATTAGTAGTTTCGTGCCCCATAAAAATCAGGGTAGAAAAACCGGCAATCAGAACGAAAAGCACTGACAGCTTCCATCTCCAAGACATAGACAAATCCTCTTAGTATTTGGTCGCCGGTGAAATTAATGACGTGAGTGAAGAAATGCTAGCACTCGCTCACTCACTTATGTTCAACTCAATTGTCAACTAGACTGGTGTAGCGTTTCTTTCAAGCCATGGCTCGTTGTCGTTCTTACGGAAGCCATCCGGCTCATAGCCCATCTTGCCCAGTTCCTCTTTGAAAGCCTCTGGATTATCCGCAGCCTCAATCATTGTCTTGGCTACAACACCAATAGCAGCTTCCCAGGTTTCGTGCATCTCAGGAGTCCACTTGCCTTCTTTGCTGAGGTGTTCAGAAAGAACGGCTAAAAGGTTCTCACCAACAGCACCATAGTGAGCATTCTCTGTTTTATATTTTAAGTGCCGAACGCCCATAGCATGCAAGTAAGGTAAAAGCCGCTCAGGTTGCTCTACACCTCCAACAATTGCCCCCAAAGAAGCTACAAGTTTTTTATGCTGCTCTTCAGGCGGAGTATGGAAAAGTGGTTTTACTGATGGATACTTTTCGAAAAGTCTTTTATAGAAAGCCATACCGAGAGCCGTAGCACCACCGTTTTCTACCTTAACCCGCTCGAAAGTCTCTCTCAATAATGCAACGTTCAACGACATAACTAAGCTCCTGTTTTAGTGTTAACAAATAACTGCAAATCGCGCATGAGCGCATCCAAATCATCAATATGACACATGCTATCGCAGATACCAAGCTCTGTATCTAAGATGCTTTCGTCGCATTGCGAGGGAACGCTAACTCCGTGATTTTCGAAGACCACAACAGCACCAGGGTAGGCTTCGAGGATGTCTTTAACTGTGGTTTCTTCTGTAATTGTCATGGTCATAATCCTTGTGATACTCCGTAAGTGCTTTCTAACAAAGAGCTAAAGCTTCGGTTTTCACAGCCAAAGGAAAAAGAATCGAATTCTCTTTGTGTATGTGAATGCGCAAATCTTGATCAAGGTGCGCTAGCCCTGCCAGCAAAGCTTGCCAACTTGCGCAAGCACCTTCTGGCGGCACGTATTGATCGGTCAATTGGCGCAATTGCATCAGCGCAGCACCAGCATCATCGTGCTCAGACTCAAGACAAGTAACAGGCTTAGCGACTGTAGAAAACGGGGCATTAGGCCGGCCTTTACCCTGATCAAGTAAACGCATAAAGGGGAAGAGAACCAACTCTTCTTTGGCAGTATGCTCTAAGAGCTCTTCACTCATTGCGGAGAAAATAGCTGCCACCTTAACCAACCTTGGTTCACGTACCCCGTGCACTTTAGCAACTTTGTCAGCTAGAGCCTGAAGTCGCGGCAACTCACTCTTCAAATAGACGTGATGAGTTTGCTCGATATGATTAGCTAACTCAGTTAAGCTGGCATTGAGCCAATTCAGCGCGCTTTGGTCAACCTCAACCTTGGCATCATTGTCGACAAGACTAGCAATTACAGTATCAGGGGCAATACCACCTCGCTCGCAAGCAGCAAGAAGAGTCTGCCTTCCGCCGCAACAATAATCGATACCAAAATGGTCAAAGACAGCCGCTCGAAGGGGTTGCTCAGCCACCAGCATTCCTACTGTTTCGCTCCTAAAATCTCTCATGGCAGTCACCTATGGCCTCTCGGTCTATGCAGACTTAGTTCACTTTAACTAAACAATTTATGTACAGGTATGGGCTGGCTTACGGGCCTGTGTCGGTGCCACTTTTGTCGCTTCATACAACGGCAAACTGACACACGAGCAAGACTGGAAGTATTCCTTGGCAGCAGCGCAATCAGGACATTTCCAATCTTCTGGCAAGTTATCAAACTTAGTTCCTGGCTCTATGCCACCAGCTGGCAATCCTTGAGCTTCTTCCAATACATAATTACAGAGTGTGCAAATGAATTTCATTACCCTGTCCTCGCTTATTAACATCAAATATACCTTTATGTCCATAATAGCACTTAAAGGTGCCCTGTCAAGGCCGCAAACGCCCGTGGCGTGGTAATGTGTATATAAAGGTAGTATTGTTTACGAAAAGGCAACCATGATTTCTCAAACTGCTGAATACGCCTTACGAGCAATGGTCTTTCTGGCCATGCAAAATTCTGCCGCCACTGGTCAAGCTATAGCCGAGACTACAAAAGTGCCACCAGGCTACCTAAGCAAAATCATGCAGCAACTGGTAAAACGCAAACTAGTCAACTCCCAACGCGGCATTGGCGGTGGCTTCGTTTTAGCTAGAGAACCAAAAGATATATCGATCCTTGATGTCGTTAATGCAGTCGATCCGGTAGACAAAATTACTACCTGCCCTCTCGATATCAAATCTCACGGCCTCAACCTTTGCCCTCTACACAAGAGACTGTCGGCGGCTATTGCTCAAGTTGAAAAAGCTTTTGCTGAATCAAATTTAGGCGAACTGGTCGAAGAGTCGCAAAGCCCTCTGTGCACAAGCGTTCCTCTAACCCCCAATCAAAGCTTGTGTCAGTAGATTTTGGCGGAACAAAACGATCATACAGAAGTCTTACTTGACACGGGTTGAACTTGCACGCATCCTAAGAAGAGAAGCCCCGGCTTACCAGTTGGAGGGTACGACCATCGAAGCTTTTGACCTACTCGAATATCAAAAACGGGCACGCGAAACTTGCTGCCCCAAGACGCTCTTTCAACTCTGGGAAGATGTCTGCCGCCGCTATGATCAACACGAAATTGGTGAGTACCAATTCGAAGAAATGAAAGCTGTGATCTGGCCAAATCTAACTGCTCTAGCTTCGCTGCGTCGCGCTATCAACGACACAGATAAAGGTGTGCGCCAAAGCAAAGAAGACACTCGCAAGCGGGCGTAGAGTTAGCAAGCTCAATACTTTCGACACAAATGAATGGTGTCATTCTCAATTGAAAGAAGCTGCTGGGACGCACTATCAACGCGCCCACTTACGGTGATTGGTTTTGTCTCAACAAAAAATTGAGGACCGCTCTCTTTGACTGGCCCCATCAAACTGCTTACTAGCTTCACGCAGGCGTTTCAATGCGATAGACGACACTATCGTTCGGACCGACGAAAACAAGCACAAGAGCATTGATATGTATACTGTGGCCATCAGCAATAAGTCCGGGGCTGAGCGCTGGCTTACGAAAAAGCTGATGATAAATATAAGTCCGGCAACTATGGCGGCTACGGCTGTAGAACGTAGTTCTTTTCTTGACCGCGTGAATTGTGATAGCAAATCAGGATGAATATCAATATTTAGAGGCGACACTTCGGCCACGATATTTCTCCAGAAACAACTTTATTGTTATTACCACGGCAGAAGTAAAGACAACCGCACATTGCTAATTCCAACACTTCTACGGCCATCCATTTTGTGCTAGCTTATCTAATGGCGGTCGGTTACTAACCTTTGATTGCCCATAGCCAGTCAAGCAGGTTCTAAGTGGACATACTGAAGTGGACACATACAATTTATAGACCAGCAGCACTGCTTCTGTCTTTGACTCTCAGCGTGGCCTTAGCCAGCGGAAACGCCTACGCCTCCGAATGGATCGATGGCGATATCGACGAAATCCCCTTAAACAAACCAAGAGCGAGACGGGGCCCGGCCGCTCAAGTGCCAGACGAAAGCTATGCTGATGACCGCAGCATGCAGCCGGCTCGAATGCGACAAATGAGAGGCAACCTAAATCAAAGTCCATATCAAAGCTCAAATCAGAACTCAATTGAGAGAGGAGAGCGAAACTCAGGGCAAAGCAGCAGAGATGAAGAAAACTCAGCTCTAGACTTAACGCCACCGGCTCCGGTGCTTAAAACGAATAGCAATGGCTCACTACGCATCACTGGCGGTGTCAGCTCCGCGACAATGCGCGCCAGTGCCGGCCAAAGGCCAAACCGCGGCTTAGACCGCATGGCAGCTCAATTTCTACAACAAGCGCCCTACCTTGATCAGGCTAAAATCGCCACTGTCCAACCAGCACTTTTTAAAGCTTGGCTAGAGCGCTCACATCCGGGCCAAAGCACACAATTCACAAAAAATACAGTCGTTGAAGTCAAAGGAAAATGGGATGACTGCGGCCATATCTTGCGCAATTTCGGCCTACCTTTCACTAAAATTACTCAAGACAAACTAGCACAAACCAACTTATCTAATAGCAAAATATTAGTTATAAACTGTGGCTGCGAGTTGAGCGAAGCTTCAATACAATGTGTACGCCAATTTGTATCCAAGGGTGGCTACCTCCTCAGCACCGACTGGGCCTTAGATTCGTGCTTAAAAAAAGCATTTCCTGGCTATGTCGAATGGAATGGCTGTGACACCGAGAACAGCGTCGTAGATGCAGTTGTAGTCGATCAAGACCCAATTCTGCTAGCCGGGGTGCCACATGTTGCCCACTGGAAATTAGAAGACAAAAGTCAAATTGTCAAAGTTATACGCGGCAAATCAGTGCAAGTATTAGCTCGCAGTCGCGATCTTATGCGCCAAGACGCTGATCAGCTTGGCATATTGGCTCTGAGCTTCCCCTTCGGAGAAGGCCGCGTATTGCACTTAGTTGGTCACTTCGACAACAATGCCAATTTATCATTTAACACGGCCTTGCCTGACCCGGCCCCAATCATCGGCATTGGACTGCGCCAAGCCATCGCCACCAACTTCATCATGGCCGCACTGCACGGCGATTTCACGGCAGAAAGCGCCTCCAGTGGGGAAAACCCCCAAGTCAAGTATTAAATTACGCCAATGGCTGCCCAATTAAAGCCAATATCGGGTACATACAATAGAGAGCGTTGGCGATTGAATTTTCACGGCTGAAATTTCAATCTTGTATTTTGATTGACTGGGAGACTAACCATGAGCGCACTGGAACATTCAGGATCTGCAGACAAATTCCCACAGGGCAACGAGCAGATTAACCAGGCTCAGCTCAACCCCGAGCACTATCAAACTGGTCGAGATAGCCGCCAGAACCAACCGACCGACGGCCTCGACATCGTCTCAAGCACTGTTAACGGCAAAGAGCGTCCAGTGGAGACTGTCGCCGCTAATGCCCTAGCAGTATTCGAAAATATCGAAAAGCGCAAAGAACCTATAACCGCAGCTGGTCTGAAAAATCTTGCAAACATGATGGCCTGTAATAGTGATGTGCTCGGCGCCAACGGCCTGACCGAAAAGCAGTCGGCCATTCCTCCTGCAGCCCTTGAGCGCATGGGCGCCATTCTCACCCTACAGGCCGAAAATCATCCAGCACCTGGCGCCAAGGCCGCCATCAATGCAGTGCGTGAAATGTATTTCTCATAAGTCCAGACTGAAGGCCAGCCCAGGAAATTTATCATTTACCTAACGGCTTTTACTTAGCTTCATCGGCGTCATTGAGCGCCCAATCGTAAGGCAGGTAGTCGAGCACAAGCTTATCTTGCGAGCGAAACTTGGAAATCACATCACGTTCGTCAGTGGGCACATAGAAGCTCACGTAGGAGGCGATGATCTCTTCATCCATTGGCGGAGGGAAAGTGCGCTTGGCATAGCCAGCTTTACTAGCAAAATCAAGAGTAAACCAACTAAATATCTTGTTGACGCTCATCACACCAGTGCGAGGATTAACAGTCAAGTTCTTAGGATTAGCAAAAAAATCTTGGGTGCATTGGTCGAGACGTTGATCAAGTTTTTCTGCCACAAATGGCTCTGGCAATAGCTTGGCACAACTCCTTGAAGCGCAAACCACGGCAAAGTGCAAGCGCGGGTCGGGCAACTCATGGCGCAATCTTTCATGCTCAATTTCATAAAGAGTGACCGGTGATCCCATTATTTTGAACTTGCCATTTTCCCATTCACCAGGAATCTGCCTGAAGCTACTAGGTGGATACTGAGACTGGCTGCCTTTAATTGGATAGTTATCGAGAACAACTTTAATGGTGATAGCATTGTAGGCATTAAGCCAAAAAGCCTTCTTCTGCTCAGTAGAGAAGCGCTCGTACTCTTGCTTTGGCAAATCAGAAAGAGTTTGCAAAAAGCAATCTAGTCCAGCAGTATTCTCTTTCCAGCGCTTATAGTGAACATTGCCGTTCTCTAAATACTTGGCTAGCTCCTGCCCAAATAAGGCATATGAATGGTCAAAAGCAGCCCGATTCTCTTTTGTAGCAACAGCACTCACCGGCTCAGCCATGGCCATGGGCAAGCTAATCAACTGACCGACAAAGAGGCCACAACAAGCTATGGCTGGCAAAAACAACTGATTTAGAAGTCTTGGGTTCACGGTTCCTCAATGGCACAACACCAATAATTGCTAAAAGCGAACAATGGCGGAAACTCTAGAATGTCAGAAACTATAAATAAATGCAGCAACTGCGTGTAAGTATATTAGATCCAGTTGGGCCGCAAGCAACACTCGCCCGTTTATTTCCTGGAATATTACTCGGACTATTCTCGAGTTTACAGACTGCCTAATTACCAACCACACTTGCCGCAGGTTTATTTGCCCGCTCAAACAATCGTTTCAGCGCCTCAACCTCATAAGCGGGAGTAGAACAACGGCCATTGCCACATAAAAATGCAGCGGCCTTAGGCAATTGAGGCAATTCCACCGCAGTATTAGGCAATGGCCCGTCCTTAACATCGAACCACTCAACGCGCATAAACGGTACAGGCAAGGCAGCAGAGGCAGTAAAGAGAGCCCTCGCCTGGGCGTCAGCCTTCGAACCAACTATAGTGATATGAATGGGCTCAGCCTGCATCTCTTGATCAGCTAAGAGTGTTCCGGCCACAAATACTTTGCGGCGATTGGCCGTCTCTGGCAAAACCAGAAAGGCTAAAGCTTGCTCGGCCAGCGCGCGAAACTTTTTATCACCAGTGTATTGATAGAGCAAGTTGGCAAAGCGAGCTAGCTGAACATTCTCATCAATGGTCGTGCTAGCAGTTGACTGCTTAAACTGAGTATCAATAAAATTAGCTGTCTGCTCTGCCCGGGTCAACCATTGACGCTCAGCTGTGGCTCTATACAGCGCCAGAAATGCTCTAGCCATGGCCAAGTTATCACCAAGAAACGGTCCAACCCTATCGTTATCGCCATGTCCGAAACCCAACTGATCGCCTGAGCTTAGCTTCAATTTTCGCTTACTCAACACCCAATCGGCAGCTTTAGTAGCACATTCCAGATATTGCCTATCAGCACTGGCCAAATACAACTCAACCATGGCATTTATAGCCCAGCCATTCTCACGAGCATAGCAGTGCTTATCAATGCGCGGCAAGCCTTGCTTGAGACGCTCGACGGCGTTAAGGGTAAAATACTCGCCACTGTGCACACCAGAGACTAAATCAGCGTCTTGACTGGTATAGAAGGCACCATCAGGTGCACTTAAGAACTCTTGTAAATAGCGAGCTATGGCCTTTGCTGCCTTGAGATAACGCACCTCACCATAGAGGCGATAAGCCAACGAATACAAGCGTAAATTCTCGGCCTGGGTCTGCATGATTTTCTCGAAGTGCGGATGAGCCCAATCACCGTCAGTTGAATACTGATAGACGCCACCGAAAGCGGGGTCGACTAAATTCAACTCTCCATCTAGAGCAGCCATAGCTCTAGCTTTCGAGTCGCCATCACCGGCTAAGCCCTGCACCATAGCATATTCGACCGAGTCAAAATCAAGAAACTTCTGAAACTTACCCCAGCCACCATATTTAGAGTCGTTGCCAGCAATATGCCGAGCAATCAGTTCTTGGCGCAATGTCGAAGGCAGAGCTGCCTTCAGTTTACTAGTCGAATTAGAAACTGATGGAGTTGGAGCTACAGCCGTCGACACCTCAGTTTCTTCAGGACTAGGATCTTTGATAATAGCATTGAGCAAACGAGCCATTTTTGTTGGATTTATATAGCCCGTCCGCTTGACGATTTCGCCGCCATCTTCATTGAAAATAATTGTAGCTGGCCAGCCGTAATCTTCATACTTACTACTTAAATCAGGCCTAGCATCTTGATCAACACGCACACAAATATACTTAGAGTTCAACAATTTCTGCACAGCAGCATCACTATAGGTCTCGTCGTCCATTACATGACACCAATGGCACCACACAGCTTCAAGATCAAGTAAAACAAACTTATGGTCGCGCTTTGCTTCAGCAAAAACTGCTGGGTCAAAGTCTCTCCACTTCAACTTAGATTTCGCGACAGTCTCAGCGCTGCTGGCGTAAGCAGCTGGTTCAAAAGAAAGGGCAGAAGGTAAAACTAATATACTTGCCAACATCAACGACTGGAGCGAAGGCTTGAACAGATGATTCAAATTTTCCTCTCTCGGTTGTCACTCTCATCTAACAAACTCTTCTTCAAAAAAATTCGACTAGCTCCTGGTGGAAATTCTTCAAGATTGCCCCACACCTTATAGCCATGTTTCTCATAGAAGCCTTGGGCTTGAAAGCTAAATGTATCAAGGTAAGCAAAACTGCATCCGCGCTGACGGGCAATATTCTCAGCAGTATCAAGGAGCTTAGTGCCATAACCCGAGCCACGCAAGCCCCGATCTACCGACAGCAGGTCTACATGCAACCAACCCCAGTTGGTCGAACCAATTAAACCACCGACAATCTTGCCTTGGGCGTCTTTAAGAACAACACTAAGAGGCAGAGAAGACCATTGATAACCGTGAAGCTGATTGTTGTCGTTTAGAATGCGTGTAACTTCCGCCACATGCTCGGCCTCAGGTTGATCAGTGTGCAGAACGGTAACACCGCTTAGACTATCGCGCTCTTCAGTCACTTTTATTTTACTTTCTTAATTGCTGGAGGATTCCAGACACCAGTGAGAACTTCAGTCTTTGGGGCATAAAGACGCAAGGTCACGCCTAACTCAGACAGGGGCGAAGGCAGCCAATTAGCTTCTCTATCTGCACCCGGAGTTTTATTTTGAATGTAGAGATCGAGAGATCCATCAGCGTTATAAGCAAAGGGCATCCATGAGCTTACGGCATAGCGGTTCAAAACATTAGCAGCCTGGAAGCCATCTTTGTCATACATAGTTAGCGACCAAAAGGCATCCACTGGTGGCTGTTCTTCTTTGCTGAAATGCAGAACATAATTGTTAGCACCGTTCAATGGTTCACCATCAGCGTCTACAACATTAAGAGGATAAACAGCATCTTCTGGCTGATTGGCGCCGAGGCCAACCATAGAGACAATTGCTCGCTTGAGATAATAGTTGCCGTAAACACCCATAGTATCGGTGTTCATATTCCAGCCATTAACTCGACGACCGAGAGTTGGCAGTTTCTCTAGCATCAACTTCAAGCCATCGGCAGCACCTTGAGCCACAGCCTTTTGATTGTCTGCACTCAAAGCATTCATATCAAAACTTTGACCAGGCACTATGCCAATCTTTTTCATTCGGGCCAGAATAGACCAATCGGTGAGGTGAGGAGCATTCTCTTTGAGCAACTCTGCTGCCAGAGAAAAATACCTGTCAGCAGACATTTGATTGACTTGCTCAAGCGGAGGAGTGGTCATGTCAACAGAACTATCAGCTTTCACCGTAGGAACAGGGCGGGCAGTTGTTGATCCAAACTGCGAAAGCGGAGCCAACTTCAAACCGTCTTGGAACTCATGAACAGCAGCATAATCGTCAGGCCCATCGGTCTTGGTACGACCAACTAACCAAGCGTGTTTAGTGGGTGAGTCAATACGCTCGACACCAGCTGGCAAGTTGCCGCTCCAACCAGGTCCACAGATAGCCAGATGCTGCTCAGCAGTGCCGCTTGTACGCCAACCCGGGCTGGCAAAAACGTCACTGAACATGTCGAGGATAGGCATTAAGTAATAACGCCCTTTTGCATCAGGAATCGAAAGCACAACTGGCTCAACGGCAAGATCAAACCAGGTAATAGAATAAAGCGTGTCAAAGTTAGGCCGAACAACAGTTCTAAAATCAGCACCAGGATAGGCGCGCACATGCGAAAAATAGTTAGATGGACCAGAACCCGGCCTAACACCGGCATCAAGATTGATACACTGGCGACGGGTAATCTCCATACTCAAAAGCGGATAAAAGTAAGTATAGGCCTCCAAGCCAACATCGTAGGCCTCAATTGTGCTAAGTAAAGCAGTCTTGGGTTGAGCCGCTGTCAAACTCACTTTTATATCCTCAAAGGGGCCGCCAGAATATCACATTGACCAAGCTCCGAGCAGCGAAATGACATTAAATGAGCCCCCAGCCAGTCCCAATCAAACGGCTCTAAACCCAAGAAGAGCTAGCCTACTAATTAGTGCTTGAAGCGATGATTGAACCACGAAAGTAATTCATCTCGACGACCCGACCAAGTATCTTCTTTGGCCGGCTCGGCATGAGCCTCGGCCTGCAAGCTTTCGGCTACGCCATTGCCAGCCATAACCTGGCCCAGTGCCTCTTTTAGCTCGGCTGCCGACTGATAGCGATGGTCTTTGTCTTTAGACAAACACTTAGCTACTATCTTGTTCAACTTCACCTGCAAAACTGGTGCAAGCCCATCAAGAGTCATTTCTGGCGCATCAGTGGTAATTTGCTGAACTAAAATGTCTACTGAATCTTTTCCATTAAAAGGTGGATTGCCTTGCAGGGTTTCGAACAAAGCACAGCCCAAAGAGTAAATGTCTGTACGTCTGTCGAGCAGTTCGCCTCGGGCTTGCTCCGGGCTCATATAAGCAGGGCTGCCGAGGACATCGCCAATTTGTGTAATCTGATCAGCCTGATTAACATTGAACGAGCGGGCTAAGCCGAAGTCAACCAGTTTTACAATCACACCTTCATCGCCATTATGAATGAGCATTAAGTTACTGGGTTTAATATCGCGGTGGACAATCTCTTTTTGATGAGCATGTTCAAGACCGCAGCATGCCTGAGAAAAAATATCAATTACTTCGCGTAGAGGCGGCCGACCGTATTGCTTGAGATACTCAGCCAGACTGGCACCGTCTACGAACTCCATAACAAGAAAGGGCTGGCCCTGCTCAGCCACGCCGAAGTCACGCACAGCGACAATGTTAGGATGCGATAGCATTGCAGTAACTCGAGCTTCTCTTTGAAAACGCGACAACGTATCAGATTGAGCCATGGCCCTTGAATGCAAAACCTTGAGAGCAACACTACTGCCGATATTGAGCTGCTTGGCGCGATAAACTAAGCCACTGCCGCCCCCGCCAATTAATTCGACAAGTTCATATTTGCCATTAAATATGGTGCCAAGATAAGGGTCGATATCAAGGTCGGCCTCAACTAGATCTTTCGAGAACGGACTGTCACTTTCAGCGCCAATTTCGGGATAGAGATGACTAAAGATAAGGTTGCCTTTTGGGTCAAACTTCTTGCGCAACTTTCTAATTGACATCTTCAGCTTGGGTTCACACTTTTCGCCATCTCCAGACCAAATTAAAGCAAGCAACTCTTCACTTGTGGGTCGAATATGCGGATATTTGGCCGCCAGCTCTAGCAGCTGAAACTCCGGTTCTGGCAGACTATGAGTGCGGCCACCCTTACTCACTCTCTTATTGCACAAATCTATTTCGATATCACCAAGGCTGGCACTATCACCGGTGGCACCGCTGGCTCGCCTGATATGGGCCCGCACCCTCGCCCCTAGCTCTTTCATATTGAAGGGCTTTGCTAAATAATCGTCAGCTCCTTCATCGAGACCAGCTTCCATATCTTCTACGGTGCTTCGGCCTGTCAGCATGATCACAGGAGTTTTAGCCCCACGCAGGCGGAACTGCTTTAAAATCTCCATACCGCTGACACCAGGTAAATCCCAGTCAAGAATGACCAAGTCATAGGGATTGGCCAAAATGTTGACAAGCCCTTCAGAGCCTGTGTGAAAAATGTCCACCATATGGTTCTCGAACTCCAAGAGAGAACGAACCACATTGGTCAAATCAACATTATCTTCGACTACTAAAACCCTGGGCATAACACTTCAGATTACCACGAACAATGTATAAGCCAATATAGCCAAGATTAGAGAGCAAGTAACCGGGGTACGATCTCAATCATAATCTCAATAATGTACATACAGAACACAGGGATTCAAGTAGGTCCTGAATGAAAGAGCATTCTTTTGGCGAGCAAATTCTCACAGACACAGCAGCAAAAGATGAGACTGGCAAGAAAAGTGTCATCGACATGGCGCGCAATGCCTGGGGTGACGCACCAGCGAAGACATCGCCCCATGACAAATCCAACCTCGCACCAGAGGGATTACCAAGCAAAGACACCACTGGGGCACAAGATGCCACTCAGAAAGCCCAAGAGGCGTCCAAGCTTGAGGCTCACAAAAACGAGCAACAGCTTGCAGAAGCGAGCCATCGCATTAAACTGCTCAACAACGAACTGCACAAACCAGGCGGTCCACTCGCTTCTTCGGCATTAGAGTTAGTTGGTTTCGACAAGAACGGTCGTCTGCTATTAGTTCAGCGCGACCAGACAGGCCAAGTAGACGGCAAATATTTAGTCGATTCTGAAAGCGGCAAGATAGTCGCCCGCACAAATGCGGGACAATTGGACAAGTGGGAGCATGGCCCGGGCTACAAGAAAGATGGCCCGCAAACTGCGGATAGCAAAACTAGCGACAATAGGTCTGCTTTAGAGGCTAGAAAGTCAAATTTTAATGTAGAAACTGGCGCCACAATCACAAAAGATAGCGCTGGCCGAGTGCACGAAGTAACCGATTTTCATGGTGATAAGCGCTCCTATGAGCGCGACCCCAAAGGCAATTTAAGTGAAGTGACTATTACGCAAAAAGGTTATGAGCCAGTAGTCTACAGACCAGGAACGGGAGTAGCCGGAGTGAGCAACCATCTCTGGTACAAGCAGCCTCAACTAGAAGGCGAGCCAGTCCAAGGTCTCAAATTCGACGTAAAAGCAGACGGCACACTAATTCAGCACTCAAGCGCCACTCAGTTTGTTATCTACAGCCCTGACGGCACTATTACCGAGCATCGAGCCAATGGGCAAGAAGTAATAACCCGTCGCGGCAGGCCAGACGCCAGCAAAGACCTAAAACCCAGCGATTTGCCCGGACCAAAACCTGGAGCTTTGCTAGCCTGAGAGCTTGCGACTTTTTAGCGTAATACTAGCGGCACTATCCATAGTTTCGTAAGTCACTTCGCCCGTGCTCAAGTCAAGATCAAGGCTCTTCACCTTCATGGTGATAGGCAGGCGATCGGGCCTGACTGGCTCAGTGACAAAGAAACTCTCGTCCCCTTGGGAGCTAAGATATTGATGGATAGTCCAGCCGTTGTTCAAAAATGCTGCAGTATAGGCGCCCTCGTTTGCTTCAAAATAAACATTGCCAGTGCTTGGATCGACGACAAAACCACTAAGAATGAAAAACTTGATATCGCCATCGGTAGGCGAGAGCCGGGAAAAGACATACTCTTTTCGCCCCTCAGCTCGTTTAATGATGCCGCCATCAGCCATCGAGACCAGCTCCGGGCCTTCAGCCGAATAATAAACCTGCCAAAGAGGTAAACCATCAGAAGTAGTGACGACCTGGCTAACGACCGGACTAATAGATTGATTTACTGTTATCGACTGGGGCTGGGTAGTAGATTCATGGTCAACAGCAAGCCCGAAAGGAACCTCTTGCTCCGGTTCTGAGGAGGCTAGTTCAGCCGATTCTTCTGCAATTTCACTGGCACTAGCTGCAGCGGCAGAAGCTACTAGAGTTCGATGAAAAGTCAACTCATCAATTGTTGAAAGATCTGAAAGCATAAACATGCGTTGGCCATTCTCGACATAAATAGAAAGCACCTCTTCACGCCCATTTTCAGTCTCTACCACACGGCCAACTGCATCATCCCAATCGTCTACGTAAGCCTCCACCAGAGACCGCACCGACTCTTTCAAGTAGTCTCGGTCATAATCATCTGATAGAACACTGCTTTCAAGATCTATCAGTTGCGCTACAAGGTCGACAGGCTCAGCCTTAATCGCCATTACTTCTGGCGGCAACAAATCAGTCGCACGACCGAAGGCCGCGCTAATTCCGCTTGAGCGCCCCTGCTTTAGCTCGTCAATATAATCCCGGTACTTTTTCAGATGATCAGACATAGTGCCGCCGGAACCCGGCATCTTATTCGCATCGCCAACAGTCACAATAAAATCTCCCTGAAAAGCGGCGAAATAATGTTTTGACAGCCTGTTAACCGAGGAAAGTTACCTTTAGCCAAACCCTTGTGTCAAAGGTTATGCCACAAGTTTGACAAAGTCTGCAGGTACCCTGAAATCTAATTTACTAGAGTGAGAAAAAACTGATGGGCAATCCTAAAGATAAAAGTGACTCAAAGGGTGATGCTAAAGCCGGTTCTCCGGCAAAGAGTTCAACGCCCTATGAGATGGCTCAATCAATATACGCTAAAGGATATAAAGCATTAACTGGCGGTAGCCACGAAAAACCAAAGGCTAAGGTAACCGACAAGGCGCCTAAGCAAGCTGCCAGCGCCCCAAAAGAAAACGTGTTAACCCGCTACATAAACAAGGCAGCTAATACTGGCGAAAAATATGTGGCTAAAGCAGAGAAATACATCGCCAAGGCTGAAAAATATATTGCCAAAAAGATTGACCGGCTCGACCAAGGCCAAAAGGTACCCAACGCTGACAAATTGACGCCAAAAGAGCGTGCTGAAAAAAATGTGCGCGAATATGTTGACCCCAAAACTGACAAAGCATATCACTACGACAAAGCTGGCCGTATCGACGAAGTAAAAGGCAAAAACAAGACTGTAGTTGAAGTCGAATATAAGCCAGGCGACAAAGGCGACAAAGTCAGCACCATTAATGTACTCAACGCTCACGGCGACATGCTTGCCCATGCCAAAAGCTCAAAAACTCATAGCATCAAGGTAGACCAAACATCAGGAGAAGTCGCTACCCGCAGTCTCACAGCCAGAACAGTTGAAAACGCCAACGGC
This sequence comes from bacterium, assembly GCA_018062085.1. Taxonomy (GTDB): domain Bacteria; phylum Cyanobacteriota; class Vampirovibrionia; order Obscuribacterales; family Obscuribacteraceae. The sequence continues at coordinate 27,968 of JAGOSY010000033.1, read as the reverse complement.
GAAAGAAAAGTCGAGCCAATTGAAGTAGAGCGACACATTAACCCAGAGGGAATGATCAATACGATCAGCAAAGACGTCTCCGGTAGAAGAATAGAAAAAATTGCTACGGGTCCAGATGCACAATTACTGCATCAAACCAAGTATGAGTATCCGCAGCACAGGAACAAAATAGACACAAACGAGACTGTCATTGCCAATCAATTTGGTCCGAAAGGCGATCTAAAACACCAGCTTATATTCAGCACAGCTGCTGATGTAGAGAAACAAGATGCAACCATACGCATCGATCGCAACAAACAAGAACGAGATGGGATAGTCTCTGAAAAAACAGAAACGTTTAATTTGCATCACGATCGCAAAAATCCGATAAGCTCAGCAGAACAAACGACTGACTATAAAAACGGCACAGTCACAATCAAAGAGCAAGCACTTGATCATGGAAAAGTGCTAAGCAGCAAGCAACTTACTCTTGACGAAATGGGGCAAACACAAGCTTTCAAATATAAGAGTGATGCTCAAAAAATTGACATCAATATCAACTATACCGATGGCAAAGCGGCATCTATTGACGGCAGAAATGGCGGACTCGACAAAGCTACTCTCATAAAAGCCTCTGATAGCCTAATTCTTCCAATTCGGGCCAACTACCAAGTCGGGGCCATGGATCACGGTCTACTACTAGCCCATCGCGGCCCTAGCCAGCCAAGAGAGGGCGAGAAACCGAGCGGGACAGTAGTTTACCTAGAGGGCGACAAATTCGTCCAACATCAAGTTGAAAAAGGAATTGTCTACGATCAATCACACAAGAAAATTGGCACCGCCAAAGACAATGGCGAGGTGCAGATCGGCAATACCACTTTCAACATCACTAGTGACAAAGAACGTGCTGGTGCCTTCATGGGTCGAGGCAGCGATGGCCGCTATCTCGACTTAACCAATGGTCAAAATAGCGATCAAGAAAAACGTGCCGAGGGCTTCAACGGCTACATCTCTAACAATAATGTAAAAATGCTCTCGCTTGGTGGTCACATATTTGGCGAAGATACTAAGCTATTCGGACAGATGGACCGCAATGGTAATGTCAATTTTGCCCAAAATATTGAACAGCAGGAAAAAAATCAAACCAAAATCTCAGCACTTCTAAGAGATAACTACTCATTCACGGGTAATGAAAATGGCCACTCAAGAAACTTTGATCTAAACCGCACCAGTCGGGGCGAATTCTTCATGCCCAGCATTGATGCGAAGAGCGGCCAGCAAATTCTAGACAAAGACGGAAAACCAGCTCTGCCAAAAGACTTAGAACTCCGCTTAGGGATGTTAATTGACAAGAACACCCAGGAACAAGTGGGGAAATTTGTACCACCAACCCAAAACAAAGATGGCAGCTTTAGCGATGGTCTAGTTGAACTTAATGGCAAAGTGATACCACTATCAAGTCTAAAGAATGCCATATTCAAAGCCACCGTTGATGGTCAAGAAAAAGAAATGCGCGGTGCTGTTTTAGGAGCATCAGAGATACAAGCAGACGGCAGTCTTCGACCAAATACTGGCGGAATAATCAATCTTGACCTTGCCCTAGAAAAGTCTAAAGTAAATCTTGCCGACAAGCAAAAGACCGTCGCTCAAGCTCAAGAACAGCAAAAGAAGCAGCAGCTTCTAGACAATGCCAGCGCACTTCCGTTTGTTGGCAGTGCCATTGCCTACTCAAATGCAATTGACAAACAAGACAACTATTCATTCGATGCCAAGCAGACTGCCCTAGGTCTAGCCGACAAACAATTTAAGTCTGACCAAGCGGCTATTGAAAAGATGCTTCTCAACGGTCAACTAGACGACAACTCAATTTATAAAATTCAAAAAATGGGTCTGCACAACAAACGCGACAACGCAGCAACACCTGAGCAACTAAGAGCACTAATCGATTCACAAGGCCATGTTCTTGAAAAAGTTCCTCCAAACCTAAGCGGTTACGGCGAGTTAAAAATACCCGGACTAGAAAAGCCTGGTGAGGTCAGTGAGTATGACGTAGAGAAATCTTTGGTGTACAAGAAAGGCACCGATGAGTTAGTCGGCAGCGTCAATCTGTCTACAGGCACCCTGCGCATTTTTGATGAGCACGGCACTCAACTAACTAACAAACTTTCTGATACCAATCTTAGAGGAGCGACCTTAAGTGTTACCTGCGTAGACCAAAACGGCAATCCATCAAATAAACTCAGTTGGGTCAATGACGGCCACGGTCAAATACAGAGCTTAGCTCAACTGCGCAAGCAAGTAGCACAAGAGAGAGCCTACGCTGAGATGATGGCCAAAGGTGCAACTAGCGGCGAGCCGATAGAGCGGCTTGAGCGGGTTAAAGCTTTAGAAAAACGCTACAAAAATACGCTCGAAGAAATAGAAAGAAATGGCATAAAAGATTCTACAAAAGTCGAAAATGGCTTTACCACACTAGAACTCTTGCGCGGTGGTCCCAAAGAATTTGTGCGATCTGAACACGACAGACTAGGTCGACATCTAGCTGGCAAGACAATTGCAGTGCCAAAACAAAGCAGTGACGAAGAATGTGCCAAAACGAGCGGACCATTGCGCATTGGGCACGGCCATTTCTATGCTGACAAAGGTCAACTCTATCGCACCACATTCGATGCAGAAAAAAAAGAATGGGTTCCTCTCAAAGAACCATGCGGAAAACTAGAGCCAGGCTACAAAGCTCGTATTGATGGCCAAATAGTTGAACTGCAAAACGATCCTAACTTCCTCTTTAAAATGAAGATTGACGGAGACGATAAAGAGCACTGGATCATGGGGATGGGAGAGCCTAGAAGAGATGCCACGGGCAAACTCGTTGATGGTGGGCTGATTGACGCCAAAGAAATTATGCGGCAATCGAGCCTATCAAAAGACGAGATTGCCGCCGCCAACAAAGAATATATAGACAGCCAAAGCTGGGGAGTACTTGGTTGGGCTGTTGACTCAGGCATGCTCTCAGGGCGCGAGGCACAAATTAGTCAACTGCATGACACCACAATTGATGGCCAAAGACTGTTTCTGAAGCAAATGAACAATATGTTCGAAGACGGCCTAAACTCAAACACACTGGCTACCGTCGACATTCAACACAATGTGCGCTCGATGCAGACACGTCTAGCAGAAATGAATGTCTCGGCCAGCGATGCTGGCAGGTTATCACAGGACGGCCAAAGCACCCAAGCAAACGTCAGAGAAGGCCTTGCGTTAGCGGCAACTACCGTATTGACCGGCGGTGTCTCAACCATGGTGACAGCCGGTACTCTGACCGTAAGAGGTGGCATTGTCGTCAGTGCTGCAGGCGGTGCCATGAGCTCAGCAGCAATTCGCCAAACTAGAGGCGGTGACTGGCGAGAGCTTGCCTCCAATGCCGGCGCCGGAGGTCTAGAGGCTCTGTTGATGGGAAGTGGTAGTCATCTAACTGAAGTAGCCAAAAGCTTCACGACCCTGGGCAAAAGCAGTGAGCTGCTTGCAGTGGTCTCAAAAGAACAAAATCTAGTCAAATTCCAAGCTCTAGCAAAAGAAGAAAAGCTCTTAAAAAATCTAGAGACACTTTCTGAAATGCAAAAGACTGGCAAACTGCAACAGGTTAGTAGCACCGCACTGAAAGAGTTAGCCGAAAATCCTGAAGCTCTAAAAATGGTCAACCTGATTAGTAGCGGCAAAGGAAATGAAGTAAAAGCACTCTGTGATATTCTCAGCAACAACGAGACGGCTAGGGCCCTTAGTATAGCTCTGAAGCATGGACCACTAGGCGTTCAAGGCACAGGATACATGGGCAGCGCCTGCAATGCTGTCTATCAGACAGGTGGCTTCAACCTCATAAACTATGGCAAAACCGCCAGACCCGAAGAGCTAACCATCACAAAAATTTCTGAAGGCTCTGCCATGATGCTCGCTGCAGATGGCTTAACAGCACTGAGTCACTATGGCCCAAGATTCTCTCTCGACAAACTCGGTAGTAAAGGCAAGTATCTCGACTCTTTGATTAGCACCTATCCTGATGCGGTTGCGAACAACAGTATTAATGCAGCACTGAACGCTAGGGTGCGAGTCCACGATGTTGAACGAGAAAACATTGCTCGAGATCTCAAAATTGACAAAAGTATGGTGACAGACGAACTATACGAGCGCTTCAAAAACACACATCGCATGAACGCCTTCGTTTTTGACGCTGCCCTGGACGGTGCAGCTAGCGTTGCCTTTACTCATCCAGTTACCCACGTTGGCACTCACTACCTAGGAGAACGCGTCGAAGTCAGAGATCAAGCTAAACTTCAAGAATCAGTGAGCAATGAATACTCGACACACAATGAATACTCGACACACATTGCCAACATAGAATCTAAAATCAGTGCTCGCCCCTTAGATAGTCTAGATAGCCAACCTTTGGTGAGCAAGAGTATTATAAGAAGCAGCGAAGGTTTAGATACAGTTCTAATTAAAAATCAAAACGGTGAACTAGCACAAGTCGGCCTACCCAACGGTTTAGTGCTTACCAAAGGTGAGCAGGGTTGGTCAACCAACAAAAGCAATTCGGCAATTGCCGATGTTAAATCTGTAAGTGCTGATGCTCAAGGCAATTTGACAATCAAGCATGGTGCACATAGTACAACAGTCATTTCAAGCGCAGGCACAAGCATAGAGAAACGTGCACTTGGAGCGCATCAAGAAGTAACTGAAACAGCCAATTCGTACGGTACAAAAACAGCAGTTGCAACCGAAAACGACAAGGTCACTTCAATAAAGATAGAGCACTCTGGCACAGAAGAGCGTAAAGCAACTATTAGCGAGACAAAAGCTACCTACGATCAAGAAGGAAAGCTAACGAGCTTAGAACCATTTGCCAATGGCGAGCTGCGCAAAGAAGCAAGTGGCTGGTCGCTATACTATGCAGGCAAGCTCATGCAAAAGGATGCCTACTCTGATATCAGCATACTGCCCGACGGAACAGTACTGAAGGAAGGCAAAAGCCGTATCGACGGTGAACAGATTAAGACAGTAGAAAAGCCCGATGGCTCAGCGTTAACTAGTAGAAATGATCAATTGTCGAAAATTGTAGACGCTAGTGGTAGTGAAACACTAATTGTGCGAGACAAGAACGGCGAACCTATTGAGCTGAAACTGTCAATCGGTGCCAATCTAGTCAAATCTAAGGATGGTTGGGATATCGTTGTCGATGGCGAGCGAGTAAATTACTGCAAAGAGATAGTCATCGACAAAGACGGCACTGTTCACCGCACCAACGAAATTGGTGCAATCTCAACCGATCACTTAGATGGCACCACCACCAGATATCTCCCCGGAGATAGTATCGGCCCTATCGACTACCACAAAGAATTTGCCACATTCGAGCAACATTTAGCGGCAATCAAAGACCCAATGGCAGCTGCTTACATCAGAGAAGGCATGCTCGATACCCATGACCGCCTGCGAAAAGATCCAGCCACGGCAGAAAGAAAAATAGCCGAAATTATGTACGATGCCAACCGCTTATTAGATGCACCAGGAAAGGTACCGCTTGAGCAGCGTCAGCATTGGCTTGATCAGTTCTTCAGCCTGGCAGCCAAGCCAGAATTTGTTGCTCAAGGAGACGATCCTTATTGCCCACTGGCAGCTTGCGAACAAAGAGAATATGCCAGTCACCCCGAAACATGGCTAAGAGCACTTAGAGTATTAAACGAAACGGGTACAGCAGTAAATCACAAAGGTGATGTAGTCAAAAGTTTTCTTGACAGCGATGGCAAGTTTAACATTGATGCGGCAAGAAATGAGAGCCGACAAGAAAATTCTTATACCCGTATCGACGGCCAAAAACTAGAAGTTAGTGAAATAGTGCAATCTGTACTCAAGGAAGTAATCGGCCTACAAAACGGTGGTCGCAATGACCTCTTTTACTCACACCAACTTGAGCCAATGATGAAATTCATGACCGGCAGAGACGAAAAATTCATGATCTCCGCCCCCAAAGATAGCCAAGATCTAGTTCGTCAGCTCGTAGCAATGAAAGAGCGGGGAGATCTATATGCCATTTTAGAACTCGACGCTAGCCACTTAGGTGTTGGTGGCCTCAATCCCAATCGCGGACACGCTCGCATTATCAAAGACCTAAGCTCACCTCTAACCGCGCATGATATGCAAAATTCAGGTTCTGTCACTTTGCGCGAACGGTTTAGAGAAGATGGCCTGGCTATCAGACCCACTGGCAGAATTGATGCCACGGGAAAACCCATATATGAACTAGACCCGAGCAGGATAGACATAGCATTAGGAAACACTTGGTCAAAGAGCGACAGCCACGAAGTTACTTCGGCAAGCAAGGTCTTCGATACAACCCTACCCGCTGGCAAGGATGCACACATAAGTCGCTTAGACGAGAGAATAAAAGCCAATCCAAGCGACCCTCACGAGCGTCTTGAACTGCTCAGCTGGAAACTTGGTGCTCTCAACTCGGCTCTAGTACATCAAGTCAACGGCAGAATAGACTCTGAGTCAGAAGCAGCACTGCTGCGGCTTGGCAATGGCAGCAAAATTGAATCATTGCATTTGATGCGCGAGCTCAGTGCTTGCGAAGCTGAGTTGCGCCAAAGATACACTGCCAAAGAAGAATTACTACATGGAAAGAAAGCAGCCACCAAACTTGAGGAACAGATAAGCGATCTAGTAGATGGCTATAGCCTTGCATCAGAAGGTGGAATCAACCTCACACTGAATGACCGGAAGTATCTAGCGTCCCTGGGACAGTTAAGACGTGCACTAGATTCAGTGCACGACATGGAAATAGCAGTAGCACTCAGACCGAGAGAAGAGCATGTCAACAATGCAGTAGAACCAGCATTAAGAGCCGTAATTGACAACGAAGTACGCAGAGCGATTGGCGCTCACCAAGAAGCTGCTAATAATCTCAAATCTGACGCTACATCGCCGAAAGCCAGTGAAACCTCAGAGCCTGCCCTACCCATCAGTGAAAAGAAATTTGCGCGTCTACTCAAGAACAAACACATCAATAAATTCTTGAGTTCTGATGTAGCATCAAAATTTGACATGCTTACAGGCTATGCCAACGTTAATGGTTTGATGAGGCATCTGGAGAGAATCTGCGCTGATAAAGATGGTGGCGACTACTTAATTTCTATCGACGTTCGCCGCTTCAAACTAGCCAACCAATGCATGGGAAGAGAAGGAGCCGACGATGCCTTACGCTTCCTAACTCGCCACATCGCCAAAGAAATCGGTCTAAAGGAGAACGAGCTTCTAGCCCGCTCTGGTGGCGATGAAATCATGATTTGCCTTGACAAATCTCGCCCAAGAGAAGAGGTAAAAGCGTTGGTTGAGAAGCTCGATACAATTCACCTTGCTTGCTGTGGTTACAGTAAACCAGACGCAAACGGAAATGCCTACGGCATGCGCCTGGTGGATAAGAACCATCCAGATAAGACCAACGGCGAAGTCACTGAGCTTCTAATCAAACTGGCAGTAGGAGCTGTGGCCTTGCGCTCTGGAGATAGCGCTCATCATGTCGCAGATCGCGCCGATGCAGTAATGAATCAGCGAAAAATTGCCCAAGAGAAAGTAGAAAAAGAAAAAATACAGGGGAAAACTAGCGATTTCAGCGAAGTGCCAGATGCCTGGATGCCAGACCATGAGGTCCAAGAGAAAGGAAAACACGGGGAAGTGGCAGGCCCACTAACACTTGAACAGTTGAAGGCCATGGATGCACCACATCGCCAAACCCTGAATCATATCTTGCAATTCGAACAGTTGACCTTGCCAGAGCAGAACAGCAAGCGTCAAACACTGCAGTCGGAATTGGACAAGTTCATTCGGGAAGACAAACAAACAAAAGTAAAAGAGCTAAGAAAGCAACTAAGCGATATCGAACAATTCTTAGCAACAGAGCCAGAAAAACGAACCATCTACAAAAGACACCTCGAACTAGAGTGTACTAAATTCGAAAAACTAGATCCGTTCAACCGCCGCGCCTATCTTCAGCGGCGAGAAGCCAGCGCTAGCCTTTGGCTTAATCCACAAACCAATCACGCTGGCAAAGAATTCCTTGACCGCAATTTAAAGCGTTATGTATTTAAGGCCGAACGAGACCTTATAGAGACGGGCAAACCTCAAGAGCACTTCTTTGTCATTCAGGCCGATCTCAACAACATGAAAGGCATAAATGATCAAATAGGCCACGATCAAGGAAATGCTTTACTGCGACACGCTGGCGACTACCTACGGGCGCGCATCCCCCAAGACTGCTTTGTTGGTTCGCCTGGAGGCGGAGGTTTCGTTATCATCGCACCCAGTAAAGCACGTGAAGAACAAGTAAAGAAGATTCTAGAAGAATACGGGCAATCTACTGGCTCCGAAGGGAAAGCCGAAAAAGTAGAAATGAAACCATCGCTCTTTGTACCAGACATCGCCCTCAGCAAGCTCACAGACGATGACGGGAAGCTCGTTCCCACTCTGCGCTTTGGCTTTAGCATTGGCAGTGCAGAGTATGTACCAGGCAGCCACAGAGATGCCTTGAGCTCATCCCCTGAAGCCCGAGCGCAAAGAGAAGAATCGATCAAGATTTTATTGAAGGCAGCAGAAAAAAACTGTGATCTAAACAAGAAAGAGCTAGAGGAAGCCGGTGTCCGCTTAAGGCGAGTTGAAAAGGCTGAAAAAGAACTTAAAGAATACAAAGCAAGACTTGCCGCGGACCCTACTATTAGCCAAGAACCTCCTAAAGAACTTGTGTTTCTGCAAGTGAAGCCACCCGTTGATTCAGACAACGAATTTAGCCAATGGAGATACCTTCTTGAGGAAAAGGTAACCTATGCCCAAAAGAAACAACTACAGGAGAATCCGACAACAGATCGGACAAAGGATGAACATGATGCAAACTGGACGCGGCCAATAGATACAAGTATGGGACCGTTAGACTTCTTCCGCTCAGTATTGCAAGAGCAGAACGATGCTGTCAGAAGAGAACGCCAAACCAACAAAGACAAGGGTATCGATGAAGACCTGACTCCGAATGAGCACAGAAGAGACATCCTCAAGATGAAAGCAATTAACTATGAAGATCTTGACAGGCGAAGGTTTTTGCCAGAGAACATACCCAACGCCTATCGAGAACTGATTCGAGTCGTTAACACTGAAAAAGAGTCATGGACTGTTGTAGATCCAAGTTCTCCAAGAGCACAAGAGATTGCTGACAGCAGAGCCATCAAAGTGCAAGGTCTCCTGCATAAATGCTTCAACGATATGGGCATGAATCCACCCCAAATTACTGCTGGTTCATCAAGCCTGAAAAAGGACGAGCAAGGCGAATATGCCAAAGGAACTGGAGTAGTCAGCTTACAACGAGATGCATTTCTTGATCCGAGCCGGTTTGAGATTGACGTACTTGGTCATGAAGCCTTCGGACACTATGTTCAAGAAAACATGATTCTTCGTTCGCAAACTTTAGACAAGCTTAGAGAAAATAATAGCCCCAATCTCTCGAAGCTGATCAAAGAAACTGGACCAGGTAATTTTGAACTTACAGCCGAGGGTATTAAATTCTGCACAAACCTTCGACTCAATGACTCTTCTACTTTAGTGTCCTCACGTCCCACCAAAGAGTTGGTAGAGCAGGTCTTTCTCGCGGCCGCTCCTTGGCTAAAAGAACGCATCGGCAAAACTCAAGAGCAACTAAGGAGTGACAGTGACTACGTAGCCGGCCATCGGCTAGCCGATTCTATGTTTAAAGAGTTGCACAGAGTCAAAGCTCCCACTGAGGCTCTCTATAAATTGCTAACTGGTAAGCCTGCCAACGCCATCCTGACAGACTCAGATAACCAGAAGCTAATAGATATAGTCAGTGGCAATCCCGGGCATCTGCCTGCTAATTTCGACTACAAAGCAGTCTTCAAGAAGATTTTTGATGCCTCAGATAGCGATGCGGAGACACAACTCGCTAACTCGGAGTATAGAAAGTCATTGTTTGGCTACGACCCCTTCAGACTCAAAATTTCTGACCGCCTAGAAAACAAGGGCAAAGAGAACCAAAACAAAGAAAAAGACCAGCCCATTTCCCTCAAGGACGATCTCTTCATGTCAGTTTTGAACGAGCCTATGTTCTTCGAACGACATCCTGAATTTCTCTCTAAGCTAATCGAGTCAAGCATCGCTCCAGACAAAGAATCAAGAGATGCAGCCCAAAAGAAATGGCTTGAGATAATCGCAGCAGAAAATCCAGCTGCGGTTCCAAATGAACAGCTGGCCATAGGAAGATTTAGACTTTTGAGCTACAAATTCGCCAGCGAGCAGTTTGCGAAAAAGGAAACTGGAACGGAAACTGGACAAAGAGAACAGAGACAGAAAACACAAGAGAAAATCGGAAACCTCGCCAAGGAGTCATTCGAAACGGACATGCCGGCTGCTGTTCAGATAATGCTATGCAGCAACATTAGATTCGCTTACATTCGAGAAGCCAACAAATATCAGAACTCGCTGCATGAGCAGCGGGCACGGCTAGTTCAAGATGTATTCAAGCACTTGATCAAGACAAACGATATAGAAGATAAACCAGAAGGTTCGACTATAGCGGCGCGAGACTTCAACAACGGAAAAGTTCTAATACCGAATATTGGCATTAGGAAGGTAGAAGTTAGTCGTCAAATGGCACCGCTTTACGTGGGCAAAGAGGGCCTAGTTATTCGCCCAGATCCACCACCGCCAACGACGATCGAACCGTCTGAAACAGTGGCAGTGACAACAGGACAAACAGTTAAAAGAGTATCCCTTCCTGCGACAAGCGATGCTTGTGTGCAAAAGTCTAAAGACCACACTCAAATAATCGACGCAGTAAAGATGCAACAGAATCTTGCTCGAATGCAATTAGTTCAGCGCATGCAGGCAGAGGTGAATCAATCTTCAGTGAACTTCAAAGAAAGCGGAGGCATGCCTGACGGATACATGCCGGCCCCTGAATATGACCAAGTAATTGACAGGACCACAAACGAACCAGATGATACCAATAGCAGTGACGGCAGTAAGCGCCAACAAGATGGCTCAAGCGGTCAATTCGATCGCCAACAAGCTGGCGAAACAGCAAGAATGTTGGCAAATGAAGACCTCGCATCAATGCCAGACAAAAAAGAAAATCAAGATAGCGCGCAGCCCCAAGCTCAGGCGCCTATGCAACCAATCTACGATGCCGCCCAGCAAATGGAAGCATTCAGATTGCAAGCCGAAAAAAATCGTATGCTGCGCAAGAAACCACTTGGAGAGTAAGATTAAGCCATCTACCTCACAGCCGCTGAAACCTGCGACAAGTCTTGCAGCAGCTGAGCGGCAGACTGATAGCGGTTCTCTTTCTTCTTTTCCAAACAGCGGTGCACTATGGTCTGTAAATGGGCATTTATTTCAGGATTCAAATCAGCCACAGTAAGCGGCGGCGGTGGCTCTTGGGCATGGCGGATGAAGGTCTCAATAATGTTGGCTGAGACAAAGGGCACTTCACCAGTGAGCATTTCCTGCATCATGCAACCAATGGCATAGATGTCACAGCGGTGGTCTGTAGGCTCAGAGCGACACTGCTCAGGGCTCATATAAGATGGCGTGCCAATCAATGCCCCAGTCTGAGTCAAATTAGGAGCGTTCTCTTCAGCTTTAGTTGACTTAGCTAAGCCAAAATCAACAATCTTGACCGTATAGGTTTGATCACCCTCCGCCACAAGCATGATGTTTCCGGGCTTGAGATCGCGGTGCACAAGACCTTCTTCGTGCGCCTTGCCAATGCCGAGACAAATCTGCGACACAATTTCTAGGGCATCTGACAGAACTAGTTTACCGTTCTGCTCGATAAGCTCAGCCAGACTAAAGCCATTGAGATACTCCATTACCATATAAGGCTGCGACTCTTCAGTCACTCCTAAGTCATGAACAATCAAAACATTCTTATGACTGAGCAAGCCTGCCGCTCTTGCTTCGCGCTCAAAACGCCTAACTAAATCTGGTTGAGTACTCAGTTGTGGAGACAAAACCTTTACTGCAACAGTAATATTCATCATTTTGTGCTTGGCTTTGTATACCTGACCGGAAGCACCACCGCCAATAACTTTGATGATTTCATACTTGTTGTCGAGCACCCGACCAATCAATGGGTCGCCGCGATCGCTGTTGTCGTCAAGTCCTCCGTCAACACCAGCTGCTCCCATGCTACTGCCATTCATTGACATATAATCAGCACTGCCCATGATTGAACCTATTCGCAAAATACGGCCATCTGGGTCAAGTTTTTTGGAAAGTCGGCGGACAACGTTGTTGAGCGATTCTGCAGTCATCTCAGCGTCGCTGGTCCACACCTTATCAAGCAGCTCTTGAGGGCTCAAAGTCTCTTTGCGGTTTTTCACCAGATAAGAAAGCAGCTGAAACTCACGAGGGACAAGAGTGACATTGCGTCCGCTTTTGAGCACTTTGCTCGTATCTAGGTCAACGACTATATCTCCCACAGTGACGACATTGCCAATTACAGCTTGAGAGCGACGTAAGAGGCCACGCACCCGCGCACCTAACTCCTTTAAATTAAATGGCTTGGTGAGGTAGTCATCAGCCCCCTCATCAAATCCTTTTTCTTTGTCGTCTACGTCTTGGTGGCCGGTAAGCATAATCACAGGGCACTTACCGCCAAAGCCACGATAGTCAGCCAATATCTCAATACCAGTAAGCCCTGGCAAATCCCAATCGAGAATAATCAAGTCTGGCTGATTGGCTAAAATAAAATTTTGACCTTCCAAACCGTTGTGAAAGGCCTTGACCTGATTGCCTTCGTGTTCAAGAAAGTCTCGAACCAGCCCCGCAAGACTGACGTCATCTTCCACCAGTACGATTTTGGCCACAAAATTATTCCTTGACAGCCGGGAAGCAATCACCTTTCAGTGCAGAGAATATACCCTGATTCGACTATCATCACTCGGGCCATAAACAGCTTGACGAGACGCCCCAAAATTAGCCCAGGATTTAGCCCCAAATTAGCCCAAGGATTAGCCCCCAATTAACGCTATACTCGTCTGACTCTCCGTTAGCAGCCCCTACAAGCATTGAAGCAGGGCAAGAATTGAAGACCATTAAAAGCAACCGACCAATGTTGAGCCTGGCAAATCAAGGAATTTTGCTTGTACTCGTTCTCTTGGCCTGTGAACTGACTTTTATCGGCACCCTCGGCTGGCTTCACAGCCAAGCTGAGGCCGAAGCGGCACGCCAAGAAAGAGCCCGCCAGGTCAGCGCCCGGGCTGGTCGCTTAATGCTTGTTATCTACGACACTGGAGACGCAGTAGGCCGCTATGCCAGGAGCTTGCAACTAGGCACCACAGATAGTGTCTCAGCTTCAAAAGAAGAAGTACCGGTCATAATCAAATGGCTAAAAAACGAGCTGAAAGACAACGAAGAAGCTATTGCCCTGCTCAACAGAATCGATGAAAACATCACTATATGTTTGCCTGTTATTACGGACATTCAGGGCAAAAGCTCAACTCTAGCTGAACCGAGCGCCAAAGAGGCCTGGAACAAAGAGCGCGAGACCATCCAACCGATGGTGAAGCAGCTCATCAAAGATATTCCGGCCCTAATTGCTATTGGTCAAAAGATTGAATCGGCTGGGCCTGAGCTAGAAAGAGCAATGAGAAGACAGACTGTAATAGTTTTGATTGCCGGCCTATTGCTAAACTTAGTTGCAACTGCGCTGATTGCCTATTTCTTCACAAGTCGCATCTCGGGCAGGATCGAAGATTTAGCTGAAAACATCACCCTCTTGCAAGATGGCGAAAAGTTAAAACCCTTAATGAGTGGCAACGACGAGATAGCCACCGTCGACAGCGTAATTCACGACACGGCAATTGCTGTGCGCCAAGAGCTGACCATGCTTAAGGCCAGCGAAGCTAGGGTGCGAGCTCTCATAGAAAACCTACCTGTAAGTATCGCCATGCTTGATGCTAACGGTACGATAGAATTCTTAAACACTACTCTAGAAAAGAGTTTCAATTACTCCAATCATCAGCTAATAGGCAAGAGACTATCAAAACTTTTTGCCGCTGGACAAAGAATTCCCGAGACGTTCTCTGACTCTGAGCAGTTCAAAGGGAGAACAACAGAACTAACAGCTCTATGCCGCAATGGCCAAACCTTTCCTGCCGAATTGATGATGGCGGCCATCGACATGGAAGGCGAAAGCAAGACCCTAGCAATGATTGTCGACAGCAGTGAAAAATATGAAATCAAGCAAATGCGTCAAGCATTCGTTACCATGGTGCGCACAGAGCTGAAAGAGCCTCTGACAAAAGTTTCAGATTTCTTCAGTAAACTACAAACTCAGGCACTAGGTGCCATTTCACCTAAAATTGCCGAAACCGCAAAACTAATGCAGCAAAACATAGAGCGGCTGGTACTCTTGCTCAACGACCTCTTTGACTTAGATAAACTAGAGTCAGGAAAAATTGAAATTGAACCCGCCAGAGAAAATCTAAGTGTAATCTTTGAACGCTCAATTAATGCTGTCGCCGTCTTTGCCGAAAAACACAAAGTGCAATTGCAGGTGAACGACTGCCAAATGGCTCTCAATGTTGACGCTAATCGCATTGTACAAGTGCTTGTTAATCTGTTATCGAATGCCATCAAATTTTCGCCAGCTGGTTCGGTGGTAACCCTAGCTACAAGACAATCACCCGGCCACATTGAAATTGGCGTGATTGACCATGGTCGAGGGATTCCTCAATCGCACCTACAAACAGTGTTCATCGCCTATCGTCAGGTCGAAGCAGCTGACGCCCACAAGAAAGGCGGAACCGGCCTTGGTTTAGCTATCTGTAAAGCCATAATCGAAGCCCACAATGGAGAAATCGGCGTGAACAGCGAAGAAGGCAAAGGCAGTGTCTTCTGGATCAAACTTCCCCTGCAGAAGGAGAGGCAGTGAAACTTTCGCTCAGCCTGAGATTTAAGGGTTTGCTAGCGGTCTTACTGCTTCTGGCAATGGAACTGCTTTTCGTCGGCTGCCATGCCTGGCTCTTGCAAGAAGCAGAACGTGAATCAATTAAGCAGGAAACCGCTAAAGAGGTTATAGCTAGAGCCACAGACATGCTGCAATTGCTGTACGATGCTGGCGACAGCGTGGCGAAATACCTGGTCAGCCACGACCCAGAGGGCATCAGGAGATACGAACAGGCCCGACAGCAAATTCCTGAAGAAATTAGGTGGATTAAAGAGCATATTAGAGACGACAAAAATCAATTTGCCCTGCTTGAGAAAATCGAAATCAGCGTCACTGCAGGATTGAGCACTCTGGCAGAAATGCGCGCCATCACAGACAAAGAAGCTCAATTTGTGGCCATGCAATATGCAGTGAAGCTCAGAGCCAAAGTGCAAAAAAATATGGAAGGTTTGATTAACGATTTAATCGACTTCCTCGACACCGAAAAGAAAATTGAAAGCGCCAGCCCTAGAGTGCTGCAAGCCCAGCGGGACATGATTAGGTACTTACTCTTGGCCGGCGTAGCGCTCAACATCGGTGTGGCTATCGCCTTGGCTTTGCTCTTCACCCGCAGCATTGCCTCACGTCTCACTATTGTGGAAGATAATTCGCTACGTCTGCGCCAGCGCAAGCCTTTGCGTGCACCACTCAGTGGCGACGATGAAATCGCCTTGCTCGACCAGGCCTTCCACAAAATGTCTCACTCGTTGAGGGGAGAAGAAGCGCTGGTGTTGGCCAGCGAAGAGCAGGTCCAAACAATCATTGATCAGATGCCTATCGGTTTAGCCATTATTCAAAACTCCAGATTCGAAAAACACGCAGCAAGCAGCAATGCCGTCGAAGAAATCGAGTATGCCAATCCCACCCTTGAAAAAATGCTTGGCTACAAATCTGGTGCCATGGTGGGCACAAAGGTTGCCAGTCATTTCCTCATTCCAGGACCAAAACCCACCCCCTTGCAAGACAGCAGCCAGATTGAAGGAGTGATTGAACTGATTGCGGCAACCAAAGACCAACGACAGATTCCAGTTGAGTTTTCGGTAACCGATGTTTCTTTGGACCGACTAGCTGAGCAGAACAAGCAACTTGCCGCTGTAATCGACATCACAGAAAAGCGCGAAATTGAGAAAATGAAGGAAGCTTTTTTAGCCATGGTCAGCCATGATTTGCGGACGCCGCTGACCTCAGTGGCAGGCTTCTTACACATGTTACCCATGGGCGTATACGGCGAGCTAAACGCTGCTATTGCGGCAAGCACAAAAGTAGCAGAAGACGAAGTAGAGCACTTAATTGCACTGATTAACGATCTGCTTGATTTAGAAAAACTTAGAGCGGGTCAACTGGACATGAACGTCAGCCAATTTGACTTAGAAGACGCCATAGATGCCTCTGTTGATGCCACATACAGCCAAGCCGATGATGGTATGGTATCGGTCATTTTTGAGGGCTGTGAAGGCAAAATAGCTGCCGATCAGGAGCGTTTGCAACAAGCTATAACCAAAACACTAGAAGCACTTTTGCGCCTCTGCGAGCATGGCGACACAATCACGATCACAGTAACGATGGTATCTGCAAATCTCGGCAAGGCCTACACAATTAGCCTCAGTAGCGAAAAACTAGTGCTTCAGAATACCGTTCTCTCCAATCTATTCGAGCCCTTCCAGCCAATAGAACTGCCGTCTGGCAGCCTTTCATTAGGCTTGCGATTACCTCTGGCCCAAGCGATTATGCTTAGCCATGGTGGCACTTGCGGCGCCAGCCAACACAATGGTGTGCTCTTACTGTGGCTAACTTTGCCATGCTAAGTGGCTAAGCGATTTACTCTCTTCTCCGCAGCCATCTTCATGTTAGCCTGGGCCATCGTACTTAAGGCCACAATCGACGTTGCATCTGTTGGAGCAGTAGAGATACCAAAATGGAACATTGGTCGCAAATGACCCAGAGTTGGCAACATAGTGGGAAGACTTTGGTTTATACGATCGACCATAATACAAGTCTGAGCGCTGTCTACACTAGGAAGTAGAAAAGCAAAACTTTGCTCGCCAAAATGCCCGAGCAAATCGGTTTCTCTTTTCGTATCGAAGAGAGCCTTTGTTATGACACGAAGGTCGCTCAAGGAAATGAGATTGTCTTTGGCATTCTCGGCGCTAATACAAAATGCCGCTAGAGTCAATATCGAACCAAATCGATGAGCGCGAGCGAATTCATGAGAGAGCATAAAAATAAATGTTTCATCGGACAGGAGCCCAGTATCAGGGTTGCTCAAAGTCTTCAATGAGTTTTCTAAGTGCGAAAACTCCAAATTGCGCATTACGGGAATACCAACCTTAAAAGTCTTAGTGGGTAGCTGTTGATGCTGGACCAGTGACTGGCTTTGCTGACTCAGTTGTTGATCTTGCTGACTCTGCTGTTGATTTTGCGGTGCAAGCGGCACTTCTTCTTCGATCAAATCAGCACTGCTAGTATCGAATGCCTGCAGACTCCTTCCGTCTGGCGCTAAAAGCAATCCCAATCGCAGTAGATCTGCCGCTGCGGCAACCCATTCGCTGCGCTTGAAGCCCATTCGCTCAGCCACGTCGGCGAGATTGAGTGTGCCATATACGTTGCCATACATATCAAGCAAGGCCTGGCGGTTTTGCAGGGAGCTCAAGTTGACTATGGCTTCTAATTTGGCTTTGGACAACTTAGAGGAGCGGATGAGAAAAGAACTCTCAGTTATAAAGTTATCTTCTAAAAACTTCAAATTAGCGATGAAAGCTTCGCCCTTTGTTATCAGGCCTTCGGCTGTCTCTAATATGTTCACTGATTCCGGTTGTCTACCCAATTCAAAGACCAGTTGACCGTCCGACCAAGTGAACAGATCGACTATCGCTTCGTCCCCTTTTCCTAGGGGAGAACTAGCGTTGACAGGCTTTCCCAGACCAAACTGAACCTTGACATTAAAGGCGCCAGTGCCAACGTACAAGTGTCCTGTTGCCTCATAATAGGCCGCGACCTTGAGCAAATATGAGATTGGTTTCTCTCTCAAATTACCCTGTAACGCCTGCATCATGGCGTCCACATTGTCTGGAGTGCTTGACCCCGGCATCAGTTGAGAAGGGCGGTTGTCATACGACACAGGCATACTATCCGTAAAAAAGTCCGTAAAATTAGTCAACTAGAATAGCATTCGACACGGCCTTCTAGACTTTCTTAGAGGCAACACACAAAGCATGAACCCTAACCAAATGGCTAACTGCAAAGATTTTGTAATACCAGGTATCTTGGCAATCGAGGACAAGCATGAACTGACTCGCGCCACCATCACCACATCTCTGTGCACCGCCGAAATCTATCTTCAGGGAGCGCACCTGACTCAGTGGCAACCACAAAAACACGAACCTGTTTTGTTTCTCAGTGAGAGTTCTCCCTTCGTGCGAGGGAAAGCCATTCGCGGTGGAGTGCCCATTATTTTCCCTTGGTTTGGGCCACGCACAGCCACGGTCTGCGACAACCGTAGCGATGGACCAGCACACGGATTTGCCAGAACAGAAGACTGGCAAGTTGTTTCGGCCGCAATGGAAGGAGAACAGCTCGTTCTCATACTTTGTTTAGAAGCCAACGAAGTCTCTCGAGCCCTAGGTTTCGATCAATTTCGGCTGCAATACAGCCTCACCTTCGGTACCGACCTAATCATGCAACTAACAGTAGAAAACCATTCGCCAAGCAAACTCTGCTTTGCTGAAGCCCTGCATACATATTTTTTAGTCGGTGATTGCGAGCAAATAGGCATAAGCGGCCTTGCCGACAATGAATATTATGACAAGACTGATGGCTTCAAGAGAAAACGGCAAGGAGTAGACGAACTAATACTAAGGCTCAAGGGCGAAATTGACAGACCCTACATCAACAGTAGCGACACCTTAGTCTTACGTGACCCCGTCACAAACCGCCGCATCACAGTTAGCAAAAGCCATTCGAACACCACTGTGATTTGGAATCCGGGAGCGGAGCTGACAGCAAAAATGACCGACATGAGCCCTGAGGGATGGAAACAAATGGTCTGCATCGAAGCAGCTAACGCTCTCGAAAACGCCATAACCCTTGGCCCTGGAGAAAAACACACCATGACTGCTCATATCGAAGTGGAACACTCTGCTGACTCGGTCGAGCAGGCATCGAGCAAAAAGGTGTAAGAAATTCCGCTAGAAAATCTTACGTCTCACCTATGCAGCAGGACCGAGAAGAGGCCTTATGGACTCAGCACTTTTTACAACTTAATCATATAGTAGAACAAAGCAAAAAGACAAGCGCGAGAGTGGCTACCAGAGAGGAAACCAAATGGTTTCTACTCCAGTAGCCTTGCTCTAGCGCTTGTACTTAATGACTAATCTGAAGCTGCTTACAAGTTGCCCTTATTAGAGGCTACTCAGCTTTACTTCAGGTCAGCCAGCTCGGCCACAACAGCGGTAACCGCCTTCAGCACTTCCACCATGTACGGCAGGTTGCAGTTTTTCACGCGGTCGTTGACCGTGTGATAGTTGGGGTTGAAGCCGTCGTCGGTGAACTCTTCGCTGACGAGCACGGCCTTGTAGCCATGGTCGAGGAAGCCGGCGTGGTCCGAACGGTCTTTCACCGCATTGTTGTGCGTGTCGACCGGCGTGAGGTTGATGCCATAGCGCTTGATGGCACGGAAGAACCGCACAGTCAGCTCGTGAGAGCCGTTCTGGTCGATGTCGTCGTGGATATCAAGGCGATTGCCCGGCTTGGCGCAGTAGCTGATCATGTCGATTTCGACCATGGCCACCACATCGGTTTTGGCAGCAGCAACCTTGTCGGAATAGGCGTAGCTACCCCAGAGGCCCTGCTCCTCGCCGGTGAAGTGAATCAGTCGAACAGTGAACGGCAGGTCGAGGTCTTTCAGCGCCCGAGCAAGCTCGAGCATACCGGCCGTACCCGAACCATCGTCGTCAGCACCAGGTGCCACCTTCTCGTTGCCCCAAGGCGAACCAGCAGTGGAATCAAGGTGAGCACCAACGAAGACAACCCGCGAAGGATTGGTCTTGCCGGGCAGCTCGATGATCAGGTTGTTGAGCTTCTTGCCACGCACGGTGTAGGGGTCACGAACGCTCTTGAGGCCCATGGCCGCATACTGCGCTTCGACGAAGCCCATGGCGATGTCCAACTCTTTCGAGTGGGTGTTGCGCGTAGCCAGAGTCGAAGTGACACCAGCCACAGTCACAGGCAGTTCGCCAGTGAGCTTGAGCATGGTGTCTTTGATGCGGGCGATGTCGATGCTCTTGAAGGCATTGACGATGCGAGCATCCGGCGCTGGCAGGTTGCTGGTGTCGATCTTGGGCGTAGCAAAGTTGCGCGTGCGGCGAACTTCAGCCGGATCGAACTTGCAGCCGCCCTTCCAGTTCTTGCCGTGGTGAACGGGGTGGAAGTCGGACTCGTCGGCGGCAAAAGTACCTTCCGGCGGAGTGTGGTCGTGTCCGTCATGGCCGTGAACAGCAGCATCAGCATTGGTCGTCGTCGGTTGCCGCTGCGTATCCGCGACAGGAGGGAGAGCACCGGTGGGACGAGACTTGTTGCTGTTGCGACGGCTGCGCAGGACGAGAAAAACTACCGCTGCAATGAGCAGCAGGGGGATGATGATATGCATAGTAATCTCCTAAATTTGTGGCCTTAGGCCGGTTTAAGGAAGCGAAATGCTTCTTAGCGCTAACCAAAGACGTGGCTGGCACTAGGTTGTGAGTGATGGTTGCTAGAAAAGTAGACTGATACGCGACACCAAATACAGTGACAAAAGTTTCTTGACCTAAAGCTTGTAATGCTCGGGGAGAATTAAAAGTTTAGTTACTACCTCATGCGTACGCGGAAAAAATGGTCTAGAAGTCAACTATAGGGATAGCCATATAGGCAAAGCAAACTAGTTACGCTAACTGACGCAACACTATTGTTAACGAACACTAACCTGCGCCACCTTAGCCTAGGGGCGAAACGTCAAGAGCTAAACAGGCAAACCTTTTCAGAATCTCATAAAGTCTTTCAGTGCAAGCCAATTGCCTCGTTTACCGGTAACACAAGTGCGCTAACTAACGTAAACAGTTAACAAAGCCAGTACTTTGCGCCAGCTTGAAAAGTTTCCGGGTTAGGATCTCGGGACTGTTCAGTTCGAATCTATTTGGTTCGAGTCCGTAAAATTCAAAAATAAGCGCTCAGCTAGTTTTCCCTTTTTTTCATGCAGAGGAAGCAAATGGCCATTAAGGAGTTCATCAAACATCACTACCGTCACTTCAACGCCGCCGTTGTCGTCGACGCTTCAGAAGCGTACATTGCGCACCTAGAGGCCGGTGGCAAGATGTTCATGACTGTGGCTGGCGCTATGAGCACGGCAGAAATAGGACTTTCTCTCGCCGAAATGATCCGCCAAGACAAGGTCCACGCCATTTGCTGTACCGGTGCCAACCTCGAAGAAGACATCTTCAACCTGGTTGCTCACAATCATTACGAAAGAGTGCCGCACTATCGCCAACTTACGCCAGCAGAAGAGCTGGAACTCCATAGCCGTGGCATGAACCGCGTTACAGACACCTGCATTCCTGAAGACGAAGCCATTCGTCGCATCGAAAACGAAGTGCTCGAACTTTGGCAAGAAGCAGACAAGAGCGGCAAACGTTACTTCCCCTACGAGTTCATGTATCAACTGATTCGCTCAGGAAAAATCAATAAGCACTTCCAAATTGACCCTAAAGATTCCTGGATGCTGGCCGCTTGCGAGAAGAACCTACCAATAATTACTCCGGGGTGGGAAGATTCAACCTTAGGCAACATCTTCGTTTCACACGTAATTCGCAAAGACATCAAAAATATTGACACAGTCAAATCTGGTCTAGAAGCCATGGGAATGATGATCGATTGGTACAAAGAAAACAGCAAAGACCAATCAATCGGCTTCTTCCAAATCGCTGGTGGAATTGCAGGAGACTTCCCTATTTGCGTGGTGCCGCTGATTCAGCAAGACTTGCAAGAGGACTGCAAGCTTTGGGGCTATTTCTGTCAGATTTCGGACAGCACGACTTCTTACGGATCGTATAGCGGTGCAGTTCCCAATGAAAAAATTACCTGGGGCAAGCTGGGCGAAGATACCCCGAGGTTCGTTATCGAATCTGATGCCTCTATCGTTGCTCCGCTAATCTTTGCCTACGTGCTTGGGCAATAGGCCCGTGTAGAGCGATGAGCGCGTCCAACGCCAGCCCTCCTGAACCGGAAAGTCAGCCAGAAACCAATCCCGCTGAAGCTGCTGCCTCTCTAGATGCATCGGCTATAGTCGCGCCACTCCCTGAAGGAGAGCGGGCCAGCGCCAAGCGGGCCAAGCTGAACAGCATTCTGTCACTGATTATTGCCGGTATCTGCGGCTA
Source organism: bacterium (assembly GCA_018062085.1). GTDB lineage: Bacteria > Cyanobacteriota > Vampirovibrionia > Obscuribacterales > Obscuribacteraceae. The sequence goes on along the minus strand of JAGOSY010000033.1, from coordinate 5,543 downwards.
CCTGGCTAGCATGCTCTGGATGCCAGGCAATTCTTACAGCGGCGACACGCTACGCCTGAGTGACCGAGAGAAAGTAATAAGCAAGAATCTGCGTAACCACGTAGAGATGCTGGCGAGCACAATCGGCGAACGCAATATTAGCCATTACGACAATCTGGAACGAAGCGCTGTCTATATCGAAGAATGCCTAAGCAAAGCTGGATACTCCGCCAAACCGCAAATATACGACGTTGATGGCAAGCCTTGCCGCAACATCGAAGTGGAGATTCTAGGCAAAAAATACGCCAAAGAAATATTGGTCATCGGCGCCCACTATGACTCGGCACCAAATTCTCCTGGCGCTGACGACAACGGCTCTGGAGTAGCCGCAGTGCTTGAGTTAGCAAAGCTTCTCAAAGGCCGTCAATTCGACAGAACCATTCGCCTAGTGCTCTTTCCCAATGAGGAGCCGCCCTATTTCCGGACGAAGACAATGGGCAGTTATCGTTACGCAGAAGCGGCTCGAGAACGCCAAGACAATATCATTGGCATGCTCGCCCTAGAGACTCTGGGCACCTACTCAAACGAGCCGGGAAGCCAGCATTACCCCATTCGCGGCGGCACCTTGTTTTACCCTAACAAGGGTAATTTTATTACTTTTGTCGCCAGCCAGTCATCGAGCGCCTTCAACCGCGAATGCATTGGCGCTTTTAGAAGGCTCGTAGATTTTCCTTCTGAGGGCTTCTCCCTGCCTAATTTCATCTTAGGCGTCAATTACTCCGATGACTGGAGCTTCCAAAAGTTTGACTATCCGGCTGTGATGGTGACCGATACCGCCCCTTTTCGCAGCGAAACCTACCACCAGCCCAGCGATCTTGCCAATAAGCTCGACTACGACAATCTCACACGTGTAGTGGCTGGCCTAAGTAGCATGATTGGCGCTGTGGCCGGCGAGCAATCAAAATAGTTAGCGCTAACTGCAACATGCCCAATTGACAGGACAGAGCGAAGCAAATGCTTTGCCAAATGACCGTTTGCGGTCTTGAAAACCGTAAATACCGTGTTGTCATTGCGCTCCTTTTACTTAAAGATAGAAATGCCATAGATAGCCACCCCCGAGGCACAATCGGCAGATGCCCTTCGACCGTCAGCCAACCAATAACGATTCGGGCAAGACTGAAAGCCCCTCTCACTCAAATATTTTGAGTGAATTTGGCAGTGGCCTAACCCACAAACTTGCTGCGCCATTCAAGGGCGCCATTCAATTGGCGACCAACGAAACAGATACTCCTGCACAAAAAGCTGCCGAGGCACAAGCATCGCAGTCGAAAGCTCATCTAGCTGGTGAGGTCGTCGGCAGCGCCACGGTCTTCATCGCCGCCACAGCCTTGCTTCGTCGCGCCCCATTGGCCGCTAGTTTAGCGCCTATAACCGCTGGGGGAATAATTGGCGCCATTGAGCCACTGAAACAAGGTGAAAGCAATCAAGACAGACTGATTCATGGCCTCAACGGTGCAGCGGCCATTGCCATAATCGAGCACTTGCCTAAAGCCCTAAGCAAGACGGGTTTAATTGCCAGCGAAAAGAGCTTGAGCGGAGCTCTAATTTCAGGTATGACAGTAGGAGCCGCGACTGAGCAGGCCACTAGTTTCATTCAAACCGGTAAAGCCGCAGATTTAGACCGCACAGCCGTTGCCGCTGCTGGTTTCGGCCTGATGAATACGGCCTTTCACGGAGCTGGTCTAGCTATCAACAAAGGCGTTAGCAATTTCGGCGAGCGCTCAAAATTTGCCGACAACGCCACTCTGACCGCCATCAGTAAAGACCGCCAAAATATTGCAGAAGAAAGCAGTCAGCGAGGCTGGCACTTAGTATGCGGCAGCGGGGGCTCAAAGGCCGGCTTGACCAGCACTGGTGTAATCTTAGCCTGCCGTGCCGCTGAACTCAAACTTGATACCATCGGCGGCGTCAGTGGCGGCGCCATACCTGCAGTGATGGCGGCAGCTGAATTACCCTCACACAAGTTGATTGAACTCGCCAAGGTAACAGATTTCTCTGGTCTTCTCGACAAGAAGAAATTGATCACCCCATTGATTAGAGAGCGAAAGCCCATTGACCTGCTACAAGACGGCATGTATGGCTCAAGCAAACTAGGAGAGTTAACCGATACCCACGTCAAAGAATGGCCAACAAAATTTTGGACTATGGCAGTGGGCGACCATAGCGAGATGATGTTCACAAAAAATGGGGTGATGGAGTACACCAGAGAAGGCGGCAAAAATTTAGTCTCTAACAAACCAGCCCAACTTGGTGACGCTGTTCGCGCCAGCTGCGCCATTCCCGGCGTGCTCGAATCGGTCACTCTGGTTGGTCGTCGGCTCTTTGATGGCGCCTTAGGCAAATTTGGCAAATGCCCAACAGCAATGGTGACATCCCACTATGGAGTACCAAGTGAAAACATCATCGCTAGCCTTCCAGTCGGAGCAATGTCTACACTAAACAAAAGCCTCTATCTCTTTGCCAAATACTTAAGTGGTAACTTAGAAAAGGAACACAATGGACTTGCGAAGACAGCAGGCATTGTCATTCGCCCCGAAGTGAACAGTTTCCACTCAATGAAATTCTTGCTCAATGCCAATCAAAAAGATGAAGCCATACTTGCTGGATACAGAGCCGCCATCGACCAATTTGCCAAAGCTAAGCTAATTTCAGGAGACAAGCTCAAAGCAGCCAGCGCTGCAGGCGAATCAATTGCCACCCTTGAAAATTTCTTCAAGCCAGCCGCTGTCAGTCCATTTGTAGTCAACCCCCATTTGCTCCGCCTCACAGCAAGACCAGGTTTAACTGCACTAAACCTAGCTCTAGAAGCTAAATAAGGACGATGACAAAGAAATGAACACCGCACCAATCTCACTAGCTCTTGTTTCAACAGTCCTAATAGGGGCCTCCTGCTTTTGCCCGACGGCCCAGGCTACTGAAATGGCAGTACTGCCGGGCAGTGCGGCACAAACCCAAGCGAAAATCGTCTGCAGCAGAATAAACTGGCTCACTTCACTGGAAGAAGCCAAACAAACAGCAAAGAAAGAGCATAAACTCATTGTCTGGATTCACATGCTCGGCAACATTGATGGCTTTACCTGAAGCGCTGGCAATAGCCTGAGAGCCGTGTCGCTTTCACAAGAACCTGTTTTTTCAACTTTACGAAATCGCTTTATTTGCGGCTACAAGAATATTATGCAAGAAGGATACGCCGGAGATTCGGGCGTTCACCCAATTGACGGCAACGCAGTCAACACGACCAATGGTGCCGGTCCGCACAATTTGCAAACCTTTATCATGACGGCAGACGGCACTGTATTACACTGTTTACCTGGGTTCTGGAGCTCAGCAGATCTTGCCGCTGAACTGGAAGTAGCAGAGAAGCTAAGCTACATCTGGGAAGACACAGCGATTACTGCAGGCCACAAGGCTGATTTATTCAAGCGCATACATCTTGAGCACCTCGCCAGTCATACGCAAGAACTAGTTGCACGAAGCCACTTGCAAGGCTTTGACGCTCAGCACATTTATAAGAATAGAAAAGAGTTGTCTGACTGTATCAGTGACAACGAAGCTATAAGCGCTGTGGAAGACCCGCACAAGCTGCCCTATGCCGCCTTCAAAACAACCGATAAAATCATGCACGAACGCATGGCCAAAAGACCTTTCCAAAATTACAGTTCTTTCGATACTGGCGCCTATACTAGCTATGGCTGTAACCACTACGACAAAGGCGAAAACGAAATGGAAGGAGGGCCGCCGACTTTGGCCCTGAAAGGCAAAAGTTTGCGCAGCATAACGCGACCAACAACAGTCGCCGCAGCACTAAAAGTAAGCCCGTCGGTGCCTCCAGAACCCATCAAGCTAGCACATGCCACCATACCCAACCAGTTTGTGCAGTTGGCCAAGCAAGGGCAATGGCCTGAGGCCTTCCGCTGCGCTGACAAATACATTAAGAGCCAGTTTACCCAGCCCGGTGGCTACGAAATGCGCAGCTTAGCAGCCTTCCAGCTCGGCTGGTATCAACAAGCCTATGACGATGCATCCCGAGCCTTGTGGCTGGGTTCTAAGCACTCATCAGCCACCATACTTAGGGCGCGAGCAGCAAGTAAACTAAAGCCCTTAGTGTACCTGAATACGAAGAGCCTTTGAGAAATCGACAGTGTCGCTGGCACCAAATTTCGGACCGCCAATACCCAGTTCTCGAAGATTCTTCAGCTTTTTCAGAGACTTAAAGCAATCACGATCAAGTAAAGATGGGTTAGCTTGCAACTCTTTCAAGTGCGAAAGTGAGCTAATCGCTTCCATACACTGGTTTGTCATGCCTGTATCACTAACTCTGAGATGTCTAAGACTGGCACAAGTAGAGATTGCCTGGAAATCGCTCAAACTGAGCACGCCACGCTCAAGGGTTAGCTCAGTCAAATTATTAGAAGGCGCCAACACCTTCAAAAGTTCAGCGGGTTCTATGACTGGCGAATAGGATAAGCGCTTAAGCTTCTTTATTCGACTCAAAGTAGCCAGCTCGCGGCCTCTAATTTGGGTGCCTACCAACTCCAGCTCCTTGAGGTCAAAAAGTAGGTTAAGCTGCGGCAAACATTCGCCATCGAAATTGCATGGACCAGCAGACACTGTCAAGGACTTCAAACCGGACAGCCTGATAATATGCGGCAGCGCTCTTTTGTCGACCGGTTCATGCCCAGAAAAAACCAGACCATATAGATCGTCAGGTCGGAAGCCATCAAGCAATGAAGGATCAGCAAATATCTCCCCACTGCAGCGCAATGTCACTTTGCCCTGGAGCGGCAGAAACACCACACCAGTGGCTGGTATTTGCCCTTCTTGATCTTCTATTTCAATCTTGCCTAATTTGTGCTCATCTCCGAAGTCAAACTTACGTTTAAGCACACCGCCAACATCAGCGTTTCCGCAGTAATAGTTCTTCATCGGACGAACCACCGAAGAGCCAACGGCCGACTCGCCAGACGACGCAGGTTTAGATTCAGCATTAGAAGATTGTGCAGAACTTGTGTTGGATTCTGGAGCTGAGCCGGTTGTGAGCTCGGCTGCAGGGGTGACTGAAGTAGAGCTAGCAGTCTCTACAGCGACTCCCGTTGTAGCCTGAGATTGGTTTTCTGTCGTGGCTTCTGAGGTAGTTGAAGATGAAGTTCCTACTGTAGAACTAGGCACAGAATTGGGTCCGCCCGCCGTAGTCTGCTTGGCATCAGACTTAGACTTGTCACCTTCTAGTTTCAACCAATAAGCGAAAGTAAAAACAGCAGAGAGCAGCACGGCGACTGCCAAAGAAATCTTCAGTGCCAACTGAATTGGATGTTTTTCCTTGGTACTATCTTTGACAACGGAACTCTGCCCCGAATTAACCGAAGAGGACACTGAAGAAGAAGAAGAAGAAGAACCTAATTCCTTCTGCATACGAGCGAGCTCGGCAACCACTTCTTCAAGGTTTTGATAACGGTCCATAGGAGCTTTTTCTAACATGGTGGCAATCATTTCTTCCATAGCCT
>JAGOSY010000015.1 GCA_018062085.1 bacterium | reverse complement strand
CGCCAATATCGGTCCATTTCTATAACTCTAGACCACGCCAATATCGGTCCATTTCCATAACTCTGGACCACGCCAATATCGGTCCATTTCTATAACCCTGGACCACGCCAATATCGGTCCATTTCTATAACTCTGGACCACGCCAATATCGGTCCATTTCTATAACTTCCATTCAGGTCAAAATGATGCGCTCCAGAATCCACACCGTTCATATGTTTCTGGCGAATAACGCTAGCTTCGCTCGGGTTCACTCAGTGCTATTCGAATCGATGCCGACAACGGAGACAAGGAACTTGTTCAAAAAAGGGAATTATCTGCTGCCAGCGACAAACATCACTGACCATGTGCTAGAGCATAGGGCGTCGAGTATCTAAATTACCTTGGGACAACCCTATGTTCTATCTTTTTCTTGGCGGCTCTACATCGCTAATCTATCAAGTAAATTGGCAGCGGTTGGCCACCTTTTCCTAGGTTCTGATGCTGGAGCAGCCTCGATAGTTGCTGCCACTTTTATGGCTGGCCTAGGCTTTGGCAGCCTCTATGGGGCAATGTTTAGCAAAAATCTTAGCCAAAGAAAGTGCATCACCGCAGGGGCCGGAATGCTCTATTCAAAAGAGTAATTTCAAGCCATGAAAGCAAGCCTCAATCCTGGCGGCTTGCTGGTCACGTGGCTGCCAACTAAAAACACATATGACACTTTTCGCTCAGTCTTTCCCGAGCACTTAAATTTTGGCAATACCGCCTTTGGTAGCAATCAACCAATTATTTTAGATACAGCCCAAGGCTTGGAACGCAACAAACAATTTTGCCTGCACGACAGAGTGAAGACTACAGGCCACGATGGCGCGCAACTAGTCAGTCAATTTCTCTCTACAGTCTTGCCAAATGACTATAGGGCAGTCAATCCGGAAACAGCAACCGCGATCTCTTTCCACGAGGTGCGTTATGCTGCCACCGCTAAAAAACTAACGTTGTTTCACAAGACTTTCACGGCAAAAGCAATAGAATTTTTCTTGTCTTCAATTGAGGCTTTTGAAGATCTAGACGGCTATTTTGAAAATTTACTTACTACTTGATTTAAGTACTGGAGTTAGAAATGGCAGGCGATCAAAACGCTTCTGATGCCGTATCGGAACGTCCCGCGCAAAGCGAAGGCGATAGTCAGCCGCTGGTAAGCAACAGCGATATGCAGGAATATCAGAGTTCCAAAATGGCGCAAAATGCGCCAGATAGCGGGTCAAGCCCCAATAGCCAAACCTCTTCGCTTGATTTTAACGCCCACCGTATAGATGGTTATGATAATTGCGAGCAAAGATCCTCTTCAGACGACGCTCAAGGAAGACCTACCGACAATTATCTTGCCGGTACTAGAGCCCTTGATGCTCCCAGAGAAGCACCGCCAGAGAATCTCAGCCCCCAACAACAAGAAGCTGTGAAAGGTTTTATGGAGGGAGCAAAGGGATACGAAAAGGATCAAGAGGAGTTTAACAAATCGGGTGATTTGAAAAGCTTCCTTGAAAATGGCGATAAGAACAATGAAAAAATGAGGGAAAGTTTGGATCGTTTGCCGGAGAAGGACCAAGCCGGTGCCTTAGCCGCAATCAATAAAGAGCTGGAACGCGATAATAGGAAGGTAGCAAGAGTACCTGAGACGCAGGACATTTATATGGGCTATATCAATCCCAATAACCCCGGAGGTCCAATTTCCCCTGGTCACAGGATAAGCAAAGGTCCATGTCCTATGAGTTAAAACGTGAGCAGTTTGGAGAGATAGCTAGGTGTAGCGGCGTGACATCATAACTCGTTCAATACTTAAGACTTGGAAAATAGCAACCTATTTGCCAGCCTTAGCCCTTTGCACGGCTCTAAAATCGGCTAGCCTCTGCTGAGCTTCCTCTACCAATTTTAGTGACTCTTTAAACTGAAAATATGGTTCGTCAGCTTCAGAGCTAGCATCTTCAACGAGATTGACAACGGCATAGGCAACAGTCTCTTTAAGACGAACTTTCTCCCACAAAATTCGAGCGCACACCGCGCACATTTTTATTCCCGTGCCTTCGCCTATATGCACAGTGCTTCCTACAGGTATCTTGTCATTGCAGAACTGACAGCATAGACCTTCAACCTGGCAAGGAGCCTCATCTGAAGTAGCACACTGGCACCTGGTAGGATCACAATTGCAGCTATGAGCAGGCGCAGCATCTTCGATTTTTGCCACCACTTTGGCAGACTTGGTACCACTCAAATAAGCGCTAACTTTCTCAAATGGATATTCATACTCGTCGGTGTCGATTTCAGGATTAGCTCCAGGTAACTTATTACTCTTTTCCAAAACAGTCTTCATTTCTGCTAAAAGCGGAGCCAGATCTTGAAACTTATATGTCATGGCCACTTTGCCAATCACCTTTGCCTGTTTCTTGATCGTCTCAGCTGCGGCTTTTTCAGAAGAACCCATTTCACGCTCCGTCGGTGTCAATATAGTTACTCGTCCCAAAAGCAATTCTAATTCATCTACCCCTTCAAATGGGGTCCAACTTTACTGGCATCCACCATCATATGAGTACTTCTCATCAGAGCCATGGGCTGACCATCGCGATTTCGCACCTCGGTATCAACAACCGTCATACGCCCGCGGCGCACCACTTTTGATTCGGCCCGAATGGGGCCGATTGGATCGTTGGTCAATAAGTTAACGCTTAACTGAACAGAATAAGGAAACTTCTTGCTGCTAGTAGCATGTTCGCCTGGTTCAATCGAGCCGCCATAAGCTGCAGCAGAGGCGGCTTCATCGGCCAGAACAACAATGGCACCAGCATGAAACACCTGGGTTGGCTGCATTGCTTCTTCAGAAAGTGGCATTTCCGCTAGAGCATAACCGTCTCGCACTTCAATCATGGTGCCACCAAGGGCGGTTAAGGTGTTCCATTGGTACTTCTTCACAGTAGTTCCTTCACGATGTTTCTTCATGGTGTTTCTTCAAAGTAATGTCTAGCCCCGAGTTAGAGCTGTTTGAGCTTGTCATCGAGCTGACGTAGACGAGCATGATAGACCTGATAGTCAATTTTTTCATTGGGCTTGCGACTTACTACGGCATGGTCAAAAATGGCGCGCGCTCTCTTATAGTAATTTTGAGCGTCACCACGCTTGCCCTGTGTGCGGTACAGATCGCCTAAAGATTCGAAAGTTTTGGCTAGGGAAATACTACTTTCGCCATTGCCTTCCTTCAAGGTAACAATTTGATTCAACTCACTCTCAGCCTTCTGATACTGAGCTGTAGCAATGTGGCACAAAGCTAGGCGCTCAAGATTAGCGGCATAGGCTTTAGGATTAGCAGCCTGCGAAAGAGAAGGATTGTTTGCCAGCTTAGTCAGCAATTGTTCAGCTTCAGAATAACGTTTGCCTTCTAGCAACAGGTCAACGAGATGTTGAATTGAAAGATCAGCATCACTATCATTCAAGCTATTCGTGGCTTCTCTATGATCTACAATTTTTCGCAGCACCGCTTCAGCCCGCTCGGGGTCACCCCAAGTGTCAAAACCTTGCGCCAGTGTGATCATATCTCTGGTAAATCGACCATTAGTCTCAGGAGGATTACCATGAATACGAGCGGCCGAGTCGACGATTTGCTCTGCTTCCCAGAAATGGCCTTGATCGATCTGCTTTTCGGCAGCGCCCAAATATTTATTGAAAATTGAAACTTTGCTGTCGGTCGGACCAATATCAACCTGCGAGACACTAGCTGCTAATTCATCAAGCTTGATGGTACCAACTACCAAAGATGTGATATCGCGCGAATTGACAATTACCTCGCTGTAACCAGCGGTGCCACCTTGATCATAGAATTTTACTGCGATTGTATTAAATTGACCGGCAGCATAATTTACCAATGCACGTGCTGCAAGAATAGCCAACTTGCGACGAGCCGCCTCATCAGGTTGAGAATGAAAAACTTCAACTACGGCCTGCCTATCTACCAGACTAGCAACAGCACCTGAGCTCGGGGGAAAGACTCGGGCTTTTTGCAGGGCAGCAGTGAGACCCGAACTAGATTCAGCCTTAAGTGAAGGTGCAAGAGTTGAACAAATAACCAGCGCCGCGGTCGCTGCAATTGCAAGCACATTCTTGCTGGTCAGTCGATTACTAGTCATTCTCAACACTCCCACCAACCTGATTGGCCGCTAGAGTCAAACTTTGCAATAACACTTCTTTCAATGAACGCTGGGTACTGCGAGCATTTTCTACGACATCATCATATTCTGGATGAAAATTGACAATTTTGCCGTTCAAGTCTCTTCCAACTTTTATTCTAACTGGTGGTCCCTCACCCAGCGAAATCTCTTGGAAATTACGCTCCAAGACAATTCTTTCACAAAAATAGCTGCGTACACCCAGACTAGTAGTTTCTCTCAATATCAACTCTTGCAAAGGCAAACTGTCTTCACTCTTCGCCACCACAGATAGTTTGTGTCCGGGCCGACCTTTTTTCATTGTTTGAGGGACGATCGCCACATCTAAAGCCCCTTCCTCAATCAAGCGCTCCATTGCGTGGGCCAAAACCTGAGGAGAGCAATCATCTAAATTTGTTTCAAGCACAGCAATCACCTCCGAGCGATAAACAGCTCCAGTCGAGGTATTAGAAGCAATTGATGACGAACCTTTAAAGCCTGAAGAGCCGGAAGAGTCAGCTAAGTCAACTGATTGACCAACTATTAGGCGTACCACATTTGGATGCTTATCTGGATTTATCGTCCCCGCACCATAGCCAACACTATCTATTCGCAAGAATGCAGGATGTTGCCCCCACCCTTGAGATATAGTTGTAAGAATGGCTGCACCAGTTGGTGTCAGACACTCATACCTAACATCAAAAGCACGAGTCGGCGCACCAACTTCTTTCAATAAATTCAGTACTGCTGGACCAGGCATTGGAAAAAGACCATGCATTGTTTGAACTGTACCGCCTCCCAGTGGCAGGGCAGAAACATACGCAGCCTCAATGGCCAATTGATTGTAGGCGATAGCGAATCCAACAATATCGACAATAGCGTCAATGGCACCAACTTCATGGAAGTGAATCTTGTCGACCGCTACACCATGTACTTGAGATTCAGCCAAGCCAAGACGATTGAAAATCTTGGAAGCCAATTCTTTAACGGCCGAGTCTAAACTGGAATTTTCAATCAGCCCCAAAATTTCACTCAGCGAGCGCTGATACGAATGATCAGAAGAGTGCTCGTGGTCATGAGAGTTCTCATGAGAGTGGTCGTGAGAGTGCGAATGCCCGTGCTCATCACTATCAGTATGTTCATGACTGACATCGTCATTTGAATGAATATGCTCAAGAAGTTGCACATCAAATTTAGTAGCGCGAATGCTACAGCGGTTGACTGCACTCTTGACCAATTTATAGCTACCCTCGGGCAAATTGAGCCCAGCTAGCTGCTCTTCAAGCACTGGCAATGATGCACCAGCATCCAAGCAAGCCGCCACCAGCATGTCGCCAGCGGCACCAAATGAGCAATCGAAATAGGCAATTTTCATAAATGCAAGGCACCAATATTCTGATTCTCACGAACTGTCAAAGTCTGTTCCACTTTTTTCTTGGCCCCCGGATACTTGTTGTTGACTACAGTCAATTGCTTATGCCCAGGAGTGAGAATGAGGGTAAAGGCGCCATCCTTGCCTGTGGTTGTTGTGCCACCGCCATGAATTTTCTCTGAGCGCTCCAAATTAGAGTAATCGATTTGACTACCTTGTTTATCAAGTTCAACCGGCCTGACTCTTACCAATAAGCCTTTAAGTCCCTTGTCGTCGTGGACGACATGACCAGAAATCAAATGGCCCAAGCGCATTTCAACGATAAGCTTACGATTTTGATCACCTGGCACTTCATCAATTAAAGCGCAGGCATAGCTAGTCTTAAGTGGGGGCAAAATTTCAAGGGTAAGCGCACCACAAAGAGGATGTTCGAAATTGAATCCACCATCGGCACGAGTCTTTGCTGCCAGTGAAAGTTCGCCCTTTTGCTCCCAAAGATATACTGGAATGTTGGCGACTCCATCACCTTTAAGATTGACCAGCCGACCCGATGTTTGCACAACGGCTTTGGGGTCAGCAGCGCTAGCACTGCTGAAAAATAACAGCGAGCAAGCACTTGCGAGGCAAAACGAAGGGCCAAGGAAAGCAAAATTTGACGTAAAGAGTTTCAATTTATATCCAAAGTAAAAACGAAGTCTAAAGCGTTTGTCATCAAGTTATCAGAGGTTATCAGAAGCTCTCGGAAAGTATCAGCTAGATTATCGGGAACGTAATATTAGTGCCTTAAATCACATAGTATCGCCATCTTCTTGTAAACTCTAGTTTGAAGCTCTGTGATCCGTAGCCTAGTGAAATAATGGCATGTCAGTCAAGATTGGCCCCTTCACCTTGAATAGCCGCGTCTACGTACCGCCCATGGCTGGCGTTACCGACGTCGTCTTTCGCGAAATTGTCAGACGGATTGACCCAGAATGCATGATGTCGACTGAAATGGTCAGCTCGCGCGCGCTTTTAGCCAAACCTGAATCGCGCATCATGGATTTGCTTGAAAATGAACATCCAATCGGCATTCAAATTTTTGGCCACGAACCCGATGTAATGGCCTTCGCTGCCCAGTTAGCAGAAAAGCGCGGCGCCGACTTTGTCGACATCAATATGGGTTGCCCTGTTCCCAAAATCACCAAAGGCAAAGACGGCTGCGCCTTAATGAAAGAACCAGAGCTGGCAAGAGAGATTATCAGTACAGTGAAAAGCGCCGTTAAAATTCCAGTGACGGTCAAATTTAGATTGGGCTGGGACGACAGCACTCGTAACGCAGTTGAATTCGGACGCATGGTAGAAGAATCTGGCGCCTCAATGGTGACAGTGCATGGCCGTACCCGCGCCCAACTATACTCAGGCAAAGCCGACTGGAACTTCATTGCTAGGGTAAAAGCGGCTTTGAGCATTCCTGTCTTTGGCAATGGCGACGTTTTCTCACCAGAAGACGCCCTCCGCCTGCTTGAAATCACGGGTTGCGACGGGGTGGCAGTAGCTAGAGGCAGCCTGGGAAATCCTTGGCTCATTCCCCGCATTACCAAGTACCTAGATCATGGCATTCTTGATGATGCTCCCGATGATGTAGAAAAGCTCATCTGCGCCTATCTACACAGCGTTGGCCTAGTCAAATACAAAGGTCTGCGCATCGGCGTCAATGAATCGCGCCGCCATGTCATCAATTACACCAAAGGAATTGTCGGAGCCGCGCCCTATCGCGCCAGGCTGACTCAAGTGCTCGATTTGCAAGCTGCCGCAGAGATACTGGCAGAGCTAGCCTTAGTAGTTGGTGGAAGCGAAGGCCATCAGCGCTTTCTACTGGCAGTAGAGCAGAATAATCTCGAACAGAGCAAACATCCAGGCGAAGGGTACAGCAACAGAGAAAGCAGTATCCATGCCCCAGTTGATGTCCGTTCCGTCCTGCCAGTCGCAGTACCATAAAATGGCGTTGATGAACGGAGTCGTGGTCCAGCCCATGATCCCAGCCATAAATGCGAATAGTAGCAGTGTTGCCCAGAAGTCCATAAGCTTGGTTGCCAACGCTCTCAAAAGTCGATAACAAAGAGAGTGTAGTGCGGCTTTTGCACTTTGGCAACGGGAATTCTCCCATGGCAGGGAGGTTTTCAAGCATTACTAGTAAAAATTAAGCGTCCTCCTGCCAATGCAAAAGGACGCTCAAAGCCATCTCAAAGAATGGCGTTAATACATGTACTGGCCAGAAGGGGAGATCAAAATTGTTCCGTCGCCTTCAGCTGCAACCATTTGCAGGGCCTGAATAACTGCGTTGGCAGTTTTGTGCTGCTCGCGAGTTTCGTTCTTGATTTGCTTGGCTCTCTGAGCTACTCGAAGCACCAACTCATAACGGTTGACGTTCTCTTTAAGTAACTGGTCAAGGATTCTAGTAGTGCTCATGCGGGAATTCACCCCTTGGGAGTTCGTATGCGTAGCCTCTCAGCATACACGATATGCGCCAGATTGTCGGCTGCATCCTCTAGTTTGTCGTTGACTACTTCATATTGAAATACATTTTTTTCTTGTAATTCTTGCTTAGCTTTTTGCAATCTCACCAAAATAATCTCGGCAGTCTCGGTTGCCCTGGCCCGCAAGCGCCCTTCCAGCTCATTAAAATTGGGAGGAGAAATGAAGATCAAGACAGCAGATGGGCTCTGAGAGTGAATTTGGCGAGCTCCCTGCACCTCTAGCTCAAGCAAGACATCATGGCCAGCCTTGAGCTGAGCGTTTACCCAACTCTTGGGAGTGCCGTAGCAATTGCCCGCAAACTCGGCCCATTCCATAAACTCATTGCGAGCCAGCATGTCATCAAAGGTAGCCCGATCGCGGAAGAAGTACGACTGTCCTTCGACTTCACCTGGCCGCGGCAATCTGGTGGTCACTGAGACCGACCTTACTAACCCGACCACGCGAGACATGACTAAGTCGACAAGGGTACCCTTGCCGACCCCTGAAGGCCCGGTTAGAACGATTAAATTGCCCATTTTGAGCCGTTGATTGGGACCGCCCGCTTTGTGACCAAGTTTTGTAAGCGGTTCGCCGGTGTTCATAAAAAACCCCCGCGAGTTTGATAAATTGTCAGCTATTAAACCTTAAGTATCGTAACCATGCAACCATTTGACGCGCTATCAATTAGAGCCGTGCTGGCAGAAGCCCGCCCACTCATCGTTAACAGAAAAGTAGACCGAGTTAGTCAACTTGGCCGAGATGAAGTCTTGCTCACACTGCGCGGAAAGTCGGGCGTCAATAGTCTGTTTATCTCAGCCCAATCGGTCCACGGCCGCATGTGCTTAGTGCAAACCAACCAAATGCACGCCAAAGGCGACAAAATCGACCCCGTTACTGACCGCTATGTATCGAAATATGGCAGCGGCGGCTCTGTACCCAATTTTTGCCTGCTGCTGAGAAAGCATTTGGCTGGCGCCACCCTGATTGCCGCCGAGCAACCCTTAGGCGAAAGAATTATCGACCTGGTTTTTTCTTGCATCGATGAAGTCGGTACAGCATCAATCAAAATTTTGACTGCCGAAATAATGGGACGCCACAGTAATTTGATCTTCTGGGAAAAAGAGGATTCAAAAATTGTCGCCGCCTCACACAATGTCACCAAAGATATGAGCCGGCAGCGGGAGATTGCTCCCGGGTTGCGTTACGAGCGGCCACCATCACAAGACCGCCCGAGCCTCTATACAGTCAATCAAGAAGCCTTCTTGAAGCTGTTTGAGCAGATGGCAGAGGTTCAAGTAGAAGTTCGGGCAGAAGTTCAGGCCGAAGATCTTGCCAAAGAGCGGGTGCAAGCTGGCGCACCAGATTCAATACCAGGGGCAACGTCAAACGCTGAGACAACCGGACAAAGCACGACGATACCAGCCACTATCGAGCAATGGATCATTGCTACCTTTACTGGCGCAGGCAGACATCTCTGCGAGGAGCTTGTACTGGCAGCTGGCTTAGTCAGTCAAATCGAAAAAGCACGAGCAATCGAGAATGCAGGCGACAAGCTCTGGCAGAGAGTAGAGCAATTACGCGCCAACGACAACTATCGCCCATTTTTGTTCACAGATTTAAGTCGCTACTCTGTTCTAGGCTGGTATCCAACCGGTAAAAATGAACAAGAAATATCCACCAAATCGCTCCCTTCAGTGAACGACTTGATTGAAGAATATTTCCGGTCATGCGAGTTAACAGAACAGTGTAACCAGTTGAGAGAAAGACTGCGCACCGACCTAAACCAAGAACTCAACAAAATTGATGCCCGGTTAAAAATGGCACAACAGCATGTTTTACCAGGCAATGATATTCACTTGCAGAAAAAGCTTGGTGACTTGATTTTAGCCAATTTGACTGAAATTAAAGCTGGTCAAGAATTGCTTGAAGCTGAAGATTTGTTTGGAAACAGCGGAACTGTCACAATCAAACTAAATCCTAATTTGAATGCCGCTCAAAATGCGCAGATGTATTATCGGCAGTACGCCAAATCGAGAGCAAGGCACACCACCGCCAGCCAGTCTGTCAGTGAGGCGACAGCAAGACGAACCATGCTCGAAGAGCAATTGCAAAAAATTGAAGGGGCAAAAGACATCTTTGAACTGCGTCACCTCAAAGAAAATCTCACAGGCCGCAAAGCTCACGAAATAGCCAAGCCTAAAGCGAAACCGAAGAAAGGCAATGACAGCAAAATACTCTCTGTCAATTCAAGCGATGGTTGGACTATATATGTGGGTCGCAATCGTTTAGAAAACGACTACCTCCTATCGCGATTGGCACAACCCAACGATCTTTGGTTTCACGTTTTAGGCCAGGGTGGTGCCCATGTTTTGATTCGCATTCCATCATCAAAACAAGAACCACCGATGACTACGATTTTAGAAGCCGCCCAAATCGCCGCACGCCTCTCAAAAGCCAGCCATGGTGCTAAAGTCAGAGTGGTTTATACCCAGTGCAAACATGTACGCAAACTTGCAAAAGACAAGCCTGGTCTGGTCAAATACGAACAAGAAAAGACAGTGGAAGTTGACACATCACAGCCAATGCCCAAACCGATGAAACAACTATTTAGCCACTAAAACCTGCTCGTTACATTTTACGGAAAAGAGCAACTACAGTTCCTTGTATTGTCAGAGTTTGATTACCCGACACGAATATCGGTTCCATCTCACTATTGGCAGGCTGCAAGCGGAAACCTCCACGCTCTTTATAGAAGCGCTTGAGAGTAGCACTACCGTCTTCTAACAAAGCCACTACAACCTCACCGTTGTTGGGTGAAGGATTTGGTTTGACGATGACAAAGTCGCCATCATAAATTCCATCTTCAATCATCGACTCGCCTTTAACCTGCAAAGCAAAGCAGCCGGCCTCACCGTATTGACTATCAATTTCAAGAAATTCACGAGACTCGACAGCATCGATTGGGCGACCAGCAGCAATAGCACCAGCCATTGGAATACCCCTAGGGATATTGCCAGCCGAAAAATCGGCAGTGCTCTTTTGCCTGCGACTATTAAGCTCAATAATTCCCTTCGGCGATGGCGAGACCGCGCCATCAAAGTGATTCTCACCCTTGTGGCCAGTCGTACTACTAATAGTGTTACCAGCAGTGGCAACATCTGTGAACTCAGTCAGTGCACCACTAGACTTGAGACCCTCGGGTAGATTCTGACAATGCTTAAATCCCTCGGCCAAAACACGAAGAGAACGGTTCAGACCCGGTTCCCAGTGTACTAGACCTTTCTTCTTGAGAGCTGCGACGTGCTGATGCACGGTCATACGGTTCTTCAAACCCATCGCATTGGCAAGCTCAGCTAGAGTTGGCGGATAGCCATGCTCATCACTCAATTTCACAATTAGATTGAGTACGTCCTGCTGTCGTGCTGGCAACGGCTTGTCTGTATCTATCACCTGAACGCCCTCTTTGAACAAAGCCATACGTAAGTATAGTATCACATACATCGCCATGATTTGTCGAGCTTTTTCTGCAAAATCTTGAGTTAAGGCGATCTCAATCTATTTCTATTTCTATTTCTATTTCCATTTCTATTTCTATTTCTATTGCGCCAGCTTTTCCATTTTCGCCATCGCGGCTCTAGACTCATTATTTAGCGAAATAATCTCATAGAAGAACGGACTAGTCCTAAGCGTACTAAAAAAGCTTTTGAGATAATCTTGCTTGGGGCCTGGCTCTAGCTTGTCTAGGAGCGCCAGAGCTTTAGCCGCCTGACCACTGTAGATCAGCTCAACAAAAAGGCAAGCACCAGCAGCAGACTCCGGATCAACACCAGCGATACTACCAGTATCACTGTTATCAGCCGCTGCAACCTTCTTTGCCGAGGCAAGGGCAGCAGCTATTGTTGAGGTTCTCTCAACTTTAAAACCATTGCGCCAAGACAAATACACTTTTGGTCTAGCACCAGAACCTTGAGCAATGCTTTTAAAATTGCAGAATGTTGTGTCTTCAACTACTAGCTGAGCTTGTCTCTTTGGCGGAAACTCAAGGCGCAAATGTCCGTACACTGCATCATGATGCCAAATATGCTTGAACGTTTTACCAAGTGAATAGATATCGTACTTGTAGCAGCCGTAGGCGCCACCATTCCACTCTTGCACGACCAAATCAATGACACCATCGCCAGTTAAGTCAGCGCACTTAATCAAGACAGTATCTTTGGCAGCATAAGACTCCTCTTGTTTTTCTTTGTCAAAAAGAAAGAGACTATGAGCCCTTCTCTCTAACAATTTCGTCTTGCCTTTGTAGACTTGAAAGATAACGCCGTCATCACCCTTCCAGTTATAGTCTTGAAAAACAATGCGGTAGCCAGATATATCGCGCACCACCGCAGGTCCAACATAGGCGCCAGCAGCGCGGCAAGTGAGAAGCGACAAGCAAAAGAGAACTGACAGACCAATTAGAACAAGGGCGAAAGCGCACACTAATGCCCCAGTTGAACTGCTGATTCTCGGAAACAAGAAGCTCTGACGCAAAGTGAAACTATTCGAAATCACAATACTACAAAATATTTTTGCCAAGTGCAGACTGAACTAGGTCTACCGCAAGTTGAGCAGTGCGATTCTTAATATCAAGTGTGGGATTAAGTTCAACAATATCAATCGAGCGCACCAATTTAGTATCGGCTAACAACTCAAGAGCAAAGTGACTTTCGCGATAAGTAAAACCGCCTCTTGAATCAGTACTCACCCCAGGAGCCACATCAGGATCAATGACGTCAAGATCAAATGAAACATGCAGACCGTGAATATCTTGACCAATAGATTGCAAGGCTTGCTCGGTAATTTTCTTAATGCCCTGCTCATCAACATCGCGCATGGTGAAAGGCAGCACGCCAGAATCGCGCACAAGATCTGTTTCGGCCTGATCCAGATCGCGAATACCAATCAGAGAGCAGCGCTTGGCATTGACCTTCGGAGAGAAACCATTCAAATTAACCAAGCTTTCATCACCCTGACCAAGCGAAATAGCAAATGGCATACCGTGAACGTTGCCACTAGGAGAAGTAGCCGGAGTATTAATATCTCCGTGGGCATCAAACCAAACCAAACCAAATTCTTCTTTGCGCTTGCGGTAGTAGCTAGAAACTCCAGCAATGCTGCCAATAGCCAAAGAATGGTCACCGCCAATAGTGATGGCTACGGTGCCAGCCTCTAAAGCCTCTTCTACGGCCTGGGCAACCGCTTGACTAACCGCGGCAATTTCAGGCACACAACGGCTATGAAGGGCGCTGGTATTTTTCTCCCACCATGTCAAAACTTCTGGCACAACGATCTCAACTTCTTTGTGCACGCTGTAGCCCAGAGCTTTGATACGACTGACTAGACGGGCGACTTTCATGGCACCTGGCCCTAAGGCTACTCCGGCATGAGGACCGCCGAGGTGAATCGGGCAATAGATCAAGGTTACCGATCTATTGAGTTTCGCCGTTGAGTTAGCCACAAGCGAACTGCTACTAGCTTTAGGTACGGACACAAAAACCTCCAATCAATGATGTCTAGTCGAATACTGGGTCGGCCACTAGGTTTCAGCTTTGTCACAATCTTAGTAGATCAGCCGCCACAGAGCATATATAGATTACTTGCTAGTGTATAATCTTCTCTTGGTTTTTGTCTGTATTTTGAGGTTGGGAAAGTGTTGCGACCGTTGATCAAGATTTTCTTCCTGGCTAACGCCGCTTTTGAAGTGGCAAGAGAACGTGTAGAAGATGCACTTGACACCTTTACTGCGCGAGCTGGTGAATACAAGTCAAATGAATCAGATCGCGTACAAAAAACTCGCGATAAATTCAAACAAATGCTCAATGAAACAAGCCAAAACATCTGGAATCGCTCTGATGTATTGGAAGGTCAAGTACGCGAAAAAATCCGCCGCCAAGTAGCTGACTTCTCACTAGGAGCCCTCGGTGACTCCACTGAAATCAACGAGCTGAGAGCTGAAATAGCTACATTGCGCGCTGAAATCGCTGATATCAAACAAAAGTCGCCGGTTTGAGCTAATCGCTTAAACTCAGAATTCCCTGCCAGTATGTTCATTTCAACCCGGGGTCAGGCATGAGCGACCCTCAGTCAGATGCAATAACAGCAGAACCAGATAATCTTAAAGAGCAGCGCGAGCAGAAAACGCTGAACGATGAGCTTTCTGACACCCCTGTTAAAAGCCAAGAAGGCAAAAACCCGGCCAGTCATCAGCTCTACGATACAGCCCTTGCCGACCAGGCAATTCGCCTAGAAGTAGTACTAAAAGACAAGCGCTTCTGGAAAAGCCTCTCCACTCTTTCTATGCTCGCTTCAGTTGCAGCTGTAGATCGGCTAGTCGGTGGTCGCTATAAGAAGCGCTCGGCTTCAGAGGCCAGAAAGCGCACAGCCAAGCTCGTCAAACAAGCTCTGATAGAAATGGGCGCTACCTTTATTAAGCTTGGCCAGTTTCTTTCAGTGCGTAAAGACATAATTTCAGAAGAACTAGCCGAAGAACTCGTCTCTCTGCAAGATCAAGTACCACCATTTGACTACGAGAGTCTCTGTCAAACCATAGAACGTGAGCTTGGAGCCCCGCCCGACAAGCTATTCAAAGAATTCGAAACAACTCCAATTGCCTCGGCCTCTATAGGCCAGGTGCATAGGGCGCGCCTGCAAGACGGACGCGCAGTAGTTGTTAAGGTACAGCGCCCAGACCTATCTGACATCTTCTACAGAGACTTAGGTTACATGCGCTTAATCGCCCGGCTTGGGCCAATTATTCGCCCAAGCCAAGACTGGACAGGCTGGCTAGCTCTATCTGATGAATTTGGCCGCACCCTTTTTGAAGAAATTGACTATATAAAAGAAGGCCGCAATGCCGACCGCATAAGACAGATACTAAAGGACCAAAAAACTCTCAGAGTTCCGCGAGTTTTTTGGAAACTGACTGGCCGAAAAGTTTTGACGCTTGAATACTTACCTGGAGTAAAGATTGACAACAAAGAAGAAATTGCTAGGCAAGGCATTGACCCTGTAGCGATTGGCAACAACCTAGTGGCAGCTTACATGGAGCAAGTGCTTATGCATGGCTTTTTCCATGCCGACCCCCACGCTGGCAATCTCGCAGTTGGACCAGACGGCCGAATCGTTATATATGACTTTGGCATGATTGGAGAAATTAGCCAATCGCAAAGAGAAGCAATACTCGGCTGCATTGCGGCAGTAATCAATATGCATCCTGATGAGCTAATCAAGAATCTGGCCACCCTTGGCATTGTCAAAGAAGGGGCCAAGCAAGAATCAATGGTGCGAGCGGTTCAGCCATTTATTGAGTATTACAAAGGCAAACAAATAAAAGAACTAGATTTCAGCGATTTGGAGCATGACATCGACCAAATTGCCATGGATCGCTCCCTCAAACTGCCCCCAAGCCTGGCCTATTTACTGCGCACAGGTTCCTCGCTGGAAGGCATCGCCCGTAGTCTCCATCCCAATTTCTCCTTCGTAGAAGCGGCAAAACCTTCAGTCAAGAAATGGGCCTTGGCTAATCCGGCTCAAGCCTATTTTGCCCTAGGTTATTTAACTAGAGGAAAACTTTTCGGCCAAAAAGGTGTATTTAGCGAAGAAGGCCTTATACGGCTCTTCTCGAGCACAAATGCCGGAGAAGAAAGCGCCACTGGCAAGCTTTTGCCAAGAGGGAATAAGACAAAATCTAGTCTGAAAACCGGCTCCGTCAGCCAATCTGAGTTAGAATTACAGAAAGAACACGGGCGAAGACTCCAAGAGATCCGAAAGTTAGAGACTCAAATCTATATTTTGGATAGAGAGGTTAAGAGTCTTTCGAAAAATCGGGTAAATTTACTATGGACCGGCCTGATGTGGTTTTCTTTGTCTCTAGTATTTTGGGGCATAACATCTGCATCTTCAGGAAGGCAATTTACCGAGTATTATTTGATTGGAAATGGTGTAATGGTGGCTATTATTGTTTGGCAAATAGTAAGACCACTGGGGATGGCTAACAGAAAGCGTTCCAATGGGTCGACTGGGAGACGGAGATAGACAATGCTGAAATGGCGTGCAGCGGCACGAACTGATGCGGGTTGCCAGCGTCAGAGGAATGAAGACAATTTCTATGTGAGCCCTGATAACCGCGTATTTGCCGTCGCAGACGGTATGGGCGGTGCAGTTGGTGGCGCCAAGGCGAGCAAGTTGGCTATGGAAGCCGTCGAGCAACAATGGAAAGACTGTCCTCCTCCGGCCAAGGATAAAGAAGCAATCACTAAATGGCTTACTGAGACGGTCAATTCGGCCAATCATTCAGTTTGGCATTCGGCTGAAGAAGATGCCTCTGTCAGGGGTATGGGTACCACTGTCGTAGTGGCAGTCCAAGCCGATGACAACTATATGCAAATTGCTCACGTAGGCGACTCAAGAGCCTATCTTGTGCGAGAAGGCAAAACCAGGCTCTTGACCAACGACCATTCGGTGGTTCAGGAAATGGTCAGAGCCGGTCGTTTAACAGAAGAGCAAGCAAGAATCAATCCTTACAAAAACTTAATCACGCGTTGCCTTGGCCACGAAGAGAAAGTCGAAATTGATCACACTCCAGTAGATCTTCACGCCAACGATTGGGTTGTACTTTGCTCTGACGGATTACCAACGGTTCTCCGCGACGAGCAAATCGGCGAATCTATTAAAGATCTCACCGATCCAGAAGGCCTTTGCGAGGAATTGGTCAAACTAACGATCGACGGCGGTGCGCCTGACAACGTTACAGTAGTGGTCGTCAAATTCCACGATGAAACATCTGACAATGGTAGCAAGTAGGCTTCTAACGCGGTGAAATGGCAGCCAGTACCAATCCCAATGCCCAACAACAATGTGCAAGGTGCGGTGCAACGCTAGCCCGCCCAGGGGCAGAGTGTAATGTTTGCGGTGGTACCGTCAACATGGGGGTTATGCAGCCCGCTGCAGTGGACAGGAAGGACGATCCACAACACGCAGCCTCTGCATTTAGAAAAGAGGCAAAACCAATGAAACCTGCATTTCTTTTCAACAAATTAAGCAATGAGCGCTTTCCACTAAATCAGTCGGTGAGCAAAATTGGCCGGGATCAAACCAACAATATCTCGGTCACCAACGATCATTACATCTCTAGACACCACGCCTGGGTGCTGCAAATGCAAGGTGCATACTGGGTGGAAGACTTAGGCTCGACCAATGGCACTCTGCTCAATGGTGAGATTCTTAGCGAACGTAGACAAATTTCGCCAGGAGATAGATTGACCTTCGGCAAGACGGAGTTCATATTCGTAGTCGAATAAGTCATTCTTAGCTCATATGAATTCAAATAGCTTTCCCCAAGACAGCCGTAAACCAGATGGTAAAAATTGGTGCGGGCGCTACGAGTTGTTGGGTGAAATTGGACGAGGCGGCATGGGTGTTGTCTATCGTGCTCTTCATCCAGAAACTGGCCAGTTTGTCGCCATAAAACAATTGGTGCTAGACAACATTGCAGCAGAAAAGCGAACTGAGTTCAAAGACCGCTTTAAGCGAGAAGCTTATACAATCGCCCGCCTAAAACATCCAAACATAGTCGATGTTTTAGACATCTGCGTAGAAGGCGATTCCTTTTTCTATGTAATGGAATTTCTTGACGGCGACAGCCTACGCAAAGACTTGATCAGGCGCGGCGGAAAAATGTCGGTAGAACAACTCTACCCAATACTGGCGCAAGTGGGGGAAGCTCTCTCGCTGGCCCACTCAATGAGCATAGTTCACCGCGACGTCAAACCAGACAATATTTTCATACTGAAAAATGGTGTAGTGAAACTGACCGACTTCGGCATTGCTCGTGCTGCTGAGTTTGAAGAGTCTAATTTGACCAAGACCGGCATTATGATGGGCACACTAAACTACGTCTCGCCAGAGCAGCTGCAAGACGCTAAAAGCGTAGATCATCGCGCAGACATATTCTCGTTAGGCATAGTTTGCTACGAAGCCCTAAGTGGATCTATGCCATTCACTGCTGATGGTATAGCAGCGACGATTGTCAAAATAATTTCGCAAGAAGAAAGACCACTACATATACTGAACCCAGCAATCAGCAGCGAAATCTCGGCCAGCATTGGCCGCGCCATGCGCAAAAAACCCCGCGAACGCTACCGCTCGGTCTCTGAATTCGTCAAAGACTTCTCAGCCACACTGTCTGAAGCGGTAAAGCAATCGGTGGCAACTCTAGCCGATGTTACTGGTCGCAGTTACGAGAACATACCAGCCAGCAATTACCGCCCACTCAAAACCCAGTTTGGTATCACTTCAATCGATGGAGTAACAACTGATCCGGGCCAACACACAGGCGTAGACTTACCAAATGATTCCAGCAATACAGTAGTTGGAAGCCCAGCTCAATCTACGGCCACCGATATGCAGGCTCAAGAAATGTTAGAGACTAAGCATGAATTTAGACCAACACTACAATCTAAAACACGTCCAGAAGAAAAGACTCCAACAGAAGAACCCCGTTTAGCACCGGCTGTGCCACGCGAACAAAACGCCATAAGGCATATTTTGACGATGCAACATCAAGGCAGCGGCTCCAGTAGCAAACGCTTTGAAGAACCAGCAGTGATCACGTGCCGCGCCGGGAGAGTGGCAATCGCCGATGCTGTCACGCGCACAATAAACGTTTTTGCCTATGACGGCAACAACATCGAACAGACGCTTCGTCACCTCTACGAAGTTGCTTACAAACCAGCTAGAGGTGTCAGCGCTGAATCTAGCCGCACCAGATGCGGTAGCATAACAAGACCAGGCGGACTAGCCTTCGATATGAAAGGACGGCTCTTCGTCTGCGACGCCAGCGATCAGTTCATTCGCGTATTCGATGGACTAGGAGCTTATTTAAGCGAATTCAAAAACATTCAGGCCAAAGACTCCGGTCTGGCTGGTATCACTTTCGATTCGAGCGGTCTGCTTTATGTCTCAGATTCAGCCAACGCTTGTGTTCAAGTATTTCAGCCAGAAACCGGCGTCTGGCTGCGCTCACTTAGTGGTCGAACCGAGCTAGAAGTAAAGGCAAAGAGTATCTACGCCCAAGACAATGATCAACAAGCCCAAATAAGACTACCAGCTGGTCTTGCCACCGACAGATTGAATCAACTATACCTAGCCGACTACGGATCATCAAAAATATTTGTCTTCAATAAACTTGGCAGTGTATTACGCAGCTTCGGCAGCAAAGGCAGTGAACTAGGCGAGCTAAACATCCCTCGTTCAATTGCAGTAGATCGTTTTGACCGCTCGTATGTGTGCGATTCATTCAACAATCGATTGTCGATTTTTGACGCTAGCGGAAGGGTTCTCTATACTTTTGGAGAGAAGGGCAGCAGTCCTAACCAATTGGTAAATCCATCAGACATTGCAATCGACAACCAATTCGGTCTTGTTTTTGTTTGCGACCGCGGCAACAGACGGGTGCAAATCTATAAATTATCCGGTGATTTCACCGGCCAGGAGACCTAATCAATGCCATCAAAAGCAGTATCATCACCAAGCCTCATCCTCGCCTCTTCCTCTCCAAGAAGAATTGAATTGATGAAAAACTTGGGCCTCATGTTTGAAATCTTGCCTAGTGATCTAGATGAAATCGTGAACACTGCAGTGACACCAAGCGAAGTCGTAGCCGAACTCGCAGAAAGCAAAGCTGCGCGAGTTAGAGAGCTAGTACAAGAAAGAGGCGGTGCCACCGCTCAAGACCATCATGTAATTTTGGCAGCCGATACCATAGTTGTTTTTGAAGGCGATATTCTTGGCAAACCAACAGACCGCGACCACGCCATTGCCATGCTCACCCGTCTAGTTGGCAATACCCATGAAGTCTATACCGGCGTTCACGTAATATCTGTCAATCATTCATCTAAAAATGGTAGAGCAGTTATCGCCCATCACGAAATTGAAGTAGCAAAAGTCGAATTCAGAAAACTATCAGCAACTGAAATCGCCAACTATGTAGATAGTAAAGAACCAATGGATAAAGCTGGCTCTTACGCCCTTCAAGGCATTGGTGCTTTCATGATTAATAAGATCGAAGGATCGCCCTCGAATATTATCGGTCTGCCACTGGTGCGTACAATCGAATTGCTGCGCAAATGCGGCGTTCAAATTATGGGCGAATAGCCCGGGCGCTAGCATTCAAATGCGACTAAGGGCAAAGCCAATGGCAAGATAAATTGCGTGTAAGCCAAGACAATAGACTCTCAACCTTCTTGACTACGACCAATTCAGCTGTATGAGAGTACCAATCTGGCTCAAAGTGCCAAGAAGAGTTAAAATCTGCCCTAGATCTAAAGAACGTCAAAAAACGGACAAAACAGCTTGGGCGGTGACCAGTGAAACTCTTTCCACTACTTTTAAATCTCTCTTTCAAAGTTAGTCTTAGTGTTGGCCTAGCTCTTAGCCTGAGCCTGGATAGCCTAAACTTGATTGGCCTAAACTTGATTGGCCTAAACTTGGCTAGCCCGAGCTGGGCGCAAGACATCGGCGATCTCAAAAGCGAGAGTGAAAGTCAGCACCCAAGCGGTGATGATTCAATGAATACTCTCTGGGCCGAATCACAAGAGTCGCAGAAAACCGCAGAATCGACAAAAAAATCAAAGTCAAAGTCTAAATCAAAAACTAAATCGAAATCAGACTCGGCAGTTGAAGGCAAAAGCGAATCGACCTCAAGTAGTCAGACAACAAGCAGCACTCCTATTGATCTCAGCCCCTCCTCAAATAAAGAAACCACTCCAGATACCACAACAACAAATACATCAACAATTACTCCAACGAGTACACCAGATTCGGATCTTTCCACCCCAATCATGATTCAACCAGCTCCTGCAGCCATGGGTGAAACCACCGTAACTGATGTCTCTGGGCTCTGCTCGGTTGCTGCTTTTCAAAATAGTGATCTATTGCGCACTTCAGCGTGGCCAGGGGTTGGCCCGTTCAGCGCCGAAAGTGACAACAAATTTGTAGATCCCCAAGACAATAAGCTCAAGCTACACGTCGATGGTGATCATGTCACGGCTTGCGAACTCCTACTCAACAATCAAACCGGCTCAAAGCAAAGCATTCTCAACTTAGAAATGACTTGCGATTTCATGCTCGAAGCTCTCGGAGCAAAAGGCAATAGAATTTCTGAATTCAATACTTACTTCGAAAAGAATAAAGACAAAATAGCTACGTCCAAACCTAATAGCGAAAACCAGATGAAGACTAGCTCTGGTACATACGTTATTGCTCTTGCCGCTGGCGGCCAGGCCAGTAATAGTGTTTTGATTCAAGTAGTAAGCAAGAACAAAGTCTTGACCGATGCCCAAAGTCTAGCTAGCTCTATTAGCCCAGCAAAAGCCGACCCTGTAGATGAAACTCCGGTGGTGGCAAGCACTGCGTCAACAACTAGTTCAACAACTCGGTCGGCCACAGCAAAAGCAGGAATAACAAAAACTAGTGCAGTTAAGCCCACTAATGCAACAACAACTACAACAGCAACAACAAAAACAAGCAGCAAACCGCCAGCAAAACCTGTCAAACCAGAGATACCCGAACCGGCCGAAACTGTAAAAACCGAGCCGCAGCAGCCTGCGACAAAAGATCCGCTGCGCGACGAACTTGCTGGGGCCATTCGCTCTTGGCAGACAATTAAAAAATCAGCTCTAAAAGACAGAAACCCGGCCGGTCTTAGCAAAATTCTCTCGGGCGCTTTGCTCCAACGTCAAACCGATTCAATCAAAGCGTTGACAGAAAGCAAGCACTATTACGAACTCACCCCCAAAGGTGTGGTGGTAGAAAAATATACCGAACTATCTAGCTCCCCGCAAAAATATTCGGTCTACGCTAAGGTCATGGAACTGACCAAAATCATGAAAGATGGCGCAACCAAGCCCGAGAAAGAGACAGACGACACCTACAGCGTCAACTACACAGTAGAACGCTCTGGCGATCACTGGACCATTTCTAATTCGCTCTTACTGGTCAAAAAGAAATAAAATTTCGGTGAATTAATGGGCATCAAAAAACTAGCAGCCCGCAAACCAAGGCATCACATTTGGTGCACTTTATCGCTGCTACTGGCTACTAGCTGCACCGTTGCCTGTAGCGGCAAAACCCAAATCAGAAGCGCAGCTAACCTAAATGCCACAAAAATTCAAACAGCAGGTAGTTCCAGCCCAGCTGCTACTGCCGCAGCCGATGCCCTAAGTGCCAAATTTAAAGCTCTAAAACCAGAGCCCAATAGAGTCGGCCTGCTGACCGAAGATTGCCAACCGTTTTCTCCAATGAACCTAGTTCAGGCGGCTGGCGATAATTTAGTTTTTCTCGGTGGTGATTGCCTCTACATATCAAAGAACTCATTACCAGACCCCAGCACCGGGGGCTTCATCATCGCTCAAAAAATCAATAGCCCAGCTTGGGGTAAGCCGCCAGCACTGCCAATTCCAGTGCATGAATTTGCCAATCTGGTCTACGCACCGACACGAAATTCTATTATCGTGCTCGACAAATCAGGTGACCTTTTTGAATTCGATTTGACCAAAAAAGCCTGGTCAGTTTTACGCACAAACGTTCCCATCTCAGGCTCTCCCGATCCAGAATTCATTGATCTTTGCTTGAGTGAGCAAAACAATATTCTCAACTTGCTTGATCCTGAGCGCAACCAAATATGGAGGCTGCGCCTACCGGCTCAGACAAAAGCAAAGAGCAAAAGCAATGTTAGTCCATTGTTTGAAAAAACCTTCCCAGAAGTAATGCCCTGGCGTCTTAAGCCCGGCGATGCCTCGGTTGCCGAGTGCATTGCCATTACCTTTGACAAGCGTTTTAGTCTGCTCAAACAATTCGGACAAATCATCACCATCGAGCCCCTCAGCCCAGCCGGGTCACTGAAAGTACATCAAACAAAACTACCAATCAAATCAGCCTCCGGCGCACTTGGCACTTTTGGTACTTTAGGTAAAGTTCGGGCCTCTCGTATGATTAGCGGCGACAAGACTATTCCTCTCTATGTTGTTGAGAGGCAAAACAATCGAGTCTTGGCCGTAGATAAAGAATCAGGCAGCACCAAAGCCTTTAATTTCCCGGCCAACTCAAGCCTGAGAGGCTTACTGCCGCTGGCCAAGGGCTTCTGGATAATAGACAACAACACCATGGCTTACCGCGACTTGGGCAATCCCAATCCGGCCGGAGAGAAAAGAGAAGCGCGAGAAAACGATCCACGATTAGCCAAGCTCTCAGCCCCAATCAAAGGTATGAAGTTACCGAAACACTCAGGGGTTTACCCCGGCGCTCGCAGGCTATACCGATACGGAGTGCATGAAGGCCTTGACCTCTTCAATGACCGCACCCATATCGCCATCAACACCCCGGTGATAGCAGCCGGAGCGGGCAAAATTGTCAGAGCCGATGCCAACTTTGTTGACATGAACAGGGGCACCTTCAACCGCGTCATGAGCGATTGCGTCAACGAGCACCGCACCTCTGACAAAAACGAAGACCTATTTCGCGGTTGCCAAGTGTGGATAGATCATGGCAACAATATGATTACCCGTTATGCTCACTTGAATAAAATCAATCCGAAAATACGCGTCGGACAGACCGTAAAGCCCGGCGACCTGATAGGCTTTGTGGGTGTATCCGGAACAGGACAAAATCTACCCGGTAGAGCGAAGTATCCCCACTTGCACTTTGAAATCTGGCTCGATGGAAAATATCTAGGCTACGGCCTCACTCCAGCTGAGACAGTAGGAATCTTTGAAGACATCTTTGAAAGTCCCCAAAATAGCCCTACCAAATAAATTGAATTGAGAGAGGAAAGGAAGTAAATGAGTTTGGAGAATTCTCCTGTCAGCCGCTTAAAACAGAATGCCGTTATCAAGCTTCATTGCTTACTCACCGCAGTTAGTTTTAGTTTCGCCCTTCTGCCTCCTTCAATAGTGGCCTTTTCTAGCCCAGCCTACGCTCAGCCAATCAACATTTCAGCCAAGAGTTTCAACGTTGATGCCGCGGGTATTTTGATAGCGGCCAAAGGTGCAGATGAAGTAAAGGCACCAGGTTCAACCGACACGTCAGCAGACTCTGACGCCAGCGACAGCAGCGACAACGAGAAGAAGTCTGACGACAAAAAATCCAGCGACAAGAAAGGCGAAGACAAAAAGGCAGAGGACAAAAAGTCTAAAGCCAAAGATACGAAAGCCAGCGCTAAAGACGAAAAAGCTAAAGCAGATAAATCGAAAGACGAAAAGGCCAAAGACGATAAATCGAAATCGAAAGACGAAAAAACCAAAGCCGATAAATCAAAAGACGACAAAGCAAAAGACAAAAAAGCTGACGCCAAAGAAGATAGCAAAAAAGACGATAGCAAAGATGACAAAAAGAAGGCTTCAGCCAAACGTGGTTTCTTCGGCCGCGCCAAAGAAGACACAGCAAAAGCTCCAGCCGTCGCTATTCCAGCAGCAACACCAGCAATAGCAGCTCCTCCAGCAGCAGCCACTGCGGCCACAGCTCCGGCTAAAGCCAACGAGAAAAAAGAAGAAAAAGAAGACAAATCTCTGGTATTTGAACCTGACACTGCCTTAATTAGCGTACTCAAAGATCTCAATCGCGCACTCAAAGATTCTGATGAAATCAGTAAAATCGAAGATGCCAATCAACGTATGATTGTTACTCTGGCAGCCGCTGTCATCGACAAAGCACTGAGCGACCCTAAGTTGGCATTCAATAGAATTCTTGCCAAAGAACAAGAAGGCAAAGCACGCACAAGGCTAACAGCCGAGTCGTGGTCGTCCGGAGATGTCGAAGTCAATGACAAATTCAAAGGCTCACTTTCAACCGTATGGGCCAAGCGTATCGATGGCCTTGTAACGGTAACTGTAGCTGGCGATTGTCACGATCGCAAAGCCGCCGACGGTAAAGATATTGGCGAATTTATCGTAGTAATCAATGCCCGCTCACCAGTTGAAACCGGCTTTGATATTCAAAGTCAGGCCAATGTCAATTTTTGGATTGGCAAACTCGGCGCAATACTGGTAGAAGCTGACTGCATTCCAAAACCAGCAGCAGAAGGCGAACAACCAGCCGAGCGTAAAGGCGACAGCGAAACTCAAAGCAGCGCTGATCAAAAAAAAAAATCAATAGCAGCTCTGCCACCGCTACTAACCCATAGATATCGCCACTACTACGAACTAATCGTTCTGCAAGATGATCGCCGCCGCTTAATCGCCCAGCAACTAGCAGCGATGGACCCTAGCGTGCAGATGATTGAGTCTGCAAAAGACAAATCTGAAAAGGACAAGTCAGAGAAAGACTCTGCAGGAAACGACAAAAAAGAAGTGCTCGCAAAAGCAGAAAAGACAAAAGTAGCAAAAGTAAAAGTAGAAGCAGCAGAAGAAGTAGACGAAGACCCAAAGTCTAAAGCTGACTCAGACAGTGACGAACCAAAAGCTGAAAGCAAGTCCGAAACTAAAACGGCTAGCAACAAAGTCAAGGCAAAAACCGACGAAGAAACTGCTGAAAATGCTGAAGAAAAATCAGCTGAAACCGAAAAAGTAGCAAAAGCCGCTGCTCCATCAAAAAAAGAACCTGAAGTAAAAGTAGTTGAGAAATTTGTCGAAAAAGCCCCTGAGAAGTCCACAGAAAAATCAAGTCGAGTAGAGACCGTCTACAACACTGGCACAGCAGGCTCGTATCCAGTGACGATCACCACCAGCAATACCAACCTAAAAACGGCAGCCGGCAAGAGCACTCGTCCGGTGGCCAAGCAAGATAATAATACTGGGGCCAATTCGGGAACTAACAGCACGGGAAGACAAGGCAACGAAATGGCCTACGCTGGCGCCGCCCAATCGATGGAGCGCATCACCGGTCTAGAGCTGCCCGCTCTAAAACAACCGAAGAATTTCACCATGCTCATGCCCGATAGAGCCTTGGCTGGCCAACCAGTTACTGTTGCCTTTGTCGACGAGCAGCGCAATCCCGAAAGCAATGTCGAGCTAAGTTTCAATGGCGTCACTCTATCGACTGACCAAAATGGTCAAGCTCAGTACATGATTCCAGAAGATGAAACTCCTGGTCGCACACTCAATATTGCCTTACTATCAAGGCCTTACGAAATGCCCGCTGTGATAGAAGTATTGCAGCCGTTGGCCACGCCAAGCAGCCCGCAAGCACCTAAAGTAGACAAAGCCAGCCACCTTGTTAGCCGCCGCTCTAATCTTGTTATAGATGGCCACAACTTCGACGGCGTTGCTCTAAACAATCGCGTCATCATCGACGGCATGACCGAATGTACAATTGCCGCAGCTTCGCCAGTACAACTGAAAGTGACTCTACCGAAAGACCTGCGCCCAGGCCCACACTCACTTTGTGTCAGCACCGAAGGTATGCGCAGCAATCCGATAGGCTTTGAACTAGCACAACTAGAAGTAGTCTGCGAAGGCAAAGACAGCCCCAAAGATACTTCGGGCAAAGTCACTGTCAAAGTCGTTGGCACCACAACTAAAGTAAACGTCAAACTAGTCAACCTCAGCCCTGATTTAATCAGACTGAACAAAGGCGATGACGCCAAACTATTGAGCAGTGGCGGCGCAGACAACACCGCGAGTGTCTCTGTTCAACGGCTCAAAAAAGGGCCAATGAAAGTAGAAGCCTGGCTAGAACTTTAGAGCTCAATAAAAAGAATCCAAAATCAAGGAGTCAAGAATGGCCACCAGCCAAGAGGGTTGCAAGCTCAATTTGAGTGTGGACCACGCCAAACGCTACGCCCAATCAATTGCCTATGGCAAGAAAATTGAGACTGTCATTCCTGGTGGCGTAGACAGCCCATTTAGGGCCTTCCACGAAGTTGGTGGCGATACTATATTTTTCGACCGCGCTAAAGGCTCTAGGTTGTATGACCTCGATGGCAATAGCTATATTGATTATCTCGGCGCTTGGGGGCCAGCCATTCTCGGCCACTGCCCCGATGCCGTGGTTCGTAAGTGCCAAGAAACTCTAGCCAAAGGACCAGTGTTTGGTGCGCCCCATGTCTATGAAATGGAAATGGCAGAGCTAGTTATTGCTGCCGTTCCTTCAATAGAGAAAATTCGCTTCGTCAACTCTGGTACTGAAGCAGTGATGAGCGCAATTAGGTTGGCCCGCGGCTTTACCGGCCAAGAAACAATCATCATGTTTGAAGGTTGCTACCACGGCCACTGCGACGCTACGCTAGCCAGCAACGGCCACCAATCTTCTAGTGGTATTCCTAATGGTGCTAAGGCAGCAACTGTTTTAGCAAAGTTCAATGATCTTGAATCAGTCGAAGCCTTACTCAACCAACACAAAGGCAAAGTGGCTGGCATCATAGTAGAGCCAGTAGCTGGCTCTATGGGTGTGATTACGCCAGTGCCCGGATTCTTAGAAGGCCTACGAGCACTAGCGGATCGTTTTAGTGTGTTGCTGATTATTGATGAAGTGTTAACCGGATTTAGAGTAGCTTTCGGCGGTGCTCAAAACTACTATAACGTCAAAGCTGATATCACCTGTTTTGGCAAAGCTCTCGGCGGCGGCATGCCCATTGGTGCCTACGGCG
This sequence comes from bacterium, assembly GCA_018062085.1. Classification (GTDB taxonomy): domain Bacteria; phylum Cyanobacteriota; class Vampirovibrionia; order Obscuribacterales; family Obscuribacteraceae. Next base: position 110,413 of record JAGOSY010000015.1, on the reverse strand, counting down.
GCAGCAAAAAAATCATGAACAGGCTGCAACCAGATGGCGATGTCTATCAAGCTGGAACATTCTCTGGCAACCCTGTCACTATGGCCGGTGGCATCGCAACTCTTACTCTACTGAAAGACCCAGCGGTTTATCAAACCTTAGAAGACCGCACAGCACAGCTTTTCGCCGGATTGAGCAAAGTGGTCGAACGCAACAATTGGCCAATTCAACTACCACGTTTGGGTTCAATGTTCTCAATAGTATTTGCAGAAAAACCAGTATTGAACTTTCAAGATTCACTAACGATTGATTGCAAGGCATTCGCTAAGTTCTTCCACTTTGTGCTCGACAACGGCATCTACCTGCCGCCTTCAGCAGTGGATGCCGCCTGCCTTTCATCAGTGCACACAGCTGAAGAAATTGAAGAGACAATAGAGATCATGAGCGAAGGCTTTAAGGTTGCGTTTTAGGATTACCTTGACAAACTACTCCTTGTGTTATATTTTTGTATAACACAAGGAGTTTTCTATGCATACAACCAATCTACGCAAGGTTGGGGGCTCGATCATGCTGACCGTACCTCCAGCACTTCTCGAAATGCTTCATCTGCAAGCTGGAGCAACGGTTGGCATCAGCGTAGACGGCGAACGACTTGTTATTGAGCCACATCCACGGCCAAGATACACACTTGCTGAGCTTCTAGCCACATCAGACTATTCCCAGTCACAACCAGCAGAAGAAAGGGAATGGGTAGATGCACCAGCAGTTGGTCGCGAAATTATATGAAGCGCGGGGACATCTACCTAGTCTCACTCGATCCCACACAAGGCCGAGAGCAGCGCGGACATCGTCCTGTGCTCGTTATCTCTCCGGCTGAGTTCAATGCCGCAACAAAACTACCTGTAGTCTTACCAATCACCAATGGCGGTGAATTTGCCAAACGCATTAGCTTCGCAGTGCCGATTTCGGGCATTAAAACAACTGGCGTAGTGCGCTGTGATCAGCCGCGTGTACTTGATCTAAATGCGCGAAATGGAAAGAAAGTAGATACTTTGCCGCTGGCCATATTGGCTGAAGTTCTAGCAAAAGTCGCGCCAATTTTCGAATAGTGTTAACCAACCTTTGTGCTGACTTTAGGGTAAGTTAGAAAGTGAAGCTTCGTTGCGGAGTTTGGTAGTTGCCTCAAAAATTTCTTCTGGCGAATTGCCCGCTTTTCTCATTGTGCCTTCAATGGCATCGATTTCATCGATTTTTGCGTTGTACCAGTCACGAGCCTGAACGTTCGTCAATGATCCTTGTTTTGGCTCGTTCTCAACGTCTTTGATTTCTCTGCAGCTACTTACTTCTGAAGGCTTTTCAACATTGCCAGAGTTTACATCTTTTGGCTTATTGACACCGCCCAGATCGTCAGCTTTGGACATGGCATGGTAATTGTCCTGAGCTTGGCGCGGTATTACATGTTATGCCGCGAGGACAACTACCGCCTGACAATGAAAAACAAAGCAAAACTACTGACTCTTCGCAGCGGCTAAGACTGCCGAAGGTCGCTATTCCATGGTGAAGAAATCTAGGAATCTGAGCCATGAGCAACTCCGCCAGCCAGCAATCAAGCGTTTCCGCTTAATACCTAGAACAAACATGGTCACCAAATCAGGAGACTGTTTCAATCTTACCTGAAGCAGAGCCTTTGGTAGAGTACCTTAAGCTGGGGAGCAAGCTCAGGCAAACTGACCCACCTTACCGACTGCCTGCATCCATGCGGCTCAGATCTAAACAATCAACAACAAACAGTTTCGCGAGCTAAGAGTCTGGGGAAGTTATGAAAAGGAAAGACGACTCTTTCAATAAATGTATTGGCACGGTGGACACACACAGACGGCACGTTACTTCGGCATCCCTGGGTCACACTTTTGCTCTCAGAGATCGTCCAGCAGATGCCTAAGAAAGCCGAAACACGTAACATTCTCGCCTACTTCTATGCAATCGCTGCATCGTCGGTGCTCCTCATTCTATTACCCATGCTGGTCCTTAGCAGCGAAATAGTTCCTACGGCAGTGGGGTTCTGCCGAAAAGACACTCCTGAACTCGCCGACCTACTGGAATATTACGGAGACGGCTGCCAAACACAGCCTCGGAAGCTTGAGCTCTATCAGCATGCCCTGGATATGAGGGTTAGGACTGGAGAGAAAGATGACAAAACAGCAGAAACCATTAATAAGATCTGGAATATAAAACGCTACTGGCCTGACTACAAAGCGACCTGGCTTGGAGAAGAGCTTGCAGCAGAGGGCGCCATTCTCGGCCCTGATTCAGACGAAACTATCCGCACCAGAACGATATGGGCAGTAGAACTCTCTCACCAGGGAAAGCATAAAGAATCTTCCAACTTGATGCGCGAGAATCTCAAGTATCTGAAGCAAGCTAAGGGCGACCATGACCATGAGATCGTTTGTATGCTGGAGCACATGAGCGGCATATTTAGCATGAACAAAGTGGCCCTAAAGGAGCGTGCAGACCTTCTCGAAGAGGCTGTAAAAATTTGCTCCCAAAGCAAATCGGAGTCTCACCTTGGCATAGAAGGGATCAAGAGCCGCTTAATGCTGGCCGAACTTCGAAGCGAGATGCACGACTCCGCTGAAGCGGAGAATCAATTCAAAATTGCTCTAACCATTTGCGAAGGCCCCTACGAGAGCATGAAACGAGACTCCCTGCAGAGTTATGCTGACTTTCTTTCGAAGACGGGACAAACAAGCAAAGCTAAAGCTTACTACACACGTGCCGCGCAGTTGCCCACAGGGCGCTGCGGCACCTGCGACAATCTAACCATCTGGCAGCTGTTGGGGATAGAGACGCCATTTTAATTTATGGTCACGTGAATTTCGCAGAACTATGGTGACGAAGCCTTCGCGAGCTTATGCAGGTCAAAACAACGACAAGCAATAGGGAATAATAGATACAGCAACTCAGGGCTTAGCGATGCAAGAACCGGATTCCCTCAATCCAACAAAATTCCTTTGCCATGTGGGTCGTTCCCTTTGCTTTGCATTGCCCACAGGTATCCTGCTGTGGGTCATCTATCTGTTTATCCAAAGACTCACTAGCGGCTGTCGCATGTCGGCTTACGATAGCAGCACAGACACGATCAATATGGGATTCCTCCTAATTCTAAACTGCTTTCTTGCGGCCCTGAATCCACTTCTATTCTGTCTATTTGAAATTTGGTGGTGCTGGCACCAAATGATCATTGGTCAACTTTACGGCGATGGCGGATTATTCCGCTTCGGAGTAGTTCCACTAGTCATCGCTGTCATCGTCTCAATCAAAAAGGGGTGGCTACGACATTCTTCAGAAACACAAAGCCAATCAATTCGGAAGATTGGTATCACCGCCGCTCTCTGCCTTGTTCTCGTACCATTTGAAAATCAGATTCTAAGCGCTCCGATCAACATCAGCAACTCATTTCGAATACTCACGCTGACCAAAAAAATTGCTGATGATCCGCCCGCTCCTCGCAATACGACTATGGCTCGCACTTTAGCCAAAACTCTTGGAGAAGCTGGAAAACCTGACCAAGCTATGATCGTTTTGCTTGGCGCCATGCATCAAGATTTGAAAGAAGGTAGCGACAATATATTTGATGATTTTTGCACTCTAGAATACATAGATCCTGCATGTGAACTAACAAAAGAAGAATGGCTCGCATTGTGCGGCCCAGTGAACCCGATACTGAGTGCGGCTTTTAGCAAATATCAAAATAACGAACGTGGCTATCGGTTAGAAAATTTGTGGGCAGACTCTTTGACAAGGGCCTTGGTTAAACAATATTCACGCCACGGTGCTATCGAGAAAGCCCTGAACTGGCAAAAAATTGCGGAGAAGTATCAACGACTAAAGCATGGCGATGTATGGAGTTATAACTCACTTCAAATAGCCCAAACAGCACATTCCTGTCATCTCGACGGCGAAGCATTGGCAATTTTACAATCATCAATTGCGTTAGCAGAAAGCGATTGCGCAAACAAAATATCGACAGGAAGTACCGAGCGGAGCACAACTCTTCATTCCGATATGGTCGACAAGGAACTTGCCCTTTATGAAAAGATTGCCACCGCTCTGCCAGCTAACAGTTGGCATCGGCAAAATCTGCCTGCATGGAAGAACAGCCGAGCCTTACACGAACGAGCCTATTGCCTAATGAACGACAAAAGCTATCAAGCAGCTGAACCTTTTCTTCTTGAGGCTCAAGCTTTTGATAGCAACGATACTAGTTGCGCCCGTGCCTGGAGCATATATCAAAATTTACTGGGCACCGTTGAATTAAAACTGGATAAAACAGCTGAAGCTGAAAGGTACTATAAATTGGCCTTGCAAAAAGATTCATTAGCGGCGCAGGGAGGCCCGAAGAGTGCCGATGTTGCAAGAGATCTTGGTTATCTAGCAGCGCTCTACCAAAAACAAGGCAAGCTTGCCGACGCTAACAAACTACTGAGTCAAGCCCTAGAAATGGACAGGCAAATCCTGGGAGATTTTGCACTAGAGACAAAAGCTATGGAAGCAAATGTAATTGCCTTCAATACCAGCCAGCAAAGATACAAAGCAAATGAATGGCTCTACAAGCAAGCGATCCTAAAGGCTGAAAAGCGCCAGAAGCCCGATGATGTGCTAATAGAGCGCATCAATCGACTGGCCAATTTATACATAGAAAGAAACGATTATTTGCATGCTGAAGAGCAACTAGCAAGAGCTTTCAAAGTTAGCCAAGACACTGGTTCTTTCACAAAACCAACTATTGCCTACCTTGATAAATTAGGTGACTGCTATCTCGGTCAGCGCGATTACACAAAAGCAGCTAAGCAGTATGAGCGCGCTTATCAATTATTTGGAGACAAATACTCGTTCGATAGCGATAAAGCCCTAAGACTAGATAAATTTACGAAATTGTATATCGCACAAAAAGACTTCGTTAAAGCTGCTGAGACAGCCAGGACAGCACTTTGCATTAGAAGAAAACACTATACTCCCGCCCTTGATATTCAAAAGAATGAAGCTGAGTATCTCGCTTTGCTCAAAAAAACCAACGGATGTCACTAGGTTCTGCAGGAGAAAAACTAGCTCTACTGAGCACAAGAATCTGGCAGTTGTCTCTTATTGAGTGGAGTCACCAATGCGACAAAGTAATGCTTGGTTAATAGTTTCACTGACCATACTTACGATGGTCTGCCCTACCTCGCCCGCAGCAGCACAAGCAGCCGATAGCTACACCAGCCAGGAAGGGAAATTCGTCGTCTGTCGAGAAGCCCGCTATGGATTCATAGGCAGAGACGGCAAAACCATTCTCAAGCCAACGTACTGGAAAATCAGTGATTTCCACGAGGGCCTAGCGACATTTCAGCAAGGCGATAAATTTGGCGTGATCAACAAATTGGGAAAGGTGCAAGTCAAAGCGTGCTTCGAGGAAATTGGTCCATTCGCAAACGGTAAGGCCCTAGCGCGGGCTTACTTGCCACGCAAACAATACCCCGATGGTGACTGGGTATGTGCTGGACTTTGGGGCTTAATTGACACCCATGGTAATTGGCTCGTTAAGCCAACTTATGACTATGTGAATGCTCTCGACAACGAATACAATTTAGCGACAAAAGGCGGCAAGCGCGGTTTCGTTGATAAAAACCTGAAAGTGCTAGTCGCCCTCAAATTCGACGAACTCTATGACATCTCAGAAGGCATGGCTGCCTTTGGCGAAAAGGGCAAACTAGGATTTATAGACCAGACCGGCAAAGTAATTGTCACTGCCAAATACACATCGGCTGCACCTTTCAGAGAGGGTGTAGCCAGGGTGCAAAATGCTGATGGCTGGGGTTTTATCGATAAGAATGGCAAGACCATAATCAATCATCAATACAAAGACGCAAACTCCTTTAGCGAAGGAGCAGCAGTGGTGAGTACATTTGACGATGCTGATGGTTCGTTTTTTATCAATCACGATGGCAGCAAGTTATTTAATGAAAACTACTGGTTCGCCGAATCATTCAAAAACGGGAAAGCCCGAGTGCACGCCTTGAATCGAGGCAAGTCTTACAGGGGCTACATTGACAAATTGGGAAACTTCACGGCAAGCGACAAAAACGAAGAATATGAAACGGTCAATAAGAAGAAACCTTCTGAAGGTCTCTACATCCTAGAAGAGGAAAAGAAAAAACCAGACTACCGTTTCTTGTCAACAAGCGACTACATAGTCAAAGACACAAAAGGAAGAGTCTGTTTCAAACTTGCCAAAATATTCAGAATTAGTGACTTCCACGATGGAGTAGTTGTATTTTCCAGACCGGTCTTAGCCTGGAAGAAGTCGGCCACTCAAGCTGCCAAAGAAGAACAACAAGAAAAGCAAGAACAAGCAAGAGAGCGAAACAAGTACATAGCCAATCCATACGGAGGACCGCTGGCATTGCGCAGAGCCCTGAGCAAACCGCCACAGTGGGGCTACAAAGATGCAACTGGCAAGATAGTCATTCCTCCAAAATTCCGCTACGCCAAGCCCTTTAGTGATGGCCTAGCTGTTGTTGAAGAGGTCTTGCTGGCCGGTTACATAGACAAAACAGGAAAGTACGCAATAAAGCCATGTTTTCCCATCGGTGCCAGCTCTTTTGAACACGGCACCGCCTACGGTACCAAATGCTCAAAGGAATATACCGAGAAGCCATTCACCATAAGGCGCGGCTGCGTCGGCTGTAGCTGGAGCTACCGCATCGGTCTGATTGATCACAGCGGAAAGTTCATTACTCAACCTAAATATGAACAATTCGAATCAGTCTCAGAAGGGCGACGAGCTTTCAGGCTAGAAGATAAGTGGGGCTTTATGGACAGCAGCGGAAAGGTTGTTATAGAGCCTAAGTACGCCGCTGTACAGCCATTTTCTGAAGGCTTAGCAGCAGTGACAGTAAGGAAATGGGGCGGTGGCCTTTCTTATTCATTCCCATCATCTTGGGGCTTTGTTGATAAAGATGGCAAGCTCGTAATACCGCACCAATATCCCAGTGCTGACTCGTTTCATGACGGCTTAGCCCTAGTCTCAGAAAATTATCGCAATATTTCAGGGAAGCCAGAAGGGTTCATAGACAAAACTGGCAAGCTACAATTGCCATCAGAGTTCTATCTATCTAAAGGGTTTGAGGGCGGCGTTGCCGTTCGAGGTCAAAATAAAAAATGTTGGTTGATTGATACCACAGGTAAAGCATTGACTGACGACTCTTACGATCAATTCGGAACCGGCGAAGGCAAATCGTGGCACTTAATTGGAGAGGGGCTGATACCAGTGAAAAAAGGCTCGCTTTGGGGTTTCATTGATACCCAAGGCAACAATGTTATTACGCCGCAGTTCAACGAAGTCAGACATTTTCACGAGGGGCTAGCTGTGGTCAAATTTAAACACGGCCACCTTGCCTACATCGATCGTCAAGGCAAGATTAAACTGGATGAAAACTATGAACACGCATGGCAGTTCCAGGATGGGCTAGCCGTAGTAGTGAACGACCAAGGCACTTATGTCATCGACAAATCTGGCAAGCATTTGTTCGATGCTACCGGAATCGAATCATATAGCGAAGGGCTCTTTCTGTGGAAAGACACTTCAAAAGAACCGATCAAATATTGCTACAGCTACCAACGCAACTGAGGTTGCTTTGCGCAGGACTACTCCCTATCGATCAATCCGATGGATGATGCAACAGCAAATTGAAGCAACTACCGTATAAGGAGTTAAACTTCAGGATGCTTCACTAATGCTCAAATCATTTTTCACTTTTGTGCTCATCTATGTTTTGAGCTGTTCAGGTACTCTGGCACAAAGAAGCAGCAACGAAGACAGCACACAAGATTCTTTGACAAAACTATCACGCCAACTTAATGCCATGAGTAAGGCCTTCGAGGCGGCAAGTATTGAAGCCAGCAAGTATGAAAAGGCAAAAGTTGCTCCTGTAGCCCCAGAGCCCAAAGTCGAATTTTCACTCAGCTCTCCAGTTGGCTCTAGCCCGAAAGTCTTCACTGAAGGCTGGTCTTTTACAGCGCGCTGTTTGGTTAACGGAAAGGACCTATCTGATCAGGTAACCTGGTCTGGAACGGGAGTCTTCCAACCAAAAAAAGGACGCACAAGTTATCCAATCTTTCAGAAAGAAGGAAGCAACACCATCACGCTTACTATCTTTGCCGAAGACCAAACAAAGAGCAGGAATTACCATGTTCTGGCTGTATCACCATCAAACTACGCCCATATCTCAAGCGTGGCGTTCTGCCCAAGCGACGCTCACTTCACCTGCCCTGGGTGCCCCCACCCTGTTAAAGGGCCAATTACTAGCGGCAGCTCAAAAGTATTGATCAACAATCAACCGGCCGCCCGAGTAGGAGACGTGGGTGTACACGCCGCGTGTTGCGGCCCCAACACATTCACAATTACATCTGGCGACCCGCAAGTGCTCATAGAGGGGCGCCCAGCGGCTCGCATTGGTGACAAGACCAAACACTGCGGAGGAATGGGCTATATTGTTGCCGATGGAAATCGCTCTGTAGTCGGCGCCTGGACGTATTTTATGACCTTTCGCCTATCAGGGGGAATGCCCACCATCAAGCAAAAATCCCCTGCAACATTCTATTCAAATGGGACATTTGAGCTCGACGGAAAACAGAGTCCCGCCAGATGGACTCTGACAGGCAATACCCTAAAGTTCTCAACAGGAGACAAGGTGAGCCAATATAAGCTATCAGCAGATGGCAATTCACTCACCGATTTACAGACCGGCGAGCTTCGAATGCAACGCGGCAGCCCGCAAAAATGACCAGCGCAAATGACAGATCAAGTCGTGATTTACGGGGCTCGCAAGCGCCCTATAGCCGCAGCACCACAAGCCCATTCGGAACAGCTAGGCGCTTTGGCCTAACTTCGTTGCGCACCAAGCCAGAGAGGCTCTCGTGATGATGTGAAAGGAAGTACTGCAGGCTCTTAGAAGTAGCGTTATCTGTTGGACCAACCATCATTTGTAGAAGAATGGCAAATACTTTGAAAGCATACCCTTCATGCTTAAGAAGAACTGAGAGGAAATTGAATCAGCCAAGGCTCTTTGCCTTTGCGACCCGTCTGTCGAGCAATTTCACTACTTATCTTTTGCAGTTGAACTAGCTTTTCTATTTTCTCTTCAAAAGAAGCAGAAGCCGCAGCAGCTCGACCCGCTTTTTTTGAGCGAAACTGATCTTCTCTCGATACTAAGCGTCGTTGGCTACTCATGTTGTTATCTTAAACCACTTATCAAGAAGGTTGTGCCTTGAAAGTATGTCTTTTAACCTGTCTTCATCAGGAGCTTTGGATTCTAGGCATTGCCCGATGCGCCCCACGTCTTTGGGTCTACCCGTTTTAACCATAATAGCCAATAGATGTTCGTAACTAAACACCCGGGTATTAACGCCAAACGCAACTTGGTCTACAGCCTGGTCTAGCGCTTCTTCCTCAAGCCCTAGCGGTGGAACTAAAAATTGGACAGGTATTCCCTCAATAACTATTTGCTCTTCTTCATTTGGGAAATAGCCTCGGTCGGCCAGAGCTTTATATAGCGGCCCCAAATCGATCAGCAATCCAGATTGTGGCAAGAAACAAAAAATGTCTAAGTCAAAGGTAGCAGCGGGTTCTGTATAAAATATTGCTCCTATGGCACCGCCAATGGCATACTTGCCAATCACACCATCTTTTTCGAGGCCATTTATTACAGCCAAAGTCTTGTCCAACATCAACTCCAATCACCGCTGCACTTCGCATTTTGTCAAATATCACAAGCGAAAGCAAAGACTGCTAAGCAATCGAAAAGCGCGAACTCTCTAAAGCCTCAGCACCACAAGTCCATTTGGAACAGCGAGGCGCTTTGGCCTAACTTCGTTGCGTACCAAGCCAGAAAGGCTCTCGTTATGATGTGCGAGAAAATATTGCAGGCTTTTAGTGGTAGCGTTATCTGTTGGACCCACCATCATTTGCAAGCCCTTTTCTCGCAGAGCAGGTGCACTCGACCGGCTAAAGAGACCGTCGTGAGCGCTCTTGAGTAATGCCTGATTAACGCCAGGAGCAGCCTTATCAAACATGAAGTCAATGTCGCCAGGAACAGACTTCTTCGACACAAAGCTGCCGCCCACCTGCACTTCTTTCACGCCCATGGCCTTGAGCTTCTGCAATGTGCTCTGAAACTCCACGAGAAGTTCTCCCCGACGCTCACCCTGACCGAATTGACGAGAGAATGCGTCGAAGTCCATAGGATACTTACCGGGCATAAGCCGCCCGCTAGTACTGAATTCCACTACAGGTTTAGTCGGCAAAGCATCTATGTAGGCTGTTTTAAAATGCTCTGGCCAACTCAACAACTCTCCAGAAAGCGGATGCCTGGGTACGCCGCCCGTTGCCTGTTCATCCCGAACAACACCTGACGCTCTCTCTCCCACAGATTTACCTGCTGTGCGTTCCTGCGCATAGACTGTTTTTATTTGCTTGATTTCGGCTCTGGCAGCCTCATCACTAATTCTCGGGTATGCACCTGCTACTTTCCCCGATTCAAATCGAACAGCTGATCCAACGTCAACGGCACCCCGTTGAGCAACTATTGAGCCCACATTGCCTTCGAATATCTTTGCTGTCTGCAGGCCTCCTGCCAAGTTATCAGCAAAAGCTGCTTCAGCGGCCTTTGCCCCAGAAGCAAGGCCAGACTTGCCCCTTGTGCCAACAAATAGTGCTACACCCAGCACGGCAGCCGTGCCTATAGCTCCAGCTTTGACGGCATCATCTTTGCTGATGGAAATACCGCTGATTGAAAGGAGATTGAGGTCTTGACCAGGCTTATTGCCGCCTTTATCGACCGCAGAATCGTCCTCAATCTGGCCGAACTTGCCTTCACCAGCGCTTCTGACGTCGGTTGATTCAGTCTTCTGATGTCTGTCGGCTGGCAATGTTCGGTTCCGCAGTGATATCGCTATCTACAGTTATATTTATGCCACGGGCAGCAGCTTTTACACTGTTTAACCGCGAACAACAACCAAAGATTCGCTGGTAGAATACCGGCATAAGACTATTGGACCACGCGAAGTAGGTTATCAGATGTACAACCGAATACCTTGCTTCACGGCCTTGTGTTTTGCTATGGCTATTTCTGCGTCGCCAGCGCTAGCTATTGAAAAAGACCTAGACGGTTGGGAGTTGGCTCAAAGGGTACGATTGACCGGCAGTACTAATGTGTCATTTTGCAAAACCGCGGTCCGCATAGTTGTTCCCAAAAGCGGGCTAGTAGTTACTGCAGCAGCTCCCTGGAAGGTAGCCTATTTCTTCTGCAAAGAAACTAACAAAATATACAAGGTGCCGTTTGAGAGAATTACAAATCCCTACAATAAACTCATGTCCTTCTCGTCGGCCAACGAACTGGCTGCAATTAAGGTGGTGCTGAAAGGTCCTGCGAGATTCTTAGGAAGACCTTGCTTGTCATATGTTGAACCACCCGGACTGGGACAAAAACTAGCAGCTCTGCACAAGAAAGGCGAAGTTGACAGCAGAGTCCCACTAAAACTTGAATACATAGTCAGTGACGACTTTAAAGTAGATCCGCACATAGGCTGGTTCGTTGCCCGATTTTGTGCGTTACCTCAAACCAACAGCGTACCGCTCCAACTCAAATACACGACAGTAAACAACCAAAAAGCGGTCGAAATAGAAACATATCAATGCAAGAAAGTAAAACTAAATCCCTCCGATTTCGAGCCACCACATGGGCTCAAGGCCGTCAGCGACTCATGCAATGTGCTTGTCCCAGACAGCTCAGATGGTGCCCTAGAGATGATGATGGGACACTCCAAGCTCAAGTAAGCTCTGCACTTTGCCCAATCCATTTTTCAGGCCCTGACACCATAATTGCTCTCTCAGTCTCAAACCAGCTACCCGCCACCAATATCGAGCAGGTCGGGGTCTTTAGCACTAAGCCATTTCTTTCTTATCACCAGAGCTTCAGCCCGCATAGCAGTGGCCTTGCTGCGCTCCTCTGGAGTTTTCTCGGGGCTTTGCCTCAGTACATCAGCAACAGCTAAAATTACTCGCGCCCGTGCCAGCTGATCTTCAGCATGATCGCTAACAATCAAATTAGTCATTGCAGAATCGGCAGCACACTGTGCTTCTTTGAATTCACCCGACATCAAATAAGAACGGGATAGCTCAGCCAAAATATTGGCTTTGTATCTGTCTGGTGATTTGCCATTGTTTTTTTCAGCATTTGTCTCGTCTTCAGTTTCTTCTTCAGCACCACCACGTAAATCCAACGCTTGGTGCAAAAGAGTAATGGCATCATCTGGCTGACCAGTAAAGTTGAGAGTGCGCGATAGCTCTAAGTAACAATCGGCCAAAATAAAAGGACTATTTGTGGTGGCACAATCTTTTTGAATTTGCTCTACCATCTCACAAGATTTTTTGCCTGCTTTCAGAGCTTCTGAATAGCGGCCAAGGTCTCGCAGAATAGTACCTAAGAGTTCCTGGGTTAAAGCCTTTTGCTCAGCCCTCTCAGTTTTTGCTTGAGATAACTCTGGCTCGCACTGTTGATACATTTCGATTGCTTCGCGAACAGTTGCTTCAGCTTCAGCAAAGCGCCCCTGGCATCTCAGCACTTCGGTTAAAAGAGCAAGCGACCAAGCAGCATCAAGTGAATTATCGGCCCGACTTTGAGAGACAAGCAGACAAAACTTAGCCACTCGTTCGGCAGCTTTGAGTTTGCGACTGAGTGTAAAAAGCGAGACTAAAGGCTGAAGAACGGGCAAAAGCAACTTAGCAGGAGGCGCAACCATAGCCTTAAAAACAGAAGGCTTGCCCACGCTACTTTGCGTTTTCATTTAGCTGTTTTCATCGCAGCTCTAAAAAGTAGAGCGCATTTTTACAAGATCAGAGAAGGTATCCCAAATCACAGAGAACTTGCCACCAGAGGCACCTTGGGTGGTGCGGGGCAAATGCTCAATTGGAATCTCAATTACCTTGTAGCCAGCGCGCTCGGCACGAATGCAAAGTTCAGCGTCAACAAAAGGTGACTGCGATTGCAGTTTTACTTTGTCGAAAATGGACCGTCTAAACAGTTTGATTGAATTCACATCTTTATGCTTGTGACCATAGAAAGTACGAAGCATCAAGTTGTAAACCTTCGACTGCATTTTGCGACGAGGAGGGTCATTGCGATTGACTCTCAGACCAATGACGAAATCATGATCTTTCAAGCCTTTTGCCATCTGCAAAATTTCTTTTGGAGCGTACTGATAATCACCAGGTAGAGAGAAAACCAAGTCTTTGGTACCACATTCGTAAAGCTCACGAATGGTGTAGCCGAAGCCTTTGTTAATTGGGTGATTGATCAAGCGCACATGCGGATTCGTCTGGCAGCGCCCCTCAATTACAGAAAGAGTGCGGTCTTTACTGCCATCATTGACGACTACTATTTCATAGTCACTGCAGACGCTAGACAGAAGAGTGTCAGAATCGTCGATTAGACGACCGACTGTTTCCTCATCATTGTAGGCAGGAATAATCAGCGTCACTGAAGTCAAAAGGTCTTTTGGCTCGGTGGAATTGATACGCATTCTTGGTTGGGTGTTATTCATAATTATCCGAAACGCTATTAGTCCGTCGCTACTTTTGGTCTATTTGGTCTTAAGCTGGTTGACCTTCAGCGCAGGCAGTAGCGAGGGCCACATCTGAACTGAGTGAACGCTCTTTGTAGAACGACTTTATACCATCTATTACTTGCTCTACTTGATCGTCAGTCATTTCAGGGAACATCGGCAAGCTCAAAATACGATTGACGATGTGCTCTGTTGTAGGCAGACTTCCGGGTTTGTAACCCAAGAATTGGTAGGCTTGCTGCAGGTGAGCAGGAATTGGATAGTGAATCAAACACTGCACACCGCGCTCTAAGAGATAAGCTTGCAGTTCATCGCGATAAGCAGTTTGAATGACATAAAGATGATAGACATGCTTGAAGCCGGCTACTTCAACAGGGGTAACTACAAGGTCTTTGAGGCCTTCAGTGTACTTAGCAGCAATGGCACTGCGCTTGTCATTCCACTCGTGCACATAGGGCAATTGAGCCGAAAGAATGGCACATTGAATTTCATCTAGACGACTGTTGATACCAACTGTGTCGTGATAGTAGCGTTTTGATTGACCGTAGTTGCGAAGCATTTTCAGCTTCTTATACTTCTCTTCGTCATTAGTAGAGACAGCGCCACCGTCACCAAATGCGCCCAGGTTCTTACTTGGATAGAAGCTGAAAGCGCCATAGTCACCAATGCTTCCAGCAATGGCACCTTTATATGCAGCGCCAGTTGCTTGAGCAACGTCTTCCATAACTTTGATTTTGTGCTTAGAGGCAATCTTCATGATTGCTTCCATCTCTGCCATGTGGCCATAGAGGTGCACTGGAATAATCATTTTTGTGCGCGGAGTAATTTTCGCTTCAAGCTCAGTCTCACGCATAACGTAAGTAGAAGCCTTGATGTCGACAAATACAGGAGTAGCGCCAGTCATTGAAATAGCAGAGATTGTTGGCACTGCTGTGTGGGCCACAACCAGCACTTCATCTCCAGGGCCAACGCCTTCAGCAGCCAAGGCAAGATATATCGCTTCAGTACCGGAAGCACAGCCAACTACATATTTAACGCCTAAGAACTGAGCAAACTCAGCTTCAAACTTTTCTAGCTCAGGGCCGAGTATGTAATAGCCGCTGGCAAGAACGCGGGCAACAGCCGCATCGATCTGCTCTTTGTAGGCCTGATAGTGAACTTGCATGTTGCCGAATGGAACGTTCAACGCTTTCCCTCGATATAACCGTAAAACCTGACCTGCCAATTCTAGTAGAAAAGAGCCGAATTGGAATTAAGCCTTGTTTAATTGACAACTAAGAAAACGGCCATTTTCTCTGGCATAAGCCTGGCACGAGGCTGAGCCTGATTCAACAATTCTAAAGAGAGAGGGACTGAGAGCGTGTTCTAGCGTGACACCGTGTTAGAATCCAGAGCAAGTGAGACCTGTTCAAATTATTGATGAGTTTTCTCACAGGTTACCTGCTCAGTTTACATGAGCATTGTGAGCGGAAATTAAGATTATGAGCCAGACAGTGGAAACCGCCTTCAAGGGCAAAACGGCATTGATCACCGGTGGCATGGGCTTCATCGGCTCCAATCTGGCGATACGTCTCGCCAACCTGGGCGCCAAGGTTACTGTTCTCGATTCAATGATTCCAGATTACGGCGGCAACGAGTTCAACCTCGCACCGGTTAAAGACAGAGTGCGCATCAACTATTGCGACATCCGCGATGAGTCAGCTCTCGATTATTTAGTGCGCGGCCAAGATTATGTATTCCATCTAGCTGGCCAAGTCTGCCATTTGATGAGTTTGTCTAATCCTTTTCCAGATATTCAAATTAACATCACCGGCACCGCTGTATTAATGGAAGCGCTGCGCAAGCACAACCCCAATGCTATCTGTGTATACACCGGAACTCGCGGCCAGTACGGCTCTTCAGTCTCTTTGCCAGTCAATGAAGAAGCTCCGACCAATCCTAAAGGCATCTATGAGATTTCCAATCTCACTGCTGAAAAAATCATCAAGGTATATAACGATGTGCACGGCATCCGCTCAGTATTGCTCAGATTGAGCAATATCTACGGCCCCCGTTCACAGATGATGCACTCGCGCTTTGGTGTCTGTAACTGGTTCGTGCGTTTGGCTTTAGACAACGACACCATCCAGGTTTATGGCGACGGCAGCATTTTAAGAGACTTCTGCTATGTCGACGACACAGTTGAAGCAATCATCAAATCAGCCATCACACCTAAAGCCTATGGCGAAATTTTCAACGTTGGCTCCGACATTCCAGTGAGCTTCCTTGAACTAGTGAAAACAATCGTTGACGTGGCCAAAGCTGGAAAATGGCAGTATGCCGAGTTCTCAGCTGAGCGCAAAGCGCAAGAGCCTGGCGACTTCTATTCTGATATCACTAAGATGAAAGAGATTGTGGGCTGGAAGCCAACCACAACCCTAGAGGAAGGCCTCGCTAAAACTTGCGACTACTACCGCAAGAATCGCGAATATTACTGGTCGAAAAACCCAGCTGGACTACCTGCCAACAGTGAATCAGCCAAAGAAGCTGCTACTACGAAAGCCTAAAAGCGACTTAGTGCCTGCAAATCAACTACACTGCCGGTAACTCTTAAAAGGAAGTCCACAGTGAACGAAGGCACACGCGTAAATATCGCCAGCGGAACGCCCTGGGAAGCAGTGGTGGGATACTCTCGCGCGGTGAAAGTGGGTAATTTCATTGCTGTTTCTGGCACAACCGCCACAGGCGAAGACGGCAAAATAGTTGGCGTCGGCGATGCCTATGCCCAAACAATTCAGGCCATTAAGAACATTGAAACTGCCTTAAAGCAGGCCAGAGCTGGCCTCCAGCACGTCGTGCGCACCCGCATTTTTGTCACCGATATAAAAAACTGGGAGCTTGTGGGCAAGGCCCATGGTGAATACTTCTCGGAGATTCGTCCCGCTACAAGCATGGTTGAAGTAGCACGCCTGATTTCGCCAGAGATGCTGGTTGAAATCGAAGCCGACGCTGTTATTTAGCTGCTGCTTAGCTTTTACTAGTTGCGGTAGGCATCAACCCAAGCTAGATCGATAGTTGCCGAATTGGAGCTGAGTGGTACTTTCACTAGAAACTTGCGCTGCTTTGCCCTAGCCGCTGGCAGACTATAGATTTCGCCACCGCCACTGCCTACGGTGAAGCCCTCAAGCATGGTGAAGTTGAGAAAGCGAACTTCGACTTGAACACAAGAAGAAGAAGAAGAAGAAGAAGAAAAAGAAGTTGATGAAACTGAACTTCGAGTTGTAGGAAGAAGAGGAGGAAGATGCTTCAACCTTAACCTTGCCCTGCCAATGCCTCTAACATGGCGAATGGCAACACAAAGCTTTCGACCACGAAAAGCTGCAGTAAATCCGTCGACCTTTACTCTCTTGTCCAACTTCTCTAGCCGCTCAATTTCAACAACAGCAGGCTCTGGCGGGGTTGGTGATATCGCCGAGGCCGGTGCAACGGAGCAGACAATTAAGAAGGAAAACATGCAAGAGAGAAAAGAGAAGCAGGCAAAACGATTGCTCGAACCAATCATTCACTTTTCTCCGTTGACTAGGCTCCTACCTGCACTCCGCTCGCAATCAGGCTCTCCTCCTTAATAGTAGTACTACTTGGAAGTGATTTGTTTTTCTGAGATACTAAGTGATCAGAAATACCTTGAGACAAGAAGAGATGAACAATAAGTTATTCGTAGGAAATCTTTCCTTTAAAGTAGAAGAAGCCGAGCTGCAAGAGGTATTTTCGCAAACAGGCTCGGTGCTTTCAGTGGCCATCCCCACCGACAAATATACCGGTAAGAAGCGCGGCTTTGGCTTCGTCGAGATGGCATCGGCAGAAGACGCAGAACAGGCCATCAAGGCCCTTCATGGCCGCGCACTAGCGGGCCGTGAAATGTCGGTCAATCTAGCTAGACCCAAGACCCGCCAAGACTAAACTAGACCTGACCTAGAACAAAGCATTAGTCTTTAATAACGATACGGTCTTAGCGAATGGGGCTCTGCGGCCTTTCAGTGCGCAAGCATGTTGCTATAATTTTCGCTTGTCAAGCAAACTCTATGTGGTTTTGAATGCCTAGCTCACCGCCCCCAACGCTACAAACAAAAGTCGAAGGTGCGAGCAAGACAAGAGCCCTAGGCACTGGCTCAGACTCTAGCTCTAGCGGGCAATCGCAGCCAGGCCGCAATCTAAGTACAGTCTGCAAAAGCAAAGTATTCCAAGCTGCTGTGCTAGTTGTGCTGGCCAATTTGCTTTTAGTGATTACCAATCCTTTTAAAGGCGTCGACCCAGATAGCCTACCGACATTGAAGTCGTGGGTATTCTGGACCACTCAAGACTACCGCCAGGAAGTTGACCCCAAAGTTGTACTGCTCGGTTCATCACTTCTGATGAACTCAGTTTGGATGCAAGAAGCTGAGCACTTGCAAAAGAATGTAGATATCGTTGTTAACCGCAGAACCACATATTTAGAATCTGTCATCAGCAAGTACATTAAGAGCTATCAGGGCACTTGCTTCAATTTTGGCTTGCCTGGCAGCATGGTCTCAGACGACTACATGATTGCTCGCACGCAATTTGACAAAGGGCACACACCAAAGGTGATGGTGCTCTGCTTGGGCCCAAGAGACTTGATGGATACTAGCTTTAGCTGTGCCGGTGCCACCACTGCCTTCAAATATTTAGAGCGCTTTACCGATACAAAAGATTTGCTCGATATTGCTTACACCAGTGCTTGGCCCAAAATCAACTTCATGCTGCGCGAATATATTTATTTTGTCGACAAAAAATATCATTCACAGAGTGTTCTTGGTGAGCAAGCCAAAGCGGCACTCAATCCAGTCTATGCAAAAGCAGCAGCTCCTAGTGCCTTTAACGTCAAAACTGATTTCGACAAACAGTTTGCTTTCTACCGTTCAGAAGTGGAAAAAGGTGTCTTCATAGCCAAGCCGAATGCGCAAACAGACTCATTCTACGACAATGGCAAAGACTGGAAGAAGCGCTTTAAAAACTCCAACGACGAAATGTTCGACAATCAAAAAATTTGGTTGAACAAATGTCTGAGCGAAGCCAAAGCCAAAGGAATTACACCAGTTCTAGTGAACATGCCAGTTTCAGAACTTGGTATCAAATACATTCCACCAATGGTCTACAAACGGCACGTTGATACTCTCATTGAAATGTCTGCTAAATACGACTGCCCTTATGTCGACACCATGAAAGAAGGGCAGTTCGATATGAAAGACTTTTCTGATTATGGCCACATGGATGCCAGTGGTGGCAGAAAAATTATCGACATAATCGGCCGCAGCCTAG
This sequence comes from bacterium, assembly GCA_018062085.1. GTDB lineage: Bacteria > Cyanobacteriota > Vampirovibrionia > Obscuribacterales > Obscuribacteraceae. The sequence goes on along the minus strand of JAGOSY010000015.1, from coordinate 91,453 downwards.
CTGGCGATGAGCGCACAAAAGCGGTGCTAACATCCTCAGCTGCAGTCAAAGCGGGTGGCAACTAATGTTATTCAACAGTGCTGCTTACCTAGTATTTCTGCCAATAGTCGTAGCCATATACTGGTTCATGCCTTTTCGCTACCGCACAGCCTTCCTGCTATTGGCCAGCTATGTTTTCTACATGACCTGGAAGCCAATATATCTAGTTTTGATTATTGCTCTAACTGCCTTCAATTACTTTGCTGGCATTGCCATCGAGAAACAAAAAGCGCAACGCAAGCTGGTTCTAATTGGTTCTTTGGCAGCCAACATTCTCACTCTTGCCTATTTTAAATATGCCTATTTTGCCATTGATGCCACTAACAGTGTGCTGTCTATAGCTGGAAGAAAAATCTCTTACCCTCTGCACGAAATTATTTTGCCCCTGGGCATATCGTTTTTCGTCTTCGAATTTATCCACTACTTAGTTGATGTCTACAAAGGTAGTCCAGCTGTTAAGGCACCACTAGAATTTGCTCTTTTTCCCAGCTTCTTCCCTACTCAAATCGCTGGACCAATCAAACGCTTCCAAGATTTTGTGCCGCAGTTGCACAAGCCAGCCAAGATCACTTTGAAAGATTTTGATGAAGGCGTAGAGCTAATTTTGTGGGGTCTATTTAAAAAAGTAATTGTGGCCGACAGTGTTGCTGTGGTCATCGATAAATGTATGCCGCACCCAGAGATGCTGAGCACTTTTGACTGCTGGTCATTGCTCTGGGCCTTCGCCATTCAAGTCTATTTTGATTTCTCTGGCTATACAGATATAGCCCGGGGCTCAGCGGCACTACTCGGCTTCAAAGTACCACTCAACTTCAATCTGCCTTTCTTAGCAGGCTCGATTACTGAATACTGGCGACGTTGGCACATTTCGCTGTCACTGTGGTTGCGCGACTATTTGTTCTTTCCGCTTGGTGGCAGCAAACACGGCACACTCGCCACACTGCGCAACGTCATGATTACCTTTACCCTGGCTGGCCTCTGGCACGGAGCAGGCCTAAATTACATCATCTTTGGAGCTTTTCACGGTTTTTGGCTTAACTGCAATAGAGTGTGGAGAATACAGGTCGAAAAGAGTGCTCTTTTACTCAAATTGACTGAAACAAAACTCTTCCATTGCTTTGGGGTAGTGCTCACGTTCAATTGCCTGGCAATTACATTAGTTACCTTCCGGTTGCCAAGCATGGAGCTTTCTGGACGCTACTTCCAAAAGTTGTTTATGCTGGCGCCGCAGACGGCCAACAGTATCAATCCGCTAGCCATGACCATTCCGTCTATTGAAGGTCCAGCTAACTTTGCCCTCTTCCCTGTGATTTTGATCAGCATCGTCATCGGCCATCTAATCTCTCACCAGCTGCAGGGCAAGAGCCAACCTGGTGTACTGCCTTTGCCCAAACCGCTGCAAGCATTGAGACCAGCATACTTAGCGGCCATCGCTATACTATTGCTGCTGTTTGCTCCCGATGGCACACCGAGCTTTGTTTACTTCCAGTTTTAGCGAAACCCTTTTGCTTTTTAGCTTAAGGCAGTACGTCAATCACCGTGCAATCAGGGCTGATGGCTTTGAAGGCATTTATTTCTGCCTTCGAAATCACAGGCAAGCGATTGATTATCAACCGGGTTAGCCGGGGTAGTTTTGCCAAGCTAAGCAAGCCGCGACCAGTCAGCTGCGTATGCGAAACATCGAGGTTGGATATTTTCGGCAGCAGTCGCGGCAATTCGGCGGCATCCTGGTCGTTGAATCGACAGTTTTGCACGTTAAGGGTTCTCAGTATTGCACATTTGGAAAGTACTCTCAGGCCAACAATAGTCACCGCTGTACTATCCAAATCAAGACATTCCAGGTTCTTCAACTTAGCTACAGAGTTCATGCCAGAGTCGGTGACATTCGTATTGAGTAAAACGAGTTTCCACATGGGTTGGTGCGTAAGCAGCAGTGGCAGACCCCGGTCGGTAACTTTCGTGGCAGATAGATTAAGATCGGACAGATCGGCAAGCCCTGCCAGCAAACCTAAACCTTCATCGTCAACGTCTGTGTCGCTCAGGTTCAAGTAACCCAACTTCTTCAGCTTGGCAATTTCTTTCAAGCCATCGCTGTCAATGTTGGTATTGGTCAGATTAAGGCCCGTGAGAGGAAGATTGCTCAAGTACCTGAGCCCCTGGTTTGAGATGCGGGTATGCGCCAGACTTAGCTCTTCTACTTTCTTCAGTTTGGCCAGGTGAACCATTGATTGGTCAGTCATATCTAAGAACTCAAAAGAGAGTTTTTTCGTGTTCAGATTCCTCTCGACAAGCTCTTTCGCCAGGCGATTTGACTCGGACACTTTAAATTCATTGCCGCTGCCCTGTGCTCCCGCTACCTTGATACTTCTAATTCTCTCTGCTTGTTTCTCTGCTCTATCGAGCATTTGCAGCACAACAACGATTATCAGTGCCGTCACAACAAGGGTGCTGGCAACAAGAACCACAATACCAATGCGACGAGGAGAAGCAGATTTGAAGCCACCATCTTCGTTTGCAGAATCGCGCTCACTGAAAAGGTTTGCCAAATTTCTACCTACCCCAAGTGCATGCAATCGCACCATATTCGATGGCAGGGCTTTTCTCACCTTTGGCGCCGAAATCAAAATCTAGAGGCAACAGTCAGCTGTTACCGTTTGGTCTTATTTAACACCCAAAGAGGCTAGACACATTTTTAGTGTGATATTGCAGTGCTCTTCAAGCATGTCCGGCGACAGCAAATCAGTACCGTCGGGCCATAGGTTCTTGAGATTATCCCTAGCGATTGTGTAGAAAATACTCATGCCAACAAGATTGGCAGCGGTATGTAGTGGATCAGCCTGCGTAAAATCTCCACATTCTATGCCGCGCTTGAGGCTCTCAATTAATGGTCCATAGAGACTGCCCAAAGAAGTCTCGCAGTAGTACTTACCTTCGTTCTGTAGTGCTTCTAAGACGATAAGACTAGCTACATTCGGATTTTCAGCGGCATGCATCAAAACATTGCGCATGATCGCAGCGACTGCTTCTTTGGGAGTGAGATCTGTGACATGAAGCGAATCCATTTCAGCGCTTCGCCTGGCAATCAAGCGCTCCATAACCGCGCGGTAAAGGTTTTCTTTGTTCTCAAAGTAGTAGTGAATCATGGCTTTGGTGACGCCAGTTCGGGCAGCTATCGATTCGGTTCTCGCCCCCCAAAGACCAACTTTGGCAAATTCTTGCTCCGCTGCGTCAAGAATGCTATTACGAGTGGCTTCAGCATCACGAGTAGGGGTTTTTACGGCGATTTTTGCAATTTTTTCCATTCTTTAACCATCTAAGCTTGGTGACACCCTACTGGACACAGTGGTCCAGTATAAACCGTTAAATACAAGGCAATACCGTTTCCAGTATTCTTGACATTCCCATTTTTTGTCAAAAATCAACTTCCTCCTGTATTTGATACTTTTTCAACAAATAAAAAGGGGCAGCTCAACGCTGCCCCCCCTGCTGCTTCTACTTAATTCGTATTTCGAAAGCTCGTCTTTCGAAAGCTTGTCAGCCTAGCCGCAACAAGAGCTTTTCTTCTCTTCCTTAGGCTTGGCAGCAGCATCGGTGTTGCAAGTATTGGCTCTCGCCTCACTGGCTTTCTCTTCTACTGATTTGGACGAACAAGTACCCTCAACTTTTACCTTGGGGTCTTCTTTTTTTTCTGTTTCTGTTGCTGACATGATTTTCTCCATTTTTGTGTTTCTGTTGCATCTGTAGTTCAGTTGGCGCTCAAAGGCGCTAGCGACAAGTAAAGCTGTTTAAGTCAAACCGCCATAAAGGCAAAGGTCAACTCTATAAAATTGTCTATTGGTTTAGTCGTGCGCGTTGACTTCGCCCGAAGCACAGCGCCTTCCCAACCACTGAGAAAGAAATCGGCGAGAGGCAAAGCTTCAAAGTCGCGACGAATTTCGCCAGACTTCTGACCAGCTTCGATGCATGCTGCAAAGACATCAGTCCAGCGTTGAAATACTTTCTCTAACTCTTCGCGCAAGACTTCGCTTTGGCTGGCCATCTCCTGACTAAGATTGCCAATCAAGCACCCACGCGTGCATTTGCGCTCTTCGATATTTTGTTTGTTCTTCTGACAATAGAGCTTGAGCCGTCCCAACGGAGACAGCGACTCATCCCTAAGGCAGCAAAGAATTCGGTCAGTATAACCCCGATCAAAATGACGAATAATCTGCAAGGCAAATTCTTCTTTGCTATCAAAGTAATAATAGAAGCTACCTTTCGGTACACCAACAGACTCTAAGACTTCTTGCAAGCCGCAGTTGCTATAGCCTTTCTCTAGCATCAACTTTGTGCCAGCTTCAAGCAATTCCTGCTTGGTTCCTTCTTTTTGTACTACTTTAGCCATGATTACTCTGTCCGTTTCTATTTGCTACTTACTATCAGAATCTAATCTCTCCAGCTCGAAGCATCATTTGAATGTAGCTGACGAAGCCAAACCCGATCTAGTTCCACAAGGGTGACGTTCTCTAGTTGAGTCTCAGTTGCCGCATCATTTTTGTCGTTCTTACCGAAGAAGACATTAGTTAGGTGCTGTCTTGTTTGCTCGAGCGCAGCAGCATGATGGACATTCGACAAATAATAGTGATTGAGAAAATTGCTGTACATTTTTTTTGTCCTCGTAACTTCAGCTCAATGGTGCCTTTCAATTTTTTTTGACACGCCGCTACCCACAGCACCACCAGCAGTGGCATTGTCAATTCATCCTTAAAATTCAATTTTTCGCAATTTGGACTTCGTGGCTAACTGATTAAAACTCACTTTTGCATTCGAAGACCATGTATCCTGCCTATCACCTTAGTTCAGCTAAAGTGACAGTTTTTGCAAAAGAACAGGCACGGATGAGGCTTTGCCAAATTCGTGCTTGTCCGAATCTTCGGTTGGCTCGAAATGAGAACTCGTTGAGATAGAGCTGGAGCAGCTTTGGGCTGTTGCCATGACAAGTACCAACCAGATATGTGCGTAGTAGTGCCTGGCGTGATCAATTTCTTCCTCAGTCATTACCAGTATTTGCATCTCTGTATCGGGACCCGGCTGATACTTGCGTGCTTCTTTGTTGATGAATGCTTCGTCGAGTTCGATCACACCCTACAATATGACATTGAGCTTGCGGTGCTGGTCCTTTCGTTTTTCGGTTTTGATTTAGTTTCCATGGAAACCATTTTTTTCTGAAAAGTTGGGATCCCCGAAGCTGATAGTCTGAGAATTTATACTTAGCTAAAGTTATAGGCAGGATCCAAAACAAAAAAAATAAGGAACTGATAGCGCCAATACCAAATTGGAAAAGCAGCAGAAACACCCGAAGTGAAGCGGGGTATTTTTGCCGACTTTTCATAAATTCACAACTCTGATTTTTCTAGTTCTAGTTCGACATCAGAACTGGCATAGCTATTACCGACGCACCACTATCGGCAATTACATCGGCACCATAATAAACAACTACCTTTGAACCATGGTAAGCAACTACATGCGAGCCTTTGTGGGCAGAGACCTTGGCACCTTTGTAGGCCGTGACTTTAGCACCACGGCAAGCAATCACAATTGAGCCGCAGTAGGCAATCACCGTCGAACCATCTTCGGCAACCACTACAGAACCTCTTTGAGCGAAGACTTTCGAACCGCTCCGAGCTGTCACTTTCGAGCCGCGTTCAGCTATCACCTGCGAGCGACTTTCGGCATACACCTTCGAGCCACTCCAAGCAATCGCTATAGCACCACTACGAGCGTAAACCGTAGCACCACTCAAGACAGTGACAATCATGCCACTTTCGGTGTAAAACACTGAGCCGTTCCAAACATCGACCAGCGAACCATCTGTTCTAACAAACATATATTCCTCCATTTTGCCAATCGCACAAACATGCGCCAGCAAGCCATAACAACGGCAGCTTGTGCACATTCATCCATTTGCAACATTGCATTTGCTAAACTCCGCCCATGGCGAAAAAAGAAAGTATCCAACTACTGAGTAAAAAAGTAAGTCTCAGCAAGAATCTACTTACCGGAGAAGGTCAGAGTCACGCCAGTGTTTCTCTCGCTACGGCGCCGCCTAAGAAGTTCTTGACGAAAGTCTTCACCTTCCAATTTGTATTCACCAGCCCGGCTCATCACCTCTGCTGCACGTGATATAGTTCGCCCAACTTTGTCTACCGAAGCAACCCTTCCCATTATTCCGCCTTCAATCAGAGGGAAGTTGCTAGTTACGATCACTAGCCGCTGGCGGTCATAGAGATCGGTAAGAAAACGCATGAAAGATGCTATTTCAGTATTCGGATGGAGATCTCCAACGCTCATTTTGTCATGAAACATATCGTCAATAACAACGATAGGAGCGTCGCCATAGGGATTGTCGACAATTTGATAGTCATACAAGAAACGTCCGCGAGACATAACCATGCGGCTATACACATCTGGTGCCTCGCGGCGAATCTTGTTAACAAATGCCTCCACAAGATGAGTCTTACCTCGGCCAGGCTCGCCCCAAAGAAAAAACAAGCATGGTTGACTGAACGGTTGTGCGGTGTTCGCAATTACGTCTCTGCAATCAATGACCTGATTGGCCAGCCCTTGAAGCAACCCTGAAACAGTTCGCTGACTTTCAGTCTGGGCCTCGAAGGTGCTGAAATTATTGGACGGGCGCACTTCATTTAGTTTGTTTTCACGATACATTGCATTTCCTCTTCTAAGAGTGAAAAAAGTGAATTTACGGCTTCGTTGAAGCCAGTAACTGCGGCCGGAACATTCGGTAATTCAAGAGCATAGAAAAAACCGCAGTCATAACGGATCTGTTCAAAGCACTTAAATTGCCTTGAATAATCAGTGGTGAGTGCGGGAATAGCGGGGGTGTTTAAAACTCTCGGGGGGTAGAGGCAAACAGTGAATACTTATTCTTAGCTAAACAAATAGCTCTGTAACAAGCGAAACTTCTGCCTTGCAGCTCTTGCCTGAGAGATTTTAGGCTCATCCAAGTTGATGCGAGCCCTACAGCAATTTAGCCTCATGCGAGTTGATGCGAGGCTTAGAAGAAAGTGAGTTCATTGACTTAGACCTAGCTTGATTCATAACGTTAGATATCCCTTTACCTTCAATCTCAAGAGCATCATTCAAGAACACTTAGTGCGCTCACTATCTAGCAAGACCTTTGCCCCTGCTAACGCAGACAAAGGAGGGCCCGCTATGCAACAAGTGTTCTTTGCTATGCCCAAAAGACCAAGTAGACGGATTTCCCCAAGCCTAGCAAAACAGCAAGGGCTGCTCATGCCTTCTGCAGGCTTCCTTGGTGCGGATGCAGCTTACCTGCATCCCCGCTCAATAAATGAAAGGCCAATCACATGCAACACTTGAACGTACAGCGCGTACAGCAGGTACATCCTTCCCTCAGCTCTCTTGCGGCCGCCATGGCCAATACGGCTGCCATAAAACAAAAAATTGAGGAGGCGGCAAAATGGGTAACAGCTAACTTCGCTGCAATCGATGAAACCCGCTGGACCCAGAAAATCGAAGAAGCTCTCGGCAAACCAGACGAACTCGAATCCCTGCGTGTTATCTACGACGAGAAAGCAATCACAGCAGTTTCGCTGGCACTGACTCAAACAATCAACCACGAACGCCTCATGAGTTCACAGAGCGCACTCAGCACCGCCATTAGTGCCACTCTGGCCGCTCACGATGCCATCCAAGAAAATTCGCCGGAGTGTTGGCTTAAACCAATCATGCAGAGCCAGTGCGTTGAAGCAATCTCACTTCATCGCCAGCCCGTTCCAGACCTTCGCCGCAATGCCCAGAGCGATGCCCAGAGTTCAGCCTATAGGCGCGCTTGTGGCATATTGGTGCAGGCATTTACCGCTCTAGTCAATATAGTCCTGCCGCGCGGCTCTTCCTCTTGCTACAGCAGGGAATTAGTTGTTCCAGGTCACAAGTTTGAAAAACACCTCAGCCGCGATGTGGATTTGCGCGCTGTATTTAAAGTCGATTTCAGTGACGATTTCAATGCATCTATCGACTCTCAGCATCCGGCCAACCAGAAACTAGCCATACTGCTAGACCAACTGGAAATTGCTTTCACAGCTGCAAAATCGGCAGAATGCAGGCTTCGGGGCAGTCACAATCAAGATCACAGCAACTTCTGCAAGATTAACAACGGCACCATCAACGAACGTCAGCACGCTGGTCGTATGCTTGACTTTCTTCACGAGGAGAAGTACTGGAACTATGCCTCAGAGCAGGTCGAAGCGCAAAACGAACGGCGCCGGTTGTACGAAGGAGCAAGACAGGAGTTGTTTATTGCTCTGCGCAACCTCAATGCAATATATGAGCAAGTGGCGTTAACACTGCATGCCGCCAGCAGCGAGGCCAAGGGATTACTTGCGGCCAGTCAGCAGAATCGCAGCTTCGGTGTCGACAAAATGCAAACCATGCGCATTTGCATGAACAACTGCCTGGCAGCAGACCTTCGCCTTCGTACCCTCGGCCGCGAGCTGAAGCCATTGCAGGAAGTCTACGACAATGACTTTTCGGCCGGTGCTGGCAAGCAAGCAATCGAAGCCAAATTTGCCGAGATGTCAGTTCAGTATCGAAAGTTCAAGTAGAGCTTCGACACAAAGAGCAGTAATTTTGCTCAGCAACTAAGCAAATGACCGTCCGCCCGAGCTTCGTCTGCAAAGACCATAAGCTGCGGGCGGTCTCTTGCTACACGCCAACATCATCATCATTTTCATTTGCTCTTTTTCTATTGTTTATTTTTGAATATTGAAAGCAGACCGGTCTAATATCTAAATCGAAAAGAAAAATCTGACTGAGCAGCAAACAAGAAAAGACCCAAACGAAACAATGGAAAGCATCGGCCAAAGGCCTTCCGCTCTCCATTGTTCGTCTCAATCAAATCAAGCTCAACTTCGAGCCAGATTAGCGACCGACATCTTCAGGCAAAACAATGTTCAGGTCTTTGGTGTAGAAGTAGCTCATTGCCACTTGCTGAGAAGCAGTTCCAGTCAGCTCAGCAACCGCGTCGGTCAAGGCAGATTGAGCACCAAAGCTGGCCAAAACTTTGGGCCCGCTAGCCCAAACTTCGCGCAATTCTTGCTCCGCCACAGCCACAGCAGCACTGAACGGTACGAGATTTCTCACGGCCTCAGCATGTGCCTCAGTGGCAAGACGCTCAGCTTCACGAGCAGCCTTCAAATTATCGTCCAGCTTGCTTTGCACCGAATGGCAAGCCCAGAAAGCAGCAGTCTTCACCCCATAGTCTCGAGCAGTCTCAAGGACGCTCTCGGCATCAGTAAACACGGGGAGCGAGAGGAGTTGCTTGCGAGCCTCCACCAAGGCCAGATACTCGGGGCTCGGCGCCGTGCTCAAATTTTGGTTCCTGGCACGCCTGCAGACGATTGTCTCGTGTTTGGCTGATTCCAATCGCAATGAAGCACACGACAGAGCAAACTCCGCTTCACCCTGCGCCTCCCTTGCCAGCTCCAACTTCAACTCCGCAGACTCCAGGCAGCGAGCATACCTGACTTCCGCCACCTGTTCATTGGCAAGCACAGCTGCTGCTTCGAGCACGGCGCGCTCGAGTTGTTCAACGGTCTTTCCATTGCTGGTGTTCATGATGTTCCTTTAGTTTAAATTACATCTAGCACGGCAAGAATTGACAGCATTTCAAGCCTTCAGCGGACAAGAAATTACAATCGAAGCAGAAGCTCATAAAGCTATGCACGCGCCATGGTCGCCCCGGCCTTGTGAGCCAACAGCATGACCTCGCTGCAAAGCGCCGCAGTAAACCCAACATGCCAGGGGTAAACATGCACCACTACTGAACCATAGCTATAGATCACCTTGCAATCGAGACGATAAGCCAGCTCAGCAGCACGGTCAACACTTGGGGCCCAGCCATCATGTAGGTCAGGAGTGAAAACAATCATCGGCAAACTACAAGCCTTTTCGTTCCGTTCAAGTAACTGCTTCTTCGCTAGCTCCACCCTGGAGGAGATATCATCGGCACTGCCATTCCAGTGATAGATCGGCAGCGAAGCTGCGCCGTCCAGCACCATCAGGCAGTCGCCACTCTGCAATTTCAGCACCATCTGATGCACGCGGATGAGGTATGTATCGAGATCTTCACGGCATCGCTGAGGAACGAAAGATTCAGCCATTATCATCCCTCCTTTGTTGAGAATCCCCCGACTCACGATTGCACGCAGTGAAACCAGACGGAGTCAACAGCGCGACGGAAGCAGCAACCAATTTCAAATACCAGGCCTTCATATAGTTCCAATCAAAGTTAGGGCCCCCCTAACAGCAGGACCGGCGGAGGGACGGGGAGGAAAGGGAGGGCAAAGAAAGAACCGACGAAGTCAACGCTTCGAGTGTTTTGCAAAGGTTCCTATCAGCCAACCCTTCAACTCCTTCCAAAGGTACTGGAAGAGATGCAAGAAAATAACAAAGCTCGCAACAGCGCAAGACTGTTACTAGCAAATGATCAATCTGATTCTGCGGCCTTGTTTTGAGTTAATCTTCAAAAGTCTAAGTGGGGGAAATAGATACACTTACACTAATGAATTAACGCTGGCGAAACCACCATTTACCATAAGAATATGGTCACTCCATAGAACATTCACCCATCGCGGTTGTCAATGGACCAAGTGCATACCTTGTCATTGGTCTATTGCTAAGAAACTCGTCTGCTAAACTGCCTCATAGTCAGGGCCAGCAGTATCAGCGAAAACCATCAAGGCAAAATGAATTTTCCGATCGAATTTGATCCCAAAGACAAGCGTCCAATGTATCAACAACTTGCTGAAGCGCTGGAAAATGCTATAGGTTCTGGCCGACTAAAGCCCGGCGACCACTTACCCTCAACCCGCGAGATGTCTACCCAACTAAGTCTGGCACGTGGCACTGTTGTACGAGCTTACGAAGACCTGCTCAACAGAGGCTATCTTGAAGGCAAAACTGGCACAGGCACAAAAGTAGTTGAGCGCAAGACTGAGGAATCGGCCTTAGATTTGCAATCACTTCCCGAGAAGAAAGAAAGCGCAAACAAGCCCGATAGCCCCCGCTTGTCGCAATATGGTCAACGCCTTTTAAGTGTCGAAATTCAGGGCTACACTTCAGCAGATCTGCCCAACTTAAACTACGGCTGCGCTCCGCAAGATCTGCTGCCAGTGCAAAAGTGGCGAGAACTGCTTTTGCGCTATTGCCGACCGGGGGAGAGCCATAAATTTCCCTATGTTACAGAGACTTTCGGCTACCGACCACTGCGTGAAGCATTCTGCAATTACTTAAAGCGCACCAAAGCCGTGCGTTGCCATCCAGATCAGATAATCATCTTCACTGGCTCACAGCAAGCTATTGATCATATCGTCAGCGTGTTAGTTGATGTCGAAGATAAAGTTGTCGTCGAAAATCCAGGCTATGTTGGGGTTAGAGAAAAGCTAGTAGCCCACGGAGCGCTAATACAACCAATTCCAGTCGACGAGCATGGCCTGAAGGTAGACTTACTAGAGAGCATGGCTAGCCAATGCAAACTCATCCACACCACTCCGACTTGCCATGATCCAACTGGCATCCAGATGTCGCTAGAGCGCCGAGTGGCACTACTGAAGTGGGCTAAGCAAAGTAATTGCATGGTGGTCGAAGACGCTTGGGACACTGACTACACCTATGGCGGCCCGACTTTGCCAAGCCTTCAAGGTATGACCGATGAGCCGTCAGTGGTCTACCTCTATTCACTGTTCAAAGTACTTTTTCCTTTGATCACTTTAGCAGTAGCAATTGTGCCACCGCAATTAATACCGGTTTTCACTCGCGCTAAGCTTTTAAACGAGCGCCAAGTTCCCGCTCTTGAATATTACGCTTTGACCGATTTCATCAACGAAGGACTCCTCGACGCCCAAATTCGTCGCACGCAAAAAATCTATCAAAAACGCAGACAAACACTGATGTATTCACTCACTACTGCATTTCGCGAAAGCATTACTATTTCGCCAAAGACTGCCGGTTTACACCTAACAGTTAAGTTCAGGCCAGACTGGTGTACTGATGACATTTTGAACTACGCGACAGAAGCAGGGGTTCCCCTCGTCAGCACAGCGCCCTATTACGTCGGTGCGGCAGAGAGAAATGAATTTCTAATTGCTTTTTCCAATTTACCAGAAGAAACTACGCCAAAGATAATACAAACCTTTGCTAAGCTACTCGGATGCTAGAAACAATAAGGCGCATCTTAGCTTTTAGCTTTGACGCGCCCTATTGCAAATAACCGGGGAGATTATTTCAAAGATTTCGTGCACCATGAGTGGTGCACGAAGGACTACCAGGTGGACTGCAGTGTCCAGTTGTTCTTTGGAGGAACATAATTACTTTACTAAACAAGTGTGGCAAATTATGGGCAAAACAAAAGCCTGATCTGTTTCATCGAATAGTCGATTGGGTAAGAAATAACCATGCCGACTAGCACATTCACATCACTATCAGCCTTACCGGCGCCGCCAGCCTTAACGGCATTGAGCCCTCTAGAAACAGAGGCTCACGCGACCTCAGCGGCCTCAAAGCCTGTTGCCTGGGCCGCCATTAACGAAGCCATGCTGGTCTTGGTACTGCTCTCAACCATTGCCTACTTGAGCGGCTGCAAGCCAACAGACTGGCTCGGCGCTGCAGCTGTTTTCATCACCTTCCTCCACGGTCAGCTTTCTTTTGATATGCAAGAGTCACAGGGAAAAATGCCGGTGGCCACTGTGCAAAATTACCACTGGTCTAGTCGACTGTTCGTCACCAAAGAAATTCTCTGGATTGCCACGTTTATGATGACCGGCTCTTGGCCCCTCTGCGCCGGCAGTGTAATCTTCGCCACCTACCCCCGTTGGAGAGCCTGGCTCCGCCAGAAATAAAAGATATCGCCAGAAATAAAGAGTCTTGCCCAAAATAATAAAAGCAGCCCGTCAAGCCGCCCCACCTGACAAGCCTGTTTTGGTCAACCATTTTGCATAGCGCTAGATAGCGCAGGCTGCATGCAGCAAAATGAGCACAATCACAACTGCTTAAAGCCAATCAGAGTGAGGATTAATCACTCTTCAACCGCAAGTGCTTGATGCAAAGCTATACCGTCGAAGATACTGCGCGTATCTTTTACTCTTACTCTGACAAGAAATACAAATAAACTTTTAAATCAACTCCCCCAGCTACTCTTGCAATTTCTCTCGCTTCCTGATGCGTGAAATTCAAGTGTTTTTTCTCATGCCTGCCAATATCGAACAGAGGAAACCCCATGACTACATGCACATCTACAGGTAGCAGCTACGAAAAATACGAAAAGACCCACAGCGACTACGACAAAACGCGCATGGCTGTGGGCAGCGAACAAATCATTCGCTTCTTGCACGCACAGTTTTCCGATAACAGCAAACAACCGCGCATTCTTGATGCTGGCTGTGGCACTGGCGTGCATCTGCAAGCACTGAAGCAAGCTGGTTTCGATTTGCTCACTGGCGTCGATGCCTCAAGAACCGGTTTGGAAAAAACCCGCGAGAAACTTGGCAGTGACGCACAGTTGGTTTGCGCCGACATTCGCTCTTTGCCATTTGCCCCCCAGAGCTTCGACGTCGTCTTGTTCAGCTTTGTCTTGCAACATCTACCCCACCAAAGCGAAGACGAGCTGCAAAAAGCCACTCAAGCAGTTCTCAGTGATGTGGCACAACTTCTTGCTCCTGGGGGACACGTCATCATCGTCACCTGCAGCAGAGAACAAATGTCTCCTGATGCTGGTTGCATGTGGTACTACAAATATTTTGCCGAGGCGGCAAACAAGCTGGCTTCGCGCTTCTTACCACAAGAGACAATGGTGCAACTGCTGCAAAGCACTGCCTCAACTGTGCGCATCGAGCCTCTGGAGAAAACCTACTGGACTCCAGCCAGCCTTGATCCGCAAGGACCAATGCAAGAAGACTGGCGCAGTGGTGACTCGCTTTTTGCCCTCTGCCAAAAAACTCCAGAACTCTTTCAAGAGCAACTGGGCCACTTACAATCGGAGATTGACAGTGGAGCTGTACTGACCCAAATCGCCACAGTGAAAGAGCGTACAGAGCGCATCAAGCAAGGGGTGCTGTTGTTTGCCACAAAGTCTGTTGCTGCAAGTGCTGCAGCGGCGGCCTAGGGTTTAGACGAATGGGTGTTAAGTAAGGCATGCAGGCTATTGTTCTCGCGAAAGCTTGGATCAATGCCTGCATGCCCTGCACTTTTCTCTAACCTAATTCTTTTTGGCCAAACCTCTTGATATCCAAGCTGCCGGGGACGAATAGAAATTTCTACGGCAGGCGCAGCGGCACATCGTAGCGCACAGCATCTTCACCGTGAACGTCTAATAGCAGACGACTACCTTCAATGGTGGCAGTAGCAAAAGCACGACTGGCAAGATCTGGCTCACCCACTTTTTCTACTAGCGATTGCACTGTTATGTAATGAATGCCATCGATGGTGGAGAGATTATTGCGGTGCACATGACCATTGAAAACAGCACTGACCTTGCCCGAAGCAGCAAGAATATCGCGCACCCGATGGCGCTCTTGCACGAAACAATAATCTGGATATTTTTCAAACCAGACATTACCTTTCAAGTCTTGATCGTCTAGCGGATGATGCAAGAAAACAAGTGTCGGCTTATCAGTAGTAGCAAGATCATTCTGCAACCAGAGGCGCTGCTCGGCCGAAATTGTAATATCAGTATGCTCAACTGATGAAGAAAACAACACCACACAGTGCATCTCACCTAGATCTTGTGAGTAATAAAGCTTTTCATTGCGCGAAAGCCGACAAAGATCGCTGTCACTCAAATGCACTTGATCGTGATTGCCGATTACGTTTAGAACAGGCATAGGCAGACCATCAAAGCAATTTAGCCCTAGTTGATAGTTAGTTGTGTCATCTTGCCTAGAGGAAGAATCTTCAATCAAATCACCAAGGTTCACGACAAAATCAGGCTTGTGCAGGGCGCTCAGCTCCTCTTGCAACTGCGCCAAAAAGGGCAGGGTATTACGCGAGAGCTTGCGAATTTGCCCCTCGTAGAATTTTTCAGGACCAAGATGTGAGTCAGCTACAAGAGCAAATTTGATCATCGGTAGAGAAAAGCATATCAGGTCAGGAGCTTTGCAAACTCCAAGGACAGACGAGCGAGACATTGGTCTCAGCAAAATCGGCAGTATTGCGGGTGACGATTGCCAGGTTGTAGTGCAGAGCGGTGGCAGCAAGAAGACCATCAATAACGGCTAGCGGCCTTCCATCAGCTTTCGCCTGAGCGGCAATAACACCCCAACGCTCTGCGACTTCTTCGTCGATTGGCAAAATGCGCTCATTGAAACGAGTCTTAAGTTCTAGCTCTAACCAGGTTTCTAATTTCGTCCTCTGCTTACCAGCAACCAGCGCTGCAATGCCTTTACGAATCTCTCCAATTGTGAGCACACTGAGATAGAGAAGTCTTTCATCACAATCATCGAGCCACTGCACTACCAGCGGCTCTGGTTTTGCCCGAACGAGCTCTGAAATGCAGTTGGTATCTAGCAGGAAACCGGTCATAGTTCAATTTCTCTACCAGTATCTTTGTCTCGTTCGAACGACAAGTCCAAGCCAACAAGCGGAGACTCACGGAAGAACTGAACCAGACTCTTAGCCTGATGAGCACGAGCTATAAGCAGGTCGAATTGCTCCACAGTTAGCATGACGACACCGTCTTTTTTCTGCCGCAGGATAAGCTGTGGTCCTTGTGTTCTAGCTAGACTAAACAGCTCGCTAAAGCGAGCCTTAGCGGTCTGTAGCTGCCAGGGCTCGCCGGTAATCTGGAGGCGTTGAAGCTTCATAGAGTTAGCTTTTCCACGGGACTGATTCATCGCTTTACCTCGGACCTAAAGCCTCAGACTAGTCTGACTAGTTATTAGTTTACATCTAATGCAAAAACTTAGCCACCCTGACTCTCTTATAAACAACGACGTCCGAAAAAAAACACCAGTCAATAACTATATGACCAAGTAGCAAAAATCCTAAAAGAAAATGCCCGGGAACTAGTCAAAGTTCACCGGGCCACCCCATTGTCCTTTCAGTCTCGAGGGCAGAACTTGACCGGCTCATAGATGGTCAGGGCCCGCTTGCTAGCAAGAGCGGCCACAGCAGCCAAACCGATAGGCACGGTCGACCAGTTGAAGAAATCGGGGGCAAAGAGATAGGTCGTCGCCCCCAACACCAGCATCGCCAGACCCACCTCGTAGATGCACTGCAGCACCCACCAGCCGCGCAGGCTGCTGAAGAGGCCACGGGCCATTACTAGCATGGCGGAAGGTTGCCACCAGAAGTGGAGGGCCCAGCTGGGAAACTTTTCCCAGCGCAGGTGGCGCAAGTTGGCAAAACGGTCGGCGTTCGCCCAGATCTCGTGAAGCGCACCGAGGCGAAAGCAGAGGCGCTTATAGGCGATGAAGCCACTGAGCGCCTCGAAGACAATGAAGCTGAGCGTTGCCACGCCGTACTGAGCGCCAGCAGAAGCACCATAAACTGGAACTCCATACATTGGGGCAGACAGAGACAGGCACCAGGCCACAGTCAGAAGCAGAGCCAGACGAGTGGCAGCGAAAAGCATTGTCATGTTAGTTCCTTTGGTGGAAGTCGCGGGAAAAAACTGCTTTAGAGAAACACCGGCCGGGGCATGGGTTCGCCGGCGTACTGGTAATCACCAGCGATAGTGTTAAAGCGCCAACCAGCAGCACCCTTCTCCTTGATGCGTTGCAGAACATCTTCGGGCAAGTTGCCCGCAATGGTCTTGGCCGCCGGAGTGCCGCAGAGATTGAGCCAGTGCAAGCTGCCCGAGTGCAGATAGTGCTTTGGCCGAAACTCGGGCCACTCACTGTGCAGGTCGGCGAGCTGCTTGGAGCATCGAGCATCGAGCTGTTCCAAGCCAGCTGGCAGCTTGGGCAATGCCGTCAGAGCCGTGCTCACCACCCACAACTCCTTGAGAGCTGTCGGCAGCGAAGTAGGCAGTTGCGCCAGCTTCTCGCAGCCCCAGAAGTCGAGCACTTCAATTGAATCGGGCAAAGCGTCGACGACTTCAAGACTGCGACAATCACGCGCCGACAGCTTCTTCAAACCAGCGGGCAACGGCGCAGGAAAACTGACGATGTCTGTCTCGCCGACGTCGAGTTCCTCCAGCTCGGCAGGCAGGTTGGCCAGAACCCGTTGAACATTGGGCGGGCCCACGAGCCATTCGAACATTCCTTTCACCCGCCAGTCGGGATGGAGGCAGATGTACTTGCGCGTGTTCCGCCGCTTCTTGGTGATGAAGCGGGAATCAGACAATTGCACACGGAGCACCATGAGCAAGAAAAATGCCGCAGCGAAGAGCAGCAGCAGTATTGAGATGAGAATTGGAGGCATGGTGTTTCTTGGGTTAGAGTTGACTGGCCTATGGTTCAGAAGAACTGCATCGACTTGACGCGCCGCACCGTCAGCAGTGCCAGCAGTTCGGTGGCAATGGTGCGGTCTTCGGCCAACCAATGAGGCTGGCCAAGCCAGGTCATGTGCTTCTCGGCAGCGGTCAGCTCCGAAATTGCATGACCGCAGGCCACCAGAGAGGCAGCGATAGCAGCGCGCTGAGACTCACTCAAGCCCACCAGCGACTCGCGAGTGAGCGACTCGGCAATGGGCTCGTGCGCTTCTTGCTTGAGCCGCCCGGCGATGTCGGCAATGACCTCGACCATCTCCTCGCCAGCAATGAAATGCTCGCTGGCCAAAGACTGCCCAATCAGCTCCCAGAGGTTGATACCCCGGGGGCTGTAGTAAGTGCCGTCCCGAGCCAGTTGCAGGTGCTCACGAAGATGACGCTCGACCACTGCAACGCGGTAGGCCGTCATCACCGCAGGCTCGCTAGCCGCCTGAGGGTAATCGCGAGAAAGAGAAAGTCGGGGCATGGAGGCCCGTGAAACGATGTGTCCAGCAAGCGAACTGCTGGAGGTAATGCGCAAGTATTGCATAACAGCTCCCTGAGGTTACTCAGAAAAGATGGCTCAGCCAGCCAGAGCAGCAAGCTTTGCCTGCGACTCGGCAACGCGTTGGCGATTGCAGGCCAAACCGTGTGAGACCCGCTCCAGCTCTTCGACATAAGCGGCTTCAGCTGCGGTCCGTTCAGCCTCGGCCTGCGCTTCGATCGCCACCAACTCGGCAATCAGCGCCAGACGATCGGCCTCTTGCGCTTCGGGGGAAAAAGGAGCGGAAGAAGCCTCGACAAGGCAATCTCGCATATAGACAGCATCTCTGATGAGACCATTGAGCTGGGCCTGATTCTCGATTTGCCAGGAGCGCCGCAGCAGCTCACGCTGACACTGCCGGGCCCGGGCGACCAGCTGGCAAAGCGCACTCGGCATGTAACGACCAGCAAACAGTCGACGGACATACTCGACCGTCTCTCCGATCGCCTGGGCTTCGCGTCGCCCCCGCTCCCGCCGCTTGAACTTGCGACTTGTGAGAAAGCCGGCGAGCAACCAGGAGAAACCGAAAATGGCACAAACGGAGATGAGTCCGATGAATGGAGAAAGCGAGTGGAAAAGTTGCGGGTTGAGATTCATGATTTTCCTTGTGAAGTAATAACCAGTAACAGCTCCGCGCTACGACAAAAACTTGGCGTCTTGAATCAACCAATCGACGTGACTGCGAAATTCGACGGCATCGCAATCGTCGCACCGGAACAGATGCTCGCTGCCCCAGCGTTCGATGTAGTCCCTCGGCATGACCGCCAGCGGCGAGTCGTTGCCGAATTCATGGTAGAGGCCGAGGATGCGCTCTTGCACCAGCGCAACTTGCACTGATGGCTCATCAAGTCGAGAAGCTTAGGTGTGAGAACGCATTTGGTCATGCTTTCTCATTGGTGGTGAAGCAGATCACCGCAGTGAGCACCGTGCCCTGCGGTACGATGTCACGGCTGAGAACCTTCTCGATGGCCGCTTTGTGAAGCGACAGCCAGGCATTGACCTTACTTTCGAGAAGCGGGAGGGAGGAAGCACTGAGGCGCTTTACTTTTGTCTCCGCCGGAAACACCTGCAGGAAGCCGCTCACGACTCGGCCTGCCGATGTTCTCGCCGGAGCATCAAGCCCACCCCCCGGACGACGAGGAGCACCGCTAGCGCCACCAGCAGGAAGAGTGCAACGACAACAGCTGCGGTCACGCCAGCGGCAAAAGAAGGCAAGCCCACCACAGCCACCACCGCAAAGATGATGGCAAGGTCGATCAGGGTGATGCCGCCGGTAAAAGATTGAAGACGAATTTTCATGACAGACCTTTCGCAGGTTGGAAAACTCTACTCGAAGCGGCTAGGTGAAGCTGATGTGCACCCGGCCGCTGAAGAAGGTGAAGTAGACGGCCGTGCCGACGATGATGGCGAGGATGCAGAGAATGGCCATGCAGATCAGCAGCTCGATCAGGGTGAAACCACCTTGACTGCGGCCACGGCCGCGAATGCAAGAGGGCCGAGCGCCAGGCAACCGGGCCAGAGCGAACGCGGTGGCACTGCCAGCGGCGACTTGCTTTTGCATGAGCAGAGCCGTCGGCAAGATCACAGCCAGCGCCAAAGCCAGCCATTGAGGGAGCTGCAGAGATGAGACGAAGGAGATCAAGAGTTCCATGTTTGCACCTTTGAATTTAAGTGAGTTGAATCAAGTGACGTTAGCAGGCGGCCATGCCAGACAGCAGTAAAGCTGAATGGCAGGCCAGCTACAAGAAGAGCAGCCGAGCATGGGCCACGGCTGCGACAAATTGCCCTTACTCAGTTTTTGCGTGCGCCGTTGCGCGGGTCAATCTTGATGAACGGCAGAACGCCGCCCTGGTGGTACTCGGAGACTTCACCGTCCCAGCGCTCGGCCTTGCGCAGCTCGAGGAGGCCGGCCGAACCCTTGAGCGCTTCGCCCTTGAGGGTGATGGCCTGAGCACGTGCCTTGGAGAGCACCTCGGTCTCGTAGGCCTTGGCTTCGCCCAGCTTCTTCTGCACTTCGCCGTTGGCACGGGCGATGGTTGCCTTCTGCAGAGCCTCGCTCTCCGCCTGCATCGCACGCTGTTCGGCTTGCACCTTCGAATCGATGGAGTCGTTGAACTCCTTGGAGAAATCGAAGTCGGTGATCGCGATCATGTCGATGATGATGGCGCCTTGAAGACCCTTCTCGGTCAAGGCTTCATCGATCACCTTGATCAGCTCTTTGGCCACCAAAGCTTTGATCTCTTTGCGCTTCTGGATCAGGTCTTCAGCCAGGTAGGCGCCGGTGACCTGCTTGAGGGCCTGTTGGGCGTTGTTGTCGAAATAGTTGGCGTTGATGGCGCCAATGCCGCCGATGGTCTTGTAGACCTGCGGCCACATTTCACCCTTGACCGAGTAGGCGATGGTGATCTCGGTCGGGGCCGTTTGGCCCTTGATGGTGGCAGCGGCAGCCTTGATGTGGTGGCTGAGCTGCAGCGTCGGCAACATCACCACAGTCTTGAGCGGGCTGATGATGGTAGGACCGGCGCCCGCGAAGATCGGGGTGTCTTCCACCGAGCCGAACTGAGTGACCACGCCGACGTAGCCCGGATTGGCCCAGGTCAATGTGCGTGAAACGAAAATGCCACCAATCAGCAGCGCGGCAACCGAAGCGCCAACTACGATCGTCTTGAGGTTCATGTTGAAGTTCATGTTGATTTTCCTTGGTTAACTGTTGACTTACTTGGCCGGTGATGCAGCAGGAGCAGCGGCAGGCGCAACATCGGGAGCAGCATTCATCGGCATGGTGCCGTTGTAGCGCGGCACTTTGCCCTTCCAGCGGTTGATGGCGGTGAGCTCGACGAGGTCGGGGCTATCGCGCAGGGCAGCAGATTCACGGCGGATGGCTTCGGCCTCCTTCGTGGCAATCTGCAGCGTGGCGTATGCTTCGGCGTCGGCCTTGGCTTTGATCGACTGCGCATCACCTTCGGCGTCGGCAATCAGCTTCTTGCCTTCGTTGACGGCGCGACCGGCATCGTTGATGGCCTTGACGTTGGCTTCCAACGCATCAGCAAACATCGGAGTGAAGTCGAGGTTGTCGAGGGTGACGCGATTGATTGCCACCGTGCCTGGTGCTTTCTTGGAGGCCATGGCATTGGCCACGTTGGTGCGAACGAGCTGCTCGATCTCGTCGCGCACGGTCTCACGCTTGGTCCACAGGTCGGTGGCGGTGAAGTGCGCCGTGGCCGCTTTGACCGACTCTTGAATAGCCGGATCGAGAATGGCCTCGATGAAGTTCTCGATGGAGCCGTATTCTTTGAAGAAGACCGGCGCCTGCGAATCCACCAGGTTGTACGAGACCGTCACCTTGGTGGTGACCTTTTGCAGGTCGTGAGAACCCGACTTCGCCACCGCCTGTTTGGGCGTCACCAGCACGTTGTGCAGGGTGATGCTGGAGAGCGGATTGATGAAGTTGAAGCCGGCCAACAGAGGCTGGGGATCGAGCACACCGAAGACCGACTTGGTGGCAACGTAGCCACGAGGCACCACCTTGAAGGAGTTGACGGCCACGATTGCCAGAACCACCACAACCGCGGCCAGCTTGAGCCAACCGAAGATGTTGAACGACGAGGGCGAAGGCGGAGTTCCTTCGCTCGAGAAACCAGAACGATTGTCAGAAGACTGACCGCTGTCGTTGTTTCGCTTGAAGAACGGGAATTTGAAGGAGGGAAATTTCATTTTGGTCATCCTAAATGAGGATATCTATTGAGGGAGTGGTGGTAGTCACATAACCACCAGCGAAAGACGGGCCGTCAATCAAACTTAACGCTGATTCACGGCCCTAGGAGGCTTACTTGCCTTGGGGCTTGAGGCGGAAGTTGTCGCGCTTGTCGATCAACATCCACGCCTCCATCTGCGGTGCGCCGACGCCGCTCATGATCTGCTCTTCGGTGAGCGGCGGAATGTCTTTGTTGACGTACCAGACCTTGCCCACGAACACCGCACGACCGCTGGCGTGGTAGATGTACTCCAGCTTCTCGCCGCCGTCGCAGACGACTTCGATCAGAGCGTACTGACCGGCGATGTGGGTGTTCAGGCGCAGGCAATTGACGAGGTTGCCGCCGGCGGGGATGTTCGCCAGGTCTTGGTCGACCAGGCCTTGCAAGAAGGCACCGTCGGCAGCAGGCGGCTCCACCGGCTCACGATTGCAGGCAGTGAGGCCAGCCAAAGCCAGCAGAGCGACGGAAGCAGCGATCAGGTTCGAGCGCAGGGATTTCATATGTTACCAATCAAAGTTGGGGTTGGAGAGGGGAGAGGGAAAAGAAAGAACCGACGACTAGTAATCAACTCGTCGGCAGGGCCGCTGCAACAGCTGTAGATGCAGAGCCGGAGCCAGACTCGGTGGCAGCGCACAGAGCGACAATTTTGCTTTGCAGTGCCAAAGATTCGGCTTGCTTGCGGCTGAGTTTGGCCTTGAGGAAATCACACTCGCCGACGGGGCGATCGTGGCCTTCACACTCGGCGACATCGGCAAGCAGGCCAGCGCAAATCTGCTGCGCTTCGATGGCCTTGATCTCGGCGTCGAGGGCGTGCAATTGGCGCAGAAAGAAGCTCACGTCGCTGGGGAAATCGGAGCGCCGGTAGGTCAAGGTTTCACCGACGTTGCGCGCCGTCTGCTCCACCAGTTGAGCCTCGTACTTGGCGGTGGCGATCTGCTGAGCACGCTGCTTCTGTTCATCGGCAGACACGGTGGCACAGGTGACCGCGTCCAGCGACTGCCGGGCCGACAATGCCTGAGCGGTCACCTTGAGCACGTGGGCCTGGTTGAACGCTTCCAAAATCACACGGTAAAGGCTGTGCGTCGGAGTGGTCAACTTGGGCTTGAACTCCAAAACTTTGGCTGTCATAGATAGCTCCTTAGGTCAAATGATCGAATCAAGTGCAGCAGACGAAAGCGACTCAGTCGTCGTTGACGATGTAGAACGGCAGGTCAGTCTGCTTGCCGAAGACCTTGGCCCAACCCGGCGGCTTGGCGCGCAGAGCCTTGAACTTGCCCTCCTGCACATCGGCGGTGCTGAAGAGGAAGTCACCCTGCGGCGCGCGGGTGCCGTTGGGAATGATCTTGCCGATCACCAGCCGGGGCAAGAAAGGCAGGTCGGTGGCGATAGCCGGCTCGCTGAAGGCCACGCGCTTGGGGTTGGCCTCGGCCTTCATGCGGTAAGAACCCAGCACGATGGTGTGGTTGAGGTAGACCTGGCCCTGCTCGATTTCGCCGTTGTGACCATCGAGACCAGGCAGGTAGAGCATGTGCTCGAAGGCCGGCATCGGCTCGTAGCTGACCAGGGCGCAGCCGGCTTGGGCAGCAGTGGCTTCGGAGAAACAGAAGAGCAAGAAGGTCCACTTGGGGTAGAGCTTGTCGAGCTGGGCGTAGAGCGCGGCGTTGAGCTGGGGCCGCTTGGCCTCGGCAACGGCAGCGATGGCGTTGACGATCTTCTTGGCGCTGTCGGCAATCACCACATCGTAGGTGCCGTTGTCGAAGTTGGAGACGATCTCGACACCAGCGATGGGTCCGCCACGGCTGCGAGGGCCGCCACGACTGACCGGAGGCCGCGGCACCAGGGCCTTGGCGTAGTCGGTCATGAAAGACGGGTACTTGCCCACCGGGATGAGATTGTCACCATGGACGGTGCCAGGCTTGGCCGGGATGGCGATCAGCATGGCATTGCCCAGGGTGAGAGTGACGGGCTTCTTGGGCCTGACCACCTTACCGGTCTTCTTGGCCGCAGGCTTGGCGGTGGGCTTGGGCACGTCGTAGCCGAAGTCGGGACTGGTGGAGATGGCATCGCTGGTGATGACACCAGAAACTTCAGAAAGCAGCTGCGGGGTCTCGTCGAACAGGTCGATGCGGGAGCCCAAGGCGCGAATCGGCAAGGTGCCAGGTTGCGCCACAGGAGCACCGCCCTTGTGCACGTCGACCTTGTTGTAGTAGCCGCAGAGATGGCGATAGACACCGCCCATTTCCACTTCGGCAGCGAGCAGAATGGTGTTGCTGAAGGTGACGGCGACTTGGGGGTAGCGGTTGTTGCTGAGACACATGGTCTGTTTGTCCTTGAAGGTTGCGAAACTGTTGTTGCTGGACCGACTATTGCTAGTCGGCCCATTTCCATTTCAGTGAGCGGAAGAAGCGGTGGCTAGTAGCCGATCGCTTACTTGCTGCTGGTGCTGCTGCTGCCCAGACGGCCGAACACGTAGTTGACCAGCCAGATGCAGAGGCCGGCAACGACGGCAGCTTCCCAGCTGGCCACGGTGAGGCGCTCGGGGAACCAATAGGACGTCAGCTGCAGGGTGACTGCCGGGATGAACATCTGCAGGCAGAAGAGCACCACCAAGCCGATACCGAAGGTGCCGAGGCCGATGATCGCCGCCAAGAGGCCGACAACAATGCTGACACCGGTGAAGAGCGCGCCGGCAACGATGCCCTGGGGCCAGAAGCCGCCATGGATGGAAACACCGGGGACGATGGCGGGGAAGGCGTAGGCGAAGAGGAGAGCCATGATGATGATGCGAGCGATGATTTTCATGATTTGCTTTCGAAGTTGAATTGAGGGAATGGGAGGGGGAAGGGGGACGGGAAGAGAATTGCTCGAACTAGTCGAACTTGCGATTGGGCCAGCCGACGATGCCCAACGGCTGCAAGATGCCAACCAGCACCAGCGGCAGGCCACCACTGCAAAGCAGACTGATCAAAAGCGGCCAGGCCGTGACACCGGCCTTGTCAATGAAGCTTGCAGCCACCGGGCCAAGGCCGTAGCCGACGCCGAAGGCAACGTACCAACCCAGCATCTTCACCAGCGGCATGCGCGGGAAGCTGAAGGGCCGGAAGGGCAGCGGCAAGATCACACCGAACAGCACCTGGGCCCAGACGATGCCACCGATGCCGGCGACCAAGGCCGCGGCCATCAGCGAATCGGTGAACACGCTAGCAACTGCGAAGAGGGCCAAGCCAACAAGACCATTGGGAACAGCGATCAGAGCTCCACCACCGACGATGGCAATGGTATTGACGATGAATTCGTACAATTTCATTTTGTTTCCTGAGATTAGTTGAAGTGAGGGAGGAAGAATTTGACAAAGAAAACTCGGCACAGAGCCAGGTGAGCGGGGCCCTGCCTCAAGCTCGATCTACTGACCGTCGCCGACGTTCACGTAAATCAAGAAAACACCTTTCTTCCATTCAGCAGAGTCAGTCGGATTTTCACCAGCCTGCCACGCTTTGTAGGCAGCGGGCCACTGTGCCTCCGTCGGCTTGATGCTGATAGAAGGCTGGCCAGCAGAAGGAGCGTTCTGCAAACCCACCAGCTCAAAACACGATTTCGTTTTCATCACATACCTCCTATTTTTGTCTAGAACTTGGGCTTGGCGAAACCGCAGAGCTGCTCTTGTGGCCACTTGTCGGCCTAACCTTTGAGGGTCGCCACCTCCCGCAGCAAAAGACCGAACGTGCCGTTATTGAGCAGATCGGGATTGGCAACCAGATAAGCCCCCATTTTGCTGGCGGCAGCAGCTGCAGCTTCCTGGTTTTCCAGAATCATCTCGCTGCGATAGAGCCAGTAGTAAGCGTAAGCAGCCGACGGACCGCAGTAGCCTTCCACTTGCTCCAGCAGAGCCGCTGCCGCCTTAGCCGCAGCCTGCCCGGCCACTGCCTGACCACCTCGCACGCAGGCTTCGGCAAGCAGCACCGTCATCTCGAAGGAGCGCCGGTTGCCACCGCCGAAGAGACGGTCATAGCCGACCACCGCAGTCTCGAGATGGTTGGCGGC
This sequence comes from bacterium, assembly GCA_018062085.1. Lineage (GTDB taxonomy): Bacteria > Cyanobacteriota > Vampirovibrionia > Obscuribacterales > Obscuribacteraceae. The sequence continues at coordinate 65,592 of JAGOSY010000015.1, read as the reverse complement.
CTTGGTGCAGTCGAGGCCGACAAGATAGATACGGCCCAGTCGGTCGTGCACATGCGCCAGCAGCTGCTGCAGGCGATGTTTCTCGTTGGTGCCGGCAGCAAGCACTTCGAGAATGGCCAGAGCGACGTTGTAGTGCAGCAGGGCTTCCTCTGTGGCGCGGGCCGATTCGAACTGCTGACCTGCGGCGATTGCCTCCTCAACTTGAACGAAGTAGCGCTGGATGAAAGTTTGGTTGTTCATTTGGAAGTTCCTATTTTTTGTGTTTTAACTGGCTAGAAGCAACGGCAAGCCCAAGCTTGACGCTGCCTCGTTTTGGCCTCATGTAAGAAGCCGACATTGTCTGACTTCCAACTAGCGGCGCAGGAGGTAGACCCGGCCCCCTTCGGTGACCTTACCTTCAGGGAAGATCAGGCAGTCGCGAAGCGAAACCGAGTCTGTGCGAGGCTGGGCCTCGTCGGCAGAAGGCAAACCCGGAGCGCGGCCATCCGCCGTCGAATCCATTGCCTCTTGGGCGCTTTCGGGCGGCGGAGTGAAGAACGGGTAGTGGCTGAAAAAACCGTTGTTGCTCATGATTTTCTTTCGTTGGTTTGACAGTTTTGAACTGACGGTTGTTGATGATTTTGCCTTGCCGTGGACAACGACACTTATGCCGGAGGCAAGACCTGACAGCCGCTTCCGGGTTTTCCAGAGAACTCAAGGCGCCCCTTTGCAGTCAGCTCCAAGAAAGGTCTGCTCTCATAGGTCTTAGTCACCGCAGGGCCACGACCGAGAACGTACCAAGGTGCCCGCTGAGCTATCGGCTCAGTATAGCGACGCGCGACCTCCACTCTGCCCAACTGGTTTGCTATCAGCAAAGCTCCTGTCGACCGTGGCTGACCGCGCCAATCAGACTCAAGCTGGAAAGAGCTCTGCAGTAAGACTTTGCCCGGAGCTGGTCCGAAATTGTAGATCTTAACGTCAGCACCAGCACGTTCGAAAGTCAAACCCAGGATTACGCTGCAGTAGTCTTCCTCTCTCCATCTTTCCCGACTGAGAACAATCAAACCACTCTCAGCGACTTCAACTCGACAACGCATCAGCCTGTCACCCAGTTGGGTCTCAAGCAGCTCATTTGACAAAACGGCCCGCTCAGAACCGATAGCCACATAGGGTCTCTCCGTACCCCGAACGATTGGCAGCCCAACGATGATGTCGTCACGTACGACTTGAAAGCATTTCATTTTTGTTCTCCTTGGAACAGGTAATCGCTCGTCCAGACTGAAGAGCGACTACCAAGCCTGCAGCAGCGCCTAAGCGCAATGGCAAGCTAATTGCGAGCGAAAAACTTACCTTAGATTTCTCCAGGGTAATAGCGGTCAGTCAGACCGGTTCGACAACGTCCTCGAGGCTGTAGCAGCCCCTAGCCGAGTCGAAGTAGAGGCCTCAGTTATGCAGACCTAGACGCAGTGGTCCGGGAAGACCAATGCGTTCTGTGGGGCCTTCAGCAGCTGCTCAGGCCCGTGCTGGTGCTCTGCCGGCAACTCGTCGATGAAGAAGAACTTCGGCTGGTTCTTGCTCCACCATTGCAACTCATCAAGAGTGGCGTGCCCAAACTCATGGGACACCACCGGCAATGGCTGACCAGTCCCATACTGCACTTTCTCCCCGTCCCAGAACGAATTCCAGGGAACATCACCAGAGGACTTCTTGAAGTACTCAGGGGCAGACATCGAACCGCTCTTATCGATACTCTTCGGATCGAAACCTATGCCCTTGTACTTCTCCAGCAAAGCCTTCAGTTCACTGATGCCTTCGTCATAAAGCGACGCGCCATGGTTGAAATCACTGGGGGTGGCGAAGAATTCTTTCGGTGTGACATACTCCTTTCCATTTTCCATGCACGACACGTAGAAAGCATTTTCCTCGGCCTGCTGCTGCTCGACATCAGCTTCACTCCACAGCGCCAGCCGGAGGCCCTCCCGATAGAGCGAGTTGACCACCAGCCGAGCAGATTGTTCGCTGCTGAGCAGGCGGGCAAAGCGAGCACGCAGCGAAGCCACAGAGCGAGCCTTCTTCTTCGCTTGCAGCATTGAATGCACGGTCGAGTTGTTGGCCGCGATCATCGGATTTTTGCCAAAGACACGACCACTGTTGTGCTGCAAGTCGAAGGCGTGATCGACAAACAAGCTATGACTGAGCGAGCCATCCATGAACTTGTAAGCAGCCTCGGCAATCTTAGCCCAGCGCCCTCCACCGTAGCCACCCTGCCAGTTACCCATGCGAAAGACATCAGTACAGAGCTTGAGAAAGCGCACCTGCTGTGCCACTTCCATCTCCCGCAACACCACATTGGTGCTCGCTTGTGCCACGCTGCGGAACGCTATGGAGTGATCGCGAGTCACCTTGTAGGTGCCAAGCAGCTCCTCCACAGCGTCAGGGCAGAATCTGTTGAACGGCGACACATGGCGCATCTCTCCACCAATTGCCAGCACCAAGTAGACGACGATGCGCTCCGCCACCTCCATGTGCACTTCTCGCCGCAGTTCGTTGGCCTGCTCTTCCAGGGCTGTTCCTTGAGCGGCGGTAGCCATGGCATCGCTGAGGTAGAAATCAGCGATCATCCCCTCGACGTTCTTTTGCTCAGCAACATGCTCGAACACCAGCCGCGGTGCCCGCCATTTGTCTGCTTCGGCCGAGGCGCGCCAGCGGCAGATCACTTCTACCTCCTTGGTCAGCGTGGCCGCTGCCTGTTGAATCTCGCCACTGAGAACGGCCCCAGAAGCGCCGTCGACAGAAACGACATCTCCTTCTTTCAGAGCAACGAGACTGGCACCACAGCCGACCACTGCCGGCTTGCCCAGCTCACGTGCCACCACCGCAGCATGGCAGGTAGCGCCACCGGTCATGGTGACGATAGCCTTAGCTGCGATCATACCGGGCAGGTCATCGGGTGAAGTGTCCCGCCGCACCAGCACCACTGACTGCCCCGATGCCGCGGCCTGAACGGCCCTGGTCGAATCGAACACAACTGTGCCAGAGGCAGCACCAGGCGCCGCCGGAACGCCCATGTACAAGAGACGGCTGGCCATGGCCCGCTCCAACTCAAGGGCGTCGAAGCCTTTTCGCCGCACTGCAGCAAACTCTTGCGGGGTCACCCGGGCGAGAACTTCCGCCCTGGTCAAACGGCCTTCCTCGTAGAAATTCGCGGCGATTTGAACAGCGGCCAACGGCGTCAGCACTGCCTTGCGCACCTGCAAGATGTAGAGCACACCGGACTCAACAGTGAACTCCACCTCCACAGGGTGATTGCGCTTGGCCTCCAAGCGTTCAACCTGTGAGCACAGCTCCTTGTAGAGCGCCGCGTTCCATTCTTCCATGTCAGGCAACCAGCTGGGCGTCACCTTGCCAGCCACCTGATCTTCACCCTGAGCGCCCACCGTGTACTCACCCCAGATGCCGCGGTGGCCACGCACAACATCGCGGCTGAAAGCCACGCCGCTGCAAGAGAACTGATCGCGGTTGCCGAACACCATGGTTTGCACCGTCACCGCCGTGCCCAGGTCATCGGCGATCTGGTTGCTGCGGCGGTACTCCACAGCCCGCGGGTTGTTCCACGAATGCAGCACAGCCTCCACCGCCATGGCCAGTTGCACCCAGGGTGCGTCCGGGAAAGCTGCGCCGCTGTGCTCTTGGCAAATCTGGCGGAAGCGATGGCAGCTAGCTTTCAGCTGGTCAGCCGAAAGAGTGCTGCTATCACCACAGTCAGCTTCACTCAATTGCACTTCGAAATGCTCTTTGGCGACGCCGAGCACCACTTCACCGAACATGCGGATGAAGCGCAAGTAGCTGGAGTAGGCGAAGACGGCGTCGTCGCTGCCATTGCCGCACGCTAGGGCCTCGACGATCTCCCAGTTCATGCCGACATTGAGCACAGTGTCCATCATGCCCGGCATCGAAACTTCTGCCGTGGAGCGCACTGAGACGAACAGGGAATCGGCTCCACCTTGAGCGGCAACGCCAAAGCGCTTACCGGAAGCGGATTCGAGCGCTGCAATCTTGCTACGCAGCGGTCTGTCCAACAGCTTCGGCACGCGGCCCAGGCGAGCGAACGACCGCGCCACCGCAGTGCCGATGGTGAAGCCGTAGGGCACGCGCATGCCCAGTGAAACCAATTCGACCAGACCGGCCCCCTTGTTACCGAGAACTGCAGCACTGTTCTCAGTCTCGTCGAAAAGAAAGGCCACGGGCTTAGCCTGAGTTGGCCTTTTGGGATTTGTTTCCATCTTTTCGCTTTCGTAAAAGTTGTAGATCGATACTGCCGTGCCAGTTACCGCAACGTCTGCTGTCGCTGAGCTTCAAGCCGCGCCTGTTCAGCGTCAGCCCGCTCCAACCCTTCAGCCACCCACTCCACCTCGCTGTCAAGCAGACTCGGAGCCATCTTCAGCAGGTGCATACTGCGCTCGAGCCAGCCCTTGGCAGCTCCGGCCACAGCCCGATCTTGGCTAATCAATGCACTGAAACCAGCCAATCTGAGTTCGTCAAGAGAGCGCTTCAGCTCGTCATGCAGAGCCCGAAGGTTTGAAGCCGTGGCCAGTCGCAGCTTAGCCAAAGTACGTATTGCCTCCCAAGTGAGTCCAAAGAAGCAATGCAGCTCATCGTCCAGACATTGCAACAGTTCTTGGCTGCGGGGCGTGACCGCGAGCTGCTCTTCAAGCACTTGCTTGAGAGTCTCGCCGCCAGTGGTTGCATTCGCCAGAGCCGATTGAGCGTACGACCAGGCCTCCATCACCGCAGGCTGCCGCTGGCCGACGAACAGATGCAAGACTTCGCGGTAAGCGCTTTCGTAGCGCTCCAGCTCGCGAGTGGTATCTTGCGACCGCCTCTCAGCCCGCCGCAATGCGTACTCTGCCAAAGACGCATCCGACCGGGCACGCTCAAGCGAACAACGAAGATTGGACAACACTTCCATGATAAATCCTTTCAGAAAGTGACACCGGGTAAGCGGTTCACTGGAGAAGAGATGCTGGGGTAGATGACCTCCAGCTCGCGAGTGGAAGGATGAGCTGCCCTCAACGGCCGCCGCGGCCCGAGCGCATCTTGGGCACCAGCCAGAGAGCTGCCAGGCCCGAGCCGACCAACGAACCGACGGCAGCAGAGCCACCGAGCCAGTAGCCGACGCAGCCGGTGACAACAGCAGTGACGGCGGCGAGGATGAGCAGGTCACGAGCACGGGTGTCCTGACCAGCGCCACCGCCGGCAACACCGCCGATCAGCAGGATGGCGAAGCGCACCACCGCGAAAATCCCGAAGCCAGTCAGGGCGAAGAGAATGAAGAAGACGATATCGAATGAGTTCATGTTGATTCCTTGAAGTTAAAGTTGAAGTTGAAAGCACTCAGCCTTGCGGCTGAAACATGACGTTGAACACCAGCTCACCATCATTGGGAAGCTCCGAGTCGTTGCTCTTGAACAAGACCACACCTTCGACTACCCGCACCGCCATCTCGAAGGACGAGAGTTGCTCCATGGGCTTGTCGAGGTCGTAGACAGAAGAACGCCGAGCGCGAAACCCAGCGATTGTCTGACGAACGATGACGTCGTCGATCAGACCACCGCCAGCGGAATCCGAAGCCGAGTGCTGAACCACGGTCCAAAACCAGAAGTTGTTCGGCAAGGTCATGAGCAACTCCACTGCCTCGGCGGTGAAGAAGGTGGGGAAGACCAGCGAGCGATCCAGTACTTTCACGCCACGCCGTCGGAGATTGCGAGGGAAGTCATCAATTTGATTCACAGTTTTTCCTTTTTGCACAGGTAGATGATCATGCCCATGGGCGTGAAAGCGAGCAGCACCACCATCGGAACGGTGAAAAGAGCAATGAGGAAATCCATGGCTATTCCTTTCAAGTCACGTCACGTCAAGTCACGTCAGATGGCGGCTCTTAACTCAACAGCGAGCTGTTGAAAAAAAAGAGTTCGGGCGGGGGTGTAATAGTGTTTTGAAGAGTTGCTTGTTTTTTTCAGGTGGAGAGAGTGGATATAAACTTCACCCTAATTAAAGCCCGTATTGCCAATCAACTATCCGCAATTATGCGTAATTTCCTGACTGAGAAAGACCACACCAACTGAAAAGCAACTGGCAGCGCTATCGCAGCAAGCGAAACGCTGACAGATGCACAATCAACCAACCCAATCAGCTAGTCGAGTTCGCTTGCGCAGCTATAAGACGTGCACGAACGCCCACTCGCAGCAAGAATTAACGGCAGATTTTACAAAGAAAAGCAACTAGCGCAGCGATACCACCTGCGGTGGCGCCAAGCGAACAGCTGCGCAACGAAAGCCTTAGCAATCGAAGCGCAGAATTAAAGACGATCTAGCAGATCGCTCCATGATATTTAAACACCGCCGGCAGTGCAATCTCTGAACAGCACCAGAGCGCCATAGCGGAATTACAGCTAATCTAGCTGAAGAAGTTTGGCATTTTGGGGGCAACCAGCAAATTTAACGAATCTTGCAATCAATTGGGAAGTCGCACATAGCTCGTACTGTTAAGATTAGTCACTCCAAACCGCTTCGCCATGGCCGCACTAGTCTGACTATTCCAAAACGTGCTTGGCATATGAATTATCATCGGCGCTCTGAGCTTCAGCACTACGGCTAAACCCGATGGCTCTATAGGGTTACCCCCAAGGTACAACTCATTCAAATTTGGCAAGTTAAGCAGTACTGAAAGATTTTTAGCTGTAATCGAATTGGACTCGATATTTAAAGTGCGCAGCTCGTTCATTTTGCCGACGGAAACCATATCGGTATCTCCAAGCCGGCAATCTTGAGCCGTAAAGTGACGCAGCCGATTGCGACGAGCAAGCCTCGCAATCGGCTGCGCGACATTCTTCATGCCGCTCACAACCAAACTTTCCAGCCTCTCCAGGCAATTTAACTTGAGCAAACCCTCGCCGGTCAATGTTGAATCAGATAAACCAAGATCGATCAGTCTAGGCAACTTATTAAGGCTTACTATGGCTGCAGGGCTAAATTTGCTAGAACTAAAAATCACTTTCTTGAGTGAGGTGATGTGCTCTATTGATGCCACTGATTTATCGTTCCAGTCACCAGTAACACCAACGTCAAAAAGCACAGCAAACAAATCATTGGCGCCAAAACCCTTTAAAAGTTCAGGCTGATCGCAAATTGCTTGGCCAGCCCGAAATACTACAGCCGGGCCATCTTTAATTTCGACAACACCGCAAGCGGGAACACATCTATTTTCGTCCCCCTGACCAATCCTGCCTATTTCTTTGTCAGGAAACTGAAAGCAAATAAAACCAGCCCGCTTTGAAGGTATGCGATAAGTACCTAACGCCGGCACAGGAACTTTGTCTGGCTGCACCGACACTGGAGACTGAGGTGGCAGTGAATTAAACTGCGGCACAGCTAAGAAAGTTCCAAGTGCAAACAAAGGCAAGACCAATATCAACAAAAACACTTTAAATCGTCCATCAATCGCACCTTTAGACTGGTCGGCAGCAGTAGAGAGCCGCTCAGGCGAAGGCAAGTGAGAATTAAGTTGCTTAGTATGCTCGCCCATCACATCTAGTACTTCCGAAAACGACTGGGGGCGCGCAGCTGGATCTTTGGCTAGTAGCTCGGCCACCAGCTCCTCAAGCCAATCTGGGCAAGTTTGCTCTTGCTCTAAGCCGCCGGCCTCTACCAAAGTCGGAGCCGGAACTTCTTGATGACAGAGCATAGTGGCAAAGGCTGTAGCCGCACGGAAAGGTGGCTTTCCCGTGAGCATTTCAAATAGGGCACAACCACTAGAATAAATATCAGAGCGGTAATCAACCTTTGAACCCATCGACTGCTCTGGGCTCATATAAAGTGGGCTGCCAAAAACTGTTCCTTCTGCTGTGAGCTGCTGACCACCTGATGCTATAGCAGACAACGCAGCAATGCCAAAGTCGACTAGCTTCACCCCGACAATAGCATCACTAGTGCTACTCTGCAGTTCAAGAAAAATATTGGCTGGCTTTATATCGCGATGAACCACACCGTTTTTATGACAAAGAGAAAGACCTTGGCACAATTCAGAAAAGACAGAAACGGCTTCATCGGCACCTAGAGCCCCTTTGCGAGCAATGCGCTCAGCCACCGACTCGCCATCGAGATGCTCCATGGTGTAATAAGGCAAACCATTGGCAATACCAAAATCAAACACCTGCACAATGTTTCTATGCTTCAATTTTCCTAGAGCTTGCGCTTCTCGCTTAAAGCGGTGCTTCATCTCATCAGACAAACTAGTTGTAGCGAAAGTCTTCAGAGCCACATCTTTATCAAGAGTAAGGTGATGAGCAAGATAAACTGCGCCCATACCGCCACGACCAAGCAAGGCTAAAACTTTGTATTTTTGATCAATAATCTGACCGACCAGATCTACTTGAGAATTGCCTGCAACCTCACCGCTCACTGACCTTCTTTCCTTGAACTAGAACATCAGCGCCGCACTTACTGCACTTATAGTAACCCTCTAGGGCCGTGCCGCACACAGCACAATCATCAGCAACCGCGCCAAGAGAGTCTTCGCGAGCGACTTCAATTACTTTCCAGCTACCAGTAACAAAGCCTGTGGCACAAGCCTGCAAATGTTTAGCTTCGTCTTCTCGGTGGGTCTGCCGCAGCAGATTAGCGTAATTTTGCAGCACCTTCACTGTATCGGCATGGCCAGCGCCCTGAACTTTTGTACGTATTGCTAAGCAGCGTTTATAGGCGTTCTCAGCCTCGAGCATTTTCTTATGGACAAAATAGAGCATGGCAATATTGCCCAAACAAGTAGCCACACTAAGGTGATCTGGGCCATACATTTTTTCGTAAATTGAACAGCTTTCTAGAGCACTTTTTTCGGCAGCACCATAGTTACCACAATAGTAGTAACAGCGAGCAAGGCTATCGGCCGACTCTGCCACAACAGTATGATTAGGGCCGAAAACGCGCACCTTAGCCTGGTGTACCTGTTCTAATAGTGGTGCAGCTTGCTGGTTGCGATCTTGCGAACCAAGCGCTTTTGCTAAGGCTTCAAGAGTCAGACAAAGACGATGATCCGATTCACCAAATGACTGAGCGATTTCAAGAGCTTTGCCAAGCCGTTCTTCGGCTCTCGCCCAGTCGCCGGCCGCCAATGATTCGCAACCATCTCGATATAGTGGTTCCCAAAGAGCCATAGCTTCGTCAGAAGTGAGCACCTTAAGCGGAGCCGGTGCTGTAGCTGGCGGCTTCATGGCCTCAAAGCGACCGGTCTTTGACCACTGCCTAGCACTGACAAGTGCTGGAGCTGAACCCTTATTCTTCAGTTTGAGCAGAACATCATCGTAGGTAGCTTGTAATTTCTGCACATCAGGATGACCTAAGCCGAGAATGCGCTTCTTAATATCCAAAGCCTTGAGAAGAATCGGCTCAGCCAACTCTTCTTTCTGCATAACCACATACAACAAACCAAGGTTAGCCTGCATGCCAGCAACGTCCACATGCTCTGAACCAAACACTTTGGTATAAATTACAACTAGCTCTTGAGCCATAGGCTCAGCATCTTTGAACTTTTCTTGGAACCAAAGACATTCACACAACCGCTCTAAAGACAAAGCCCGGCGACGATCTGTCGGCCCAAACTCTTTGCTCTCTTCAAGGGCTGCATACCACAGATTTTCGGCATACTCGTACTTGCCCTCCGACTGAGCCTTCTCTGCCGAGTTCTTATAATTCTGCCAGCGTTCTTTCATTGCCAAGATAGTATGCCCAGTAGACAATCTAATACATAGTTACCACTCTTCGCCAAGAATTCACTGCTTTTCAGCTCTCTTTTGCCTTACGTAAAGGTAAATAGGCACCTTGAAATATGTATTTTGGCTCTATAACACTTGATCAAATTGGTTGGTTCTTAATAAACTAAGCATTACATTTTGGAGGCGGTCAAATGGACGAGGAAAAATCTCAGCCAAGCTTGAGTGAACAACTCAATGCTATTCCCACGCCTTCGACAGCGAAGCCGGCCGCCCCTGGCGCTGCACCTAATAGCCCAATCGGGCGAATAACTAATTCCGGCATGGCTTCGCAATCGCCCGGTCGAATAACTAATTCTGGCATGGTTTCTCAAGCCCCCAGCCAACCCGAACCACAAGCTGCGCCGCAACCAGCCGGCGATGTGCCGCAGTGGATGAAAAATTACGCCTCATATCAGAACAATGGCGCCCCAGCGCCAACCACTAGCAATAGTTATCAGACAGCTTCACCTGCCGGTGACCCATCTCAAGGCAGCGGAGGAGGCTATCAAATCATCATGGTTGTCATGATTTTGGCTTGCGTGGCTGTCTTTGGCTTCCTTTACATAAACAAAGACAAAGCACCAGCCATGCCACCTACACCAGGAGTGCCTGGAGCAGTGAGCAGCCCGCTTAATCCTTCAACCAGTACAACAAATAACACAACAACAACCAATCAGACACCAACTCCGCCGGTTCAACCAACCCAGGTGCCGCAGTTCAACCCAGCGAATACAACACCAGCTCAAGTTCAACCTGTACCCCAGGCACAGCCGCTTGATCCCAACCAACCGCAGCCGGCCGCTGGCACGACCTACCCAGGCGGAACGACTTATCCCGGTGGAACAACCTACCCAGGTGGAACAACTTATCCGAGCGGTACCACTTATCCCGCGGGAACGACTTATCCTACCGGGTCCCCTACTAGCCCCGGAGCTGGCACACCAGACCCTAACGCTTCACCAGGAACAACTCCTGCCCAATAATTTCAACAATTAGAACGAAGAAGCGCGTGACACCAAATACGATGTCACGCGCTTCTTACTTGAAGGCATCCAAAAACTGCTCAACGCTGCTGTTCAAAGCTTTAGAGTCATAGAGCACTTCAAATTCAAGAGGGACAGTCTTAAAGTCTTTTGGATAAGTAACAAGCGAGTCAGGCAAGACAACAGTTTTGATTGTAGTAGTGGAAAGCAAATGCGATTCACCACCGATTTTAAATTTCAACCCTTCCACCTTACGTTTCTTGCCCGCTAAGGTAAGTCGCAAAGGCAGGTCAGCAGTTTGCGGAAGGTCAAGAGTACGCTGCAAGATGTGAATAGCTTGCGGTGCAACGCCGCTTACTTGAGTAACAATCAAATGACCAGCTGTCCCGCCCCGCTTCGCAAGGAGGCGACCATTTGGCATTAGCTTAGCTAGAACATAATCAGTACAGTGACGGCCGTCAATAGTGCGTGAGGCCACTTTCAGTAAGTGCACAGATGGCACCCAGTCATCCGCTTTGCCATGATTCCAGGCAGGGTGATGGCTAATCCACTTCGCATAAGGCATCTCCAAGCCCTTCTTCGTTATGCTGTTAAACAAAACCACACGCCAGGCCGGTGCTTTTGCCACTAAATAAATTTTGTCATTGCCAAGATTTATGCGAATTCCTTGACTAGTCAAATAACTTTCAGTAGCACCAACTGAAACGGCTGCCTGTTTAAGATAGAGAGCTTTTTCCTCGGCACGCGCAGGAGCTATCGCCCAAGGCAAAGACAGCAGGGCGTATAGCGAAAGAGACAATAGCCTGCGCATGAAACTGAGTAAGTCTAGGTTCGACGCTTCGGCAAAAGGGGCCAATGAAAATTCCCTTTTTATAAACAATTAGACGAATCAAGCAGAACTATTATGACACCTCAGCTTGAGGGCTTTTACCGCACAAAAGCTAGCGCTAGCTTCAGGCAATGGTGAAGGCTGTTTTAATCTTCAAAACTCCAAACGCATTGAACCGCGTATCTTTTCACGGTTAAGTTTACTTGCCATTTAATACTTATCTTCCAACTAAATAACTTCTCCCAAACTCCCCGACTTCAATCTAGCTTTACCTTCATCTGCCCGTGCGCTTTCAATCAGGCGTCTCGATGAAGAATAGGGCTTAAAAAGGAAACCCATATGACCCTCAAAACAGCGCTTATCACTGAACTTGCAGCCGCTACTGGCAAGAAAGGCAATCTTCCCCTGCAAGTTGGTGCCAAAGTGGCGATATTGCAGCACAAGCATCTCAAATGCTCGCCTCATGGCTACGTACAGTTCATCAACGGTTCATACATTTCGGTACGTGCCGAAGACATAGAGCCCGTCGAAAGCGACGCCTGTGAGCGCACTTTCGAACTCTACCCCAACGAATTGCGGGTGGTGGCTATCTACCAGCACGAGCATTTCCAGCCAGGCACAGTGGCTCGCATCATCAAGCTGAACTGGCTCAACGTGGCCCCAAAGACCCATGGCATTGTCATCGGAGTTGAAGCGGAACGCATTTTACTGCAGCCCGTCGGGGCCCATAAAGGTGCGATCGTTTCGGTACGCCCCGAAGACCTCAACGTCGAGAGCAACGACCACAATCAAAGCGCTCAAGCACTGACTCTGCAAACTTCGATTTTAGCCGTTCTGGCTGCCCTTGGTGGCTCTGCTGCAATTGCTCAGCTCACAAGCCTCCTTGCCACCCAGGTTGGCTTGAGCAACGAACTTGAAATCGAGCGACAGCTTGCTGTTATGGCCAATCAAGGCCAAATTTCTTTGACAGCCAACCGCGCGGCCATCATCCTCTCAGCAGCCAGCCTTGAGCCCAGCGTTCCCAGGGCCTGCCAGGCCGGCCTAAAAACAGCCATCGAGCAGCTAGAAAAAGCCAAAGAATCCCTGGCGGATGCCGTGCGCCAAGCGATTCTAGGTTTATCTCTCTAAACGAATTTGGCTAGACCAATTTGGCTAGGCTCACCGGCAAAGAAAGATTAGCTAGCGCTAATTAAACTAGTTGATCTAATTTCTATATGCCCCTTTGAGCAGCAACAGAGGTCTCAAGAACCTTGCCTTGTGACCCTCAAGCAATCTAGGGTCGATTCATATCTCTCTCAACTTTCTAACAAGGCACAGCTATCAGCATCTAAAGCAGAACACTCTTTAACCGCTCAGTAGCTCCTGCACACGCAGTGCAAGCAAAGCCTTTCTCTCTTTTTCCACCTGCAAAACAGCGGGTCTCTTTAACTGGAGGAAATTATGATCAAACCCACAGATCTGCAAAACATTGTCTCCGCCATCGTTGCCCTCGATGCCGCGCAAGACAAGCTCTATTCAATCGCCGGCGGCAGCATCGACAGTGGCAACGCCAAAGCTGCTCGCATGACCAGCCAAGAGCGCCTCGACTACTTTCGCTCTGACGAATTTCGCCACTGGGTAGCCTGCGAAAGGGCTGCTGGTCGGCAAGTTTTCTGGCTCAAAGACGTCGACAAAACTCAAGGCGCCGGCGACATCTTCACCTTCTTCTTCAAGTGGCGTGCTGACAACGGCAAGTTCACAGTGAAGCAGCTGGCTGTGATCGCCGACTTTCTAGAGCAGCGCAAGAACCAGCAAGCTCCCATGAGCTGGCCGGCACGCATCCTCTCCGCTATCAAGAAAGCCTGCCAAAGCTTCGGCCCAAGCAAGCTCAGCAACAACGGCGCAGCCTCTGACCTCGGGCCCCATGAAGCCCTGCGTCTGTGGCTCAACAAAGAAGCTGGTGGTGATGGCATCGCCATGATGGACTTCTGGACCAACATCTACTGGCCCAGCCAGGTTGGTCTCTCCAAAGCCGAAAAGCTGGCCCAGGTGACGGCATTCGCGCCGCTTTACGCCAACAAGGCCTACCCTGGCGTGAAGGAAGAAAACGAGCTGCTGACCTCCCTCGGCGTCACCGTGGTCATCGTCTCCAACGGCGACCAAGAACTGGCCATTGCGGTTGCTCCGGTTCTCGGTGTCAAACCCGAAAACGTCGTGGGTTCACACCTGATCTACGACAAGAGCGGCATATCCACTGGTGTCAACCACAGCTACGAAGTCGGTGGTGAAGAATGGCACTCGAAGCCGCAACCGGGCAAGCCGCTGAGCTTTCACTACTGGCTGCACGTCAATCGTGCTCGCTTCGGCTGGTCGCGCATCGACGAACGCAAGTTTGTCATTGCCGGCCGCGACGGTGACTCTGCCTCCACCGATGGTGGCATGATGATACTGATGCACCCGTGTGCCATCGGCAACTTCATGATCAACACTCCCAGTGAGCCGGCTCGCCTAGAGAAGTTCGTGGCCGTTGCTTCCAAGTATGGCTGGACCGTCGGTCAGTTCATCACTCTCGACCACAGCCCGTCCAAAACCGGCTACCGTCCAGACTAAGAACCAGACAGCAAGTTCAGAAAAATCAAAAGGGGGGTCAGTTCACTTAGAACTGGCCCCTCTCTTTGTTTACTTCTATCGTCTTTTTTTTGTTTTTCTCAATTGCGACTTTATATAGTAGAACAGAAGACAGTATCAAATCCACTTAAGAATGGCCGCAAGAAAGCCTCGTGGTCAATCTAATTTGCTATCATTGCCTCATGAAAACTCTGCTATCAAGAAATGCAACCAGACAATTTCCGTCCTCAAGACTTACTGGAGTAGTTTTAGCGGCTGGTTTCATCTTGTCTTTACCGATTTTGGCCGCAACTCTTTGTTTGCAAACAGCTTCAGCACAATCAAGCAATAAGCAAACAAGCCATAAAAACCATCGCCCCTTCGAATGGCCCACCAATCAAGCCCTGGCAAAACAGCCAAAAACAAAGCCAGAAGCAATCTTAAAAGCACACGCTGTAGCTAAAACTGAGCCAACAGTGAAGGTGACAAAAACACCAATTATTGAACGTATTGTGATCTCAACCGATAGATTGTTTGACCCAGACCAATCTACAATCATGCCAGGCGGCGAAATCGCACTAAGCAAAATGATCGAACATATGAGTCGCTGGCGAGAGCATCCTGTTGTGATTGAATGTCACACCGATAGCTTTGGCTTCGACACTTATATTCGCAAGCTCAGTCAAGAGAGAGCTGAACGCCTGCGCCTTTGGTTTTTAGAGCGGGGCTTGTTGCAAGATGTTCAAGTAACCGCTGTGGGCGTAGGGAAAGGCCAGCCGATCGCTCCCAATCAAACACCTAACGGCCAAGACAATCTCATTGGCATGGCGGCCAATCGACGGGTAGAAATAGTCGTCGACAAAACCAAAGCCATAGAAGTGGGCAACATCGGCCCAATTCACGAATCTATTGAAGACCCCTTAAATACAAGAACGCTGGCTCCTGTTGCTGAGAAGCAAGACTGGAAACCAGCAGATCAAAAAGATAGCGGCGACCTCATTAGAGAACCAGAGATTGCAAACCCTGGCAGCATTCAAGAGCCAAATCCAATTCTCGATAGCCTGCCCACCCAAGAAACAGTGCAAAAACCTAGAGGCACCCAAGACTCAACCTCGCAAGCTCCAGAAGCCAAAGCTACCACTGCCGAGCAACAGCGCGAACACGAATGGGAGCATAAAGAGTTTGGCGTCTGGCGCGAAGACCGAGACAGATAGAGATTACATCTCTAGGATGTTCGCGCTCAGAGCACTGACGCCCTGAGCAAATCTGGCTACGATATTGGCTGCCTGACTAGCATCTGTCGAAGCGAAATTAATCAGAAACTCCATATCGACTAAATCAGATGCATAGTGGCTGCTAGTTGTCGCCATAAACAAACCTGCTTCAGTGGCACAGGCAAGCAAATCTTCGGCAGCTACCGGTAGGGCAAAGCGCACCGCAAAATGCAGGCCGGCGCTATCAGGCAAGAAAAATATTTGCTTCTGGAAAACTCGCTTCAAAGCTACAGTAAGCGCCTGTCTTCGCTTATTGTATACAATACGCGTTTTGTGAATGTGTCTTTCAAGATGGCCTTCCGCCAAAAAGTCTGTAAGGGCCTGATGTTCTAGAAGTGAAAAGTTGCGCTGTAAATATAGTTTTGCTCTGTAGAATGAATCAACCAGTTCAGGCGGGAGCACTAAACATCCAGTTGAAACCAGCGGAAAGAGTGTCTTCCAGAAACTATAGATATAAAAGACTCGAACAGTTGACGTTAGACTTTGGATAGCAGGCGGTGGTACGTTGCCATAGAAATAATCGCTGTCGAAACCATCTTCAACGATGAAATCACAATTGCTTTCGGCCCAAGACAAAAGCTCAAGCCGTCGTGCAAGCGGCATTACAGCCCCAGTTGGATCCTGATGTGAAGGAGTTAGATAAAGCAGCTTACAGCGCTCTTCAAGTTGACTTAACGGTGCAATCATCATGCCGTGTTCATCTACCGGCACCGTATGAATGCGAGCACCATATGCTTGAAACAGTTCCCGTGCACCGGTATAGCCTGGATTCTCGCAGACAACTAGATCTCCTGGATTGATAGTCATCCTTGCTACAAGATCTAAATGACTCTGAGAATCAGAAAAAACAATGATGTTGCTAGGCGCAGAGCTTAGACCTTTGGCATGATTGAGAAATCGACTAATTTGCTGACGGAGAGGGCGATAACCGAAAATCTCTTCCTCTGCGTACTCGAAACTATGAGCATCAGCGGCAGCGCATCGTCGACTGAGCAATTGACGCCAGATGGCAACGGGAAGGATGTCAGCCGGTGCAGCACCATGGTTAAGTTCAACGATATCGGCACATCCTGGCGAACAGCCTGATAAATCTAAAAGCCGATTAGCAAAGGTC
This sequence comes from bacterium, assembly GCA_018062085.1. Taxonomy (GTDB): domain Bacteria; phylum Cyanobacteriota; class Vampirovibrionia; order Obscuribacterales; family Obscuribacteraceae. Next base: position 49,019 of record JAGOSY010000015.1, on the reverse strand, counting down.
GACAGAGCAGGAAGAACAGGGCCCTCATTGACCATTTGCCCATCTACCAAGTCAACTTTCGCAGGAGGATTTAGGCTAACAAAAGTACCTCGCGCCGTCTTCATCTGAATAAAGCCCTGACTACTAAGATCGTCATAGCTACGCACAATCGTGTCGCGAGAGAGTCCGAGAGATTGGGCCAGTTCGCGAGATGATGGCAACATCTGTCCAGGCACAAGCCTACCTGACTGGATGGCATCCTTGAGCGCCTTAGTTAACTGCTTGTGCACCGAAACAGATGAACCTGGTTCGAGAATCAATGGTAAATCCAACTTCAATTGCCCCTTCTAGTACCGGGTATCGGTGCCTTCTTTTGACACTTGGATTATATCAACAGTATAGAGCGGTGCTTATTTAACCTTAGTGCTAGCAGAGGTTCAGACCAGCTACCGTAAAATCGTACCCTCCAGTCAAAGCAATACTAGATAGAAATAGCTTTGGGCACCAATAATGACCCACATGTTCGCCCATACTGCTTGCTCTAGCCTAGCTCTAGCAGTAGCGTAAATTGAATCACTCTTCTACACATTCGCTGGAACAAAACCACCCATATATTTGCGCTTCACCTCTATTTTGCGTCAGCACTTGTGCTGAGGACTTTATCGGGTATCAACAGACAGAGCAATCACTTGCTTGAGCGCTAAGCCAGTATGGCTAGCACCGCTATTAGAACTGCACGCTTCTCGCAAGTGAGCAGTTCTGCCGCAACTACCCCCTGAGGCATTTGCCTCTCACCTCAATTTGCGATCGCAAGGTCGCATAACTAGAATTGGAGACTTCATGTCCACATACTTTGACCTCATTCCCGCTATTGCATTTAACCTTAGCCTGGCGGCGTTTTTTTTCTACCTTGCCAGGCGTGCCAAGGCACGTACAGACAAAACTTTCCTGGCGGTGGTATCGCTAGCTTCTATGCTCGATGAATTGCGCAATCGGGCTGCTGCGCCGCAGAGTGAGAACGATCGGCAACTCGCTGCTTTGATTTTTCTTGTTCAAGACAATCTCAGCTGGGCTCGTATGGCGGTGATTAGTGGTAACTATCATTGGGCCGAAAAGATCATCGCCAATGCATCCGCTGAGATTGCTAAGCGCAGCTAAGTCAAGTTGGCAACGATATCTCGGTGGTAGTGAACAGGCTTGAGTGCCGTTGTCGTACAAGTAGTTCCGAAGGCATGAATATTGACGGTACTTACTACCGTAAGTGCATGCGCAAGTGAACGTTCACCCCGGGCGGTTTAGACTGCGGCACTGGATGTCGATAGTCTTTCTGCTCAGGGCCGATTTTGCAACACATCAAACAGAAGGAAAAAGAAATGTCTACAAACCAAAACCCTCTCAGCGGCCGTGGTCGCTCTGAAGAAGAACGCTGGGCTCGTCAGCAGGAGCGAGAAGCCATCGAAAAGATGAGGAAAGCCGGCACTGCTGGTAAAGATGCGGGCAAGCCTGGTGATAAGGCTGCTGCGCCTGATGCCGTTCCGGCGGCTGTTCCTGCTCCTGCGAAGGACAGCAAGAAGTAAGCGGCTCAAACACGAAGCTCTATCCAACAAGTGCACGACACCGACGAAGCCAGCTTTGAGATTACTGAAGCGCTGGTTGAGAGCATGGCGGCAAGCCGTGACACCGTCATCATGCTGCTGGCTCCACGTCTCTTGCTGACCAAAGGCATGCTCAACAGCGCCGCCCAAAGCGCGCTCAGCACCAACATCACCAGTAAAGCCAATCCCTTTCTGGGCATTTATTGCGAACAACTCGTGTGTACAGGAGCGGTGAGCAAACAGTTCGGCAACGTCCAGTGGGTCGTCGGTAAGGAAAAAATTTACTGGCTGTCCCTAGAGCCACACGTCAACGATGCCGCCGCTTCCGCCGTCAACCGGCTGTTCGATGCTATCGAAAGAGTTCTCGACGCTCGACAAAGCGCTTAATCAAGTTCCATTCAGCAAGTTCCATTCAGCAAGTTTCAACCAGCAACTTCCCTTCACCCTTTGGTTACCGCTCTTCTTAAGACGGTGACCTGGAGCAAATCATGACCGTATTTGTAGCCTCATTCTTCACCTCCTTAGTTGTCCTGGGAGCCCTCACTTTCGTCGGCCTAACGGCTGGCATCGGCATGTTCAGTGGCAGCAAGCGTGGCAGCGGTGTGCAGTTCGTCTGCGCGGTCATTGCCACTGCCTGGGCAATCTTCTGCACCAATTATGCCGGCATGCTCGCCTTGGCCGGAGTCGTCGCCGCTGGCGTTGCTATTGCTCTAGTGGTCTTTTTCAAAGTACATAACAAACTTCGCGGAACAACCTCAACACACCAGGAGAATCAAATGAACAAACCCAAAACAAACAGCTCAGCCAAACCCTCCACCATCGCCGAAACAAGCGATAGCAAGCAAGCAGGGCCAGCAATCGACGCAGTGAAACCAGTTGCCAGCATTGCGGTGGGCAGCAAACTGAAAGTAAGCGCAGCTAAGCTCAAACCCTACCTCGATCATCACAAACTTTCAACGAGCAAAGATGTGCTCATCGTTGAAGTACTGCGCATGGGAATGGGTACCACCGATATCAATCCGAACAAAACCGTATTCATAGTCATTGAAATCGTTTTCACCGACAATCAGGATCCGGCTATCGACGGCAAAGTTATGAACGTTGGCTTTTCTGACTTGGTGACTATCAAAGTTTAACTCAGTCGCCTTCAAAGAGTCGGGGTTAACCACGATTCCACCACCCAGCAGTTCCATTAACAAGAAAGAAACAAAATGCGCATCCTCAAAATGCTCAGACCTTTTGCCCATGTTTATGGAGCAATGGTCTTCCTCATCTTGAACTGTAGCCTCCTCTCGCTGGCCTTCGGGGTAACTTCCGTTTCCGACATTTTACTCACGGCCCTCCTCGTCGCAAGCCTGAGCTGGCCCATCTATATCTTCTTAGGCGCAACCATCTCCGCTTACGCCTCGTTTCGCGAACCGGGCGTCTTGCTCATGATCTTCGTAGGTGTTATCGCCGGCACCATGGCCATCAACCTTACTGCTGTGCTCCTACCAGGAAGTGTCGTGCTCACCAGCTTCTGGGCGGCCATCCCCTATGCCGTTGCTGGCACTCTTCTGTCTTGGGCCTTTGCCTATCTGACGAAAAGTTTGAAGCAAGACTTGACCTTCTTACCGCGGCGCTAGTTCGATGCCATCGCGAAAATTCTCGTCGATCGACAAAGCACCCGATCAGGTTTTACCCACTCAATGACTGTTCACCATTTAGTTGCCATTTTTTACAAGATGGTGATTAGGAGCCAATCACAGCAGCTATGCCGGCGTCGATTCAATAATTTTTCAGGAGACACACATGTTCTGCAACTCGCGATCTGCATCAAAAGAGGAGCTGGCCTTGTATCTAGCGGCCACTCCAGACGATACGACTCTGCTTGTACAAAATTACAGTCAGACTGAACTGCCAGACTTGCCCGATAGCTTGACCAGTCTGCGCCTCTACCACTGCCCGTCTTTGACGGCTCTGCCCAAGCTGCCCCAATCACTTAACGATCTGTGGATTCACAACTGCCCGAACCTGGCCAAACTGCCAAACTTTCCTTCAACCCTAACCTTTCTGCTCATCGCTGAGTGCATGGCACTGGGCGAGCTACCGGCCATGGCCGAAGGCTTAAAAGATCTGCGCCTCAATCTTACCGGCGTTACAGAGCTACCAGCGCTGCCAAAGTCACTGATGTTTCTTCGCGTCGTTCTACCTGGCATCAAAAACTTGCCTGAGCTTCCCAGCACACTGGAACGGCTTCATCTCTCTGGTTGCTCAGGTCTGGTCGGCCGCAACGTTCAGGTTGGAAATCTACGCATCAAGATCGACTAGGTACAAGCTTCTTTGCCACCAGTGCGCGTTGGTTTCCAGAATGGCAGCAAGATGGACGTCATCACTGGCATCCGCGCTTTCCGAAGTGCCCTCAATAGTTAAATCGGAGAAGTGATATGAACAACTCAAATGAATTAATTGGTTTCATGAGCTGCATTTTTGTTGCTATGGCACTGCTGGTAGTGCTTATCTTTCAGCAGTCGACTGTAAAAACCAAGGCTGAGCGCGGCGTCCCCTTTGCGCTGGCCGGATTCTGTCTAGCCATTATAGTAATCTCTGATTTGCTCCTTTGCTTGGCTGGAGTTATTGCCTTAATCTGGGGGCCTATTTCGGCAATGATGCCGAATCACAGTGTCACCCATGGTGTATCAATAACTGCGGCTGGCGTGCTGGCACTGGCAGTAAGTCTCTACATTGCCAAACTAGTTGGAAAGTTCTGGACTCATGCAAGAAACTGGGCACAAACTCCTCACAGCGGCTAGAAGTAGCTTCACCATCACCAACTAATTTTGGTCAACAGCTCCCAGAAAATCTTTGGTTTTCTGGGAATTTTTGACCTTTTTTGCACTTTTTTTATCTTTAAAATAGGCAAATTAACCGTGCGACCAGAACAAAGACTCGTCTAAAGTCAGGCAATTAGAATTGACTAGTTGCAACAGCTCTAGCGCCTTGACAAACTTTTCTTGATCTTCTGGAAATGCCTCTAGCAAGCAGCTATGAAGCAAACTATCTGATTCAATACAGAATCTGATCTTTGCTTTCCATGAGCTACCAGGCTCGACCACAGCTGGTCTAGCGAATACCGGCGTGTTTTTTGATTCTTGTTCTTGCTTTGACTCTTGTTCTTGCTTCTGCTCCAGCTCGTAATTACTCAACAAGCTCTCTATCACATCTCGATTTGCGGTCATATAGCCAATCAACTCTTGCGCTCTATCAGCATTGAGATAATCGAGCATGCGCAAATAAACATAGAAAGAAATCTTGCCTGGCTGATACGAACTAATCTTGGTACCAGAACTAGAACTAGTTGAAGCAAGCACTTGCGGGCTCTCACTATTGTCGCAGCGCTGCTTTTGCAGCATAGTCAATTTCATTCCATCTCGATAAGTGAGAGTGCCTGACTCGATTCGTCTGGCAATACTAGAAAGTACAAACAGTTTTTGCGCTGGCAAATTAGAATAGAGATAGAGCATATCAGCCAAGCCGCGACCACTTGTTACAGCAGCAGTGTGATATGTCTGAACATCTTCAATCGTAACCAGTTCAGCGTCAATTAATAGACGAGTCAAAATGCGACTGGTCTTACTCAAGGCCTGCGAACTAACTCTAAGCTTGCCAGCTTCTTGCAGGGCTTCAGCCAGAATGATTTCTCCGCGTCTCAAGCGCTTTTGAATTTCAAGCACTTTATCAATTGTCGCTTGCTCTAGAAACTCAAATGACACGACAACTTTTCCTAATGGCAGGCAAGCTGAAGTGGCACGTTCTAACGCCTTGTCAACCAACTCTGGTGCCAGCAGACCAGCACCCTTAAGCAATTCACCAAGGCGACTGCCTTTGCTGTCTTCACAGTAGAATCCAAGAGTCAACAAAGCATCGTTGAAAGTCCATTTGCGCCTTTGCACAAGAGCAACTACCGCTTGACACTCGTCAACAGTTAGAAGCTGATCGCTTAGCATCCATTGCGCTTGCACACAGGCCTTTAGGACAGAAGGCGAAATAATTTCTTGCGCTACTAATGCTTGACCAAGAGGGCTGCCAGTAGCTTTGGCAAAGCGCAGCGCTCTTTCAACTTCATCCGTTGAAGTCAACTTCAGCTCTGTGACAACCTCACCCAACATCATTATTGGCATTTCGCTAGCCTATGCATGTACTAGAACGAACACATATCTTACCCATTCCAGAGTTATGTGTCCCAAACTTGACAGAAAAAATTGAAAAATCACTATCGAATACAGTATTACAAAAACGAGAGCTTGAAAACTTGGTCAAATTCGGTAACCCGCAAGTCCACGCTCAAAGCTACTGTCTTTTCCTCAGATAGAAATGGTTTCCATGGAAACTATTTCTATCTGGAAATATTAGGTCTAGCACTTCTCCAATTTCAACTTTCTGATTTCTAATTTCAGACCGATACACCCTGCTGCTTGAGCAAGAAGGCGTATTCGAAAGCCACGTCTTTAAGAGCATCGAATCGCCCTGATTTTCCACCGTGTCCAGCAGCTTCTAACATAATTTTGTAAATCAGTGGATTGGTGTCGAGCTTAGTGGCACGTAATTTGGCAGTGTACTTGGAGGGCTCCCAGTAAGGCACCTGACTATCATAGAAAGCCGACTGCACAAGCATGGCCGGATAGTGTGCCGCGTGGATATTCTCATAGGGCGAATAGAGGCGCATATAGTTATAGTCAGCCTCAACTTTTGGATTGCCCCACTCTTCAAACTCGCCCACGGTGAGCGGCAAACTCTCGTCGAGCATGGTGTTGATGACATCAACGAAAGGCACATCAACAATAGCAGCCTTGCACAAATCAGGACGCAGATTGAGCACTGCTCCAATGAGTAAGCCGCCAGCACTGCCGCCTTCGATGCTCAACTGCTCAGGCGTTGTATAACCCTCAGCAATCAGATGTTCAGCACAAGCAATAAAGTCGGTAAATGTGTTCATCTTTTTGCGCAGCTTACCGTCATCCCGCCAAGTTTCACCCATGTCTCCGCCACCGCGAATGTGGGCAATGGCATAGACATAACCACGATCGAGAAGACTGATACGGGCGCTGCTAAAGCCGCTGGGAATGGTAAGACCGTAAGAACCGTAACCGTATAGATGACAGCGACGCGGGCTCTTAACTGAACTCTTAAGCTGATCTTTATAGACAAGCGAGATAGGCACAAGAGTACCATCGCCGGCGGTGGCGAAGATGCGTTCGCTGCGATATGCCGAAGGGTCATATCCTTTAACTTCTTGAGTCTTCAGCACCTCAGTAGTGCGCTTATTTAGGTCATACTCAAAAGTGGACGGCGGCCGCACCATAGACTGATAGCCAAAGCGATAAACTTCGCTATCAAAAATGTGATTGGCCGCCCCTGAAATAGCATAAGCAGGCTCAGGAAAATCAATATAGTGCACGTCACCTGTCGACAACTTGGTAATGCGAATTTTATCGAGACCTTGATCGGTTTCGAAGACGATCAAAAAATCGGCAAAGACATCGACGCCATCAAGCTTTACTCCCGGCCGATGGGCCAACACTTCTTGCCACTTTGATGGCCTGCTACAAGGGGCTTTAAGCAGACGATAGTCTTTGGCATCGTCGTTGGTGAGAATGTAGAAATTTTTGCCGTCGTCTTCAACCTCATAGTCAACCATGTGCTTGCGGGGCAGAATTTCTTTGAACGGCGAAAGTGGCTTATCAGCGCGGAGATAGCTAACCGACGCCGTGGTATGACTGGATGTGCTTAGATAAATAAAGACCCCTGTGCGCGTTTTAGAGAGATGCACACCAAAGAATTCGTCAGCTTCTTCGCACACTAGATGATGCTGTTTGTTGCCGATTTTATGGCGATAGACTCGGTCAGAACGCTTAGTCACCGCATCTTCAGTGGTGTAGAAAATGGTCTTGTTGTCGTTCGCCCAGACTACCGAAGTGACCCGCTCAGCAGTTGTAGCTAGCACCTTGCCACTGAGAAGATTCTTCACCACCAGGGTGTATTGGCGAAAGCCATTATCATCATATAAATAGGCAAGGAAGTTACCACTAGGACTGATGGCAATTGAGTCAACCTCGAAGAAGTCGACTGTGGCGGCTAATTCGTTGACATCAAGAATGACTTGCTCAGGGCTGCCTGGCTTTAACCCGCGGCGACAATAAATGCTGTACTGCTTGCCTTCTTCAGTACGGGTGTAATAGAACCAGCGACCGCGGCGAGCAGCCACAGATTCATCAGCTTCTTTGATACGCGAACGCATCTCATGGTAAAGCTTCTCTTGAAGGTCGACAGTGTCGGCCATGTATGAGAGAGCGTGGGCGTTTTCGGCTTCCAGATGCGGAATCAAATCTGGATCTTGGGTCGGCAAATTGCGCATCCAAGCATAATCATCGACGATTTTCTGGCCGTGTAATGCCACCACATGGGGCACCTTTTTCGCTAGCGGCGGGGCAACAAGAGCTGAGTCTTTTTCAGAAGTCACGAATTTCCCTGTAATCCGCGAGTAAGAACCTGTTCTATGGTTTTGCCGCGAACACACACCCAGCTTATGGACATACCCATGGGTTGAATCCTCGGATACTTGAAATTAAAGTCCTAGTTGTCTAGCAATGACAAGACGCTGAATCTCAGAAGTACCCTCGCCGATTTCGCAAAGTTTGGCATCACGCAAGAAACGCTCAGCAGGGAAATCAACGATGTAACCGTAACCGCCGTGAATCTGGACACAAAGGTTGCAAACTTTAGAAGCCACTTCAGAAGCAAAGAGCTTCGCCTGTGAACCCTCTAGAGTGACGCGTTTGTGGTGGTCTTTCATCCAAGCAGCATGATAAAGCATCAAACGAGCAGCACTAAGTTGCGTAGCCATGTCAGCCAAATAAGCTTGAATCATTTGGAACTTGCCAATTGGTTGACCAAAAGCTTCACGCTGCTTGGCATAGCTCAAAGCGGCATCGAATGCAGCTTGACCGATTCCAAGGGCAAGAGCGCCGATAGATAGGCGGCCACCTTCAAGAGTTGTAAGCGCTTGCTTATAACCTTCGCCTTCTTGACCAATCATGTTCTCTTTAGGAATTTTGCAATCTTCAAAAGTCAAACTAGCGGTGGGGGAGCCACGCATGCCCAATTTCTTTTCAACTTTGCTGACAAAGAAACCTGGGGTTCCTTTTTCTACCACGAAGGATGAAATACCTCTTCGCCCCTGACTCTTGTCGGTCATAGCCATGATGATAGCAACGTCGGCATCAGTAGCATTGGTGATGAACTGCTTGGTGCCGTTCAAAACATAGTGATCTCCCACTAACTTAGCCGTGGTCTTCTGCATGGCAGCATCTGAACCAGTGCCTGGTTCGGTCAGAGCCCAACAACCAATGTATTCGCCAGAGCAAAGCTTTGGCACATACTTCTTCTTTTGCTCTTCTGAGCCAAAGAGATAAAGAGGATTAGTGCCGAGTGAAATGTGAGCTGCATAGCTCAAACCAGTTGAACCACAGGCTCTACCAATTTCTTCAACAGCGATAACATACGAGCGATAGTCAGCGCCGGCACCGCCGTACTCTGCGCCAATTGGCAGACCAAGATAGCCAAGCTTGCCTAGTTCTTTGAAATTCTCGATAGGGAAGCGTGCGCTTTGGTCTACCTCGTGGGCTTTAGGAGCGATTTCCCGAGTGGCAAAATCTCTTATGGCCTCTCTAATAGCCTGATGCTCTTCGTCAAGAAATTCACCAAATGGCATAACATCGTGCTCGGTAACTGAGGTGCTCACGTCACTCTCTCCCATATAAATCTGAATCTAAAGCAGATCATAGCGCCAAACCGCCTATTTAAGCCCAAACTTAAATGATAGATAGAATTGTTTTATGCTGTCGCTAGCTGGCGAAGTACCGCTCAATAGACTCTACAATGCGCTCTGCCGCGCGCCCGTCACCGAAAGGATTGACAGCCTGAGACATTTTCGCGTAGAGATCGCCGCTTGATAAAAGCTCCCGGGCGCCAGCCACAATTGTCTCCTGACTAACTCCGACCAGCTTGGCAGCGCCAGCAGCTACGGCCTCAGGACGCTCAGTATTCGTTCTCATGACTAGTACCGGCTTGCCAAGGGCCGGGGCTTCTTCTTGCACTCCGCCAGAATCAGTAAGAATAAAATGACAACGTTGCATGGCATGAACGAAAGGCACGTAATCAAGAGGCTCAACCAAGTGTAGCCGCTCATGACCGGCGAACACTGGCTCTATCGATTCGCGCACCACAGGGTTTTTGTGAATGGGATAAAGCACTTGTACATCAGGAAACTCGTCAGCAATTTGCCGCAAAGCCAGAGCAATTTCATCCATGCCCTGCCCCCAATTTTCACGCCGATGGGCCGTTACCAAGAGCACCCTAGCTTTGTCAAAATCAACTTTGCCATAAAGGGCGGGGTCAATTTGATCAGCCTGCAAACGGCCAGCAGTATCAAGCAGAGCATCAATGACAGTATTGCCAGTCATAAAAACATTGTCGACAATGCCTTCTTTCTTTAGATTTTCTACCGCCAGAGCAGTAGGGGCAAAATGCAAAGTAGCAAGACGACCAGTCTGACGCCGGGCCATTTCTTCAGGAAAAGGATTGTAGCGATCATTTGTGCGTAACCCTGCCTCAACATGGCCCACCGGCACTTTCTGATAGAAGGCCGCAAGAGCAGCCGACATCACGGTAGTGGTATCGCCCTGCACCAAAAGAAGGTCAGGCTTGTCTTTTGACAACAGCTGGTCGATGCCATTCAAAACCCTACCTGTCAGTTCAGCCAAAGTCTGGCCGTGCTTCATCAAGTCAAGGTCGTAGTCAGCCTTGACATCAAACCAGCGCATCATCTGATCGAGCATCTCTCGATGCTGAGCAGTGATTGCCACCACTGGTTCTAAACTCTTAGACTGGCGAAGAGCATGCACCACAGGAGCCAACTTGACAGCTTCCGGGCGCGTTCCAAACACACACATAACGCGCTTTTTCATAGTCATATATTCTATAGCAAGAGCCGTCTGTTAGACTAATTTGAAAATCACTCGACAAATAAGTCGTACAGGCGATCATTTTAAAGTAGAGGACACCTTGGACGTTATCACTGAAGGAACTATCAACCAAGATGAACCGGTGGCCGACGTCGTCAACGCCGTTGTTGCAATTAAAACTTGCCAAACTCCGATTTTGCGCATCAATGACAATCAGTCTGATTTGCAAGGCCGCCTTTTGTTTTCGGCCGGTGGCTTCATCATTGGGGCCCGAATCAACGTCACTGGCGAAAGTGGATATGGCGCAGTACGCAAGCTCTTAATGGTGACCGATGGCAACTACGCCATCTTAGACCCCATGCGCAAATCAACCAATGAACTAAACCAGGCCCTGTGGCTTTCCACCGCCAAACTCATAGCGATGTTGCCCAACCTACCGGAAGCACCACAATCGATTCTAGACAGCCATCCAGAGCGCATTACCGAAAGTGCTGCTCGACCCAAAACCGGTCAACTAGACCTAGCTCCAATAATGGCCGCAGTAGGTGCCCCGAAAGACCAGCCAATGGTAGACCCGAGTATTCCAACAAACATTGAAGAAGAATCGAGACAAACAGTGGGAAATAAACAAGTATCGCGCAAATACAACGAAAGCAGATGGCGTACTATCAAGACATTGTTTCAACTAGCACTGACACTGCTGGTTGCCGCAGCTATTATGCTCAATAGCGATATGGTCTATGGCGTAGTCTCTGCCGGGCTGAAGACAGTCGGTATTGATACCGATCTTTCGAAGTATATGGGAGGTCTCACCCAAGGCATTGTCATCAAAGCCAAAAGAGATCTTGAGGCCAAGAAGAAACAGAGCAAATGAGAAATTGCTTTCGTGGCACCGGGCCTTCATCAATAGTTAGTTTAGCCCTGTGCTTGTCCCTAAGCTTTGGACTGGGCGATCTGCCAACGTTCGCACAAATGGAGCCAAACGAACGGCCCTTTCAAGTAAACGAAGGCCAGAACACCATGTTTCATGACCCCAACAACAACCCAGACAGCAAACCCAATCAAAAGAAAGTTAAAAAGAGCAAAGTATCAAATAAACCACTTGATCCAAGCCTTTTAACCGGCCCCAACGGTCAACTACCTCCTGTCGATGCTACTTTGATCAGAGAAACTGTTTCAAGCGAAGGCCTTGAGCGCGAATTTTTTGTGCATGTGCCCAAAGGCTACAATCACAGCCAAAAAATGCCCTTGGTAATGTGCTTTCATGGCGGCTTTGGTCTAGGCAGTAGAATGGACGCGCTAACCGGCCTCGATGCTATTAGTGATCAAAATGGCTTTCTTCTAGTTTACCCACAAGGCATCAATAGACACTGGAACGATGGCCGCAATATCGATGGCCATGACCGCTATAACGACGTGCAATTTGTCACCGATATGATTGACCACCTAGAGCGCCGCTGGAATATCGATAAACAAAGAGTCTATGTCACGGGAGTTTCTAATGGCGGCTTTTTCAGTCAATATTTATGCATAATGCTGCCTAACAAATTTGCTGGCTGCGCCTCAGTAGGAGCGACCTTACCCGATATTGTTTTCCACACAAGACGACCAATGAAACCTGTATCAGTCTTGTACATTTTGGGCATGAGCGACCCACTAGTGCCGTTTAAAGGTGGTCCAATTCACTATAAAAGCTTCCACGACAGAGGCAATGTCATATCGGCAAAAGAAGCGGCTCAATACTGGGTTAAGGCCAATCGTTGCCAACCCAACCCCCGGGTTATAGACTTACCAGACGTTGATCCTAATGACGGAACAAGAGTGAAGTATGCTCAATTTTCAGGGGGCCTACAAGGCACAGAAGTAGTTGTCTATGGTATCGAAGCCGGTGGCCACACCTGGCCCGGCGGCTTGCAATATTTGCCCGAAGGAACAGTCGGTAAGACTTGCCGCGATTTTAGCGCCAGCCAAGCATTGTGGGATTTCTTCAAAAATCATACGTCGCCTAACGCGCGCTAATAAGTAAGTAAGTAGGCGCCTCAATAGGAGTAATCGAAGTTTCTAAGGTTAGGCAAAGCCCTTCTCAACTGTTTGTAGTTAGCAGGCAGCGCCAACTCTTCTGTTACCTTAATTTCTTCCAGCGTTTTCAATTGCGCCAAAGTGTCAATAGTTCGCTGAGTAAGCTTATTGCATTTGCTTAAGTTCAATACCTTTAGTTTTCGCAAAGTTTTAAAATGATCAATGTCTTCATCAGTTACAGAATCGCCTTTAAGCGATAGGCTCGACAAATTAGTCAGTTTAGAAATATACAGACAATCTTGTTTAGTAAGATTGGTGTGGTTGGCTTCCAACACTTCCAATTTATTCAGCTCAGCCATTCGCCTCAAAAGTGGCGTGATTTGTTTTACGCCCGATATCCCCAATAAAGTCAGGTTCGGTAGAATCTTGCAGCGAGATAGCTCGCGCCCAGTTAGAGTTGACCTATCAAGACATAACTCTCTGACGGTGGTCAATCTGTCTAATCCTGCTAGGTCAGAAGGCGCCAAGTATGTGCCTCTAAGCTCCAGCCGACTGAGCTTGGTAAAGCCACGAATAATTGGAAAAAGCTTGTCCGTTCTTTCTCTTCTTTCGTTAAAGCAAAGCTCAACAAGCTCATCAGGGCGAAAGCCTGTAAGGAGCTCTGGATAAGCAATCACTGCAGGCGAGGGAATTAAGTGCAGCTCGTCATTACTTGTCGCTTTTATAGTTCCTGTAGCCAGCTCCTTTTTCGAGAGCAGATTATTCTGGCCTTTGTGCAAAAGCATACCCAAAGCAAACTTAGTTGGAAAATCAAAAACCGAGAAGCGTTTCCCTCCCTCAATCACCGGCTTTGAGTAGAATCCAGAATGAGCACTTAAATAGGTCTCAATCGCCTTAATATCGGCTGGGCTTAGCCTCAGTGATGCTCCCAAGCTGTCCTCATTGAGGTCTTGCAGCATATTTAAATTTTGGTGTACAGAACCTTTGTCAAAACTAACCACCTTTAGGTGTGTAGCCGCTTCTTGTTCATGTTTCTGCTGCTGTAAAACCACATAAGTCGCAATTCCCACCACTGCAATTAACGCAATCACTCCTGCTAGAGCTAAGACAAGAGTCTTTGCTTGCTTACGACTGGCAGCATCCGCGCCAGAATCAGTCTCGCTCTGACCAGAAGTTAGACCCTGAGTCTGCGAATAACTAGCCTTGCGCCGGGCCGCCTCAGCCACTGCATACGGTGCTATTCGACCTCCACCAGCACTTGCAGTTCCACCTTGTCCTTTTCTAATTTCGCCGCGCTCTAAAGCCAGTAACTCACTGGCCACATCAGCTAACGAATCATAGCGGTCGTCAGGCGACTTCTCTAGCAAACGCGCCACGATTTCTTCTAGCTCTGGAGGAAAAACTACGGGCGCTTCATCTTCTTCTAATACAATGGCATCAGCCATGGCTGGCGGCACCACTGACTGATGCATAGCAGTGGTTTCAACGGCAGTCTTTCCCAATAGCGGCGGGCGCCCCGTTAGCGCTTGAAACATCGTGACGCCGACTGAATACATGTCAGTGCGATGATCAAGCTTCTGGCCTGAACATTGCTCGGGGCTCATATAGAGCGGGCTGCCAAAAACCTCTCCAGGCCTGGTTAATCCTTGACCAAAACCGCTGTCGAAAGACGACAATTTGGCAATACCAAAATCAACGATCTTAACTACTGGAGCAACTTTAGACAGACTATTCTCGCTGCCATCAGCGAGAAGCATGATATTACCCGGTTTAATATCGCGGTGAATAATTCCCCGATCATGAGCATAAGCTAGGCCAGCGCAGACTTGCCTAAATATAGGCAGGGCCTCGCTAACAGGCAGGCGATAATATTCATCAAGGTAGTCAGCCAACGACTCGCCAACAAGTAAATCCATAGTATAAAACGGAAGCCCAGCCTCAGTTTGGCTCATATCATAAATGCGCACAACATTGGCGTGATCTAGCCGGGCAATAGCCTGAGCTTCTATGCGAAAGCGCTTCCACACTTCTTCTGAAACCTGCTCAGAGCGCAAAATCTTGAGAGCCAAAACTTTTGCCATCATCAAGTGCTCTACTTTATAGACAAAGCCCATGCCGCCCTGACCAATAAAGTCGAGCACGCGATAAGTGCCGCCAATGAAAGAGCCAACTTCCAAAGTGCCAAATTGATTGTCATACGAATTTAGGTTTGAACTTGGGTCAGCCATTGATCTAAACATAACTGTCAAAAGAGTCAGTAGAGCTAGCACGAGCAAGATTTATTGTCTCACCAAACTATGCATCACGGCTATTTTGGTCTAAACCTTGTTCAACCTAGCGCCTTGGTCTCTCTGGATCAGTTGCTCGATAAAGATCCTTAACACTGATCCAGCGATCACTGGCCTGACCCCATTGATTCGAAAGCCGTGCTCGGCCTTTGACAGCATCAAAATCAATCACCGAAAGCATATGCCCTTCAAACTCTTTGCTCTTAGCCATGCGAGGATCCTTCGGCAAACCTGCAGTCAAGACGCGATCAGCACCATCAAGGCCTATAATGGCAGGGAATTTGCCTTGAGCCTTTAAGTTTGCCAGGGTTTCGCCCAGCTGCTTTTCGCCAGCTAAGAGCACAACGTCTTTGGCAGCCTCAGGGTTACGTTTTTGCTTAGGATCATCAGTCTCAGCCATCTTCTGATTAACCATCACCACTCCAGTATCACCGGTCAGTCTCTTGATCTGAGCGGACACTTCGAGATCATCAACCTGAGGGGCTCTCAATTTCTTGCCATCGGGATCTCTCACTTCTCTACCCTTAGCATCATAGACCCGCTCACCATTATCTTCTTCTGTAAGACGTCGGCCTTGTTTGTCACGGTGTTGGTACTGCACGTAGCTTTCAGGCGTTTCTTTGCGTTGGTGAATGTCGTTGGCCAAGACGTTGTTCAGCACTTGAGTAGCGTAACTGCGCTCGCCATCAATAGGAGAGCCCATGATACTGCCTGGTCGTGGCTGCAAGCTGGCCTTATCTAATTTGATTTCTTTGCCATCAGGTGCCACCCACTTTCCGGTCGTTGCGGCTTCAGCAATGATATCGGCAGCCTTGCTAGGATTACGGGTAAAGAGCCGCTCTTGCTGCGAAGTTAGAGCACAAGTATTGTATTCACCCTGGTCTGTCTTGGTCGGGTCCCCAGCATGAAACATAATGTTCTTGGCCAGCTGCAAGCGCTTGCCCTGTGAAGTTACATCAGTTGGGCTATCAACCATTTTGGCAATTGACTCATAAGTGCGAGCCACTTCCTCTTTCGAAACTTGGCCCGAGTTCATGCGCCCTTCCAACTTCTCCATGTCTTTCTTAAAAGTAGGGGCGTACTGATATTGCTTTCCGTCAAAAACGCTAGGATAAAACTGAGTCATATGCTTCTCAGCCAAATCCTCCACACTCTTGCGACCCTCAGCCAGACGCTGATCAACAGATTTAGGCTGGTCGGAAGGTTTAGACAGATCCGAGGGTTGAGAGACATCTGAAGTTTGCGCCGAAACCAAAGGTTTCGACATCTCAACGCTTTTATAAGGGTCTGGGCTGAAGTCTAAATGAATAACTGTGTCTTCCGGCTTCACCCCGGCCAAGTGTTTGTTGCCACTAGTCTCAGTATTTAAAGAAGCTGCTGGCTTATCTCGGCCGCTAGTGTCATCTGGCTTCGACAATGAAACTAAATCGAGCCCAGGAGTTGAGTTAGAACGTTCATCGGGCTTGGCGATCTGACGCTCACGGCTAGCGTCGCTATCGTTTTCTTTCATGGTTATACTCTTACTAAGGTATCAGCTGGCGGCAACAGCATTAAGTGCTCAGTTCAACATAGATGCCAATACATAAAAAAGACGTGAACATGCTCAAAACGATTTTTTCTGGGCAAAATGTCAGAGGTTAAACTAGAGTCTCAGCAAGAATTTTTAGAGAATTAGAGGTTCCGAGTGTCAGAGTTCGTAGGCCAAGATCAAGACAACAAACATGACAATAAAGACCAGGCCCCGGAGCCTGACCCGAAGAAGGCCCGTGTGCGCAAACTCAGCCAGACACAAGAACTAAAAGCAATCACCCAAGACCCTCGCGCCTCAAGCGAATCTCGCGAATTAGCACGTCAAGTACAAGAAATGCGTGACAATTCTAAGGCCCTCGGCATCCCCACAGATATTCTTGACCAGTTTGCCAACAACGCCTTATCCGACGAGATTCAAGCAACAACAGAAAGACTGGCAACTGAGCCAGAGCAAAATCAACCTGAATAAGCCTTCTAGTTTCATATGTTAACTGCCACTGTTACTGTTTGGCCCCAAGGGCAGACGGATAGGCGATAATTGCCCTCCACGATAGTGTAGTTGGCGATTTGGAGTTAATTTATGGCCCGGGTTGTGCTCGGAATGTTAGGACTAGGAACAGTTGGCACGGGTGTAGTTAAGCTACTGACCCAACACAAGCACCTGCAATTGAAAAAAATTGCTGTACGTGACTTGGCCAAAGAGCGAGCCACCACCACCACTTGCCCAATTACCGCCGACGTTAATGAAATCATTGACGACCCCGAAATCGAAGTACTGGTTGAGGTCATGGGCGGTGAGGAGCCCGCCTTGTCATACATTAAACGAGCTCTAGAAAAGCGCAAACACGTCGTCACTGCCAATAAAGAAGTACTAGCCAAGCATGGCCCCAGCCTCTTCGCCCTAGCCCGCGAAAAAGGCGTAACCATATTCTTTGAGGCTTCGGTAGCTGGCGGCATTCCTCTAATATCAACCATTCAAAGAGGTCTAGGAGCCAATCAATTTACTGCCGTCACCGGCATTCTCAATGGCACAACCAATTTTATCCTCTCCAATATGGAGGAAAGAGGGATAAGTTACGACACAGCCCTTGCTGAAGCACAGGCTCTGGGCTTCGCCGAAGCCGACCCATCGGCTGATGTCGATGGTCACGACGTAGCCTACAAACTCTCTATTTTGGCAGCACTATCGTTCCAACGTTTCGTCAAACCCAGCGATATTTATCGCCAAGGCATCCGCGAAATTACCCCTGAAGACCTAGCACTAGCAAAAGAGTTCGGCTACCGCATCAAACTAGTAGGCACCGCTCGCAGTGCTAGTACACAGAGCCAAGCAAGTAGCGATACAAGTACCGAAAGACCACTAGCTGTGCGAGTACATCCCACACTGGTGCCACTAAGCCATCCACTAGCAGCCGTTTCGGGCTCTAGCAATTGCATTCTAGTAACCGGAGACGCCGTAGGCGAAATTATCATGGTCGGCCCCGGGGCTGGCAGCCTGCCCACTGCCTCAGCAGTGGTGGGAGATATTATCAACCTAGAAAGCGCCTTAAAGCTGCCCGATTTTGCTAGCTACTTCCAACCCAGCATAACCAGTCAGTGGTCGACCACCGCCTCGTCTGACGACTGGGTCAGCCCCTACTTCTTGCGCTTATCAGTAGCCGATACACCCGGTGTCATAGGCACCATTGGCACAATCTTCGGCAATCATAAAATCAGCATTCAGAGCATCATTCAGCGCGGCGTTAAAGAAGGGCGCGCCACAATCGTTATTCTCACCCACGATGTGCGCGAAGGCGACATGAACGCTGCACTAACCGACCTCAAACAATGCCCCTTCCTCGACTCTGTAGCTAGCGCTATTCGCATCTATAGAGCCGGCTAAACACCTTAGCTAAAGCAGACAATCAAAATGCAATCAAAAACCAAAGAGCAAATTCAAGAACAATACAACTGCCCAGCCACTTGCAAGAAGACTGGTCTGATTGATAAATACAGAAAGTACCTGCCTGTCAGCGAAAAGACGCCACTAATTTCGCTGGGCGAGGGTAACACGCCACTGGTGAAAGCCAGCAACATCCCGAAACTGCTCGGCTATCCTCAGCTCAATATCTACTTCAAACTGGAAGGTCTGAACCCAACTGGTAGCTTCAAAGACCGGGGAATGACCCTGGCAATTTCAAAAGCAGTCGAAGAAGGAGCAAAAGCAGTAATTTGCGCCTCCACCGGTAATACCAGCGCTTCAGCCGCGGCCTTTGCCACTAAGGCAGGTCTTAAGTGTTATGTGCTCTTGCCCCACGGTTATGTCGCCCTAGGCAAGCTGGCCCAAGCAATACACTATGGCGCTCGAATTGTGCCAATCAAAGGTAACTTCGACCGGGCCCTCGAACTTGTGCGTGAACTAGCCGAACAAGCCCCGATTACTGTAGTTAATTCAATCAACCCCTATCGCCTAGAAGGGCAAAAGACTGCGGCCTTTGAAATAGTCGAGGCCTTAGACAAACAGCCTGACTATCTCTGCATTCCCGTTGGCAATGCCGGAAATATTTGCGCCTATTGGCGCGGCTTCAAGCTCTACAACGAGCTCGGTATTACCGAAGCAAGTAATATCACCCGCATGCACGGCTTTGAAGCAGAGGGCTCAGCCGCAATCGTGCGCGGCGAACCAATCAAAAACCCTGAGACAATCGGCACGGCCATTCGCATCGGCAATCCGGCTAGCTGGCAAGAAGCAGTACGAGCCGCTTCAGAATCAAAAGGAAAAATTGACTCAGTCACCGATGAAGAAATTTTGGCGGCTTACAAAATGTTAGGCACTGCCGAGGGCATCTTCTGTGAGCCATCCAGTGCCGCATCTCTAGCCGGTCTAATCAAACATGTCAAAAGTGGCTTGATACCAGGCGCGGCCACAGTCGTCTGCGTGCTCACTGGCAACGGCCTAAAAGATCCAGACACCGCTCAAAAAGTAACAACCGTAGATTTGACCCCAGTAGAGGCCGACATCAGCGCTCTGCGTCAATCAATCGGTCTATAAATGGGGGCACAAGCATGAGCATAGGTTTGGCTCAATTAAAAAAACTGACAATGCGCCTGCCTGGCAGCACAACTAATTTAGGGCCTGGTTTCGATACGCTAGGCCTCGCTCTCTCAGTGTATACGACAGTCACTTTTGAACGTTTAGAGCAGAAACGCTCACCTGGTCAAAGTCTGATTACACTCAAAGGTTCTGCGGCCCAGAGTCTTCCAGCCAACGAAGACAATTTGATCTACAAACAATTTTGCCAAAACTATTCTGGTCCAACCGATGATATTGCTCTGACCATAGAAACTGATATTCCTCTAGCGCGCGGCCTAGGAAGCAGCAGCACGGCCATTCTGGCAGCCCTATGGGCAGCTCAAGCTTTCAGCAGTAGTGCCGCCCCAGACCGCGAGCAGATACTTGCCAGCGCCGCTCGTATAGAAGGGCACCCAGACAACGTTGCCGCATGCTTGCTGGGTGGTTTCATTGTTTCGGGTTATAGACAGAAAGGCAATCGAGCCATCTGCCAGCGCTTAAACTGGCCCGAGCAATGGCGTACCCTGGTGGTTGTTCCACCTTACGAGCTGTCTACCCACGAAGCGCGCAAGGTCCTTCCTCGCCGAGTGAGCATGGGTCAGGCAGTAAAGAATCTTCAGCGCACAGGCCTCTTAATTGCAGCAGTGGTCAACCAAGATGAAGACACTATGGGCGAAGCGCTCTTGGATGAACTCCACGAGCCCTATCGCATGCATTTAGTGCCTGAGCTTCAAGCTCTACGCCGCGACCTCACTTCGCTGCCGATTCTAGGCTGTGTTTTAAGTGGAGCTGGTTCATCTAGCCTGGTGATTGTGCACGAAAGACACCACGGCGAAATTAAAAGCTATCTGCAAACCTGGGCCGACAAGCGGCAACACAAGCCACAGATACTTGACTTGAGCGTCGATACAAAAGGATTGCAAGCCCAGTATGAATAATCACACGATATCAGTGTTGAAATTTGGTGGTACATCGGTGAAGAACCTGGGCCGCATTCAGCATGTCGCCGAAATTGTCAGAAACCGCCTTAGCAAAGACAAGAAACAAAAAATATTGGTGGTAGTCTCGGCCATGGGCGACACCACTGACTATTTGCTCAAGCTCGGCGCCCAATGTTCACGCACCCCAGACAAACGCGAACTTGACTCTCTGCTTTCAACTGGAGAGCAAATCTCGATAACGCTACTGGCACTCACTTTAAAAGAAATGGGCATCAGCGCCCGATCTTTCACGGCTCCTCAAATCGGAATTTTCACTGAAAAAGTACACAGCAAAGCGCGCATCGTCGATATCAACAGCGACAATCTCAACCGCGCCATGGTTGACCACGATGTTTTAGTGGTCGCCGGCTTTCAAGGCGTCACCGCCGACGGTGACATAACCACCTTGGGCAGAGGCGGCAGCGATACAACCGCTTGCGCTCTGGCAGCGGCAATTAACGCAGACGTATGCGACATCTACACCGACGTAGATGGCATCTACACAGCCGATCCCAATGTCATCGCCGAAGCCAAACTGCTCAAGCGTGTTTCCTACGGCGAAGTAATCGAAATGGCTAGACTGGGCGCCCAAGTGCTGCACCCGCGCGCTGTCGAGCTAGCCCGTCAATACAAAGTACGCCTGCGCGTGCGCAATACTTTCAAACCAGAACACGAAGGCACCATCATAGACCAAGGCGCTAGCGAAGGAGAAAACGTGGAAATTTACCGCAGTATTAGTGGTGTAGCAGTAGATAAAGATCAAGCCTGCGTCACCATAATGAACGTACCAGACAAGCCCGGTATCGCCGGTCAAATCATGCAGGCCCTAGCCGACAACAACATTGTTATCGACATGATCATGCAAGCCTTTCACCCCACAGCTGGGCACAACAACATCACCTTCACTGTACACAGCACTGATTTAGCCCAGACTATCAAAGTGCTGGAAGCAATCAAAGGTGATTTTGAAGCCACCTCAGTGATTGCCGATGAAGACATAGCCAAAGTCAGCTTGATTGGTGCCGGACTAGCTGGTCAATCTGGTATCGCCGCCACTGTTTTCAAAGCCTTCGGCACAGCCGGAATCAACATCAAAATGATTGCCACCAGCGAAATGAAATTGACCTGCGTGGTCAGCGGCAAAGATGCAGACAAGGCCAGCAAAATCATGCACAGCAGCTTTAGCGAAGACTAATAAATTCACGAAGCAATCGATAACGAGCAGCTACTTAGGCAGAAGCAATTTGCCAATTTTAATTTCAAGCTTATCTTGATCGAGACCGCCAACCACTTGCTCGACTTGGTTGCCTTCACTATCAAAGAAACAAGTTTTTGGAATGGCTTTGACATCTAAGGCCTGCTTCTTGTCCGAATTTGCTTTATCGTCAACATCGAGCCTCTCGAAGTCGACCCTGCCCAAGTACTTGACCCGACAGGCTTCAAGCACAGGCTCGTAATCTTTGCAGGGCCGACACCAAGTGGCATAAAACTCAATCACCCGTGGTTTGTTGGCAGCCTTAATGCTAGCGACAATCGGCGCCATGATTTTGATTTTCTGTTGCTTGTATGCGTAGTCAACCCACAGACCGGCGCTGCCAAAGACCACAACAAATGCCACTATTCCAAGCAAGCGACTATCAATCGTAAATTTCTCTTTTTCGATTATTGCATCATATCGAGTATGACAAAAGCGGCACTTGCTAAAACTTGTTTTGTCTTTTCTGTCGCAATTAGGACAGGTCATAATTGGGTCATGCATATTGAACACTTCACCAACAGAACGGTAAACGTGTTTGAAAATTTACCAGGAATTTGTCCATTCAGCAACTATGGCGAACAAATCAGCCAATAAGGGCAGCTTCGACTGTTAAGCCGGGGCCAAAAGCAAGCATGACACAGGGAAACTTGTCACTTTGCTGAAGTAATTTCTGCAAAATAAATAGCACCGTCGGCGATGACATATTGCCCTGCTCGGCCAGTATTTCCCGTGAAGCAGAAAGCATATCAGCATCAAGCTGTAAGCTATCTTGAGCAGCCTGCAATATGCGTGGCCCCCCGGGATGAACCGCCCAGCTTTTGATATCGCTGACGCGCAAATTAGATTGAGCTAGCCATTTTTCTATAAATGCCGGTAGATACGTCTCAATCAAGGCTGGCACCTCCGCAGCCAAGGTCATGACAAAGCCATTGTCGCCAATTTCCCAACTCATTGCCTCTGAACTGCCGTCAATAACAACCGATTGAGAAGACAGATATTGAGGCCAGCGAATTGGAGAATCAGAAGAAGAAGAAGAAGAAGAAGAAGAAGGAGAAGACGACCGAGAAACAACCGGCTGCTCAACTGGCGACAAGCCGCTAACACCAGAGGCGCGCACCACTACCGCCGCCGCGCCATCAGAAAATAGAGAATTGGCGACCAGCCTCTGGGCAGACCATTCATATTGCATGTGCACCGAGCAAAGCTCAGCGGTGCAAACTAAAACTGTAGCTTTTGCATCAGCTCGGCAATAAGCATCAGCCACTCGAAGGGCATTGAGGGCGCCATGACAGCCCATAAAGCCAATATGAGTACGCTCAGTAGTAGGCCTAAGCGGTAGGCCCTTAATCAAGGCCAGGTCAAAACCAGGAGCCGCGAAACCAGTGCAAGAAGCCGTGACTAAATGGCTAATTTCTCCACCTTCAACTTCAGCTAAATCAAGAGCAGAGCGGCAAGCGGCAAGCGCCAGAGGGGCAATCTCACTTTTATAGCGCGCCATGCGAGCGGCGGTGCTTGGTCCTCGATCGCTTTTGCTCTGCGGGGGAGAAAAAAAAGTTCTATCAATTGAATTATCTTTCTTATCGAGCACCACCAGTGCCCGGCGTTCAATTTCGGTGCGTTTGTAGAGCATACGCAAGGTGCGCCCACCCTTTTCGTCACATTGAAAAAATTGCTGAGCATGCAGACAAGAATCAGACTGACTGATTGATCGAGAAGGAGTAGCAGTTCCAATTGCCAATATTCGAGATAATAGCTCTGCTTTTATCGGCTTCATTTATTGCTCACCATTTGCTCCTCACCATTTACTACTCGCGATTTGATTAGACTTTCGCGTCAGGCCTGAGGCAATACCTTCTGCCAGCCGCGGGAAGAGAGAAACAACTTGTATCAGCGCCATTCTCGACATTCGACTGCGCAAGCTGTAAGCGATGACGCGGCTTTTAAGATGGCGTCTGTTGACCAGCCGACCATGCACCTGCTGCCACTGCACAGCAAGCGCATCACTCCACTGCTCAATGGCAGAAATGGCCAAAGGGGCAACTGCTTCAGCCGACTCTAAAGCCCAGGCGATACCCTCGCCAGTAAGTGGTTCGGGATAGCCACAGGCATCGCCGACAACAAAAAGACATTGGCCCGAAATCTTGTTACGTTTCCTCGTGAGCAAATCTGTACCATGCCACTGCTTGCTAGAAAACTCTTCAAAGGTAACTGGTAGTGGTAGATCGCACTGCTTAAGAATGGCAGCAATAGCTAGAGCTAAACTGCCATGCTGGCGCACGTATGAGCGGTCTAAAGCACAAGCTATATCAATATCGCCGCTCTCTAGCATGACCAATCCAACGTAGCCACCTTGCTGGCATGCCATATAAATGCGCCCTGAGCGGTAGTAACCATTGGCTAAACTGTAACCATTGGTTAAACTGGACGCGCTGGCATTAGCAAAGGTGGTGCCGCAACCGAAGCGAGCATCAGCAGCAACAACAGTATTAAACTCAGGCAATCGGTCTAGAGCGTGGCCGTTCAAACCATCGGCCACAATGGTGACCTTGCTCTCTAAGACTTCTTCGAAATCTGAGGCGCCATCAACTACCATTTCTTTTGAGACAATCTGCACACGGCTGACTGCGCTTACTTGCTGACAAACACTTGCGGCCACTCCCGAAACAAACACCGCGCCAGCGGCCTCGGCAGCGCGAATCAAAGCAGTATCTAGACAAATTCTAGACAAAGCAAAACTTCCAGTAATTTGCATGGTGGCACTTGCGGCACCATCGAACAACTCTAGAGAACTAAGTGGAACAGCACCATTACTTACAAAAATGCCGTCAAGCCCAGCTCTCTGCAATACTCGGTAAGCTGATTGATTAAGGCAACAGCCGCAGACTTTAGGCCGCGGGAAATGAGCTTTGTCGAGCAGTAATACTTTCTTTCCCGCGCTTGCCAATTGAAAAGCACAAAAGGCACCAGCTGGGCCAGCGCCAATGACAATGGCATCCCATTTTTGCTGCACTAATCTCTTCGTGTCATGGCAGGTCACGGCTCACTGCCTGTCGCAGGCATGTCATTCACTACTTGGCGCCCCGACCTCGCCGATTCACGCTGCCAGACAAGCATCTGTCGACAAGGGAAAAAGGATTTTACAGCAGCTGCACTCATGTCAGCGCGACTGGCCATTTCTAGAAATTCAGAGGCTGTAAAAGATGCATTAACCGATACTGGTCCATCATAGTGCACAACAGCAGAACGACTTAAAAGGCGAGTCGCTAGCCACACCGAGCAGTAAGAAATTTCACTACGTACCAAGTCATTGACCAACACTTTCAAACGCGCCGCTCCGCTCATTTTCGCCAGAAGCATAACGACATCGTCGGGGTCAAGATGATGAGTAAATAGAGAGGTCATGACAATATCAAAGTCAGCTGGCAAATCATCTTCGAAAACATTCATGGCTATAAACTCCACGTCTGCTTGCCTTTGCAAGGCTCTATTCTTTGCGTAAGAAATAGCGTCAGCGCTAATATCACTGCCGACTATCTCAACCTTTAGACCTAAACGCTTAGCTCTAAGAAAGAGCGCTATGGGAATATCTCCGCCGCCGGTGGCAATATCGAGAATGCGCAAGGGCTGACTGGCACGGCGCGCCTCATGCTCAATTTCAGACCAAATAGAATCATGGCTAAAACTGGCCGCATTGAGTCGGGCCAGACCGCGCAGGGCCTGAGCGTGACTGTGATAATCAAGACTAGGGTCATCCATTAGCTCTGGCACACGCTTGCGTGCAATCATCGTCATGCCTCAAATCTAGTTTTAATTAGGCGATCACCTACAGTATGACCAAAAACAATGGATCTAGTTCCAATTCTAGATTCACAAATATTTTTCGAGAGCGTACCATTGGATGAAATGACCACTTGACAGAGCAAACTTAGTATGATGAAACAGAAGCCGCTGGAGATCAATAGATGACACAGGCACAACATTGCGCAGACCTGAAGAGTTCAGCCGCATTAATAACGCTGTTGTTGCTGCTGTCCTTTACCACTACCTTTGCCTTTGCCGCGCCGGCCCTAGCAAAAGCTGAATGGGTATTTGAAACCCTCCATAATGGCTCTGGATCTTACCGTTATTACGTCACAGATGATGCCATCAAGCTTGAAAATACTGGCAATGGCGGCATTGCCGTATGTGCTGCACCTAATTGGAAAATTTCCTGTTTTAGACCCAGTGACAAACTAGAATTCATAACAGATTTGAAAAATTTCGACAAATCGTTAATTTTGTCCATTCTGCCGCAACACACGCCGTTCGCAGTTACGAAGTCAAAGTGGTTACAAGCAGAATTACTAAAAGGACTATCATGCGACAAAATACTCCTTCCCGATGGCTCAATATACTGGACACCGAAAGAGATAAAGACAGCTCCACAGATATCAGAAGTGGTGGCACGATATTTTAACTCGGCAAACATTCCCGTCTTTCCTGTTCAGACCTTGCGAGCAGAAGTTAAACGGACCCCAGCGCAACAGAAAAAAGATGCCGAGAGGAGGAAAAAATCTGCCGTTCCTTGGCTCAACTTCAAAACCATGGACAGAGATAACAGCGAACGACTCACGGTCGAACTGAAAGGCTGGAAAAAGGTACCTTACAAGGCATCCGATTTTGAATATCCCAAAGGTTACAAGCGTACAAACGACCTCAAAGACGTAATTGTTTCGGCTGCTTACAGAAATGATCTCATCGATATTGCCAAAGATTTCACAGATGACGAGGCCGAAAAGAGCAAGAAAAAAAAGCCGAGTGACAAATAGCTGGGCTTATTGTTTTCGATTACTGCTCAAGGGCACAAATCCGCTTCTCGTGATTCTCTAGCATTATCTCAACGTTTCTAAAAAACGGAGAGAGAATGTTGGCTAGCTCCGAAGGCAACTTATCAACTTTGGCTTCTAAAATTTCGAACCGGGCTTCTAATTTATCGAACCGCAGGTCGACCTGGCGGAAATTCATGGCAGTCTCTTTTCGGTGTAAATCAAGCTGATTAGCAAGATTGTCAATTCGAGTGTGAACTTCCGAAAAAGAGGAACGCATTTCTATTTGCTGGGTTTCTAAGGTAAGTTTCATGCCGCCACCTCCGAAAAAAGCGCTAGCAGCGTATAGCTGTATATGCATATACGAACGGAAGCGACAATAAGTTCAATTTGCACATTATATCAAGAGGACCAACCACTTCAGCCGACTTTGTTCAACTGGCAAAATTAGCAATTTCACAACCACCTAACCGCTGTGGCTTGGACCGGACTGGCCTGGACTTCAGCGAATCATAAGGCGTCAAGAATGGGCCTTAACTCTGCTATTCAATCGCGAAACACCATCCTGCTTGGTAATTTTTCCCGCCCTAATGTCAGCTTGAACATCAAGGGCAAAGTCTAAAATCTGCCTATCGATCACAACCGACTGAATCAATACAGCGCCAAGCGGTGTAATTGACTCTCGCACTTGCTCTAGGGCAGCATCAAGCTGCTCGGGAGTAACAACCTCGGCGGCCAAGAGCAATTCGCCCAAACGAGCTGTAGGGTGCTTCTGTTCTGGGTGCCAGCCCAGCTGATCTAGAGCCTGGTCGAGCAAGAGCCGTTCGCGAGAGCAGGTAGCAATGGCTAGCAGGGCCAACTCAAATTCTAGATTGCCATCACGCACCAGAGACTGTGCTTCCACGGCAGCTTGTAAATCTTCTTTGGTAATGAAACCAGACATAATCAAAACCTTACCGATCATTTGACCGGTATCTTGCGAGATCTCGATTGCTTCCTGCAAATCTTGCTTACGCAGTACACCAGCTCTCGTTAAAAGGTCGCCAATGCGTACAGGTTTTGCTTCTGCCATGTTTGGTACTCCATAAGATCCTTTTACCAACCATTTGGTTTTTAAATCTCATATTCACAATATGTTCTCACTCCAGAGTTAAAATCGCCGAATAAGTTCCAAATAAGCGCCAAAAGAGACTAAAGATGAAGCAGGGTTCAGCGATTTTCTGGTTTCGTCAAGATTTACGACTGGCTGACAACCCTGGCCTGCTCGCTGCCGTCAACTGGGCGGCTGAGAACAATGGGGACGTAATCCCGGTATATATCTGGGCTCCGGACGAGGAAGGCATCTGGCCACCGGGCGGGGCGACGAAAGTGTGGCTCAATCAATCACTCAAGGCCTTGGCTGCGGAAATAGAAAAGCTCGGGTCAAGACTGCGCATATGTGAAGCTGATCCAAAAACTAGTAGTAAGTCGAGCTTGAACATCTTGCAGGCATTGGCCGAAGAACTAGGCGCCGGTGCCGTTTTCTGGAACCGCCGTTATGAGCCCGCAGTAATTGCGCGAGACAAAGAAATCAAATCAACGCTCAAAGAAAGTGGCCTAGTAGTTGAAACCTTCAATGGCGCTTTGCTCTTAGAACCCTGGCAAGTGGCCACAAAAGAGGGCAAACCCTACCAGGTATTCACGCCTTATTGGCGCACCTGCCTCAATCAGATACAAGTTGAGTTGGAGCCGCCCCTAAAAGCACCGAAAAGAATTTCACCAGAAAGAATTTCACCAAAAACAATGGCGCCAGGGAAATTGGCCTCGAAAAATCTGACCGCAACAAAAATCGAAAAGCTTAAGTTCGAATGCACCTTGGAAGAATTGCAGCTGCTCCCTGACATTAAATGGGAAAAAGGCATAACAGAGGCCTGGATGCCCGGAGAGCAAGGAGCCCTCAAGCAACTAGACAAATTCTTACAAGACGGCCTCGACGACTACTCTGACATGCGCAATCGACCAGACATAGAGGGCGTATCACGCATGTCTCCCCATCTTCACTTTGGTGAAATCAGCCCGCGCAGCCTCTGGTTTATCGTCAAAGAAAAGGCTGAACATTTCAAAAACGAAAAGAGCAAAGCAGCGGCCCTTTCTTACCTGCGCGAAGTGGGTTGGCGTGAGTTTTCCCACCACCTTCTTTATTACTTCCCCCAGACGCCAACAGAGCCCCTTAGAGGCGACTTCAAACTGTTTCCTTGGGAAAACAACCCGACAGCTCTCAAAGCTTGGCAAAAAGGTCTAACTGGTTACCCTATTGTTGATGCCGGCATGCGCGAGCTTTGGCATACCGGGATAATGCATAACCGCGTGCGCATGATTGTCGCTTCCTTTCTCGTGAAACATTTACGCTTGCCCTGGCTTGCTGGCGCTAAGTGGTTTTGGGATACTCTCGTAGATGCTGACCTAGCGCAAAACACCATGGGCTGGCAATGGTCAGCAGGCTGTGGGGCTGATGCTGCGCCATACTTCCGGGTATTCAATCCAATTTTGCAGGGCGAGAAATTCGACACCGACGGGGCCTATGTGCGCAAGTGGGTGCCTGAACTGGCAAAAATGAAAAGCAAATATATTCACAGACCATGGGAAGCACCGCCACTAGAGCTGATTGCCGCTGGGGTGACTCTGGGAGAAAACTATCCTTTGCCTATTGTCGAGCATGGCGAAGCGCGGAATCTGGCACTAGCTGCATTTCAAAAGTTGAAAGAGAGCAGGGCGGCGGTGAAGTAGTCCTCAATAAATCATTTTTTCAAAATCGCAATAACGCAGAGCTTGACCAGTAGCAACGTCACGTTTAAGCTTAGCGCCTAGCACCAGTTGCGGTGCAGAGATAGCAGTATAATAATGCTGCTTTGCCGACAAATTAGCGACTTCGACATCTTCGGCCCTGAGCACTTCTCCTTTCTTCAGATCGCGCTTAACTACCAAAGTAGATACCGGTGCATCGACATACTGGCAATGAATAATATCGCGCTTGAGGGCCTGACAGTTTTCGCTCACAGTGCGGCCGACAATTTGCCAGGGAGTGCAACAAATAGAATCAATAAATTGCTCTTCCACAATATAGACGGGCTCAATGTCTTTAAGTGAAATCAATTGACCCGGTCTAACACGATCGCGCCAACGATATACTAAAACGCCTGGCTGGGCATCGCTAAAACCAGATGCCGGGCGCGCGACTTCTGCTTGCTCGATTAGGCGAGCTTCAGCTGGCTCAAAAGCCTCAGCAGTGAGCACTGCGCCTTCGTTAACAATGCCGACAATCTTCTTACCGACAACAGCCGGGGCGGAGACAATAGCAGCCGGTGGCAGGCTTTCTGGATCAGCCTCAAATTCTGCCAGATCATTATCACTCAGTACACTCGGTGCCATGATGCGGCGTTCGACAAACACCACTCTTCCCTTTGTATGAAGGCCCTTGGCCCGCCAGGCAGTGAGTTTTTGGCGATAGACAAGATTACCCATCTGGCCAAAAGAAAACATAATTATCGGAGCAAGAAATAAATATCCTGACATTGTTAGCACCGCTATCAGTGGCATAGGCAATTTTTGCCAAAAGTTTGTAGCTGGCGTCAGCGGTGCTTCATTTGCCGAGCAAACAAAACGCTTACAAGCAAGATCGGCAGCAGTGCGGCGTTTTTTGTCGCAAAACAAACCAGCCAAAACGCCAGCCAGAGCCAGCTGTGCCATTGCATATATAGGCAAATAGAATGCCCCCAGCGGCAAAATCAGACAGGGCATCCAATAAATAAATCGCGCAAACAAAGCAGCGAAAAAGCCCAGGCGCTGACCATCACTGCGGCGCACGACCAATCCTGTAGCCCACTTACCAGGGGTTGCACTCCACGCGGACGATTCAAAAATAGCAAAATAAATGGGCACGGCCAGCAATACAATTAATGCGATGGCCGGCAGGGCAACAAGCAGGGCCGCGCCAACACCAGAAAGTGATGAGCGGGGAAAAATAATGAACTTACTGCTGAGAAAAGCAAGATAGACTCCGCTGCCCAGCAGAACAAGCAATGCCAGGCTATCCAGCACCATCGCCAGAATTCTAGTGAGCAAAGGTGCGGCTGCTAGGGCCGGCGCAGGTGCCGGGGAAGGAACTTTTTCTAGTTCTACTGAATCGGTCATGGGCAGGAATACTTTTTCTTTAGCGCAAGCACAAGCAAGATTTGGCAATATGCCAATTCACATTCCCTAATATGCCCCTATTTGCTTAAACCTGCGGGATTTTTAAGACTTGATCAGGATAGATCAAATCTCGATTGACGATGGCATTGAGACTTACAAATTGGTTCACCATGGCCATAATCTCTTGATTGCTTGGCTCTTTGCCATTCTTAGCAGCGAGCAAAGTGCGCGAAATATTCCAGAGATTGTCTCCGGGCACAACTTTATAAGTCGCTGGAGACTCACTCGTATCTTCTGACTTATCCGTATCGCTCATAATTTATTAGTATCCGTATTCGCTCTATCGGTATTTGCACTAAATGCCTTCGAAGTTTACGGCATCACACTTTACGGCTTACGAACTTTTGGTATTGCGGTAAGCCTTGCCCAAATAGTGCCGTCCCAGACCTTCGTGGGCGTTGCTATGCAGTGGTCGGCCATTGCCAGAACCAGGGAAGACAATATATTCGACTTCTGGCCGCTGAGTGCCGCCGCGACGCGGATTAGAGTTAATGCCCAGCGACGCTGCTAACGCCATAGAGCCTTCACCCAGTTTTTGATGCGGTCCGACATCGGCGAACACGGCGAAGCGCACCTGATCGTCATAGCGCACGGCAGCAATATCACCAAGACGCACACCATATTGCTGATACTTTTCTAGAGGCAAGACAAAATACTTAGTGGTTTCAGCGTTCACTGGCGCACCGCCTTTGTGACGCAACGAAGTATTGCTCTGACCGTCAGGGTCAATTTGCCGAGCTCTTGGTGAGCCATCAGCATCAATGGCCATTCCAGCGCGGAAGTAGACCGAACCACCGTCAACACGGGTCATGCGCCGAGCATAGCCGGCACTTTTTGCCACTCCATCAAAGAGTTCATTCAACCGTTCTTCATCGCTAACAACGCGCTGCGGTGGCCTATTCCAAGGCACTACGACTTCACGAGATGGCACTGGGAGATCTTGAATTGAAACTTCTCTTCGCTCTTCAATTGCCCGAGGAATGGCTTGGGCGTCTAGTTGGGGCGGCGCAGTGTATGGCTTAACGTATGACTCTAACATAGGCGGCTCGGCATAGACCTTGGCATTAGCATCAAACTTCGGCGGCTCAAGAGCGGCATCAAGCTTTGCTTCCGGTGCGACAAAGGCAGGCACCGGAGCATCAGGTAGCAAATTGCGCTTATCGGGAAAGAGATCAAGCTGACTGGCATCAGCCAGTTTGGTAGCGCCATTATTTTGGGGAACATCTTTGCTCTGGTCGCCAGGTATAACTGGGGGAATTTCGTTGCGCTTAGCCGAGAATAAATCTTCGGGAGCTACTTTTTGCTCGGCAACTCTCGTGTCTGGCTTAACGGCGTCTGAGAAGAAAGAGCGATCGCCCATATTCTTCGACCACCAAGTACCGTAAGAACCAACAGCGTCACCTTTTTCGGTCTGCTGCTGCTGCCAGCTACCATCGGCATTTTTTACACCGCGCAAGATAACACGTTCTTTGCCTTGATCGTCGTTGGCATAAAGATGCACGAGAGTTCGGGCGCCAGCTTTTTCAAGCTCAATAGTGAGGTTGCGTTTTGTGCCATCTTTATCGACAACTTCAACCGTGGTCTGCCCAGCACGACCAAGGGCTTCCACAGCCTTTAACTTCTCTTCGGCCGATGCGGCTGGACTAATCAAAATATCTTTTGGTGATGGTGGAGCTGGCGCCTCGAGCGAGACCTTGGGCAAACTAGCTGGCTGATCGGCGACAGCCGTGTCAGTTCCCCGGCTACTTGCGACCTGATTGCTTACACCCTGCTTATCAGCGCCCTGCTTATTTGCAGATTGCCAGTCAGCGGTGGTCATCTCTTGCACAGCCTTAACTTCCGGCTTGGCCTCTTGTGCGCCCGCGCCGGTATCTGACCCAGCTTTAACTGCGTCTATGGCCTTGCCTTTAGTCTTATCTGTAGACTCAGCGTCGTTTTCGAGAGGAGATGCCATCGGGGGAGGGCCTTCTAAGATTTTCCAGGTAATAACTTGCCACAATCAAGTATCTACCAATTTACCCAGAGGGCAATGGTGAAAATCCCATTGCCCCCAAAACGCGCATTATCTTTTACCAGCTCCATCTTCTAGAAGCTAGCAGCGCCAACGGCCGAAAGATGGCAAACCGATTCATCGCTCTTTAAACGAGGCAACAGCACCTCATGCAGCGATGTCCAGGCCTGGCGGGAGTGCTCGTAAGCGACGTAAAGCGCCACAGATTGCTCACCTACAGTCAGAGGCAAGCCCTCTAACAGCCCCCTTTGTTCCCAATCTTCAAGCAACCCGGTCAAAGAACCAGAACAGAGAGTTGAGCTAGAGCCAAAGCTCCCTGCGACTTCGGCTTTCGCGCCTGAACCGACAAGGCAGATACAAGTAATCTCAAATTTGATACTGGCATTCCGCACTCCAGGTATCTCAGCCAAATCTTCCACTAACTTCTGGCCCGATGAGCGGTTCAACCCCGAAACTATGTACGACGCAACTGAACAATTGGCAGTTTCGGGAGGCACAAAAGTCTCAATTAAGTTAACGTGGCCAACTTCGCTCTGCACTGCGTCATGAATCAGCTGAGAGTGTATCAATGAAGAATCAAACTCAATCTTCAAAATACTGAACCCATCAACGGCAGTGACACCAACGATGTAATTTCTCGCCAATGAAGAAGAAGATACAACATCCGCTTCAATAACCGTGCCGCAATTGTCAGGATTAAAGACACTGCGCACCCTCAAAGCCACTGAGTTTTCCCGGGCACACTCCACTGCCCGCGGGTGAATCACTTGGGCACCTTTGGCCGCCATCTCTAAGCAATCGCTGTAGCTAATGCGCGTATGCTGAATTGCTCCATCGATAATATTGGGATCGGCAGTGAAGATACCATCAACATCAGTATAAATCTCGCACAACTCCGCCCCAACCGCCGCAGCAATTGCCACAGCCGAAGTGTCGGAACCACCACGACCCAAAGTCGTAATGTCGCCCGCCGCCGTAACGCCCTGAAACCCAGCCACAACAATGACATCGTTGCTAGCAAAGGCTTCATCAATTTTGCCAGCATCAATACTGAGAATTTCAGCATTACCATAGTTTGACTCAGTGATAATGCCCAGTTGCCCACCGGTAAAAGACTTAGCCTTAATATCGAGGTCACTCAAAACAATACTGAGAAGAGCAATTGACTGCTGCTCACCCGAGGCAAGAAGCACATCCAGTTCGCGCGGGTTGGGCTTTTCAGAGCAGCGCCCCGCCAAGCGTACCAAACTATCAGTGGTATCACCCATAGCCGACACCACCACAATGGTCTTGTACTCAGCGCTAACAG
This sequence comes from bacterium, assembly GCA_018062085.1. GTDB lineage: Bacteria > Cyanobacteriota > Vampirovibrionia > Obscuribacterales > Obscuribacteraceae. The sequence continues at coordinate 14,961 of JAGOSY010000015.1, read as the reverse complement.
AAGCCACTATTTGAGCCACATGAGAGATTCGCTGCGGATTCTTTACAGAAGTTCCGCCGAATTTCAATACTTTGATTTTCTTACTTGAACTACTCATGTTTTGCTCCCTTAGTTGAAACAGAGCAAGCACTAGCCGCAGAAGCAACCGAAGCAACAGCAGGAACTTTACTAGATAAAGCCGCGTGCTGAGCAACCTGCAAAGCAATTTCTAAATCTTGCAAAAGATCAGGTGCGTCTTCGATGCCCACAGACAAACGGATCAAACCATCGACAATACCGAGTGGCTCACGCACTTCTTTAGGAATAGGGGCATGGGTCATAGTGGCCGGATGACAAATCAATGACTTGACGCCGCCAAGGCTTTCGCCTAGCTGGAATAATTCAGTGGAATTGACGACACTCTTCGCCGCTTCCAAACCACCTTTGACGACAAAGCCAACGATACCGCCAAAGCCAGTCATTTGCGTTTTCGCCAGATCAAACTGGGGGTGCGACGGCAAACCAGGATAGTAGACACTTTCAACTAGTTCATGCTCAGACAAATATCGAGCCACAGCAAAAGCATTGCGCTCATGCTCTTTCAAACGCAGAGCAAGAGTTTTTAGACCGCGCAAAATCAAGAACGAATCGAAAGGCCCTGGCACCGCACCGCCAGCGTTTTGATAGAACTTCAGCTGATCGTAAAGTTCATCATTATCGGTGATTATGGCGCCGCCAATGACATCGCTATGCCCGCATAGATACTTGGTTGTGCTATGCACAATAATATCAGCGCCAAATTGCAAAGGTTTCTGAAAATACGGAGTAGCAAATGTATTATCTACAGCAAAAAGCAATTTGTGTTTCTTGGTGATTTCGCCCACAGCAGCCAAATCAGCTAATTTCAAGAGTGGATTGGTTGGTGTTTCAAGCCAAACCAATTTAGTGTTTGGCTTGATGGCAGCTTCAATTTCTTCAGGCTTGGCAGCGTTGACATACGAAAATTCGATATTGAATTTCCTCTTCACCTTCTCAAATAGTCTGTATACGCCGCCATAGACGTCTTCTCCAACAATGACATGATCACCGGCCGACAAAATATCAAGCACAATTGATACTGCCGCTAGTCCCGATGCGCATGCTATTCCATACTTAGCCCCTTCTAAAGAAGCGAGGCAAACCTCAAGGGCAGTGCGGGTTGGATTATGGGTGCGGGCGTACTGATAGCCTTTATTCTTGCCCAATTCATCAAGTACAAAAGTAGAAGTTTGATAAATAGGTGTAATTAAAGCACCTGTAGTTGGGTCGGCCTCTTGGCCGCTGTGAATGGCCAAAGTGTTGAAACCGAAATTACGTTGAGGCACATCGCTCTGTGATTGCGACAAAGCTTGTGATGAAGATTGTGATGCGGGTTGTGACGGCTGCTGTGATGGATCTTGTTTACTAGTCATTTGATTTCTCTCCAAAGAAAAACTCCCTCTCTCGCGGCTGCGGGAAAGGGAGTTGCTAACTTAATTACGGATGTTTAGTCTCGAATTATTCGATCAAAATCGTAATGCAACAAATCCCTGCCCGCGTGGGGCATGGACATCTGCATGTTGCTGGTGGAACGATTTAACATGCCGGCATTATGCGGGTATAAAAAATTGTTTGCAAGGCGATTCGACTAATTGTTAAGCAACCATGAATAAGCAACTTGAAAAAGCGATACGATAAGCTCAACGCTCATAGATGGTTGCAGATTGAGAAAGAGTACATAGATGAAAAATTTGGCGAAGCACCAAGCGCAGCTCATAGCAACATTCTCATTGCAACCCATGCTGCTATTCTCACTGCTATTACTTGCCTGCCATACTAACTCGGCCGCCCAAGCGAACAATGAATTGGGCTGGTCACTGACTCAGAACCGCAAACACCTTGGCTTATACAAAGTAAGCATGGCGCGCGCAGGAATGCGCATTGAGATGCCCAATCAACGAATAATAGCCTTGTGCCTCCCCCCAGGAAAGACTGTCTTCGTAATGAATATCGCCAGCAAACGCTGCTGCCAAGTTCCACTAGCAAATTTCGAAGGGCAAATGTTGCGGCACCTAGCAGTAGGCAAAGGCATGGTGTTGACGGATGTACCCGTGATCAAAACAGGGAAGACTATTGAGAAAAACGCCACGGTCGAAATCTATGGAATTGACAGCCAAAGGCATAAAGATTACATTGCGCATGCAAAAGCATCGGTCTATGAGCCCCGCCAGATTGCCCAAGCAATTTACATATCAGCTCTCATGGATCGTCCCTTTCCCGCGGCTGGCAGATTGATGACAAAGCTCTATGGCCTGCCAGCACTCGACACAATGCCAGTACATGCGCACTATAAAGACCCGCAAGGTGGAACGCATACTGTGCTCGACACCCTCACAATCTCACGCAAAAACCTGGAGAGCAGCCTTGTACTGCCGACAGGCCTCAAACAATCGTCGCTTACCGAGGTTCTACTCGACGGCAACGAGTCAGCAGTAGATATACTCAATTTTTAGAGCGACGTGGTGCGGTTTTCGAAAGAAAAACAATTAGCATAGCCACAAGCGAAAATAGCAGATCAGTGCTTACTTTATCGCTTTCAAACCTGTCATATTTTCTCAAAAAAATATGACAGGTTTGGAAACCCGCAAATGAGAAGCAGTAGCGTATGCAATACTATTTAGGCCAACGACTTGAACCAACGACTTGAACCAACAAATTGAGCCAACTTTTAAGCTAGGAAAGTATCAGTGAAAGACCCAGAATCGCAAGTGTTCAATACAAAGACCCTTGATGCAAACGCCATTAAAATTGATTTGTATGACCGGGAGAAAGACTCACTTGAGCAGATCACACAGTTGCTTCATCGAGCCTATGCCACTCTTGCAGCACGCGGCTTCAACTATGTAGCAGCCACGCAAACTACCTTAGTTACAGAGAGTCGGCTGAGCGCAGGACAGGGATACATAGTTAGACAGAAGGGAAACGACCAAATAATCGGTACCATCACATACTACTCAACCGCAAGAGATGCGCCTGACGAACCAGATTATTACAAAAAAGTCGCAGTCGGTCATTTTGGCCAATTTGCAGTACTACCAGAAATGCAAAAGTTAGGTATCGGCAGTAAGCTTGTGGAGCTTGCCGAAACTCTCGCTCGAGCTGACGGCAAAGACGAGCTTGCCTGTGACACCGCCGAAGGTGCCACTGATTTAATCGATTACTATACGAGCCGCAGTTACAAACTAATTGAGCATCACCAATGGGATAAGGCTTGTTACCGCAGCGTGATTCTAAGTAAAAGTCTGGGTAGGTAGACGGAATTCGAAGCAGCACCAATTTTGATAAGATAGCTACATGACGTGGATCTACCTATTTAGAAAATACGCTGTGTGGCTCAGCATAAATCTCTACGTGCTGCTCACAACAATGTGGCTGAGTTTTACCGCCATGAATTTGTATATAAAGTATGGTGCGCGAGCTCGGACCACTCTGCACGAGAAATTAATTCAGACTAACGGCTATATCTGGCTACCGCTAGCAGCGGCTGCATGCTGGTTTATCTTCAGAGAAGACCTAGCAACACTACTATCACTTCTGTCGTGGGTCGGATTTGTAGGGTTCTTAGCTTCTTGCAGTCTACTGCTAATGAAAACACGCAAGGCTTGAGACAATTTCACACCGTTACGGAAGCATCAATATGGGCGATAGCAAGATCTAAACTTCTTTCCCACGAGACACCGGCTGCACCTCCAAGTCTAAAAACCGGTGGGCATTGGCAGCGAATCTTCTTTTAGAACCACTAAGGTGGAAGAGTAACAGGGGATGGAGAATGCATAAAAACTCTAAAGCAAAGGCGCAGATATAGGAATGCTGACAATGCCACCGCTAATAGCACAATCAATAATAAGAGCCGCAGTGCGCTTCTTAGCCGTCCGCAGGTTATCTTGTAGGTCAGGCCACGGCGGCACGTAAATTTCCGAATTCACTAATTTCGACCTTGTTAGCAAGTTGGTAACAACTTAAAGCATACCCGGCCCTATATTGAAATCACAGAGCAGCGGTTGCAATTCTCCACCCCAGACCAGAGCCGCTCCTGTTTTACTACTCTTACCAAAGAGCCACAACGAAGCCAACACTAAACTACCACTGAGTTTCCACCCCGCACTCAGGAGACACCCCTAATATGAATATGAACATCAGAGACCTACAAGACCGCTCACATCTTCAAGACCGCACTAACTATCAAGACGCCGGCCAAGATAGATTCAATAGCTGGACACAGCAAGCAAGCAACGATGCCACCGACTTCTTTCGCAGCCAAAGCAGAAGCCGCACCCCCGACAGAATGGCTCAAAACATGCTGGACAGCCTTGAAATAACACCCCTCTTTGTCAGCGTTAACAATACTTCTGATCACTGCTCGCACAGTCATTCACGCGATTCGCACGACACACGCAACTCTCGCGACGGCCACCGCAACTCTATGAACGGAGAGCGCATCACAATCGATCTTGGTATCGGAGGTAGTGCTCTAGTAATTGATACAGTTAGAGACCGCAGAGGCAATTCAGAAGTACAGCTAATCAGCCGACTCAATCAAAGGAGACCAGAAGAGCTCAATCGTACTATGCCCTACGATCGCTACAATTCGCTAGCTACAGGCCAAGACATTTTGCCCCGCGATCGCTATGATTCGCCATCGCCATCACCAGCGACAGACACCCGACCACTGCCACCCTGCCCACCGGGGTTCGATCAAACTAAATGGGAAAATGGTCATGACACAATCAAGTATGCAGTCGGAAGAGAGCTAGCCCGCTCATTTGATCAACTTCTAGCCATTCCTGATGAAGCAGGGCAGAGAAAATTTGCTGAAAATTTCCTCAAGACTCAAGTGCCAAACATGGAAGCTCGCGGCGGAAAAGTTCTCGCCATTAAAGACGAGAAAGTATTGCTTGACGCCGGCGATGGCTCCGGTCCTCTCTGGATTGACGTCGTAAAAAATATCGGTGGCGGCAATCCTGAAGTGCAGTGGACAGTGCTGGGTAAAGGTGATGCCTCACAGACTCGGGCTCCCGAGTTTGCCCCCACCCCTCCAGGATTCGACCCGGTGAAATGGGACAACGGCCACGATACTCCTAAATATTTTGTCGGCCATCTGGTGGCAGATATGCTGCAAGACGATCTACTAAATCCTGACCGAGACGGCCAAAAAGCTAGAGTAGAGCAGTTCCTGAAGAAGCAGGTTCCAGCAATCGAAGCTAAAGGCATCAAGGTACACAATGTCATTGGCGAAAAGATACTGGTGGACGTCCATGATGGCACCGGTGTCCACTGGGTTGATACTGTCGTCGATGTAGGTGGAAGAAATCCCCATGCTAGCTGGCAGGTAGAAGCGTAAAAGCTAATCAGAAGCAAACAAGGAAGCTTCGAATTGATGCAAAAATGGATTTAAATCGCGGGGTTAGAAGTGGGCAGGTGGAGCCAGAAAATGCTCCCACTGCCCACTTCGCTTACCACACCGATTTCTCCGTCATGGGCCTCAACAATGGCTTTGCAAATAGCAAGTCCGAGACCACTTGTTCCTGCACCGCCACCATGAGCTTGTTGAAAGCGGTCGAAAACCGAGTCCAACATGTGGCGCGGAATACCCTTTCCGTGGTCTTCGATCTTAATGTGCGCGCTATCTTTCTTCATGGCGATACTTACTGTTATGGTGGCACCATTTGGCGAATACTTGATAGCATTCGAGAGCAGGTTGATAAACACCTGCATAATTCGCTCTTTGTCTACAGAGGCAACAGCATGATCGCCAAAGACTTCAATTTTAATAGAATTGGCATCAGCAAGTGTTTTTACAACGGCGATAGACTGCAAGGCAAGCTCTGCCAAATCCGTGGGCGCCATGATCATTTCCATCATTCCTGCTTCCATTTTTTCAATATCAAGCAGTTCGTTGACTAGTCTTAGCAGGCGATCACATTCAATTTGAGCATGGCTCAAACGCTTCTTTCCTTTGTCTGAGATTTCTCCATACAAGCCTCTTTCAACAAGTTCTATGGCCCCTTGAATAGCAGAAAGAGGACTGCGCAACTCGTGGCTAACCATCGCCACAAAGGCCTGTTTCATCTCTTCCGCTCTGGTAACATCGTCTGCCATTTTCCTAAAGGCAGCGTCAAGCTCTGCCACTTCGTCGTTGCCCACAATTGGCGGCAAGAGTGGTTTGTGTTCAACAAAGAGTTCAGCATTTCGACTTAAGATATTTAGCCGAGCGGCGATGTCACGACTAAAGTAAACAACCACGCCAAGCGAGAGCAACAGATTCAAAAACGCTCCAGCTAATATGTAAAGTCTAAATTCTTGCTTTCGCGCTTCTTCGTTTGCGGGTAAACGCTCTTGAATCTGGCGCTCTTCACTAGTCAATCGATGCAATTCATCAACATATGTTTTGAATGAGCCTTCAATCTGGTTTCTAAACTTACCGAATTCAAAGTGATAGACATCTTGCGGCGTCTCTTCAATTCGTTTCTTGTGCCAGTTGAGCACAGAGACTACACTTTGCGCCTGTGTCTCTACAGCCTTAAGACGTTCAATACGAGTGGGGTCGTCCTTAAGCAAAGCTTTCAACTTGGCAGCACGTTCAGGAATAACTGCTATCGCGTCGTCAAGTCGCTTTAGGAGCGCATCATTTCTCATATAGTTCCAGGCAATAATGGCGCTGCCAGCATCAAACAAATCTCGCTGGGCTTGGTTAGCTTCTGCCACAATTGCTCTTGAGCGATACTCTCGCTCGGCCAAGACCTGGGCATTCTCTAAGAGAGCGCTGAGCACAGCCAAATAGATCAGCCCCAAGAGAAGCGGCACGGCTGCCATTATTAGGCCTTTTTGAGCAACTGAAAGCTTCAATTCATCCGCCCGTACTAAGAAGCAATTTTCTGAGAAAGCAAAATACCAGAGATTCCAAAAATTCCAAATATCAAAGCCAAGTCTATCTTACCTCTAGCCCAGCTGAGAAAGGAAAGATAGAATATTGCCATTGTAAATTAGTCAAAGTGAGCCAAGACTAGCCTGAATGAGTAAGCAATGATCAAAATTCTATTTGCAGAAGACGACCAAAAACTGGCAGACCTAGTCGTAGACTTTCTCTGCGCTGAAGGCTACGAGTTAGACCATGTCACCAGCGGTCCAGTGGCATTGAAGCGGCTTGAGGAAGGGCAATATGACGGACTAATCCTTGATGTCGGCCTACCAGGAATGTCCGGCTTTGATGTTTGCCAAGCCTACCGCAAACATGGCGGCAGCGCGCCAATAATATTTCTCACCGGTCAAGATACCCTGGCCGATAAAGAACACGGTCTTGATTTGGGCGCCGATGATTACTTGACCAAACCCTTTCATATGCGTGAACTGGGCGCTCGCTTGCGGGCCATAGCCAGGCGGTCAAGAACCAATGTTGCCGTTCGCCTAGAAATCGGCGACCTCAGCCTTGATGCCGCTAATCACACAGTCAGTAAAGCCGGAATACCCTTGCAACTTATGCCACAAGAGTACGCCCTGCTTAACTTTTTCATGCGCAATCCCAGGCGCACATTTAGCCAGAACGAACTATTAGATCAAGTCTGGTCGAAAGAAAGCGATGCCTCTCCAGACACAGTGCGCGTTCACATTACTAAGCTGCGGGCCAAGATTGATACACCGGGCACAGAATCAATAATCAAGACTGTGCACAGAGTTGGCTACAAACTCGAGCCTTAAACAGAGGTTTCATTGAGAAATTTTCCGCGCAAGCAGAACCCAAAGCGCATGGTGATTTCCCCCTTGCCCCAAAAACCTTTATAAGAGAAATTAGTAGGCACCCCCCAAGAAATCATGCTCAGGAAGCCTTGCAGTTCAGGAAGCCTTGTAACTCAGTAGGTCTTATGCTCAATAAGCCCGATACTCTGTATGCCTAGTCCCCACCAAGGTGATAAATGGACTCTTCTGACAGCCCGTCTTACAGCCCTGCTGACGCAGCTCCCGTCGAACTACCCAATCTTCAGCCAGAATTTGCTGCGCCACTGAAGATCGGTCGCTGCCCTGCCAATTCACACAACATAGACCCGCTAACTTTAGAGCCCAAAATATGCTCAATGCCAAAGCTTGACGTCATCAATTCGCCGGTCTTCGGCGACCAGTTCACGCTTAAGCCCTATCCACTAACAATGGAAGACGAAATCATTGGCCGCAATTCGAAGTTCTCATTCAAAGTAGATACCCCAGCGCCACAGCCTGGTCTAGACTTGCGCATGCGCTTCGATAAATTGACCTCCTTTGATCTCAATTTGAACGGTCAGCCAGTAGAAATGTCGTTAAACCCACGCAAATGTGGGGCAAAAGGGCGCGGCGGACTATGTTTTAGAATTCGCTTTTAAAATCCAAAAGTCTCAATCTTTAAATCTCAAAGTCTTTTCGCATTCGTCACGATCAGGTCACGATGGCAAGTTACCTTGGGCAAATCACCTCGAGTGATACTTACAAACACCCAGTGTTGAACTAACCGATTCAAGCAAAGTTGGCGGCAAACCAGATCAGGGCTTGCAATTGATTAGTGACAGCAAGGCCAAGCCGGAGGAGCGGCTGACAGGCGCACAAGATTTAGTCGGTATCCATTCAGCAGATGGCCGCGGCAAAGAAAAGCCTCTGCTGAATGGATAAAGGTAAATGGATAAAGGTAAATAAAGAGAGGTTAACCAGAACTTTCTTTAGAGATCGTGCAAAACCTTAGGAGGTAAGGCAGCGCGCAGGGCATTTAGCACAGCTAGAATATCAATCACTTCTTGAATAATGGCGCCATTGACTGGGTTCAAATGGCCAGTAACAGCAAAACCCATGCCGACAACACTGAGCGCCATACCGCCAATGGCACTCTGTAGGGCAATGGTGCGCATGCGCCGACTAATGTGCATAAACTCGTCCACTTTCTCAAGCGAATTGTCCATAATTACTACACCAGCTGCTTCGGCAGTGACATCACTATTCTGACCAATAGCCATACCAACTGTGGCCGCTAACATCGACGGTGCATCGTTAATACCATCACCGACATAAAGTGTTTTAGCCGCGGCTGTTTCTTTGCGCACAATTGCCAGCTTTTCTTCAGGGCGCTTCTCCGCAAATATTTCACTAATACCCACTTGGTCTGCCAAATAGCGCACTTCAGACTCGCGATCGCCAGACAAAATCAGCACGCGACTGAAGGAGTGTTCGGGTTCTAAGTGGCGCACAAAGCTGCTGCTCTCGCTGCGTGGTGCATCGCGGAAACGCAAGTCGGCAGCGTAGCGGCCGTCGATAACAACAACACATTCTAGCCCGCCAGCTACCGCTGGCAACTGCTCAATACCCGGCAAATTGGCATCTAGCTGGGTGCGACTGGTCACTTGCACCTGTCTACCTGAAACAGTGCCGCGCAGCCCCTGACCAGGTGGCTCGCTGACATTGCTGGTTTCAGCTAACTCTAGTTTATTACTCTCGGCCTCTGCCAAAATCGCTCGAGCCAAAGGATGTTTTGAATAGCGCTCAAGACTGGCAACCAAAGTCAAAACTTCTATTTGTTCGAAACCAGAGGCCATAATTTGTTCAGTAAGTTTAGGAGCACCATAAGTCAGAGTGCCCGTCTTATCAAAAATCGCGGTACGACAACTACTGATCTGCTCTAAGACCACAGGGCTCTTAACGATGATTGCCCGCTTAGCGCAAAGCGAAATCGAACCAATAATGGCAATTGGAATACCTAAAATCAGTGGGCACGGGGTAGCAATGACCAATACAGAAAGAAAGCGAACGGCTTCTCCACTTAGCGCCCAGGCAAGACCTGCCACCACCAGCGCTACCGGAGTATAAATTGCGCCGAGCTTATCACCTAAGCGTTGCAACTGTGGCTGCTTCGCTTCAGACTCGCGCATCACTTCCATAATTTTAGCGTAGCGCGAGTCAGCTACTAACTTTGTGGTGCGTATAGTGAGAACAGACTCTCCATTAACAGCTCCTGAGATAACCGTTGAGCCGCTAGTCTTGGTCACCTGAAAAGGCTCACCGGTCAAGTATGATTCATCCATACCGCCGCGACCATCGATGACCACACCATCGGCAGGACAAATATCATGGGGGTAGAGCACTAAGGTGTCGCCAATAGCAACGTCTTGCAGCGACACGTCTAATATTTCAGTTTCACGTTTGCGATGGGCAATCGAAGGCATGCGCTTGGCTAGCGCCGCGAGCACTGAAGAGGCACTCTTGAGAGCGTAACTCTCTAAGGCTTCCCCACCAGATAGCATCAAGACAATAATTGAACCGGCCAAATATTCGTGCAGTATGATCGAGGTAACTATTGAGATACCGCCCAATAAGTCGGCACCGAATTCTTTTTTGAGCAGTTTAAGCAAGAGGTCATACAGTATCGGCAAGCCGCCAAAAGCAAACAAACAGAGTAAAGGCAAGTCATAAGTTGTTTCGTCAGCTTGTAAAGCGAATCTTAGAACTAGATGCAGTAAAATTGCCAGCAGCGAAAAGACAGCAATGACTCTGCTTCGCTGTCGCCACAAATTAAGCGGCCCGTACCAAGGCTCGGGCAGATCTTTCTCATTCACTTGAGCCGACATATAGTAATTTCCTATCAACCAATACTGAATATAACAGGGTTGCAGACCATGTTATCAATTAAACAGAGATGACCAGAAACGACCAAAGAAGTTCCACTGTTAACTTTTCGCATATCGGGCATAGACTAATATGATTACTAACGTTTTGCCTGTTCAAAGTTGGCTAGTTAATGTCAAGAATACTAATTGTTGAAGATGATGAGGAACTGCTAGAAACCCTAACCGATGGGTTCTCTAGCTTCAATCACGTAGTTGAAGCTGTAGCTACCGGCAGCGACGGCTTAGAACGGCTCTTAGCTAGCGACTACGATCTGGCCATCCTAGACTGGGGTCTGCCAGTGTTGACAGGCCTGCAGATCTGTCAAGAGTATCGGCAAAAAGGCGGACAGGCTCCAATAATTTTCCTCACAGGGAAAAATGACATAGATAGCCGTATAGGGGCCCTAGACATGGGTGCGGACGATTATTTGACCAAGCCATTTTCGTTCAAAGAATTGCTAGCGCGGGTCAATGCTCTGCTTCGTCGCCCGAGCCAATTAGCCGAAAGCATCTTGATCGTACAAAATGTCAAACTTGATTTGAACACGCGCATCGTCACCATCGATGACAAACCTGCTTCTCTTGCAGCTAACGAATATGCCCTGCTTGAGCTACTTCTGCGCAATCGCGGCAGAGTTTTTAGCTACAACGAACTGATGGAAAGAATTTTCAAAGCCGATGAAGATGCTTCAGAAGAAGCTGTCCGCCAGCGCATTACTAGGTTGCGAAAAAAAATCGATGGCAATCGGGAAGTGTCATGCATTCGCACCATCAAGGGCCTAGGTTATTGCATCGACGTGGTTCGTTAGTACTAGTAAATTTCTGCGGTAAAATTTGTGTGGTGAAAAGTTCAGTCCCTACTTTTCGCTACTGTCTCTCTTGAGCTTCGATCTCACCATCGAGAGGCTCTGCTCTAACAAGATCTTAGTGCAGTCATGGCGCAACATAACGATTCGCTAGCTAAGCCGACGAATATTCGAATAGCGCAAAATTGACGAATCTAAAGCCACAAGACAGACAGACAGCGACACCAGTTACGGTATCACAGCCAGCTGCGCTTAATCACTCTTATTACTACTGCTTTATATAGTTATCAAAATAGCAAAAAAAATTGAAGTTAGTCTGAGGTAAAAGCTAATGCTTTGCGGACAAGAGCAGGAAGACATTCTCGCTTTGACGAGGATGTCTTCCTGTTTATCGAATGGGCGACCGGCTGGTCCCTTCTCAATCGCACCAAGAACTGACGAAGAGCGTGTCTACGTCAGCCTCGTGCCATTGCTTACTGCGGCGCGAAGATGGGGTTGACGACGATCTCGTCGTTGTCACCGGGGCCGGCCTTGACCAAAATCAAGCCGTGAGCGGCACGTGAGCAGAGCTGGGCGGCGGTCAGTTGCTCGACGGTCTTGTTGAGGTCGAACTTGTAGCTCACTTCGGCCCGCATGCTTTGCTCCGCCTGCTTGACGCTGCTCAGGCCAATTGCTTGCCCTGCCTGTTGCGTGTCATCTTCGGCACTGCAGACGAGGGCGAACGTCACTGCCTTCCAGAGCCAGTAGAGATTGGGCATGGCACGCAGGTAGGCAGCAGCTTCGGCGGTGAAAAAAGTAGTGAGCACCTTGTCTTCATCGACGCTCGACTTTGCCTGGGTCTTGCAGGCCAGAGCGTTCAGTGCAGCACCAAGGTAAGTGCTGGTGCATGGTTGGTAGACCGAGCACAGCCGGGCTTGGCGATGCATCTCGGTATCCGCCACCTGGTAAAGTTCACCGTTAAAAATCTTATGCATGATGTCTCCTTATCACCGCAGTATTTCAGCGGTCCTTGATGATGAAGCGGGCCGTGAAGCCGTTGCTGCGCTCCGGCCATTCGATTTGAGCCTCCACCAGGCGCAGAATGCCCAGCAGTTCCATGGTGCGACCGGTGAGCTTGGCCTCGACGATGGGCACCGTGACATCGCGGCCTTCGACATAGTCGTCGCCCTGGCGGCCGACAGAGAACTCGTAGGAGAGTTCCTTGGCCGGGTCGTTCTCCACCTGCTCCAGCAGCTCCTTGAGCACTTGCAGAACAGCGAGGCGCTGCACCAGCTGTGCTTGCGCCACAGGACCGGCGTACTGGCGCAGACCATCGAGCAGTCGCTCAGCCCGGGCAACCGGGTCAGCGTACTCCCCGACGTGCTTGAGATGGTTGGCCAAGACCGTTTCGAGAACGACGCTGGCCTGATTGATCATGCCCGACAGGAAGGAAATGGCGAGTTCGAGTTTAGCTTTCATGTTTTCTCCACGAAAAGTGAATAACGCATTGATTCAAGGTTGGAACACTGCGATGGTGAACAACTCCATCGCAGGTAAAGCTCAAAGAAAGATCGGCCCTCTACTAGCGACCGCGATAGCCCATCAAGAACGCATCTTCGCAGTCTGCGTAGTGATGGGGCAGCTCGCGCACCACCTCGAAACCCAGGCGGTGGTAGAGCTTCTGAGCACCGAGATTGCTTTTGCGCACGTGCAGAGTGACATAGCAGCGCGCCCGGTCAGCCAGCGACAGAATCATCTCGCGGCCGAGACCCAGACTGCGACACTCCGGCTTCACGGCGACGTGAGCCACGTGCAGTCGATCCGGTTGCTTGACGTAGAGGATGTAACCCACCACCTTGCCATCCAGAATGCGCGCGCGGCCAGAGTTGCCACGCTTGACGGCGAAGCGCAGGAAGTCGAGAACACCCCAGGGATGAGCAAAGCTAGCCTTCTCGATGGCTAGCATTGAGGGCAAATCGCTCAGCCAGGAGATTTGACGCAAAGAAACGTCAGCTTGAACAGCCAGAATTGCTTCCATGATAGATCCTCTCAACTAGGTTAAAGGCTGACTGGCAGCCCTTAGGCCGCAGGTCAGATCAAGTCAAAACCGAACTGCTGTTCGCTCTACTCATCGTCCGGCACACGCGGCAGGCGCACCCGGGGCGGCACAGCGGTGAGGGCGAGCAGACCGAACAAGACCACGCCAGCCCAGGGGTACCAGGCATCAGTCATCTGCGTGCCGACGAAGCACATCGCGGTCAGCAACATGGCAAACGCCCGCAAGCCTTCATCGGATGGCGACGGCCACGAGAAGACGAAGGGAACGGCGGCCACGAAGACCATGAGGCCGGCAGCGGGAGCGACGAAGTAAGCGGCGGCGATGCCAGCCAGGAAAATCAGCCAGAAGATGGCTTGAAAAAAGCGACGCATGTGTTTCCTTGGTGATGTAGGCGCTGGTGCGCACGGAGTTGACATGAATGAGCGAATGCGGAGGGCGGGCCGACGAGTCAAAAGAGCTGGAGGTCGGTAAGGTCCAACAAGCTGACCATCACTTCCACCACAAACAAGAAAAACGCCCATGACGGTTGGTGGAAAGCCAGCCACAAGTACCCTGCGGTGAGGATGAAGAAAACGAACACAGCCACGAGATTACGCATGCTCGGCCTCTGGCCCATCGCTCTCTCTCGGTTCATGGCTGTGCAGCAAACCAGGAAGAGAAACAAATGGAAGATCACGAGAAATGCGGCGAAGGCAATCATTTCGGGTCCTTATGCAGTTATGAGAAGTTGCAGCATTGCAGTGACGAAAGCAGCAAAAAACAGCTGGCCAATTACCAAACAGAGTTCTGTCTGAATAAGAAGCTAGCGATGGCACTGTTTATGTGGTTACAAGTCTTGTGGAAAATCTTTGGGAGAAAAATAGGGGATATAGAACACCCTAATTAAAGACCTGTAAGAAGATCAATCATGAGTAATTTCCCTAGTAACAGGCGGAATAAATGTCAAACAAGCTTGGCGCAGTTAGTGCGCGCGCGAGAGGCAGCAGAGCTGCCACTTCCAGTCCGCAGCAGAAGCCAACGAGTATCAACGCTCTAGCAAAGCCGTGCGAGAGAAGAGAGAAATCAATGGCAAATCAGAAGCAAACACAGCTAGCGCAGCGCCACCACCTGTAGTGGCACAAAAACAAAGATACGCTACAAGGCTAAACCTGCCTTGTAGCGTATAATCCAATTATTGAAGAGCAAGAATCAACTGATAACTTCTCTGATTCAAGTATTGTAAGTATCACTCTTGGCATTTTAAGGGCGAAGTAGTGGCAAGCAGAAAACATAGGAAGAATCAAACGCTGCTTCAACTATATAGCTCAATAGACAAGAAAAACCCTTAAAATTCACGAGACGACTTGGCTGCCAGGTTGGCAAAGCCTACGATGCCAGTGGGGCTTACGTATACAGCGTTAGGTTGGACTAGCAATTCATTTGTTCAATGGGTTGTTTTGGCAGA
>JAGOSY010000014.1 GCA_018062085.1 bacterium | reverse complement strand
CGATGTTTTTAAGAGACAGGAGGAGGGGGAGGAGGAGGAGGTGGTGGTGGCGGCGCAGCCGGAGGTGGCGCAGCGGGAGGTGGCGGCGGCGGAGGAGGTGGCGGTGGTGGCGGCGCAGCCGGAGGTGGTGGTGGTGGAGGTGGTGGAGGTGGTGGAGGTGGTGGAGGTGGTGGAGGTGGTGGCGCCACTGGAGGAGGAGGTGGTGGAGGTGGCGGCGGTGCAACTACTGGCGGAGGTGCAGCCCCAGAAGCCGGATTTGGAACAAATGGCACACCCAAGATTGGATAAGTGTATGTGCGCGCATATGGTATGTAGCCGTCAGACAACTGCGTACCAAAGAAACCAATGGGCACGGGTAGGCGCACGTTGCAGCGGGTTGTAACAGCCACATAGGGCGAACCAGTAGCTGGAGTAACATAAATAAAATCGCTAGGTGTAGTCGTAGTAACTGAGGGCTGAGTAACAAAGAAACCATCAGTTCTGTGAGCAGCAGCAGCTTGCTTAGCGGCATTGAGACCAGAGGCGGATGTATTAGTCGAGGCTGCCGCTCTAGCTGCATCCCGGGCTGCAGAATCAAGAATAGAATAGCCCCAGGCGACAATAAGCATGTCGAATCCAAGAATAGTGAAAACCACAAGCAAGAGAGCCGTGATTGCCAATTCAATCGACATACTGGCGAAATTGGTGCGGTATTTTACTACTGCCCGAGACTTGTGTTTAGTCATTGAATTAGAACCTATTGAAGCACTACAAGACTGCGAGCAATCGTCTGAAAGGCACTGTTCAGATCTGCTGAATTTGTAACTGAAACATAAATAGCATTATTACCAGAGCGGTAAGCAATTCCCGGCTTGGCAGCACTATCGCCCAATACAGCATCTTCGAAAGGCTTGATGGCAGCGTTCTGCGAAAGCCCGATGGTGTATATCGGTATGCTCTTACTCTTAGCCCAATCTGCTTCGGAAAAAGCAGCAGCCTTTGCAGTAGCTTCAGCTGTTGCACCCACCCCAGGCAAGTTAGGCACTCCATCTGTAAATAGAACAATAGCTTTTTTGGCTTTAGGCCTAAATTTAGCGGGATCTATCAACTCAGTGATAGCTTCGTGTAGTGAAAGAGAAATACAGGTCTTACCCGTAGGCCGAAGCGGAAGAGTTGTGGCGGTGCCATCAACGGCATCGTTAACTTCAGCAAAATTTGATTGGGTCTTGTTCAAACTAATCAAAGGGACAGGGAAGCTAGCTGTGCCAGAATGCGGCCAGGAGGGGTCGCACTTACTATTGGTGTCGGGCCAAAATGAAGTAGGTGAAGTACCGGCTGCATCAGAAAAAGTGCAAATGCCAAAATGCGCGTTACTAGCAATATTCATGGTGTAGAAGAAATTGTTGGCAGCCGCACGAGCGGCTGCAATTGGGTCAGCCGTCTTTTCTACTTGACTCCAATAAGCAGCATAGTAGCCCGGTTGCCTTGGTGGCAGTGCCGAATTGATATTGACATGACCTTGACTCTGCAAACAGATGGCATCACTTTCCATATTCCCACGGGAGGCCTCAACGCAGGTTTCAATCTTACTGAAATCGTAAGGGCCCACACTTGGAACTTTAACCACCAGATCTGTATAGCAGGTAGGTTGGGCATTGGGGTTAACACCGTTGCCAGTCGGATTCAACCTATTCGTAGGATCGAAATTGCCAGGCGGCCAACCCTGCTCTGCCACGAGAGCGCCAGCGGGATACTTTGTCGCTAGAGGCAGTCCAGGAATACTTCCAGCCGCGTATGCCTTTTGATTGCCACGCAATCCAGCAGCTAGATTAGCAGGCGGATATATTCCTTCAGAAAAGGCGTAAGGAGTGGCGTTGCCGGTGGCACCAGGATATGAACCCTTAAACAAGTTTTGCGGCGGCAAAGCGTTTAGGCCGGTACCAGTCTTTGGCGGGCCGAAGGTATCATAAATTGACTTGTTTGAACTCTGCACTTGATAGTCAACGGTATCTAGTCCCGGGTTCCAAAAGCGCTTAACTAGAGCCACTTTAGTTTGATCGTCCATAGATCCAGAGACATCGAAACAAAGTATCAAATCAAGCTGAGGCAAGCCACCATCTGATACAGCTGAGGCAGTTTCGATTGCACCGATTTTCAAAAGACTTGAAGCAAAAATGGGCGCATCAGAATAGATGGATGCAACCCTCATAGTAACAGCGGTGTTGCTACCAGTAGCCACTGGTGTACCAGCCTGATTGAGAAGAGTGATGTTGAGATGGGCCTTATGGAGAGGCGGGGTGCCCAGAGGAATTCCGGTATTTTTGTTGGCAACAACATTGGCAGCGCTGAAAGGTGTTTGCAGCACACTATTTTGTTGAAATGTTTGCACCGCAACGTCCATTGCCAGGTTATGCAAGTCAGTATAGCTATAGCCGGGAGGAGAACTAGCAAGAGCAGCAGTTCCAGCAAGAGTGGCCGAATCAGTCACCGACTGCAACTGAGAAGCCAAAAGTGTATATCGGGCGAATTCAAAGCCAAGCAAACCCAGCGGCAAGACTACAAAAAAAGCAAGCACCATAATTAGTGCCACTGTGGACATGCCCCTTCTTGAGCGCTTGATTCTCATTTTCGATACCTCAATCACTCAGTTAAACCATTCGGATTCTCAACATAGGCCTGCGAAGTAAAGTGGAGAGTATAAGGACCTGTCAAGCCCGGTATATTAAGACCCATGAAACCACCAGCGAAGTGTACAAGTGGATCGATATCAGCATCTACTCCCAGAATGACAAAGTAAATGTTCTGAGAAGTATTAACTGAACCGGCAGGCAAGACAGTAGTGGAAGTTGTGTAACTTCCACTAGATAGAGCTTTCACCTTAATCGACAAGGCTGGGACCACATTAGAAATACCAGGAAACGGGGCTAAGTTAGTGGTCATAGTGGCAGCAGCCCGAGTCTGTGCTTCTGTGAAGCTCGGTGCCTTTGAAGCTTTGCGACAAGCGGCATCGGTGGCAAAATAGACAACAGATGCGCGATAACCCATGCTAGTCACAATTGCCAATGGGAAAAGTAGACCAATAAAAATAGCCCACAATACGACAGGCATTTCAGCTATGGAAGAGCCAAAGGCTGATCTTGAGTGCCGCCTATTCTTTGCAAATGACCTAGCAATCATAAGTATAGTATCTCGGTTGCAGCAACCAAAACTGGTGCCTATTGCTAAGGCTACTTAAGCGCAAATCAAATGTCAATCGCCACTTCACAAGCACTTCACGCATACAGAAGAATTTGCAAAATATAGATTTTGGTGGGGCCGTTTCACATTTACTTCACGGGCAATTCACCTTAATTTCACGCTATTCAGCGAAGATTCACTAGAATAGTTGTAGGTGGCGCCGTGCTCAATTCTCAAAGGCCTTGTCAAAACATGCCCGACTTATCAAATGATTCTTGCAATTCTAATGAATCTTGCGAGAAGAACGATGGACCTAAGCCATTGCTCAAGAAAAGAACGACTCCAACAATATCGGATCTAAAAGCCATAGTAGTTGCCGACGATCTTGACCAAGAAGCCTGCGAATTTTTCAGCCCACTTGCCTCAGCAAGCCCCCTATCGCTATCCATCGATTCTGAGCAAGAGAGAGCAGAACCCAGCGAGCCAGAGCCAGACTCGACGAATTCGCCAAATTCAGCCCCTCCAGCAAACCTACTGCCTCTGAAAAAATATGAAGTGATCTCTTCCTTTATTTCGAAGAACGCCATTCATTATGTATGGATAGCAGTTTGTCTAGTAACCCTGGCCTCTACATTTGATCTACTTAGAGCCTTTTCAATTAGCAAGACAGAAGAAGCGACAAAACTAATTGGCCAAGAGAAGTATCAAGAAGCTCTAAACAGCGCGACCTTAGCCGTCCAGTGCAATCCATTTTCGGCTAAGGCGTATCTGGCTCGCGGCCGCGCTCTAGCCAAACAACTACGCTTGAAACAAGCTTATGAGAGCTTCAACAGTGCCTTAGCGTTATCCGCCAATGATCTCTTAGCTCTCGACCAAAGAGCGAGTATTGCCCTTAAGCTCAACCGGCCAAAAGTAGCAGTTGAAGATCTTTCCAAGATCATATCGACTGCTCCAGAACAAGTAGCTGCCTATCAATACGGCAATCGCGCCTCAGCCTATACCAGGCTAGGTGACTACAAGAAAGCTCTTGCCGACTACGACAAGGCCTTAAAACTTGAACCAACCAATTACAGCCTACAGCTTGGTGCGGCACTATGCCTGACCGCTGATAAGCAGTACGCAAGAGCACTAAAAACTTACACAGAACTGCACAATATGGAGCCTGACAACAATGAAGTACTTATGCAAAAAGGATTTTGCCGGCAGTGTTTAGGCGATAAAAAGGGAGCCTTAAACGACTTCAATAGAGCAATCAAAAACGATTCCACAACTGCTCGCTGGTTCACCTATAGGGCAGACCTACTAACTGAACTAAACCAACCAGATCTAGCTTGCGATGATTTTATCAGTGCTGCCAACCTAGAACCGAACAACGAAGCATCACAATATACTGCAGCCAAATCATGCAAAGTGCTTAAACGCCAGGCGTTAGCGTTGCATTTCTATGATCGCTTAAGTCAACTTCCCAACTTTCGCACTTCATTTGAAAAGCTCTCAGAAAGAGCATCTTTAAATATTAATGTGGGAAACTATAAGACCGCTCTTAGTGATCTAAGCAGCGCCCTAAAGCTAAAGCAAGATCCGCAATCACTTTACCAACAAGCCATTTGCTATAGCCACCTCAACCAACCTAAGTTAGCAAAAGCCGCGGCAGAGAGTGCCACCAACCTTAGTGCACCAACGGCCAAGGCATTTCTCTATCAAGGGCAAATTGAAGCTCTATTGGGCGACACCACTTCGGCCATTGACCATTACTCGCAAGCTCTCAATCTCGACCCCAGCAACACAAGAGCCTTGACAGAACGTGGCAATCTCTACCTCAAACGCGAGCAGTGGGCCAGCGCGAGCAAAGATTTTAAAAAAACTATAGAACTTGGTGAATCTAACAAGATAGCAAATAGCGGGTTAGCAATTTGCGCTCAAATGTTAGGAAAAAATGCCAAAATTTCAATAGTGTTACCCAAGTCATTTGACGTCGATCTAACGAAGTTGAGCCCAGAAAAACTGGCTAAAGACGGCTACGCTCAGTATCACGAAGGGAATAACGACATTGCAGCTTTGTATTTCGCTGAATTGATAGCGCGCAACCCTAACGATTTAGAAATGCGTCGCTACTTGGCTCACAGTCTCGCCAGAGCTCACAATCACAGCCAAGCGATAGCAGCATTTACTGTGCTATCGCAAGGCAACAAACTGAACACACAAGACAAGTTAGCCTACGCCAAAGAGCTAGCTGCATCGTCACAATTCGACAACGCCATCAAAATAATTGAAGAGCTAAGAGCTGAAAATCCCGGCTCTACTAGTTACTCTTATGAGTTAGCTCAATTGCTTGCGGCATCGGGCCAGAACAAGAAAGCCATGGCACTGTGCGCTTCTTCTCTAGCGCGAACTGGTTCAACTGCAGAACACAAGAATTTAGAGAACCTTTTCCAGTCTCTCAATAGCGACCAAAACAAACCGACGAAGCCCGTTGACAACTCGCAGCCTAAGCCAGAAACAGAAGGCTAATGATCAAGTATAAAATGATCAAGTATAAACAGATCACTCCAAGCATCTATAAAGAAATCGGTCTGTCGGTTGTTGTTGCTACCTATATCTTTCTCACCATTACCTGGCTCTGCCCTGATGCACCGCTCAAGACTCTGATACTAGAACCAGTCAAACAGTTTTGGCTATTTTGGGGCCTAGAGCAGAACTGGAAGTTGTTTTCGCCAGAAATTAGAGAAATCAACTTTCACCCAGAAGCAATTTTGACCTACGCCAGTGGCGAAAGAATGATTGTTGAGATGCCACGCATGAATAGACTAAGCTACGGAGAACGCTTTCGTTTAGAAAAATTCCGAAAATGGTCAATAGACTCGCTGCCGTGGCCTGACTATAAAGAGTTTTGGCCAGACTTTGCTCGCTATATCGGGCGAAAGCATTATTGCGCTAATAACAAACCAACTAGCCTCTCGCTCAATCTTTATTGGATTGAAATCCCTAAACCAAGTGCCGCAGGAATTACATCGGTTACGGCCCTGCCACAGCATACAAAAATGAGCACAGTGTTTTTCTATAAGTACACAGCAGAAGACCAACCATGACAATATCGGCTCTTGTTAGACATTGGCGGCAGTTTTGGTTTGCACCAGAGGATAGCTCTGCCATCTCCCTATACCGCATCTTTTATGGGCTACTTGTGCTGCAGATTGCGGTCATTCACCTTGGCCCTAACTTCCTAAATTGGTACGGTCCCAAGGCAATTGTGACACTACCTACGGTTATTAAATATTTTTGGCACAACGAGCCGCGCTTTGACTGGCTCCTACTCCTACCGCAAACAGATAGTGCCATTGGCGGCTTCCACATTACATTTATTGTGGCAGCCGTATTTATGACCATAGGTTTTGGTACTCGCTACAGCACGCTCTTTGTCTGGCTCTCGCTGGTATCTTTGCATCATCAAGATCCGTTCAATATAAATGGTGGCGATGGCTTTCTCCGCGCAGTCGGGCCGTGGTTAGCATTCTCCAACGGTGGTGACAGATACTCAGTAGACGCTTGGCTCAAAAATTATGTCAATCGCAGACGTGGGCGATTTGATCTAGTTTCTAGCCCTCCAGCAAAATCGCCTTGGGCGCAAAGAATGATTCAAATACAATTAGCACTGGTTTACTGGCAAACTTTCGGCTGCAAAATATCAGGCTCGCAATGGCTTGATGGCAGCGCGGTCTACTATGCCACACGGCTCGATGACATGTTCAGATTTCCGGCACCACTAATTGCCAACAATCTGGTTTTGCTTAAACTACTCAACTGGTTTACGCTAATTATCGAGCTTGCCGGCTGGACTCTAATCTGGTTCAAAGAGACGCGCTACTGGGTGCTAGTTGGGCTTCTAGGCTTGCACCTCGGCATTGACTATATGATCAACCTACCAGTATTTGAATGGGCATTTATATGCACACTAATTGCCTTTGTTCCTAGCCAAGACATCCAGAGTTTCTTTAGCAAAATCTCGATTTACTATAAAGCTAGATTTAATTCTCGCAAGTGAGTTCGCGCAAATCAATCATAAAGCCAGGGTAAGAAACATCTACAGACTCTGGGCTTTCAATTTGCAAATCGCTGCCCGAAATCAATGCAGCTATATGACCTGTCATAGCCAAACGATGATCGCCGTCGCACTTCCATAAGCCAGTAATATTCATTGGATGCTTAACTGGCCCGCTGCCATGAATGGTAAATCCATCGCTATGCTGCTCAACATTGATACCAAGCATGGTGAGATTTTCGCAGATTAGTCGCAATCGATCAGACTCTTTTTGCATTAGCTCTTCTGCACCTCGCACTACCGAGGTACCTTCAGCAAAAGCCATGGCCAAGGCAATAATTGGCAGTTCATCAACTCCAGAAGCAATTCGCTCTGGGGCGATCGTGGTGCCCTTTAACTGACCAGAATAGCTAATCTTGAGATCGGCCACGGGCTCTAAACCATAAGTGCGCTCGTTAATCAGTTCGATATCGCCACCCATAGCCTTGAGCACATCAAGCACAAGAGTGCGACCAGGATTTAAGCCCACGCCCAGCAATTCAATTTGTGAACTCTGCAAGAGCAAAGCGGCAACCATGAAAAAGGCAGCTGAAGAAATATCAGCTGGAACTTGCAAGTCTCTGGCTCGCAGGTCGCCTTGTAAGCACTCGACAATAATTTTCAAGCCATTATTCTCAGTTTCAAAAGGCAATCGAAGATGGGTCATCATGCGCGTGGTGTGATCGCGAATCAAATCGCGAGTGCAAACTGAGGTTTTCCCCTGAGCACTCAGCCCAGCTAAGATTAAGGCCGTTGAAACTTGAGCCGAATTGACATCTAAGGCGAAATCGCCACCGGTCAAATTACCTCCTTGTATCGTAAAGGGAGCCTTACCCGGCACGTCATGATACTGCACCTGCGCCCCCATCGCAGCAAGTGGCTCTAGCACTCTGGTCATGTCACGTTTTCGCAATGAAGCATCGCCGTCAAACTTAAAGATACCGCTACGACCGGCCAACATTCCAGCCAGAACTCGCATGGTCGTACCTGAATTAGCCGCTTCCACTAAAAAAGGCTTTTTGCCAAGAGCAATAGAGTCAATTCCGCCGCCGCGAATGAGCAGATTAGCGCGCTTAGACGGCCCCACTCCAGATATCTTGATTTTGAGACCGAGTGTACGCACAGCGCGAATGGTCGAAAGACAATCCTGGGAAAGCAGGGCCCCTTCTACGGACATTTCCCCCTTGATAAAGGAAGATAATATCAAGGCCCGATGAGTAATTGATTTATCACCAGGGGGCTCTAGACTACCACTGAGAAAGAGTTTTTCCGACACAAAGGAAACCTATAGAATGTGATCTAACAACATACAAAATGTTAGTATCGCACCAATTTCACTTAACTTACAGGTATTCCTTATCATGCCAGCTCTGCGTTTAATTACCGGCGGAGAATCTCACGGTAAAGCCATCATTTCTATTCTTGAGGGGCTACCGGCTGGTCTTTCGGTAGACCTAGACGACGTAAACAGTGAACTGAGCGCAAGACAGAGCGGATATGGTCGCAGCGGCCGCCAGCGCATAGAATCTGACCACGTAGAAATACTTGGCGGTCTGCGTCATGGTATCACTACTGGTGCGCCCCTGACCCTGCTCATTGAAAATCGAGACAGCGCCAATTGGACACATATAATGTCTAGCACCCGGCCTGATATGAATGACCCAGCGGTGTTAGCGGCCATAGAGACAAAGAAAATTGTGCGCTTCCGCCCAGGCCATGCTGACTACGCCGGTACTCTCAAGTACGATCACAAAGATATCCGCGACGTGCTAGAGCGGGCCAGTGCGCGCGAAACAGCCGCACGTGTAGCTGCTGGCGCTTTTGCCAAAGTGCTTTTGCAAGCACTTGGCATTGAAGTAGTGAGCCACGTCGTCGCCATCGGTGCAGCCAGGTCCCAGCTCAAGGGCCAAGAGGTAGCAAACCAATCACTTCTTGAGCTAGAGCGGAGAGCTAGACAGTCTGAAGTTTTCTGCGCTGACAGCACGGCATCAGGGGCAATGAAAGAAGCAATTAAGGCGGCCTTGATGTCAGGAGACAGTCTGGGCGGCCAAGTGGAGGTACTGGCAGATAATTTACCAGTCGGGCTGGGCAGCTTCAGTCAATGGGATAGACGACTGGATGGCCAGCTAGCCCAAGCCCTAATGAGCATTCAGGCCATGAAAGCAGTTGAAATTGGCGAAGGCATAAGCGACTCCCAGCAACCTGGCAGCAAAGTACACGACCCAATATATCCAAGGGATAGCGAAACTAATAATTTACCAGTTCGTCGTGACTCCAATCATGCCGGCGGCCTAGAAGGGGGAATGACCAACGGAGAACGGCTGATCGTACGTGCCTACATGAAGCCCATTCCCACTCTTAAGGCCGGCCTAGCTTCGGTTACCTACCCTGAGTTTGAAGCCTGCCAAGCCCACTATGAACGCTCAGACGTTTGTGCCGTTCCGGCAGCTTCAGTTGTAGCGAAGGCAATGGTATGCTTGACCCTAGCGAATTCTGTTATTGACAAGTTTGCCAGCGACAGCATGCGCGAGCTCGCAGCTTCACTAAAGCAATACCGCGAACACTGTCAAAATCTAAACTCTTAAAAGCAATACAAGGGAAAAAAGAGAAGATGCGTCATAAGTCTAAGCATCGTGGACCAGTAATCACGATGAACTGGAATACAACTCTCGATGTCAAAACCAGAGTGGCAGTAGGAGCCGGCGCGCGACACAAACTCTCTTCTGTGTTGGCACAAATTGGGGCCGGCCGCCGAGTACTGCTGCTTTGCCAGCCATCAACGGCAGTGCACTGGCTGCGCGATGTACTTGACACCCTCCCTTCTGAAGACTTCCAAGTAACAACTCTAGAAGTGCCAGATGGCGAGAATTGCAAAACTAGCGAATGGCTCTTGCGCATCTGGGAGCACTTAGAGGCTAGGGGCTTTGATCGCCAAGATACCATTGTTGCCCTTGGTGGTGGCGCCGTTTCAGACCTCGCTGGCTTTGCTTGTTCTACATATATGCGCGGCCTCAACCTAGTGCTAGTGCCGACCTCTCTCTTAGCTCAAGTAGACGCAGCCATCGGTGGCAAGAACGCTATCAATCTGCCCTCTGGCAAAAACCTGGCTGGTACATTCTTCTTCCCCAAAGCTGTATTAGCTGACCAAGAAGTCTTAGAAACGCTACCAAGGCGCCAATTAACCTCAGGCCTAGCTGAGATTCTCAAATATGCTTTGATTGAAGACACTGCAACCAAGGCCACCGACTACGAGAAGGGCCCAAGACCACTAATCGACATTATTGAGGATATGCTACGCAATGTTGTAGAACACGATGACCCAGTGCTTTCAGGCTTGATCACAAGCTGCATAAAAATGAAACTCTTCGTCGTTGCTCGCGATCCACATGAATCAACCATCCGCCGTTCGCTAAATCTAGGTCATACTTTGGGTCACGCCCTAGAGACAGCCACAGCTGACAGCAGCAGCGAACTATCTCACGGTGAAGCCATTGCTATTGGCATGGCCCAAACCACCAAATATGCTGTCGCCCAAAAGAAAATAGGCAAAGATGCCCTTGAGCGGGTCAAAGAAATTTTAATCAGAGCAGAGTTGCCCTATGAAATTCCGAAAGGACTGGTTAAGGACAAGCTTGTTCATCTTATGACCGCTGACAAAAAACGCAGCGGAGAGACTATCAAACTTGTAATACCTCATACAAAACTAGGTCAGGTAGACTTCGAAGCCTCACTCCCTATAAGCGAATTAGCCAAACTAGTTTAAAGTGATCGGAAAACTGAAACTTTTTGGCTGGGCTCCCGTAATGGATAGTGCAAGACCACAGCACCGTTCTTTTTCGCTTTCCTTTTTGGGGGTTCCACTCATGAAAAACTGGATTAATCATAAATACACAGCAATCGCTTTGGCGACAGGGGCCATAATGCTCGCCGCGAGCAGCAACCTTGCGGCATGGGCGGAAAAGTCTGCAGAAGAGACCACGTTCTTAGTTTCACAGGTACAGCAGTCGGGTAGCGACCCTGAGTTCGAAGAAGCTGTGGTAAAGCACGCTCTCAAACGTTTCTTCAATCGAATTGACGCTAGTGACAGCCAAAAAAAAGAAATATCCGAACTAGTAAACAGCAAGCGCAAGGCCAACCAAGCTAAAAGAGAGGCACTCAAGGCAGGCATGAAAGATTTTGTTTCATCAGCCACGAGCTTAGATAATTCAGACAGCTCAACTGCCACCTTACGCAGCAAAGCCAAAGAGCTAAGGGCGTTACATCAAGAGTTGATGGATGATCGCCTGGAATCATTTCTCAAAGTCAGAGCACTGCTCAGTAGTGAACAGAAAGAAAAGCTGCACAATGCTTGTAAGATTTTTGGAGACAACAAAATGTTTGGCAGGAGATTCTCTAGCCACATCGGAGAAACTCTTTAGTGCATGTCAGTGGAAAGTAACTCTCCCAACATCGATAGCGAAGACCTTGCCTGCATAAAGAAAACCCTGGCTGGCGATCGCCGTGCCTTCGAAGTACTGGTAAAAAGACACCAGGGTTTGGTCTACAACTTGCTTAATCGCATGGTGCAAGATAGCGAGGTGGCAAGAGATTTAACTCAAGATGCTTTCTTGAAGGCTTTCCGCAACCTAAAACAATTTGACCAGAAGCACTATACGACAGTAAAGCCTTGGTTGATCAAAATTGCCACCAACAATGCCTTAGATTATTTGCGCCAATCAAAATCGACAGTTTCACTCGATCAATTGCTCTGTGATGAACCATATTTAGAACCATCAACAAACATAGACGCCAGTGTCGACGCTGAGCACACCATGTTCGTGGAAAAACTCAATCAAGCCTTAGCGCTCTTGCCATTAAGACACAGACAAGCTTTCGTCTTGCGCTACCAGTTCGAATTTAGCTACGAAGAAATTAGTAAATCAATGCAAGAAAATGAGAACACCGTGCGCACACTATTATCCAGAGCAAAGGACCGCTTGCGCAAGCTCATTTTAGATAAATCAGGGAGGGCAGACAATGTCAGTGGACTGTAATCGAACAAAAGAACGACTAGAAGAACTAGTCGATCAAATAGTTGATGCCGGCCTATTAGGCAAGGAGATTGACCCAAGCCAGCTAAGTCTTACTAGCGACTACCAAGAGCACTTGAGCGACTGCGCCAACTGCCGCGACTATCAAGCGGCCAATCGCATGCTGATTGAAGCTGCAGCAGCTTTACCAATATATGAGGTACCGCAAGCAGATCTTCTCACAGCAAGCATTATGCAAGCGGTTATGGCAGAGCCCGTTTCAGAGACTGGTGCCAGCGCTCTAAGCAACAGCGAGATGAGCACAGACAAGACAATTACAGCTACAACGAAAATTCACAAAAATCGTTATGGCGAAATTTCGCTAGCCATCCTCTCCTTTACAACCTTCGCCTTAGCATCCGCTTACGGGGTGCAGCTCGATGAATCGCTCTGGAACATAGGCTCGTGGCTACTTGCCCTCATGGTATTTATTGCCCTCAAGCCCTTGATTGAGCACCAACAACTAGAGCAAAGACAGATAGGAACTCCAGCATGACAGCGCCAAAAATGTTGCACCTTCTGCTAGTTTTCTCATTTTTGTTCCTAACTTCAGCTGTTTGCCCGCTCAGCTATGGCCAGGCACCGGACCCACAGGCGGCCTCAAACTCACAAGGGGGAAACGCCCCCTCAACCTGGAACACCCGCCCAGGTTTCATAGCCAAAAAATTTCACTGGATAAATCTGGAGGAGAGCCCACCAATTGTTCTAGACAATGATTTGCGTCGACCGTTTTTATTTTTCCGCGATGCCATCAATCAACGATGGCCATTGGGCCGCTTATTTTTCATCCTAATGCTCTCTGCTTGCGTAGCAAAAATATTTGCCAAAAGAATGGTGGCTGGGGCCCAGGAGTGTTGTCGTAAAAATTTCTTAGTTTGCCTAGCCAGTGCTTTTTTATATACAACAATCTTACTATCAGCATCACGCCTTGCCTTCCAGACCGATGCCTTAGCGCCAATGGCCTTAGGCTGTATTGCCATTGTGCAGATAAGCTACGTCGTGGGCATGGGGCTCGGTATCAATATTTTCGCCAATACTTTTAGTGACCTAGTTTG
This sequence comes from bacterium, assembly GCA_018062085.1. Classification (GTDB taxonomy): domain Bacteria; phylum Cyanobacteriota; class Vampirovibrionia; order Obscuribacterales; family Obscuribacteraceae. The sequence continues at coordinate 125,906 of JAGOSY010000014.1, read as the reverse complement.
CAAACGACTTAGTCAAGAATCGCAAGAGACCAGAAAGAAAATACTTATCAGCTGGTTTGCGGTGGCGGCCACGACCTTGATCCTCACAGCTATCGCTGCAATTCCTGAACTAGGGAGACTTCCTCGCCTCGGCAATCGCCTTGTCGTTTTGGTTGCTATCATTGGTTTAGGCGGCCTGATTAGCGACATGCGCACTAAATCGAGAAACAGAGAAAGTGAATGAAGATATTACTGGCCGTAGACGGCTCACCCTGCTCCAAGCTAGCCATCGATTCTATTGCTACTAGAGCCTGGCCTACAGAGACTCTTTTTAAGGTAATTACAGTCTTAGAACCCTTTCACCCGGAGCTAGCTGGCTGGCATTCCGGCTACGTCCCTTTGGCCATCGAAGCGCAGCAAGAAAGGCTTGATGAAGCAACCACCCTGGTTGAGGAAACCGCAGAGCGCTTATGGCAATGCCTAAAGGCTGAAGAAAAACAGTTAACTGCTGACTCAAAGCCTGTAGCAATCGAAGTACTAGAAGGTAACGTCAAAGAACGAATCGTCGAATGCGCACGGGAATGGCACGCCGATATGATTGTAATGGGCTCGCATGGGCGCCAAGGAATAGAAAAACTCTTCCTTGGCAGTGTTTCACAAGCGGTATTGACTGAGGCCCCTTGCTCAGTAGAAATAGTAAAAAGAAACAGCGAAAAATAAGCGTCGCTTAACTATTGCTCGTCTGGCCCTGTGTATGGTTCAAAAAAAGCCTTCTTGGCACCTAGAAATAGGAACGTGAAGGCACTCACGCCCAAAACAATAAATATAAAGACCACTGGTTGGGTTTGAAAGTCTTGCATGCAGACTCCTAAATTGCTGAAAAAGGCCGAGTGACAATAAAACACTAATTCAATAATACCGTTGAAGTGAAATTATAAACATTTGAACTTCAAACTATAGGTATTTTAATGTTCGGCTATCCCCTTGTAATTTACCCTCGGCAGGCAATTAGCGGCCATTAAGCAGCTCCTTACTACTACCAGAGATGTGCTATAACTTCTCAGTTACCATCCACTTAGATTGGATTTCCGCGAAACAGGGAGAATGGCACTGATGACAGCTTCTAAACGGTATGTACCCGTGAGCCTGGTCTGTCTTTTGATAGCAAGCACCTATTCAGCTACAACAAATCCAGCCACAGCAGGCCCATCTTCTTCGCTCGATCCTTATGCTCATGTTCAAGCGCCAACTGCCAAAGAAGTAGAAGAGAAGAACAATAAGGCCAGAGCTAAGAAAGGGTTGCCACCGATTCACAAGAATGAACCTAGCTCCACAAAGGTTGAAGACATCTCTAGCACTACTACCTATGTCACAGCACCAGGCGGCGGCAATGGCAAAGCCATGAAACAAAATTCTGCTGTCGCGGAATCTGGGGCCACTGGCGGCAAACTTTTCGGTAAGTTCCCTAAAATCGGTCTGCCGAGCATGCCCTCTCTTCCTATGTTAGGTAAGGGCAAAGCTAAATCAGAGCAAGAGCCTGAAGCGAAAATGGCAAATGCAGTAAAAGAAAAACCGTCTAAGGAAAAGTCCACAAAAGTAGCAGTAGGCAAAGCTGAGAGCAAAACCGTCAAAGAGACTCCTGTTGGCGACGAAATCGAAACCTCCTCAATTGCCTCAGCAGCCAAACATAGCGCCGGTGAGAGCCAAGACAACATGGTGACAAAAACTCTAAAGGCCACCACCAGCGGTGTAGTCAGCGGCAGTAAGAAAGTTGGCAGCGGCATTGCTAATGGTGCCAAAGCTTCCGGCAGCGTCATTGCCAAGGGCGCCGCAATGCTAGGCAGCGGCTTTAAAGCAACTGGCGAAAAAATCAAGGGCGGCAGCGGAAAAATCGCTACCATTGGTGTACCACACATGCCCAATCCTTTCGAAAAGAAAAGTAAAGGAGGTAGTACAGCTGTTGGCCTAGCTACTCCATTTGTGGCGAGCAGAGAGCAGAGCCAAGGAAGCAAAAAGAAACTGGCGTCAGCAAACTCTCAAAGCGACTTAATCAAGGAGAGCATGGCTTCAACCAAGCCAAGGAAATCATCGAACTTACCTGAGACTGACGAGTTGATTTCTGAAAAAGCTGTCGCTGCGGCGGCAAAAGATTCAAAAGGCGGCATGGCATTTTCCGAGAAAATGACAAGTACCTTCTCGAAGCTAAATCCATTTAGCAAGAAAGGTATTGCTGGCAAGAAACAAAAACAAACCCTATAAACGGACCGCTATCCAGCAGAACACTATGCTCAGCGGATAATTTCACAGTCGCTTAGCCATTTCGTCAGCTCAACCAAGCCCGGATAGGTAACGTCAGTACTGCGCACCCATAGCTCTTTGAGGCCCTTCATGCGGGCAACATGAATTAGGCCATCATCACCAATGCGAGTGCAATTTAGGCGCAGCCTCTCTAGTTGCCCAACTTCTTTAAGCTTGGGCAGGCCCTTATTGGTTACACGCGTAAATGAAAGACTCAAAGTCTTGAGCCTTGGCAATTGCGCGATGTGGGACAAACCGCTATCGCCAATATGGGTATCGTCCAAAACAAGTTCTTCCAAGTACTGCAATTGAGCCAAAACGACTAGGCCCTGATCAGTCACTTTTGTCGATGAAAGATTGAGCTTGGTCAACCTCTCCAGTGGCGCGAGATAGGCTAATCCACGGTCTCCAATAGCTGTACAACTAATATCAATTTCTTTGAGACCGACCAAACGGCCAATTGAGGCTAGTTCTTCATCATTGATGTCAGAGCCAAGAAAGGAAATGCTTGATAGTGCATCGGGCGATACCTCAATGAGCGGGCTCAAGCCAAAGGTCGGGTCAAAACTATAGTAGAGGGCTAGGTCTTTTCCTGAGGGCACATCGACTAAGCCAGTTGCCTCACCCCAAAATTCAGACTTCCCGACGCTATCCACAACATAGAGCTCGCCCAGCGAGCGATTATCGGGAAATCGAACTTGTCTTTGCTCTGGTAGCCTTTGCTCTGGTATAGGTAGGGCTTTGACCATTCTCTCCTCTCCAACGCTACAGTCTATGTACCAAAAAAATGCTCGTTTCTAATCAAGGATCGCAAGAGAATGGCTCTTGGAGATCATGACTGTTGGAAAAAATTGCCGTTATCCAAATATGCTGATCATAAAAACGGTTGGCTCTCTGGCAAGAACCAACCGTTTTAAAAATACAAGTGAATGGCCGTGGCCGATTCTTCAGGTCAACGCTTACACAGCGGTCAGTCTTACTCGTTCTGCTTCGACAATTGTCTGAGCTTTAGGCATACTGCGAGGGAACTCACGTCCTCTCATCAAGACCTCTTTATCGTAGCTTTCTGGCTTAAAGATCTGGCAGAAATATTCAATGGCGTCATCGACGTTGAAATCACGACAAGAGAAAATGTCGAGAGTGGCGAAGCCTTTCTCTGGGAAAGAATGGATGGAGATATGCGACTCAGCAATGAGAACGACTCCACTAACTCCCCAATCGTCTTCTACAGTACCGTGGTATGTGAAGACATAAGGCGGCATAATCTTGGTCATATCTAGCTTTGCTGGATAAGCATCGAGAGTTTGACTCATTAGTGTCATGTCTGCCAAAAGTTCTTTTGGGCAACCATAAGCTTCTAGGATCAAATGTGGTCCAAACATGTTTCTTCCCCCTGGGCGTTTGACGATTCAAACGCATTGAAATTGGTATCCGAAAGATCCAGAAAGGTTTCAAAAAGCGCGAGCCTTGGCTTTTGCTTTATATTCATTTCCTGGCGGGGTACACGAAACGCTTATCTACACCAGATAAAGACTAGTCCGAACTTGGATAGGCCTGGGAGTTGGGCGTTGTGTGGTGCATCAACCTCCGTAAAGAAGTAGATCGAAAGACGTATTCTACAGTAAATGTTCCTGGTGTAAACAGTTTTGCTCTATCCTGCAAAGAAGCGCTTTACTTTGCTTTAGACTTGAACAAAAACAGCCCACAATCACACTCTGAACAAATTTAAAACTGCCTAAATGTGGATTTTATTGACTCTAACTTTGACCGACTCGGCAAAATTAGTTTCAATTGCCGCAGGCAAGCTTGAACTGGCATCAACCCAGAACTGCGCTCCGACCAGGATTGCCGAAGAGCGTTTCCCTTGAGGGAAGTGCAGCAAGACAGGATCTTCACCCTTGTGCAAAATAAGCAAATCTTTCAGTCGATGCAGATCGGCAAACGACTGGTTGGCACTAAAAATGACGTCAACCATCGAAGCGTCACCAATTCTTCTAATGCTAGAGCCCATCACAGAAGTGCTTTCTTCGTTCTTCTTCACCTTCCCCTTAATCAAAAGCAATGACTGCGGCACAAGTACATCAGAAGATACCTTTTCTAAAGCCTCGCTATACAGAACGATTTCAGCTTTGCCTGTGAGGTCTTCTAAGTGAATAATGCAGAGCAGCTTATTTTGCTTAGTCAGTTTCTTTTCTATCGAATTGGCCAGGCCACCAAGAATAACAGTAGTACCATCGGGGCACTCTTTCATTTCTTTGACAGAATGAGTAGTGACGTATTTAAGACGATTAGCAATGCGCTTCAAAGGATGACTGGTAACGTAGAAGCCGAGTAACTCATGCTCCATCGTCTGCAGTTCGCCTTCTCCAAACTCAGACGGATCGCCAATCAATGGGGTCTCTAAGTTAATGCCTTGCGATTCTCCAAAACTAAACAAACTAATTTGACCGGTGTTCTTTTGGTTTTGTCTGCGGTTAGCGGCATCTACCAGTGAGTCTAAATTGGTCAAAGCCTGCTTGCGGCTCATCCCCAAACCAACGCAGGCACCTGATTTGATCAAAGATTCTAACGACTTTTTGTTGACCAACCTCAAATCGATGCGGTCAAGAAAGTCTTGCATGGTCGAAAAAATGCCACCACGCGCGCGCTCTTGCACAATAGCTTGAACAGCGCCGTCACCAAGCCCCTTGGTGGCGGAAAGACCGAAGCGGATACTGCCACCATCTGAAGTGAAGTCGGAGCCCGATATATTCATGTCTGGCGGCAAGATAGGAATGCCCATGGCCTGACACTCTGCAATGTAGTTCTGCACTTTTTCGGTATCACCGGAAACGGACGAGAGCACCGCAGCCATATACTCAACCGGGTAATGGGTTTTGAGGTAGGCTGTCTGATAGGTGACCACACCGTAGGCAGCACTGTGTGATTTGTTAAAGCAGTACTCGGCGAACTGCACCATAATGTCAAAAAGATTATTGGAAATTTCAGGACTGACTGAATTCTTGGCACACCCAGCACAAAACAACTCGCGCTGCTTCTCCATTTCGGCAGGCAGCTTTTTACCCATGGCTCGACGCAATAAGTCGGCTTGGCCAAGACTATAACCACCAAGCACCTGAGCAATCTGCATGATTTGCTCTTGGTAAACAATCTGGCCATAAGTGGGCTTGAGAATGCTCTCTAACAGCGGAGTTTGATAGGTAATTTTGGTCTTGCCATGCTTACAATCGATAAACTTATCGATCATGCCTGAGTCGAGTGGGCCTGGTCGGTAGAGAGCAATCAAAGCTGAAATGTCTTCCATGTTAGAAGGACGCATATCACGAGCTACTTGCTTCATGCCGGCCGAAGTCTCTAGCTGGAAAACACCAGCGAGGTCGCCGTTTGAAATAGTCTGGAAAGTCTTCTCATCATCAAGGGGAATCTTGTCAGGAATTATCTCTATTCCGCGAGTTTCCTTGATGCGTTTGCAGGCCTTATCGATCATAGTCAAGTTGCGCAGACCAAGAAAATCCATCTTGACCAAACCTACATAGGCCGCGTCTTCCATATAAAACTGGGCAATAATAGTTCCGTCGTTATTGCGCTGCAACGGAATCATTTCTTCCATTGGCACATCAGAAATAACTACGCCAGCAGCGTGCATACCAAAGGTTTTGTTGCAGCCCTCAAGTTTGCGAGCAAGATCAATTACTTGCTTTGCATTGTCATCGGTCTGGTAGATCTTCTTAAATTCAGGGTGTTCTTCCACCATTTCATCAAGTGGAGTGGGCTTACCGCGCACCACAGGAACCATCTTTGCCAGCTTGTTAGATTCACCAAAGGGAAATTCTAGAACTCTAGCAACGTCTTTGATAACTGCCTTAGAGGTCATGCGGTTAAAAGTAATAATCTGAGCAACGTGATCTTCGCCATACTTTTCAGCGCAGTACTTAATAACTTCACCGCGACGTTCAATACAAAAGTCTGTATCGATATCGGGCATACTCTTACGTTCAGGGTTCAAGAAGCGCTCAAAGAGCAAGTTGTAGCGCAGCGGATCAATATTGGTGATACCTAAAGCGTAGGCAACGATCGACCCAGCCGCAGAACCTCGCCCGGGGCCAACCGGAATATCCTTCTTTCGAGCGTAGTCCATGAAGTCGGCCACAATCAAAAAGTACGAAGCAAAATTCATGTCTTCGATAACTTTTAGCTCTCGAAACGCTCGGTCTTCGACTTCTTGAGTCCAATCCGGGAAGCGTTCTCGCAGACCATCGAACACTTTGCGGTTAAGGAAGCTCTCGGCGGTGTGTCCAGCTGGCACCTCAAAATTTGGCAAGCGTGGCTCACTAGCCAATTTTACAGTTTCTACTTTGTCGGCTATTTCTAGTGTACTTAAAATGGACTCTTCAATAATCTCGGTATCAAGGTGATCGCGAAAGAGATAAGCCATCTCATCGCCGTTCTTTATGTACTCCCAACCTGTGAACTTCATGCGGTTGGAGTCGGTAACGTTCTTGCCCATCTGAATGCAAAGCAAGCAATCGTGCGCTTTAGCATCTTGTCTATTTGTAAAGTGACTATCGTTAGTACAAGATAGCTTGATGTTCAATGCGCGAGCGATCTGTACAAGTGAGCGGTTGACCTTACGGTCTTCTGGCATGCCGTGATCTTGAATCTCGATATAGTAGTTTTCGCCAAAAGTCTGTTTGTACCAGTCCGCTACTTCAAGCGCCTTCTGGTATTCATCCTTAAGCAAATGCTGACAGAGTTCAGCACCTAGACAGCCAGACAGAATAATCAGTCCTTCTCTCTGATCGGCAAGCATTTGCTTGTTAATACGCGGCTTGTAGTAGAACCCTTGCAAGTGAGCACGCGAATTGAGACGAACTAGATTTTTGTAGCCTTCTTTATTTCGGGCCAACATCGTCAGGTGATAAAGCGGCTGCTTTGCCGACTTGTCTTTAATATCGCCGTCTATGATGTAGGCTTCACAGCCAATAATTGGCTTAATTCCTCCAATTTCTTGGCATTTCTTGGTCAGCTCTACAGCACCATACATGACACCATGATCGGTAATCGCCACAGCTGGCATATTTTCGGCTTTGGCCTTCTTCACCAGATCTTTAATCATGGTGGCACCATCCAGCAGACTATATTCCGTGTGCAAATGCAGTGGTACGTATGGTCGCGGACTCATCATGCTCCTCTAGGGCTAATCTAAATATCCCTTATCCCTAATTCTAAGTAATTCCCCCTATTAACAACGTCCAACCGCCAGCTAAAGTTCAATGAACTTAGTCAATGTCCACCAAATTAATGAAAGAAACCAAAACAGGAAGGCTAAGCCTTCCTGTTTAATAGCTTTTTAACGCCAAGCCAGATAGTTAGGGGGGAATTGTCAATCGACTTAGACAACTAGTTCTTTCAGGTGAGAAGTTAATCTCGAACGCGAAACCCGTCTACGCGATACAGTCGGTCTGTGTGCCAATGTTGAATCGGTTTCGACTTCAACAGGATACTCTTTCAGCATTACATCGGTCACTTCTTCAAGCTCAAGCTTCGCAATAGCCTGCCGGAACCACATTTGCAGGCATCGTCTTTCGTCGTTTGAGAGGGTCGTCTCGTTCATTTTATGCTCTCCTTAAGGCCAATTAGGGGAATTGCTGCGCAATACATATACGCTTCAATCGCTTTCAAGCGCTTGAACACTGATTCCGTTCCCATTGAGCAAGCATTGGGAGGGAGCATTTGTTCCGCTTGTCCTTAATAGCATTATGAGTGCTTCTCAAGAGGAAGCAATGCTTGACATTTAATGTTGAGATAAACAATCACTAACCATCAGCATTTCTCTCAGTAGAAAAATGGAATTACGCGGAAGACACCGGCCGGAAGGCTGACTGGCTCTACCTCTTGCGCGCTTTCAATTTTCTCTATACGCCACCCCATGAAAACCAAAATTCCTGGCAACGCAAGTAGCGGAAACCAGGTCAGGTGAGAAAACGCCAATCCAGAAGCAAGAAATATGACACCGAGATAATGAGGATAGGTAATTTTTTTGATTCTTTTCGGTGCAGCCAGGCCTATAACGAACAAATAGGACCCGACGGCAGTCAATATCCAACCGACATAAGCGCTTAGGTAAGCTTGGTCGTATGTACCAAAAATGGCGAGCTTCATGCGCATACAAAGCAAGGCGCTGGTGAGATAAAGAGAACCGTAGGTAAAAAAGCCTATGCGTTCATTCCATTCACTTAAACCAACCGGCTTAAGCCAGCGTTCTACGGCCGCTGGCGGACCGAGGGCACCGGCTGCAAAAGCTGTCAAAAAAACCATAAAATAGAAGACAAACTGTGCCGTAGTCAAAAAACCAATTGGCAACGGCTTAGCAACGCCAAAGGCCGGTACAGCAGTGAAGGCCACCACAAGAACCAGACAAATCAAACCGTTAGTTAGTCTATGAAGGAAAACGCTCACGAGACCTTGCCAAAGCTCGCCACCAAATGCAGTAGCACATCCAAACTTCTATCTAATTAAGTATAAACCAAGCGATAGCTACCGATCAGCCCTTAGTCTAAAATAGAAATCCTCGTTCCCGGTATTCATCCTTATAAGTAGTTCGTCATACGTCTAAAGTGAGGCCAATATGAACCAGCTTCCTCCCGTTCCAGCAATAGGACTAACTCTAGCCGTCCCCAAGGAACGAGTAGAGCAGGCCATAGACGAAATGATTCTTCGGGGCCGCAGCCTACTGCAAAGGAAAGCTGATTCAAGAGAAATGATGGACCAACTCAAGAGACAAAACTGGGACTGGGTTGTTCACACTTCAAACTCTTTAAAAGAGTACTTTTCGTCTGAAAGCGTTTCTCTTTACTTCGCCTCAAATGTTTATGTTCAACCAAGCCTAAAGCTAGATGACTTTGAACGCGACCTAGAGGAGTTTCCACCAATTGTAATGGGTAGGCTCGATAGACTAAATGGCTTCCGCAAAATGGTTGCCGTTATTCCAGAGCCCCCGTGCGGCGACTACATAGATGCTCTAGCTCATCCCCGCATTTACCACGCCAGCTGGAAAGCGTTTGAGCTGGGACAATATGGACAAGCGGTAGTACTAGCCGTCAAAGAAATCGAAGACGCTATTAGCCTTATGGTCTCAGGCAACATCAACGCCACAGGCGTCGAACTGATTAGACAAGCCTTCGATCAAGAAACTGGACCACTGGCAAGTCTTGAATCAACAGCCCAAGAAAATCTCGGCATCGCCGATTTATTGGCCGGCTTTATGGAACGGTATAAAGGCCTACCGGGAAATGCGCCCGTTGGGGTAGCCCAAACAGCCAGAGTTCTTTCGCTGGCTAGTTATCTTATGTATACCCTCGAAGCAATTCATCCAAGGCGGGAAGAAGGCACAGAGGAAGCGGCGCCACCAGACCAACCCTATGAGTTTGAATTCCTAAAAGAATAGGGATTCTGGCTGCCATCCGTTTGCATAGCGCACTATTTTAGTTAGCCAACCCGGCATTAGGTGTGGCGATGATGTCAGTTCTTGAATCTCATCGGAATTGAGCATAGCCATAGCAGCCTGAACAGCCTGGCTATCACAACGATCTTTGCCAAGAAACCAAAGAGCTCGAATTACTTGTCCCAACGGTGAATCACCGAGGGCAGTTTTTCGAGCTGAAAAATTCTGCAGACAAATTTTCATTTCAACAGATTGGAACGAACTGCTCACACCATGAACACAAAAAGTTGGGTCGTCATTTGTATAGCTTACCAAGCCCAGTTTCTTAGCAATGTCCAAACCATGAACAGCGACACTCTTCCTAAATGCACTGGCTTTGAATGAGGCGACTGCAAGAGGCTCAAATACTTTTGGCCGGTCATCACTCAGCGTGAATACCCCTCTAGCAATTCGCAGAAGAAATCCGCATTTGACCAGACGGTATAGTGATTGGTCGACCGCCTCGCGACTGCCAAATTCAAGGACTTGGCGTGTGGCAAACCAGCTATCTTGAGGTAGGCGCTGGATAAAGGCCACAATGTTACGGTGACAGTTCATGATTCCACCTCGTGTCTAGGGGCTACTTTTACAAACGCTCAAACGAGGGGAAGAGTTCAATGTTTAGACAAAGAATTTGATGAAATATTCATTGAGCTCAAAATCGAATTGTGTTGGCACCGCTCGCGGTGTTAGATTTGCAGCGCCTTTTTCTTACACGGATCCGTCGTTAGATTTACAACGCCTTTTTCTTACATGGATCCGTCGTTAGATTTACAACGCCTTTTTCTAACACGGGTCCGTCGTTAGATTTACAGCACTTTTTTCTTACATCGGATCCGTCGTTAGATTTACAGCGCCTTTCTCTTACATGGATCCGTCGTTAGATTTACAGCACTTTTTTCTTACATCGGATCCGTCGTTAGATTTACAGCGCCTTTCTCTTACATGGATCCGTCGTTAGATTTACAGCGCCTTTTTCTTACACGGATCCGTCGTTAGATTTACAGCGCCTTTTTCTTACATGGATCCGTCGTTAGATTTACAACGTCTTTTTCTTACACGGATCCGTCGTTAGATTTACAGCGCCTTTTTCTTACACGGATCCGTCGTTAGATTTGCAACGTCTTTTTCTAACGTCGGATCCGTCGTTAGATTTACAACGTCTTTTTCTTACACGGATCCGTCGTTAGATTTACAGCGCCTTTTTCTTACACGGATCCGTCGTTAGATTTGCAACGTCTTTTTCTAACGTCGGATCCGTCGTCAGATTTACAACGCCTTTTTCTTACTTCAGCCCTAAGCTGGTCACTAAACAGATTGCGGCGCGCTAAGAGCTTTCAATGCGAATCGAACTAGCTCTTCAGCGCTGTCGGCTTCGATGTTCTTTTCTTTTGCCTTTTTCAAAGCAGCATGAATCTCGGTGGCGGTGTATCCAAGGTTAGCCAATATATCAGTTACTTCTTCAAACACAGCAGACTTACCGACAAATGGCTCTAGAGGCTTACTACCAAGAGTCTGAGAAAACTCTTCCATTTTAGTTTTCAGCTCAAGAATTATTCGCTGCGCCACTTTCGCCCCCACACCAGGAGCCTGGGAAATCATCTTTTGATTCTCGCTCAGTACAGCTTCTACAAGTGTCTCAATGCCAAGAGTACCAACAAGCCCGAGAGCAAGCTTCGGTCCTATTCCGGTCACTGACTGCAATAGGTTGAAAAGCTGCCGCTCACTAACATCCCGAAATCCGAATATAGTCCACTCACTTTCGCGAATAGCAATCGAAGTATAAACAGTTACAGAGTCGCCAATCTGCCCAAGCTGCAACAAAGCAGAATGAGCCACAGAAAGCTCGTAGCCTACATCATTGACATCAAGAACTAGGCGATCGACGGGGCCGCCAGAAATCTCTTTTGTGACGATCACGCCTTTCAAATATGCCAGCATTTTATATAGCTTTTCCTTAACCGAGATGCCATTACTGGTGGTGAATTGCTGGCTCTTGTGACTAGCTCTATTCAGCCATCAAGGTCATATTACCGCCACTACTATGCGCATGCTCAACAGCGGCACGGCCGTGAGACATCAGAAGTTTACCCTCGTCGTCCATGTGCTTAGCAAACTGACAAATACCAACCGAAACAGTCACTGCTTTCGATTCGGATCCGACGGCTAACACAGATGCAGCCACTGAGGTACGAAGACGCTCGGCCACCTCGATAGCTCCTTCTTTAGTAGTGCAGGTGAGCACAACAGTAAACTCGGAGGTATTAGTGCGAACAACAATGTCAGACTCTCGCATCTGCTTGGCAACGATTTGCGCCACCTGGCTTACTACTTTGTCAAAGGCATCCTGACCCAACGATTTGAAAAGGTCCTGGTGGTGATCAATTTCCATAATAACTAAAGAAAACGGTACGCTGTAGCGCTTTGCCTGGCGAATACCAATTTGCATGAATTCATCCAAATAGCGACTGCTCTTAAGCTCGGTCAAAGCATCTGTCAATGAAAGCTCTTTTAGCTGGGCCTCTTTACGTCGTAGTTCATCACGAAGAGCTTTTTCCTTAAGCACGCTCTTGACACGTGACAACAATTCATTAGCCTCAACAGGCTTGAATAGAATGTCTTCGTTGCTGGCACCGTCCCCGGTAAAGGTCGGCAAAGGCTTATCTCGTGCGGCCAGGAAAACTATCGGAATAGCCGAAGTTTTATCATCTGCCCGCAGGCGGTTGTAGACTTCGATACCACCCATGAGGGGCATATGCAAATCTAAAATAATGGCATCAGGTGTACGAACCTTGCAGGCAGCGATTGCCTTAAAGCCGTCATTGGCAATACTGGCTGCATAGCCAGCCTTCTTGAGCACCTCACTCAATAGAGTGGTGATTGATTGCTCATCGTCTACGACCAGGATAGTGTTGCTTTTCACGTTCAGATTCTAGTAAACAGGAATGCCCGAACGTTGATAATAGCTGGTTGACTTCAATTCAACAACTTATGCAGGCCAGTTGTTTTGAATTGTTGGAATTTTCACCCTTGGATCGTCAAATGCGCACCCAGCTTCTATCAAGGCAATATCAGCCAAGACTGTGGCAAAACAATCAGACAGCTCAAGACCGGCACTAGTGGGCAGATATACTTCCAAGCGTCGATTTCCCCGAAGCAACAATTTAAGAGCACCCTTGACATTATTGCGACGCAAATGATAAAAAGCCACGGCGATTTGAATGATTCCTTGAATCAGCTCTTTGTGAGGAACATCAATGGCAAGACTTAGCCAATACTCTTCAAGAGTCTCATGACATTCATAAAACTCTTGTCGATTAAACTCGGCAATACCCTTATGAAATGTAGGCGAATCTATTTGCATTGAATTTAGGTTAGCTTAGCAACAATCAAAACAGTAGCAGCACTTGCTACATTCGCCAGCTCGGCACGAGCCAGGGCAACAACCTGCTCCTGATCCAGTAGACCAGAAAGGTCGACTATCTTGGCGCCAAGCAACAAGATCATGCTTGGAATAGTCTTACCAGCATCCCCCCAACTCGCGTGCGCCTCTATCAAACTCAATATCACACCTTCAGCCTCTTCCTTTAAGGCTGCCTTGGCATGACCATTGCTCGCTTGAAGACGCACCACTCCGTCCCTATCAAGAATACGCAACGCTTTCTTAGCAGAGCTAAAGAAATCAAGAAAACCGCCATGGGGCTTACGCGTTGCACCGTACACCACAAAGTAATCATTGGCGCATATCTCATGCACTTCAGCTACAGGCACTCTCATAGATTCGGCAACCAGAGTTTGTCTCGCTTCTGGCGAAAGTGAAACTTTACCAGCGCTGGTTGTCATTTTGGTCGCGCCACTGGCAGTAGCTCGCACCACAGAGGTTTTACTATCGATCTCAACATGAACTTCAATAGTAGAGGGTTCTGCACCCATTTTATGAACTGCATCAAAAACTTCTTGCCGCATAGCCAAAATAGTTTCACTTGAATGAGTTGGATTAGCCACCTGGCGCTCAACAGTCTCACGAATTAAAGCCATGGCAACACCGATTGCCGAGATTACATCAGCATGCTCAGCCAAGCTAAAGCGCAGGTTCATTTCTTTAGCGACAAAAGGCACAATAGCAGCAGCACCACCACCGCCACCAATTAAATCAACAAGCTCAGCATCCAATTTGTGTTCAGCGATAAGCTTTCTTACCACAGGTATACATTGAGCTGAAGCCAGTTTCTGAATTTTTGTCGCCAGCGCCAAAGAGGCTGAGCTGTCAGCTTTTGCTTTCTCATCAGGCTTGCTCAAATGTTTAGAAAGCGCAGCAAATGCTTGACCAATTGTCTCTAAATTACCACTAGCGCAATTACCTTGTGGTACCAGACCGAGCAAATTCGCAGCACAGGTGGGAGTAACACTAAGACTAGGCTGACTGTCATCAGGCCGACTTAAAGCCACATAATCGGTAGGATCTCTTTTCAGGGGACTAACTGTAGAAACAGAGAACTCACCTTCCGTCAAAGCGCCACTAAACGATGCATAACCAAGATTGGCAATATGAGCGCTACGTGGACCAACTGCAAAAATTTCACCATCCGCTTTACCAGACAAACGGCTGAGTGAACCGCCAGCGACACCAACTGTGCGCACATCGAGGGTGCGCATATAGATGCGATGGCCACCGATCTCGGCAGAGCGAATCAACGCTCGTCCGTTAGCAATAGCTGAAATGTCGGTACTTGTACCACCGACTTCGAGAAAAATTCCATCGGAGATACGCAAAAACATCATAGCGGCAGCTACACCAGCTGCTGGCCCAGAGAGAATTGATAGAATTGGTCGTTTGCGCATGGCATCAATGTCCATTACACCACCATCAGATCTCATGATCATAATAGGTGCGCCAATGCCAGCTTCTCTTACACTTCGCTCAGTCAGATCAGCACTCTCAATCATCTTAGGCAAAATGCCAGCATTGATTGCCGCAGTTCTGGTTCGTACTTTCAATCCGTATAGCTGACTAACTTCTGACCCAGCTGTTGCTAATATTCCAAGCTCCTGAGCGACCTTCAAGACTAACTGCTCGTTATCGGGTTGATCCGGGGCAAAAGCCTCACTAGCAGCTATGGCTGTACATCCTAGCTCTTTTAACTCAAGTATTGTTTTGCGCACCAACTCTTCAGTGACCGTGTGCGAATTTAGAAACCTATGAGTAGTTTCTAAGAAGCAACCGGATGCAACAGGAATGCGCCCTAACTTTGTTGATGAATTTGCAAGAATAGCATTAGCACCAGCTCCCATACCAATTATGCCGACATGGGCAAGGTCACCTTCAAGCAGTGCATTGGTGGCTTGCGTGGTGCTGTGGGCAATAAAACTAACCGCAGCAGGTGCGATTTCTGCAGACTGCAGTAGTAAGTGCAGCGCCTCAACAATTCCTTTGGCAACACCTTCTTTAGCACGATGACTCGTAGGCACCATGGCCTTGGCCACTAAAATTGAGCTACCAGCGTCTAAAGCTACAGCATGGGTAAAGGTTCCACCAACATCGATGCCAATTCGATAGGAGCGAGCTTCACCACTAGAGCTATTATCCGCTTGAGTAAAACGTTCTACTCTCTGGGATGCTCTTGCGCTATTTTTAGTCTTTGTCTTACTTTCAGACTGTTCTTTAGTCTCAATCTTTTCGTTTTCTACCATGGCACAAAACCCTTCGCCACAGAAAGACTAAGACCAAGAATAACTGCTAGCCAGGCATACCCAATAGTTTTGCGTAAAATCGCCTGGGTATCAACACCAAGATAGGTAGCAATCCAAATATTCTGAGTGTTGGTCGGATCACAAACTCCTTGAATCTGCCCAACAGACATCAGCATTCCCATGATTGCTTGAGAAGTAAGAGTGGTAACTTTCCCCATCAGCGACACAAGACCGCTGCCCATTCCCCATAAACTGAGCGGCCCACGATAGAGAGCCAGGGGCGATATCAAGGCAAAAACTAGAACGTACGAGACAGCGCTCGTTGGCACCACAGCTTTAATTATTGGGGCGATTGAATCACTTACTTTAGGATCCATAACGGCCACGATCAGCATACCAATGCCCATCATCAGCAGTACAGCTGGAATGACATTGCTAACCCCATCGATAATTGAGCGAGTGAGCAAATTAATTGACTGTGCGCTCCAAGTAGTGAGCACACCATAGACAAGACCAAGCATGAAAGATGGGATAATTTCCCAGCGAAAAACTAGTACAAAAAGCAATGGAATAATCGGTGTAAACAAGGCAATACCGGGCAAATCCGTGCTCTTTTTAAAATGCCGCATCACCGCGAAAAGAGAAAGCGATACCAGGCCAACACCCGCCACTAAATACGATACAGGCAACGGTTCTTTTGAGGCCACTCCCGCTGGTGTAAACTGATCAATCAGAGGGTAGATACCAGCAAGCAAAGCCGAACCCAAAGCTAAAAGTTTGAGATTGCGTTTGTCTTTTAATTCTATCGCCAAAAATAGCATGACCACAAAAGAAAGAATAAGAGCGAATGGCACTACAAAAGAAACAATGGTTGGTTGCTCGACCTTTAGAACATCGGTATAAAGCTGCCAGTTAGTCAGATTAAACATTCCTCCAAGAGAAATGCCAAACAAAAATAGCCCTGCCGCAGCCAAGGCTGGAATCCCCAGCGAAAGCATCACCGGCAAAATAATCGTACCGACCATTATCACGGCACCAAGCCCGCCCAAGGTGGAAAACAAAAGAGCTGTTACAGCCGTGAGCAAAATACCAAGCAAATACGGATTGTCTCCAGCAAACTCTGCCACCCAACGCACCAGCGCGCGGGCCATGCCGTGCTTGTTCATCAGCTCGGCTAACATGGCACCAAACATAGTGGTGGTATAGGCACTATGAAGTTTGAGAGAACCTGCGCTCAGAACATCTTTTACGATTGCCTTAGGCTCAACTCCTCCAATTAAAGCAATAGCAAAAGCCATTAGAGGCAGCGCCAGAAGGGCAGAAATGCGTCTGGCATACATAAACATAGCCATGACAAGAAAAACTGCCAGGCATAGTATTCCAGTGAGCATGGAGACTTGAATAAACCTCTAACAACAGTTTCTTTCGAGTGGACGAACACAAAGAGGTTGTACACGATGGACGCAAATGTCTATATACAAGTGCGCCCACTCGAGATACACAGAAATAACTAGCACTAAAATTATGCAGTTCAGCATCTCAAATGTAATCTAGCAACTTATCGAGCTATTAATCAAGCTAGGCATTTTTCGACTTCGCCCAATCCTTTTATATCCGCCAATCCGAATATTCCTGCCAATCTGAAAACTCTTACCAAAGCAAAATACTAGAAGCTTCTAAACCAAGCCAGGCGCCTATTTAATAATCGCTTCTCACAAAATCATGGGAGTAATACGAGGTGATGGGGATTTTCCCCAATCGACTTGCCCTTGGCATCGGCCTAAGATGCTTCTCATCATCCCCTAAAGCGCTGCCAGCACAAACTTCAATTCAATTCAAATCAGAACCAACACCCAGCTGCAGTCTTACACCCTATTTTCTTGGAGAACCCGCATAATGCCAGAGCTGAGCCATGGTCTCAATCAAAGAACGGAATTCGCCCAGGCTGGGGCCGATGGGGCAAGCAATAGCGCTGCAGACCAAGAGTCTCGTTCAAGGCTGGCGCTCGACGTTTTAAATTTCAAAGGGGACAACGCCGTAAGCGGCACGATGAGAGCTACAACGGTCCTGGCTGGCGGCCTAATGGACGGAATGGTGAACGGAGCGACCCACGCAGCAGACAACAAAGTGTCCACTATGACCACCGTAGCTGAAAGCTTTGCTGTAGGATACGGACTCAGCGCCATTAGCAAAATGGGCAAATTCGGCATGCCGGTGGCTGCCACTGCTGGTTTGGGTATGGGCGCTGCATGGGTCTATAGCGAATTTAATGCTGGACGCCCCCAGGCTACCATGGGAGCAGTTTCTGATGCTTATCAATCAGGAGCCAATCTTGAAGCCAACCGCAGGCAAGTCGCAGCCAATGGCGGTGCCATTCTCTTCGATGCTACCTTAGTTGGCCTCGCTGGCGGCATGGGCATGAAAGCGGGAATGGGCATTAAGTCTAACTGGCATATTGACGCAGTGGCAAATGGTAAAGCCCAGTTCGCCAAGACCTCAGAATTCTTCGGACAAGAGAACCTCACTGGTTTGTCCCGCAACTTTGCTGGCAAAGAAGCTAAACCAAGCGACATTGGTGCGGGCATCTTCGACCAAGTCAAAGACATCGTCAATACGAAACCGAAAAGTACTGGTTCATTCGCCGACCTGCAAGCACAACTGAAGAAATCAGAACTAGGGAATGACACACACTTAGTTGTTGCAAAAGAAAAGCTTGCAACCATCCATCAAGAAAACTTGGCCCTGGCTTCAAAAGAGACTCAACTGTCTGGAAAAATGACCAGACAAATTCAAGAAAGAGAAGCTCTCACTGGTGTGCTGCCAGAGAGAGTTCAACTCACAAGAGCACAAGAAAATCTAAGAAGCGCCGAAGAGATTGGTCGCACTATAAACGGGAAAAGACAAGAGCACGATCGCCTCTTCCAAGAACGGGAACAAGCCAGAGGGCTAATCAAAGAAGAGCGCACCCCAGAAGGTAGACCAACGGCTGAGAAGATCGCCTTCGACGCCAAGAACCAACAGTTCCGCGAAGCAAAAGCTACCTTTGAGGAAGCCAAAACTATGGGCGGCACTGAAGCTGTCGGCCGGGCAAGAGAAAGAGTGGCCGAGGCACAAGCAGCTCTGACCGCCGCTGAACAGGCGAAGCCAGGCAAGCAAGCGGCAATCGAGCAAGGAATTAAACAAACCGAAGGCGAGTTAACTGCTATCAAAGAACAGCGCCAGGTTCTATCTGTTACCGCCGAAGAACTGGTCGGCCTGCATAAAAGCCGAATGGCAGCTCTAGAAGCTGACCCCAGCCTGAAAATTGCCCATGAGAAGCCAGTAGTTGTAAAAGAACCAACTGTAGTCAAAGAACCTACTGTAGTTAAAGATGCAGCAGTTGCTAAACCTGTTGTAGCTGAGCCCGTGATTGAGACAGCAGTGGCGCCCAAAGAGGCCCCTGTGGCAACAATAGAGATAGCAACTGGGGTAGCCCCGGAGGCCACAGCAGCGGCCACAACAAGCGGTCGCAATCTAATCAAAGAAGCTCTTGAACAGCCACTAGGCGGCAAAGAAATCGCTGCACCAATTGTTGAGCCTGGCCAAGTAAAAGTAATTGAAGTAGCAAAACCACAAGTTGATGCTCCTGTAAAAGCAGCAGTAGCAACTGAGAAACCAGTCATTGAGACGCTAACAGTAAGTCCGCAGCTAAGCTCGGCTAAGGCTACTGCCGAAGGAGCCGTGCGCTCTAACATACTCTACCGAGAGATTGAAACCAGCAGACGAACAATTAGCGAAATCGACAATGGCACCTACCGCTCTAGACCAGGCGAAAACCTCGCTGAAACCCGTTCTAAAGCAGAACAAAATGCCATTAACGCTCAGGAAAGACTGGGTTCAACTAGAGCACCATCGTACACTCGTGCTCTCAAAGAAGTAGGTGACTACGCTAAGGCTGCCTCTAAAGAACTAGCTCAAATCTCCGATGCCGGTAAGCGTGGGCAAGTAGCGTCTGAAGCTGTAGCCCAACTCGAAGGCATGATGAACAACCTGCCTAACTCATACAAAGGCTATCGCGAAAAATTGAGCGATTTGCGCGAACCAGGACGTGGCATCAACAATGGCTCTCCAGAAAGAAGACTTTCTGAAATTCAAGAACACCTGGAAGCAAAGACTAGATTGCTTGACGAGTTGAGAAACAAACAACTGCATGATATTGCCGCACAACAGCCAATTCTCAATGAAATCTTACAGCGCCAAAGCAAAGGTACCCTGCCAGAAGACGGAACCATTGTCCTCTTCGGTAAAAATGGCCGCTTCATCAATCAGCCAGGCACACGTTCGCCTAACTTTATCGAAATTTCGCGCTTGAATGAACACGGAGTGGGAGCCGATGGAGCCGGTTTCAATCGCTTTACCGCCAATGCAGCAGAAATCGACGGCATGGTTGTGTTGCGTCCAGTATATGAAAACGGAGTTAAGGTACAACTACCGAACAAAAATAATGCCAGACCAGTCTACAAAAAAATGGTAGCTGAAGTGTTCGGCAACATTCCACCTGAAATCACAGTCAATGATAATTTCGTCAAAATTTTAGAGCGCTTCGGACCAGAAAGACAAAAGCCAGGCAGCTAAGCGAAGCAGTGAAACCAGTTAAACCCAGGAGCTAAAGCCTCTAAGTGAAGTTACAATCGCCTAAGAACCGGGCGCGCCAGCTAAGCTTCGCGCGGACGGCTTGGCGACCTGAATTGCCCCAGTTGCTATTGCTTCAGTTAGTCCTTCGTTTGGGCCTTCAGTTAATCCGTCGGTTAGCCCAGCAGCTGGTCCTTCTGTGATTGTTTCAGCGAGTTCTTTGCCCGAAGTATTTACTACAGGGCTAGGATTAAGGGCAGCGTAAATTGTGTTTGTGTCTTTTACTATGGCAGCAAGAGTAGATGGTTCTATTGCTTGAGCAGCATCAGAGACGGACTTATCTGGCGTGCAGTGACTTTCAATAATCAGGCCATCTGCACCACAGGCAATGGCAGCCCGGGACAGCGGCGCAATCAATTCACGTTTGCCTACCGCATGGGATGGGTCGACCAAGACAGGCAAACTAGTCAACGATTTGATTACAGCCACAGCTGACAAATCAAGGGTATTGCGCGTACGATTCTCAAAAGTACGGATTCCCCGTTCACATAAAATTACCTGAAGATTGCCTTCCAGTAAAATATACTCAGCTGCTTGTAGAAGCTCATCGATAGTGGCCGACATTCCCCGCTTCAATAGTACCGGCTTACGCTGCCTACCAAGCTCTTTGAGCAGCTCGTAGTTATACATGTTGCGGGCGCCAACTTGAAAGACATCAAGATAGGGCGATGAAGGCTCAATCTGTTCAATCGATACCACTTCGCTGACCACAGGCAAACCAGCTTGCAAGCCGGCTTCTTTCATATACTTAAGACCGTCTAAGCCCAGTCCCTGAAAATCATAAGCCGATGTGCGCGGCTTGTAAGCACCGCCACGCAAGGCTACAGCACCGGCAGCCTTAACCGCATGCGCTAATTCAACAATCTGCTCTCGTCCTTCGATGGCGCACGGGCCAGAGATGACTACAGGCGGCAAGCCACCACCTATTTGAACCAATTTAGAATTAGGGCTTGCCGGTGACAGAGTTACTATGGTCTGGGCTAAATCTTTCCCCAAAGGACTGCGATTGCTTAAGCGAACTACTTTTTGCACACCATCCATTTGACTAAATATATGACCAGGCAAATTATCGGCATCAGAGGTTATGACCACCAACGTAGTCTTGGCGCATTTGACTAAGGTATTCTCTAAACCACGGGAGAGAAGATTCTGACGAACCTTTTCAATTACCTTTTCGCTAGCATTGCCCAGTGACAGAATCATGAAGATCTCCTTGCTTTTCGAAATCTTCGCACAGTTTGTCAAGAATCTTTCTTAGACTCACTTACTGTAAGCTCGTAAGACCTGATATCACTCTAGCCCAGCCGCCAGAGAAAGGGCCGAAAGCCGCCCAGTATGGGAGACTCGACAAGTGAGCAAAAAGCAACGAAGACGAGTAAATAGCTCTTAATGTTATGTAAACTTCGACTATCAAAGAAAAAACACAGACAACTGCAGGCCCAAAAATTAGAATTCAGACCTTTGAATCCAGATTTTAGTAAGTAAAACGAGAAACAGGAAATTTGAAACAACCACCAGACTCCAACGACCGGCCGATACTTGTCAGCAAAAAAGCCTTGGCTCGTTTTTTTCACGTCGGCTGGTGGAAACATACCTGGAAATTCGCTTTGGTTTTCATTCCAACTTTCAAAACCCCAATTATTCTCTCCACTCTGGCTGGAATAATCATGCACACCTGCTTTAGCCTTCTCTTACGCTTCAAAGATGTCCAGGGTCCAATAGACGGCAATGAGCTTATCCCGACACTAATTGGCAGCGCTGCCGGTCTGATTATCACTGGCATTTTACTAATTCTCTCGCTTTGCCTTGGCCTCATCCGCCTTACCGGCTTTACCAGAGCATTCTTGCGCTGCCCACTTGATTTAGAAGATACGACTAGTTCAGCGCAAATTAAAAGCTACCTTGATGAAGGTCTAGCCGCCGTCAGGCACCATAAAGCCTTTCTAGCAAAAAGTTGGCTAGTGAGCTCAATCATTATGGTACCGCTGATTTTTGTCTGGTGCGCTTGTTCATTCGTTGTCGTTGGACTGAGCCCCGATGTGGTCAAAGCATACAATCTAGGACCAGAAGTTGTGCCGCTGCGCCAGGGCTCCATGATAGCTATGGCCATTGTCGGACTGCTACTTTCTAACTATTCGATCACGACCCTAGCTGTTTCATCGATGTCAGATAGAACAGTGAGGGAGACTTCCATTGAAGCGCTCTGGCTTGCTATAACCACGTCTCCAGCTTTAAGTCTTGTTTCTATATCTGCTTTTTTGGCAGTAACTGCAATTACTACACCTTATGCTGTGGTGGTTCTATTCAAACCGGCCCTGCAAAGCACAACAGCGATAACAACAGCAGTGTCATATATCTGCGAGATCTGGCAGGGCATATCAGGGTTGATAATCATTCCAATGAGCACAGCAATGTTGTGCGAAGTAGTAAGAGACTGCGTAGTCATAAAAGAAAGTGGGAAAAGTGGTGCTGACAAAAATTAAGGCTGACCTAGTCGACATCGTCTTTGATGGCAACGGTCGCGCAACAAAAATAGTCGACCGCATACGCTTGGCTCAAAGAATTGATTTTATATTGGCTCTAGCAGGCACAGAAGTTAGCGATGTCGAAGGAATTTCTGCAGCTGGAAGCAGCGCTGAACTACGCCGCCTGACGCCAGCACTCGATGCCGACATCTTACTTTCTCACTTAGCAAATGAACAAAAATTACCAGTATCACCCAATGGCATAGCATCACCAGTGGTGCTCACAAGAGCGGCGCTGAGCTTAATACCGCACATGACAACGATTGTAGACTGTGGCAGCTTTAGCAGTCCACAAATTGAACACATAAAAGCGGGAGCAGAACCAGGCAAATCGATTACCTCAGGAGCTGCTCTCTCACTAGACTTAGTAAACCGGCTCTATGAGGCCGGTGGCAAACTAGCAGATGTATTAGCAAAAAACGAAACCGAAAGAGCGAACCAAAACGAACAAGAAGCGCTTGTCGTCTTAGCTGAATGTGTCCCTGGAGGCACCACCACAGCCCAAGCCATCTTCATGGCTCTTGGTATAGAAGCTGAAAATCTTCTATCCAGCAGTGTGCCCACATGTAACCACGCACAAAAAATCGCCATGGCCGAAGCTGGCATAAGAGCAGCAGCGCAGCGTCTCAATATCGAAATCGATTCGATCACAAGCTATTTCAAAGCCAATCCGCTTGCAGCTATTGCCGCAGTAGGCGACCCCATGCAAGCATTTGCTGTCGGATTTGTCAGCCAGCGCAATAGCCAGCCTATCAACCTAGACACTACTGGTGGCAAAATCACTATTCTAGGCGGCGGATCTCAAATGCTGGCTGTTTACGCACTAGCCAATCAATTGGCTAGCAACAAAAATGATCAGCTCAGCAATATTTTGGTAGCAACAACCAAGTGGGTGGCTCAAGACAAGTTTGCCCAAACCGCTAAACTGGCTCGACTAGTCGATGCCCCTTTCGTGGCCAGCCACTTTGCCCTAAAAGAATCTGGTCACGCCGGCCTAAGGGCCTACGAAGAAGGCCACGTCAAAGAAGGTGTGGGAGCCGGTGCCGCTATTCTTTTAGCGAACCTACTAGCAAGAATAGACGAACCGACGATTTTGCAAACAATCGATAGCTTCTATACTGCACTAATTTAGCCTAACTACAAACTTGATTGCGCCCGGCTTCTTTTGCTTGACGGAGGGCAATCTTGGCGTCGCGCAATATGGTCTCAGGATTCAAGTCTTCCATATTGAAATTGGCACAACCAACTGAAACTGTCACTTTCGGCCCTTTGCGCCCATTTTCCTGACCGAAATTAACGAACTCCATCTCAGAGCGAACTTTCTCTCCCAGCACCCTTGTTCCAGCTAGGTCTGTATTGGGTAGAACCACAGCAAATTGGTCTCCACCGTAGCGAGCGAGCAAATCGCTTGACCTAGTAATTTGCAAAAGCTTGTTAGCAACAGTATTAAGCACCGAATCACCTATCTCATAACCGTGCTCTTCATTGACCTTGGCAAAATTATCAACATCAATAATAGCCATACCAACAGGTAGACGCTGCCGGAATGAAAAAAGCAACTGCTGCTGCAAAAATCCAACCAAAAATTCAAGATTGTATAAGCCCGTGAGAGAGTCTATAGCGGCTCTATAAGCTTCGCGAGAATGTAGTTCTTCAATTTCTTGCTTAGCCAGAAGAAGTTGAATCACTGGCTTAAGTTCTTGTTTTAAAACACCCATAAAAGCACGAGCGCCAGCACTAAATGCATTTTTCTCGGCACTTGCGAATACCAAGGCTCCATGTCCTTGCTTTTCAGAGGCTACCGTCAAAACCTCTACTGAAGCCAGGCTTCTTGCCGCAGTGACATTGTCTTGCAGCAACTCACCTCGAAGTTCGACTTTGAGATCTGCTGGCAACTTCAGCTGCTTGAGCAGGCCAGCCATCATCGGGTCATATGCGTCTTGCGATACATTGCCTTTAACCTGAACTGCTGCCCAAGGAGAATTTACATCGGCAATAATAATTCCCATCAAATCTGGCTGGAAGATTTCACCAATAAAGGTAAAGAATGCCTCCAAGAACTGACTGCGTGGCTCAACCAAAGCAGTAAGGGTGCGGGCTGTACGATTGACAGCCCGCTCTAAAATTAAGTCGTTGAGCAAGCTCGAATAACTTTCTACTAGATTATTAGAAGAAAATCCTTGAGAAGGCACCAACACTCCGCGGCCAATAGATTTTTCCCAGCCAGCTAGACGTGCGTTTTCAGCAAGGTCGCGGATCATGCAGGCAACTTTAGCTGGCTCCTTGAGATCCTCTTCACCAACCACAACGTCAGGGCGGGCGGCTTTGATCCAAAAATCATCCGTGGCCGTTTCACCACTGTAGAAAAGTACGACCGGAAGTTGACTGACAAGCTCACTCGATTTAATCAAGCTTGCTAGTTGATAACCACTAAGGTCGCTGACCTTGGTAGCGGCAACGACAATATCAGCGCCATCGCTGGCTAATTCATCTAAAGCGTCAAAGCCACCGCCGCAAAAGACGATAGACAACCCTTCATCTTTCAGCGCCTGCCTCAGTTTAGGGCTTGAGCTTCTGGAATCTTCGACGTAGAGTACCTTGATATCCGCCACGATTTGTTTCCTGCCCAGTGTGAATTCTAATAACTCATTACTTTACCGTAGTCTAGCGCATCATCAAGAGCTTGAGGCTTCAAGAGGCAGTTTCAGATGCTATGATCAACAGTTACGGTAGAAATTGAGACTTGACCAAATTATCAGGTGAACAATGTTGACAGCCACGACACTGAAAGACTTGCCATTAGGATTTAGACTAACTGAAGATCAGCAGTTGATCAAAGAAACGGTGAGAGAACTAGCCCAAGCTGAATTCGCTCCACGAGCCGCTGAAGTTGACCGCAATCATCGCTTTCCCCGAGAAAATTGGGATCTTCTGGCTCAATCAGATATTTGCGGTCTGCCTTTTCCTGAAGAGTACGGCGGCGCTGGTATGGATCATGTTTCTTACAGCACAGTAGTGGAAGAATTGGGCAGCGCCTGCGCCACCACATCAGTTCTTTACTCTGCTCACGTCTCTTTGTGTGCCACACCTATTTACATTTTTGGCTCAGAAGAGCAGAAAAAGCGCTTTTTGCCACCCATGTGTCAAGGTAAAAAGATGGGTGCCTTTGCACTGTCTGAACCAGATTCAGGTTCAGACTCCGCAGCCGCTAAATGCATGGCTGTTCGCAAAGGCGATCAGTTTATTTTAAACGGCTCGAAGAACTGGATTACAAACGGAGTAGAAGCCGACTACTACCTCGTTATTGCTCAAACAGACCAGGCTCTTAAGCATAAAGGCCTTGTGGCGCTAATCGTCGAAAAAGGTTCACCGGGTTTCACCTTCGGTAAGCTCGAAGACAAGCTCGGCATCAAAGGCTCCTCCACTTGCCAAATCAATTTCGAAGACACCCCAGTACCAGTGGCCAATATGCTGGGCGGCGAAGGGGATGGCTTTAAGGTATCTATGGTCACCCTAGATGGTGGCAGAATTGGCATCGCCTCTCAAGCAGTCGGTATTGCTCAAGGAGCCTGGGACCACGCTTTCAAATACAGCAAAGAGCGCGTTGCCTTCAATAAAACTATCAATCAGTTTCAAGCTATTCAATTTATGTTTGCCGAAATGCAAACCGAAATCGATGCCGCTCGACTACTAACTTACAATGCCTGCGTCGCGCAAGATCGCGGTGACAAATTCACCAAACTCGCTGCGCAAGCTAAGCTCTTTGCCTCCGAAGTGGCAATGAGAAGTACTGTAAAATGTGTACAAATTTTCGGCGGATACGGTTTCGTTACTGACTACCCAGTGGAACGTTATATGCGTGACGCTAAAATCACCGAAATTTATGAAGGTACATCAGAAATTCAACGTCTGGTCATCGCTCAAAACGTATTGAAAGGACTATAAATCATGTCGTGGCAACCACCTCCCGCCCCAAACCCAAATCAAGGCGGCGGCAACAATCAAAACCAGGCAAATTCTGGCGGCCCAGTCGGTAAAAACTTCAAAGAGATCAGCTACTACGAACTCTTGCAAGTAGACAGAGACGCCCACCCAACGATTATTCGTTATGCCTACCGATTCTTAGCAGCCATGTATCACCCCGACAATGGTGAGTCAGGTGATGCTGAAAAATTCAGAATTATCACAGAAGCCTGGCGTACTCTTTCAGATGAAGGCAAGCGTGCAGCTTATGATATGTCGCTTGGCGCCAAAGAAGTCAAAGCTGCAGCTCCTAGTGCTCAGGGAGGCGGCCCAAGTGGCGCACCTTCGCAGTTCGGCAAAGACTCATTGCCGAAGATTCCCAAAACTGGTCTTTCCTGGAATGAAATAGAACTGCGCTTGGCCATTCTGCAAATTCTTCTTGGCCAGCGCAAAAAACGTCCACAAACTGGCGGCGCCACAGCCAAAATGATGATGGACATTCTTTCGATTGACAACGTTGCTGAAGTTGAATTTGCCCTTTGGTACTTGCGTGAAACCAATTTGATCGAAATGGGCGACCGCATGTTCATGATTTCATGGCGCGGTGTCGACTACATTGTTGATCAACTGTCTAAGACTCAAATGCTCGATGGCGGCGGCAAAACAGAACAGAAAATCAAAAAATTCGAGAACATCGGGCCCGACGGCGGCACACCAAATCTGCCTGCTAGAACTCGCTAAAACAAATCAAAAAATTCACTCAGAGTCGAATAAACGAAAACTGAGGCGGTGCCATTTCGTCACCCCATGCTCTGCAATAGCTGCGCGATGGGCTTTTGAGCCATAGCCTTTATTGCTGTGCCAGCTATAGACCGGGTGCTTTTTTGATAGTTCAAGCATCAAGCCATCGCGATAAACTTTGGCGATAACCGAGGCAGCCGCAATGGAAGCTGAATGGCTATCACCCTGAATTACAGTAATCTGCTCAAGGGTTAATCCCTTAACTTTCTGATTGCCATCAACAAGCACCAGCAGTTGGGCTGGACTATTTTCAATTTGCGATAAAAGATTATCGACGGCGCGTCTCATGGCGAGTAAACTGGCCTGCAAAATATTGATCTGATCAATTTCAGCAGGCGTTGCCTCGGCAATGGCGAAAAGACAATTGGCTCGCAAAACTTCAGCCAAGCGCTCTCTCTGCTTCTGACTGAGCGCCTTTGAATCATCCAGCTCACTCAATTCTTCAGCCAGGAAAGAAGACTTGGCAACCCTTGGCAAGATCACGGCTGCGGCCACAACTGGCCCGGAGAGGCAACCACGACCAACTTCATCAACTCCAATTAAGCCTGATGTGGCACTTTTGAAAAGAGTTAACTGTTGCTCAGATGAGCTTCGACGCTTAGCGCCAGGCTTGCCATCAACAATAAGGTCGGGATTGCTCTTTTTTGCCAGCTTCAAAATACGAGAGTCAAAAGCCAGCAACTTAGAGAAATTGGTTTGAACCATTTACTTACTTATTTACTTACTTAATAGCTAGCGGCTAAAGGTGATCGAAAGTGACATCGCCCAATTTTCCAGCTCTTAAATCGCGCAAGAAAATAGTAGCAGCACGGTAATGATCGAGCCTCCCGCCGAAAACTAAATAATGCTTTTTCTCAGCAATGTAGTCAAGTCCATCTTCATAAGTCGAAAGGCCTGGCAAGTAAGCCTCAAGCCTATTTGGATAGTACTTTTTCATCACCATTAAGCCAAATTTTGCTATTTCAAGGTTGTCGTAACCTTCGGCCGGTAGCAAATTGAGCAGAGCCAGACGCTGCCTTTCTTCAGGCGAAAATAAATTAGCGGGCAAAATGCCTGGAGTATCGAGCATCTCGAGCTGTGGGTGAACACGAATCCATTGGGTTCCCCGTGTCACACCCGGAGAATCTCCTGTCTTGGCCTTTTTCCGGCCAACAAACCAGTTGATCAAAGATGACTTGCCGACGTTAGGAATACCGACAACACAAGCTCTCATCGGCCTTTCTAAAAGACCTTTTTTGGCTAAGGCTGCACGTTTTTCGGCAGTTACAGCCAGGGCCGCTTCGATAAAAGTGTTTTTGTGAGCCATTGACTTCAAATTCAGTATCAAGCGCTTCTCCGGCGGGCCCTTGTGCTCTTGCTCGCTAGCTACTTTGACAAAAGCCCTGAGCTTGTCGCCATCACTCAAATCTGATTTCGAATAGATCAAAACTCTTGGCTTATTGCCGAAAATATCTCGGGAAGCCGGGTGTCGCGTGGTCTCAGGCAGCCGACCGTCAAGTACCTCAATTACCAAATCAACCCACTTGACGATCTCAGTCAAGCGTTGGAACGGAGTGCTAGCGACCTTGGGCTTTTTAATTATTTTCGTCGGCTGACCAGCTGGCACAGCTGTAGCAGGTGCAGCACTGTTTACAGCACTTGTGTACTTAGACGGACGCCGCCCAACACCCGAAGAGCGGGCCGATTGGGCGGCTTTGGCGGCAAGGTCTGAATTCTTGCCAGTCACTTTCTTGGCATCGCGTCCAGCACTAGATTTACCACTACTACGATTTCCGCCACTCCCAAAGGAGCGAGCGGATCTGGAAGAGGCTTTCTTGATGCTCAACTCTAGCTTTGAACAGGTTCTGTTGCTGAAGCAGGAGCAGGAGAAGCTGCCTGAACCTGAGCAACAACTTTCTTACCGCCGAGCTTCTCTTTAATACGAGTAGCTTTGCCGGTACGCTGTCTCAAGTAGTACAACTTGGCGCGACGAACGTCGCCACGGCGCAATACTGTGATTTTCTCGACGCGTGGGCTATGAACGAGAAATACTCTCTCAATGCCAATACCTTGGAAAACGCGACGAACGGTGAAGGTTTCACCGACTCCGTGACCGGAGTGCTTGATTACAACGCCTTCATAACCTTGAGTACGTTCTTTGCCGCCCTCTTTGATTTTGACAAACACTTTAACGGTGTCGCCAACATCAAACTTGGGAAGGTTCGACTTCAGGAGTGGGGCTTCAATCTCTTTTATAATGCTATTCATAATTCTGCCAGTTCACTAATTGGTTCTTCGAAGGTTTATATATATACAAGCGGTCCGCGATTGTAACACGGTCATCTCTGGCCTGTGGGGCAAGCGCAAACAAGCATTAAGCGAGATTGGAGATCTTTCATCTAATCTAAACAATTTATGGTCCATATCAAACTTTATCGTTCTTTATCGCCCTTAGCGCCATGAAGCACCACAGATGGTGCCGCGCCCTCAGCGCGCAGCAAATTAAGTTCGGCGATAAAGTCTTCAATCGAGCGGAACTGCCTATATACAGACGCGAATCGGACATAAGCCACTTGATCAAGGTTACTCAAAAGCCGCAAACCAATCTCGCCCAACATTGAGGCAGCGACTTCTCTGCGTCCGGACGCCAGCAATTCATTTTCCACCGAATCAACCAGATCATCTATCTGCTCGGCAGTTACAGTGGTTTTGGCACAAGCGCGACTAATACCGGCTCGGAGCTTATCTCTAATATAAGGTTCACGAATACCCGAGCGCTTGACCACAAGAAATTGAACTGTCTCAAGCTTTTCGTATGTAGTGAAGCGCTTGCCGCAACCCTCGCATTCTCGCCTTCGCCTAACCGAATTCTCGGTTGTTAGACGGGATTCGAGCACTCGGCTCTCGCGATGATTACAAAAAGGGCAGAACATCTACCAATTATAGACCTTTGAGAACACTCACAATGATACACTCAGAGCATTTTTAACAGGTTTTGACTTGTCCCTCTCCATCAAGATGTTAGAAATCCGCCGGCTATCAGTAGAACTTAAGGTTTTATTGAGCATAGCCCTGATCTGCCTCACTTGCGTGTTAGTGCTGTTTATCAACCACCCATACGCAATTGCGCCAGAAGCAGCTCTGCGGCTGGAGATGGCCAAGCTGCTTATGTCTGGCCAAATGCCCTATCGCGATTTCATAGACGCCGATCCCCCGGCCATGATGCTCTTATGCACTATTCCGGCCTTTATCAATGTCATCTGCAACTTTGATATTGCACTAACGACCTTAATTTGCGGTTTTTGCCTGACCTTGGCCTCGGTGGCAACCAGCACTTATCTAATTTACAAATCTGAGCTAGGCGACAATCACTTCGCCGTAGGTTGCTTCGCCATTGCCTGTGCAGCAATCAATAACTTGTTCATCTTTCAATTTGGTGAACGTGAACATCTGCTTACAGTATTGGCTCTGCCATACATTTTGACCAGATGGCTAAGGGCGAGCCGTAAAGATGTTGTACTTCCGCGATCGCTTTGCTTAGCAGCAGGTCTGGCAGCCGGGTTTAGCTTCTGGCTAAACCTACAATATCTTTTAATTCCATTTATTCTAGAATTTGCCTTCGTCTTGCAAAATAATAAATTTGCTCGACTAAGAACCCCAGAGATTGCCGCCTGCTTACTTGGCTTGAGCGCAATTCCAATTTATCTAATTCTGCATCAGGCCTCTGGCAAAGTATTTTGCAACCTGATAGTACCGCTTTGGTTCTGCAACTTCGCTTTTCCTATGGACGACCATGCCAAATACCTAGACTGCTCGCCCGATTTGCGCCATTTACTGTATGCAGCTGCACTCGTCTACACAGGCTCATTGGCGCTGAGAAAGGAGACCTCCCTTTTCTACCCTATGTCTATACTGTCACTGCTTGGCTTTATCCTGTTCATTACAGACAAACGAGGGGCTACAGCCCAAATCGTCTTACTTGCTGCGCCACTGCTACTAAATTCCAGCATATTCATGGCAATTGCGGCCCGCGGCATCTCTCGCCGCTTACACTCCCGCCTGCAGCGCTCTTTATCAATACTAGCCCTGTTGCTTATCTTTGCCGCTATTGGCAGTTGGGCATCCTGGGCTTTCACCAGAGCCAACTACCTCAAGCCAGTGGTAACAAAGTTAGATCCGGTGGCGGCTGGCCAACCAAGCGAATTTTCTGTCTGGCTCAACAAATACAGCAAGCCTGGTGACCGCGTAATGTTCTTGAACGACACAGTCGGCCCCGCCTACCCACTCACCTTACTGAGCGGTCGCCGCCCCTGCCCACCTTTTCTCTGGGGATATCCCATCAGACTTCTAGCTGATACACAGATAACAGACCCAGAACTACCTCCAGAACTAGTAAACAGCCCAATGCAAACCTTCGACAAAACCTATGTCGATATTGAGTTGGCCAAGCTAATCGAAGAGCGGGTTCCTAAGCTGATGTTTATCCAGCAAGGACGCACTGAAGACTTTTTGCGAAAGCACGAATCAATTAACCACGCACTCGTTAAAAATTACAAACCCATGGGCGAGGCGAACCAGATAATACTGCAGAAAATTGAACCCGCCTTCACCAGCGGCTGTTGGTACAGCTTCACCATCTGGATGAGGGAAGACTAATGGCAAGCGGCGAAAAGAAACGACTAAAAATCGATCAGGCATTCGCACCGATTCTCACCAGCGTTGCACTACTAGCAGTGCTATTTGTTATTTCAATTCATCCTATGCGAATTGGCTTTGACCAAGCCAAATACATGATTATGGCTGATATGCTATGGCACGGCAAGACTCTCTACGTTGATATTATTGACCTAAATCCGCCACTGATCTGCTACATCAGCTTGATACCATCACTTGCATCAGCAATGTTCGATATTCCTGCGCCCTTAGCGTTTTCCCTGTTCATCTGGGGTCTGAGCGTCTATTGTGTCAGCCTGCTCTATGTTCTAATGGCAAAAGCAAAAGAGCAGCTAAACTGGCTATTAATCAATACGTTTACGCTTAGCATAGCAATCTACGAATTTACTCTTACCACAAATCGATTACGCTTTCTCTTTGAATGGGGCCAGCGCGAGCACATATTTATGCTTACCTATTGGCCCTTCTTCCTGCTGCGCTATCTGCGCTGGCAGCAAATCTCTGTGCGTCCGTGGCTGGCCATAGTAGTAGGAACGATCGCTGGTTGCGGCATGTGCCTAAAGCCTTACTTCTTCGCTCCAGCTATACTGGCAGAGATTTACTGGCTAATCCAGCACCACAAGATTCGCCCATTTATAAAGGTCGAGATCGCAGCCGTAACAGCAGTAGCCCTGGCATATGCTTTGCACTTCAAACTGCTATCAGCCGAAGAACAGCATGCTTACTTCGACGTGCTCATGCCGCTGACAATCTCGGGCTACAAGTTTTTCGAGCGCTCAACCATGTATCTGTGCA
This sequence comes from bacterium, assembly GCA_018062085.1. Classification (GTDB taxonomy): domain Bacteria; phylum Cyanobacteriota; class Vampirovibrionia; order Obscuribacterales; family Obscuribacteraceae. The sequence continues at coordinate 93,047 of JAGOSY010000014.1, read as the reverse complement.
ACTACAACTTTACCTGCTCAGAAGATGTACTAATTCACTCCATCTGTTGTGCCGCTCTAACTTTCGCTTTCGTCAGACTAGAGCCCTTTTTGGCACCAGTTTGTGTGGTGATGTTTGCTAGTTACTTTATATATTTCATTCAGGGCAAGGGCTTTCCCCTACACCTGTTCCCGCTCAATCAATCTACTTTTATCTTGCAAAACATGACACTAATAGTGCTTTACAAGACCATTAGAGATCAAATCGTCGCAGCTATAGGCAATTGCAAACTACCTAAACCAATTGTTTCGCTTTCAAAAAATCTAGTGGGTAAAAACTGGATAGCAGGAGCCATAGCCCTAGCAGCCCTAGCAACGTGGATGGGTGACAGCTGCTGGAAAGACTTCAAGCAAGAAGCCAGTGCTAGCCAATTCGATTTAACCAGTATTGGTTACAGTGGTACAACTTCGGTAGAAGACCTCGCCCCTTTGGCGAAACCCATTCTTGAATATACAAAAGTCGGCGACTATGTGGCCATCATTGGAGAATCAACTGAGCCAAACGCCTCTACCATACTGCAATTAAGGCGCAAATCAGCCACCCGTCACATCGATCTCACCATGCTCGGACCATTTCGCTTTGTGCGAGATACTTTGCCACGGGTGTGGGCGAAGTTTCCGAAGCAGTTAGATGAATTTATGAATCAGCTCGTAAAAGATATAGAAGACACAAGCCCCGTTCTGGTATTTTTTCAGTCAGGGCAAACCACTGAGTGGCTCGATGAATCGGCCTTTAGCAAAAGGGCCCTAAGTAACTATGAACAAATCGGCGAAGAAAATGATTTTAAGATCTTTAAAAAGAAAGGCGCTGTCAAACTTGATGAAATGAGGGTTTTTCATCCTTGAGCCAAAATAACTAATATAATCACTCTATGGCGCGCAAGAAAACTAACCACTACGAAATTCTCGGACTGGCAGCGAACACCAATGCCAGCCAGGCTGAAATCAAGCAAGCCTACCGCAAGCTCGTTAAATCGGTGCACCCAGATCTGTCGTTTCAGGCCAAGCCCGACAATCAGGTAATGACCGAAACTGAACAAATGATGTCTATTAACGAGGCCTATGAGACCTTGATGGACAGCGACAAGAGGGCTCATTATGACTCAGTTGTAATACGAACACGGCCGCGCACAGGCATGCATATGCCCACCAGTGTGCAAGACTCGCTTGATGAAGAGAAGGCACGAGAACGTTATCTCCGTCAAGTCTTTCACCCTCTGCGGCGCTCAATAGAGTCAATACTGTCTAAATACAAACAACGTCTCAGCGCCCTTTCTCAAGACATTTACGACGATCAACTCTTAGAAGAATTTTCGCAGTATGTAGACGAAATTGAAACGACTCTGCTTAAGGCTAGCAACGAATTTACAGACAACCCTCCGCCACTGACGCTCAAACCTGCACTACAGTGGATGCGACACTCTATAGCTCAAGCAGCCGATGGCCTGGAAGAACTGCAATATTTCTGCCAGAACTTCGACTACGATCATCTGGCCATGGCAGACAACCTCTTCAAAATCGCTCGCGAACACTCATCAAGAGCGCTACAAGTTTCAAAGTCTATTTAAAGTCTTAACAGCTAGATTTGACAGCATAAAAACTACGTATTGCTCTAGCTCGCTCACTGAGCAAGGCCGCTTCGTCAATTCTGCATTCTTGCTCTTGAACGACTAACAGTTCGCTAAGAGCTTCAAGCACCTCGGCAACATCAGGATGGCAGACACCGAACACTTGCTCTTTGGTCGCCAAGGCTCGATGCAAGAGCCGCTCGGCCTCAGCTGCCTCACCTTGCACCTGCTTCAACTTAGCCATTGACTTCAAGGTATCGGCCAAATCAGACATGTTATTTTTGCAATAACGCAAACGAATTTTATGGGCACGCTTTAACAAAGAGCTAGCCTCTAGTAGGTTACCTTTGGCGATTTCAAGCCTAGCGATAGCATCATACGAAGCTGACATAATTGGATGATTTACAGGAAAGCGAGAACTTCTCAGTTCACAAGCCTGACGCAATAAAGGCTCAGCCAAATCAACTTTGCCTTGGCGTAGATAAAACTCACCGAGACCATGGACAAAGCTACCGCGCATCTCATTTTCCCACTCTATCATCTCTCCTTTAACATCAACTGAACGATCCAACACTTCTAGAGCAGCCAAATAGTTTTTCTCCGCCTCTGACATAGCTAGGCGCTTTTCAAAAAAGCTACCTAAGGCATGACGATCGGCCGCAATAGCTCTCTCTAAAGCCAGTTTTTCACTAGCAGTTTCGCACTCTTTTAAACTGTTGTTCTTCAAGTTAATTGAGCGAGTAAGAAATGAGTAGGCCTGTTCATAATTCCCCAGACATTGCTCCACGCTGGCTAAATGACTTAAGACAAAAGGTGCAACTGAGCTAGTGGCTGGCATTCCAGCCATACAGTCAGACTGACCAAGTGCAGCAGTCAATCTCTCTTTGGCTGCTGCAAATTGCCCACTCACCATTTCAGAATTGGCCAGATTGAGAGAATTAAAGGCAGCAAAAGGAGAATCACTTAGACCCACCACTTGAGCGAGTGGTTGCACAGCAGAGTCACTCTGTACACCTAAACGCGCAAGGGCAAAAGCAAGCGAATAGTAGCCTCGATGAAAAGCCCATCCTGAAAGATCAACCATGCACCAAGAAAGAACAAAAGGTGCACACAGTGCCCAAAGTAAAAGCAAAACGGCCAAGCTAATGTGAAAAGCTGAAGTGCTATTTCCCGGTAAAACAGCAAAGAGCCAAGCAAAGCAAATACCAACAAGAAGCCATTTGCACAAAGCTAATAAACCAGACATAGAGTTAGCCCATAGTCTTAAGTTAGCGAGAAATTGAAACCGACGTGACAAGAGTATCGTCGTGTTCCCTAGCCGCTGGTCTAACCACCTGCTCAGTGCCACTGTAAGCAACACCAATTAGATCATACGGTTTAGCTTCTTCCACTAGCACCATATTCACCTCAGCCATATATACTGGCGCATCAGCTGACTCCCGCACATAGACCTGATTATCAATGCCTGGTGCATCCCATTGACTGCGACCGGTGTAGAGCTTCTTACTTTCGTCATGACTCTCAATCAACACTGGTATCACTTGGCCAACCATTGCTTTGTTAGAATCAAAAGCAATGTCGTGTTGCAAGCGCATTATGCGATTGCGCCTGGCTTTCTTTACTTTCTCAGTCAGTTGATTTTCCATATGGCCGGAAGGAACTTCCATCTGCTTCGAATAAGTAAAAACACCCAGGCGATCGAAGCGATACTTTTCAATGAACTGCACAAGATGCTCAAATTGCTCATCGGTTTCGCCAGGGAAGCCAACAATAAAAGTAGAGCGAATCTTAGCTTCAGGCAGAACTTCTCGAATTAAGTCCATTACTTTTTCAGGATTTCTGGGTCTAGCCATGGCAGACAATACTGCTGGATGGGAATGTTGCAGGGGAATATCAACATACTTCACCACTTTAGGTAATCGCTTAATGGCTTCAAGAAGGGCCCGATTAGTCTCAGTTGGGTAGCAGTACATAATGCGAATCCAATCAAGATCTTCAATTTCGTGAAGGGCCTCTAGCAACTCAGGTAAAGCCATTTTGTTGTAGATATCGAGGCCGTAATAGCTAGAGTCTTGTGATACCAGAATAATTTCTTTGACGCCACCCTTAACCAGAATGCGAGCCTCTTTAACCAGCGATTCAATGGTGCGCGAGCGAAACTTGCCACGCAGCAACGGAATTATGCAGAAAGTACAAGCATGGTCGCAGCCTTCGGCAATTTTCAAATAGGCAGAAGCACCAACACCAGTGGCCATCCGAGGCAGAACTTCATCATCGTAATTGTTTGGAACGTCGCTAACTTCGACCACCCGAAGTGAAGAGTCGCGCGCTACGGCCTTAATCACATCGACAATCTTAGTGATATCACCAGTACCAACTACAGCACGGGCTTCAGGTATTTCAGTCAATAGTTCTTCTTTAAAATGCTGAGCTAGACAACCGGCAATGATTAGCTCTTTGCCTTGATCGGCTAGTTCAACTAATGTGCGCACCGATTCTTTGCGAGCATCACCAATGAACGAGCAGGTATTAACGAGACAGAGATCGGCCTCGTCGTTATCAAAAGTGACTTCAAAACCAGCCTCATTCAACAGACCAAGCATTACTTCAGTATCAGTGGCATTCTTGGGACAGCCCAACGAAACCACCCCAATCTTGGGGTTACGCATTTTTCACTTACTCCGCGCTACATCTTAATCGTTATCAAGACGTCCATCATTGTAGCGGTATGGCACATCGATAGATCGAGTACCTCCACCAGATGAGACCCCAGGAATGTCGCGGGTGCCTTCATCGGAGCGCCGAGGGCGACGCCCTTGGCTCACAGAGCCATCTGTAGCAGTTCTGCGTACCGGCGCTTTCCACTTTACAGTTGTTACAGCAGGCTTAGTGGCAGCATCGCCAGTAGCCGTGACAGAAGCAGAATCGTTGCCAGCGGCAGTCACTGGAGCGCTGGCGAATACACGCTCAGCAATCTTGCCAGGTAGACCAAAGGCTTCACTCTTCCCTTGATAATCAACAGTTAAGCTACCACCATTTCCAGCTCTAACTCTTAGGCCTTGAACGTCCTGGAAGTCACGACGCTCTCCCATTTCTAAATAGCCAGTAAATAAAGACTGGCCAGAAGCAACAGATTTCACTTCAACCCAAACGTGCTGACTCGCAGAAAGCGCAATTTTGTTATCAGTTGCAGGCACGGCTGTACTGTTCGTCCCATTAGGCACAGTGCCGTTAACGGCGGTGGCGACTCCAGTAGCTGGCAATTGAGCTGGATTGAAACGCTCAGCCGAGCGACCCAGAGCCAAAAGACCAGGGTCTTGTGTATTCAACTGAGCTTGGTGCCAAGTGCTAAGACCACAAACTACACCAAGAACCGCTATGAGGAGCAGCCCCGGATAGAAAAAAGTTTTTGTAAAACTAGGAGCTTCAGTCTCAACCCGTGGTTTCGAAACATACACCAAAGGAGCCACTGCTTGCTGAACTCCGCCACCGCGATGGAACAGCCCACGACCATTTTCAACAACAGGCTGCCCAGCTCGTTTATATTCATCGGCCAGAGACTGACCATTGAGGCCCAGCATGTCGCCATAGCGCTTGATAAAGCCGGCTACATAAACGGGCTCTGGTAGGTCGTCAAGACGACCGCTCTCAAGAGCGTCAATATGATTTACAGGAATTTTTGTGCGGTCATAGACTTGCCCAACGGATAGGCTTTGCCCTTCCCGTGCGACTTTGAGTTTCTGCCCAATTTGCTCAAGCGACATTTATGCATCCAGTAGGTGACGATTCAGTAAGTGAGAACATCAAAGCGTAAGAAAGCGTCATAACAACTATTTAGAAGCTCTTGTCTGCCTCGGTAGGTTGCAAAAGCGCAAGCTCCTGATTGTTGAGACGACGCCACGATCCAGATTCCAGTTGACTTAATTGTAACCCACCAATGGCAACCCTGACCAAACGCGTTACTCTGTAACCAACTTGCGCTAACATCCGCCTGATTTGCCGGTTTTTGCCCTCTCGTAGTTCAATCTCAAGCTGCGAATATCGAGCATTAGCAGAAATTTTGCGAACAAAAGCAGGCTCAGTAACGCCTTCTGACAACCTGACACCCTGGCGCAATGCGGTGATGGCATTTTTAGAAATGTCTCCCTCAACATTAACGCGGTAGAGCTTGGGCACTTCGTGAGAAGGGTGAGTCAAGAACCGAGCCATGTCTCCATCATTAGTCAGAAGCAAAAGCCCCTCTGAATCTGAATCGAGCCGGCCCACCGGTTTCAAATGCATCAACTCCTCCGGCAAAAGGTCAATGACAGTTCGCCTTCCGCGCTCGTCGTCACATGTGACAACAACACCTTTCGGCTTATTCATGACAACGTAGTCAAGCCGTTTTTTTTGCAGGGGTGTGCCGTCAACAGAGAGCTTATCGCGCGCCATGTCAACCACTCGGTTAAAGTCAGTAACTACTTCTCCGTTGATGCGCACAAGACCATCGGCAATTAGCACATCAGCTTTGCGCCTAGAGCAAATGCCAGTAGCTGCTAAAGCTCGATTGAGCCTTAGCAGCCGCTTTGGGCTGGATTCCTTTTTCTTCAACTTCCTAAATCTCTAAAAATCAGCCCGAAGTGGCACTTTCCACATCGTCTACCATTACCTTGGTGCTCTGACCAGCAAGTTCTTGCAGCTTGTGAGCAATCTGGTCTTTGGTACCGACCACAGAATCAGATGCCTTCTTCAGGACTTCAGTACTTTTGCTTTTGGCTTCAGTAATAACTGTACCGGTTTTCTCACGCACATCAACTAAAGAGTCAGATGCCTGCTTATACAGGTCTTCAGAATTATCAGCAATCTGTTGTCTCAGCTCTGCACCTGACTTGGGTGCAGACAGAATACCGACTATGTAGCCAAGCACTCCACCAACCACCAAGCCTTCTAGAAATCTGCTCATTTATCTACTCCTAACCTACTTTCTAATATGGGTTCTTCCATTTTCTATCTTGGGTCTTCTGCTTGTTATTTGCCCACTTCGGACAATCTCATTTCATCTTTTGAGTCACGACTAGCTTTTTCAGGACGACGCTCTAAGTAAGAGCGCACGCCAGCAAACAATCCTGCACCAAATACTGATGACTGTTTTTTTGCTTCGCCTGTAATCTTATTCAAGCCACCTTTGACATCACCGACTTTCGAACCTACTTCTGTTATGCGCTTCTCAGCCGTAGTTTTTAGTTCGAGCACAGTGCCAAGCAAGGCATCAACCTGCTTCAGAGTAGGACCGAGTTCTTGATTAACGGTTCCCAAAAGTCGCTCCAGAGCAGACAGTGTCCTCTCAGATTGCTTTACCATCGACATTAGAGGCAAGCTCACAGCCATCAGCGAAACTGCTAGAAAAATCAGGGCAACAGCCACCAAAATATCTAGAGGGCCTCCAAAAGAAGCGTTTACATGGTCCACAAAAAACCCCTTTAACTTAGGTTGAGAATTTTGACTTAGCCGCCGATTTCAATTTCTTCGCGCTTCTTAGCAGCAGCTAATTTGCCTGCAGCCAGTGCCCGTCTCAACCGCATCCCCTGCTCTTCCACATTCATTTGACAATAATTGAGGAAGGAGGCATACAAATCGAGGGAATCATCTACAACCTCACCAAGACGTTCTGGAACATCTTTCGCACTACGCTGTAGAACATCGCGCGTCTCGCTGCCAGACTTAGGAGCAGTCAGTAGTGCAAGTGTTACTCCACCCAGTGTACCTATTACTAAACCTGTCAAAAGCGAGACTAGCCCACCGCCACCGGCGGAATTGCCAGAATCAGCCTGAGAGTTATTGGCTCTTCCCATAAACTTTTTCTCCGCTCCGAATAATTCAGACAAGCGAGTATATCACCCAGTACTATTTCTAGCCTAGTTATAGTCCAGTCTATGACTAGTTATTACCACTAGTGAACAGGTGTCTTCTCAATCGCCTGAAAGCGCTCAGCAAGCAAGTCGCAGAGATGCTCGGCAATAGCGCGCTTTGGCATTCTCGGCAAACTTTCTTTAGCGCCGTCAGAATTGAGAATAATCACGGCATTGTCATCAGAGCCGAAACCTATATCTGGCACCGATATATCGTTGCCAACAATGACATCAAGATTCTTACGTTTGAGCTTCTGAGTAGCGTTAGACAAAAGCGCTTCTGACTCAGCAGCAAAGCCGATAATTACTTGATCTTTGCGCTTGACGCGACCAAGTAAATCGATGATATCGGGGTTTTTGGTTAACTCCAACACTAGGTCTTCAGAATCAGTTTTCTTGATTTTGTGATTTGAAGTAGTCAAAGGTCTAAAATCGGCCACTGCAGCGGTCATTACCAGAGCGTCGCAACCATCGAACTCAGACTCGACTGCATCCTGCATTTCTTGAGCAGTCTCTACCACTATAACGGGATAGGCGCGCTCGACATCTACGGTCGATACCAAGGTGACATCAGCTCCGCGGCCGTGGGCAGCATCGGCCATAGCAATACCCATTTTGCCAGACGAGCGGTTGCCAATGAAGCGCACCGGGTCAATCGGTTCTCGAGTGCCCCCAGCGGTGACTAGCAAGCGTTTGGTCGAAAGGGTTAGATGAGCTAGTAGCCTGGCTGCTACAGCAGCAATAATTGTGTCTACAGAAGCCATCTTACCAGTACCCCAGTCACCACAGGCCACTTCGCCGAATTCAGACGGAATGACATCGTATCGATAGCGATTTTCTAAGACTGAAAGATTGTGCTTGGTGGCTGGATGTTGCAACATCACCGGATTCATAGCAGGCGCTATCATCACCTTGGCCGGTGAAGCCAAAACCATAGTCGTCAACAAGTCATCGCAGATTCCCGCTGCTAATTTGGCAATCACATCAGCTGTGGCCGGTGCAATCAATATCAAATCGGCTTTCTTGGCTAAGTCTATGTGCTCTGGCCGCCAGCTGGCCTGGGGACCATATTGCTCACAATGGGCCTGGTTACGGGTAATCGTAGTGAGCGAAAGGGGGGTAATAAATTCTTTGGCGTTGGGGGTTAAGATCGCGTGCACATCCGCCCCAGCGTGACGCAGCATTGATGCAATGTCGCAAGCCTTGTAGGCAGCAATGCCACCGCTGATACCAAGAAGTACGGTCTTGTTCTCAAGAGGATTAAAGGAGTCGAACCCGAATTTAGAATCCCGCTTTTTAGACGACTTCTTCATTGTCATTACCTTTCTTTGCCTCAAAACCAAAAGCCCAAAATCCCAAAATCCTAGTCTGTACTATTATGTACTGCTGATATTGTAAATGAAAGAATGGTCTAAATATGAATAAGTTCTACGTCACAACCGCCATCGATTACGTCAACGCCGCCCCCCACATTGGCCATGCATACGAAAAAATAGCAGCCGACGTGATTGCCCGCTACTACCGAATGCGAGGCTATGATGTGCGCTTCCTTACTGGCGTAGACGAACACGGCATCAAGATTCAACGTTCAGCAGAGGCCGCAGGCAAAACCCCCCAAGCATTTTGCGATGAAATCTCTGAAATGTTCAAAGAATCATGGTCCAATCTAAACCTCTGCTTTGACCGCTTCATCCGCACCACCGAGCCAGCCCACGAAAAAGTTGTGCAAAGCCTCTTTCGCCAACTACGCGATCAAGGGGATATCTACAAATCAACCTACTCAGCTCTTTACTGCGAAGGCTGCGAAGATTTCGTTCGAGATCGAGATTTAGACGAAAACGGCAACTGCCATAATCACCTCAAACCACCGAAGCAAGTTGCTGAAGAAAACTACTTCTTCAAACTTAGTAAGTACAAACCTCAAATCCAAGCGTGGCTAGAAGCCAATCCTACAGCCGTTCAACCCGATGGTCGACGCAAAGAAGTACTAAACCAATTGAACGATCCAGAACTGGGCGATTTCAGTGTATCTCGCTCAAAAAAATCGTTGACCTGGGGCATACCAGTGCCAGACGACAACGATCAAGTCATTTATGTCTGGATGGATGCACTAAGTAACTACATTACTGGTTGCGGCTACCTCACTGATGACGAACAATTCAAGCAATACTGGCCCTGTGACCTGCATTTGATTGGCAAAGACATCACTAAGTTTCACAGCATCTACTGGATTGCCTTTTTACTAGCGGCAAATATTCCTTTGCCTAAACAGATTTTCGCTCATGGTTTCATCACCGTTGAAGGGCAAAAAATTAGCAAATCATTGGGCAATGTCATCGACCCTAACAAACTAGTAGAACAATATGGCGCTGATGCTGTGCGCTTCTATCTCTTTAGCCGCACACCAATGGATCAAGACGGTGACTTTTCTAGAGCTGAATTTATTAGCACCTGCAACGCCGCTCTCGCCAATGGCATCGGCAACCTGCTCAGTCGCACACTAAAACTAATTGAAACCAATTGTGATAGCAAATTACCTGATGCCAAGCCCGAAAATCAATTGCGCGAAAACGCCAACGAACTTAGTGTTGTCTACAACGCCCATATGGTCAAACTAGAATACGCCAAAGCAATAGATTCAATTTTAGCCTTGGTCGACTTGACCAATAAATATTTCGCTGACGAAAAACCTTGGTCGATGTTCAAAGAAGGCAAGGTAAAAGAAGGCCAAGAGGTGCTCTACACCTCAGTTGAGATGTTGCGCCGCATGGCTTTCCAAATTTATCCCTTTGCCCCAAAGCTAGCTTCTGACCTCTGGTGGCAACTGGGCCACGAAGATGAACTCGAAATATTTGGCGACAGCGATCGACCCGATGGCTTCTTCGACATGATTCCGGCAGGTCAACACGTTCGCAATGCCGGACCAATATTCAAGCGCATAGAAGAACCCATAGAAGATTCGAACCCAAAGAAGATTCGAACCTAAATAGCTTTAAAGCCCCAATCACGCACTAAATATGGTGCGCAAATTCCGTACTGCATTTTGCTTATGCAACAGGCACAGAGGGTACTTTGGCTGGCCGACGCAGAATAGTGATTCGCTTAAATTCAGTTGAATTGAATTTATCAACTGATTGAATAGACATTGTTCCAAGATCGCTGTCATTGTTGAATATTTTGCCATTGCCCATATAGACGGCAGCATGGGAATAGTCACCACCAGCCCTGTAACCTAAAATCACGTCACCAGGCTTAAGGTCAGCGATTGCCACCTCAGTAAAACCATTCTCTTCACGCAATTCTTTTTCAAACTGACGAGTATTGATCTCATTAGTATTGAGACCATAGCCTTGATCAAGAAGCAAACTGGCAGCCTTAACGCAACCTAGCCGGTCTGAAGGAAGACGGTTGTCGTAAGCAGTCGTGTGTTTACCCACAAGACTTTCTGCTGTTTGACAGAGTTTTTGATAGACAGCCCAATCATATTCGCTCATAGCATTGGTAGGTAGAGTACGAGTAGGTTCCCGCTGTTCTACTTCGGGCTGACGCTCGACGGTCTCACGCCTATACCGAGGAGCAACTTCAATCTCTACGGACTGCCTACGCGGCTGTCCTTCGTAATATTCCTGCTCTGGTGGACAAGGGCGATCGTAATTAATTGCCCCTGTATCCCAATACGATTGGGCTCGGCGTTGCTGCATGCGCCAATCTTGAGGTTCTGGCAGATACTGCTGGCGACGGCCTTGGGGCAACCAACCGCGTTGCTGTATATAAGATGACTCACCAAAATCTTCATAACCTTTTCGGAAGCTATAGTCTGGTGTGAGATAAGGACGACTAACAAAAGCACCGTCAAAACGCTGATTATTGTTCTGCCAACGGTCTTGTTGATATCTATCTTGTTGATAGCGATGATGGTTGTTCTGGCCACTATAGTCAAAGCCTTGGCGCCCGCCCAAAAGCAGGTCTATCGGGCCCAAAGATACCGACATTGCCAAGTTATTGCGATTATCACCCCTATATTGAACAGGTAGAGCATAGTCTTGGAAAGCGCCATTCTGGTAGGCAGCATCTTGCCCATAGCGTTCCTGCGCATACCGATCTTGCCCGTATGAGCGCCTGTTTGAATTGTCGTCTAATGAATTCCAGTTCGCCATAGACCCTTTCAAAAAACCTGTTTGCTTGAGGGAGCGTAATACTTGACCACACAACTACTATAGGTCAGACCCATTAAGCCTTACAATATGGCTCCCCCGGTTTCTCCCATAAAACGACTGGAGAATTTATCTTGGTAGCATCAACAACAGAACTTACTCTCATTTTTCCCAGCAAAACCACTCTGGGAAACCTCTATCTTTCGAAGAGAACCTTTCCCCATAACCGCTCCTGGATTGGCCAAGCTTCTGGTGAAGTAAAGTTGAGCCTGCCAGAACAGTCAATTATTGGCCTAGCGATGGCCCATGACGTTGACGCTCGCACGGCAGAAGGCAGTGCCAGTGCGCTGGGCCAAATTACTTCAATGGACTTGTCTACAAGTCAATATTCTCCGGCATTTTTGGCGGCAATACTAAAACTGTCCACCTTAGTGGAATTGCGCCTAGATTTTCTCAACCTGACCAGCCAAGACTTCGTTAATCTGAATGAGGCCACAGCCCTAGAAACACTTTGGCTTACGGGCAGCTCCATAAATGACCAGATTTTGCCACTGGTACAAGGTGTGAAAACGTTAACCAGCTTAACAATCAAAAGTACCAAAATCTCCGATGCCAGCATGAAAGCTCTAGCGGCTCTACCCCAGCTGAAAAACCTACACCTGCCAGCCACAATCAGCGACAGCGGGGTAATTGACCTGGCAAGTTCATCTAGTATTGAAGACCTCGACCTTTCATACACGACAATCACAGGCAAAGCCTTAAGCGCCCTTGCCGACCTCAAGAGCCTCAGCACCCTGTATGTTAATGACACAAATTTGACTGACGACAGCATGGCCGAAGTCAAAAATATAAGAGGATTGAAAGTGCTTTTCTTAAACGGCACTAAAGTCACGGACAAATGCCTTGAGCAATTGGCCGACGCCACTCAACTTGAGCACCTAGAACTGCGGGATACCAAGGTCACCGAAATCGGCATTGCTCGACTGCGCAGTAAATTGAAAGACTGCGCCATCTTCGGTCCTTAAAATTTAGACTTACAACGAAACTTCGGTGATTGGCTTGACAGCATCATCGGTAGTTGTGCGTCGAGGCGCAAATAGCCAGCGCTGGATTTTCTTCCAGATTGTGCCTTTCTTTTTCTCGACTTCACTGCGAACGCGATGAAGACGGAAGCGGTCTAGTTCGAATTTGATTTTGGTTAACTCGGAGCGATAGTCTTCTGTTTTTACTGCCACCATCATGGCGCGATCAGCCTGGGCTTGAAGGTCAGGAAGAATATTGAGCTGTGTTTCTAAACCAGCAATACGAGCACGATCCTCAACTCGATCAGTAAGTAGTTTGATAATTGTGTCTTGAGCTTCAATCACTAGATTGCGTAGCGATTCAATTTCAGCAGTGCGATCGTTGACTTGAACATCTTGGGCAATGGCCACTGAGGTAGAAGTGCCTGAGTTCAACGGGGCAGGTAAATTTGGTGTATCGGTTTTGAGAATGCTGACAAAGCCTTCCAACAGTTGCACCAGATCTTTCTTTGAAACACGATCATCACCGCTTACAAGCTCTTTTACAGCAGTGATGCTGGTATTTTCTAATGCAGATTCTTGAGCTGTAGTGTCATCTACTTCAAAATTTTCCAAATCAACGCCATCAACCGAAACCCGCTCAGCATTCGATTCAATCGAATCTGGTACAGCTATTGATTCGGTCGACATTGCTTGCGCTTGACTGATCATAATTCGCCCCACAATCTATAAAACTTAGGCCTATTATTACCACAACCAGCGAACTTGTCTAGTTTTTTATATACAGAGCAAGACCCTATATACGGTGCATATAAACGCTTGCACCAAAACAGTCTTTAGTGCCTACGTTTAGGTTTTGTTGCTGCAGCAGGCTTAACCACAACGTCTTTATCTGAGGGCAATGGCTTACTGACAGAGAAAAACTTCTCGAGGATGACTTTAGCTAGTGGTGCGCACGTACTACCGCCGTGTCCACCATGTTCAACAAAGCAGGCAATGGCAATTCGAGGTTTATCGGCTGGGGCATAACAAGCAAACCAGGCATGAGTCTTACTTCCAATAGGTGGGGCTTCAGCTGATCCGGTCTTACCAGCAACTTCGACATCACCAAGCTTGGTAGCACCACCGGTACCACTAGCAACCACGGCCTTTAAGCCATCGAGTACAACTTTCAGATAAACAGGGTTGGTTTTGACAGTCTCACACTTTGGTGCGGGAATTTGCCTATCGGCAATTTTCATCACCAAGTGCAGATTCGGCACTTTGCCTTTCATTCCTAGACCACCAAAAATACGTGCGGCCTGAGCAGGCGTGACCTGCACATAGGTCTGACCAATAGACATGTGCAGCGTATTGCCCGGATACCATTTCTCATGATAGACCCGCTCTTTCCACTCCGAATCAGGCACAAGACCTTTGCCTTCGTGACGCAACTCAAGACCAGTAGGTCGACCAGCCCCAAATTTCACAGCCCATTCCTTGATTTGTTCTGGCTTCATTTTCAACCCCATCTGATAGAAGGCAGAATCTCTTGACCAAGCCAGACACTTAACTAGATCAAAAAGACCAGTGGTACTAGTCCAATCGCCGAAGAAAAATCCACCCAAAGATATGCCACCAGAGACATGGAGCTTGGTATCAGGCTTCACAGCACCACATTGCAGTGCTGCTAGTAGAGTTAAGGCTTTCCATATTGAACCTGGTGGATAGCCAGACAGAGCGCGATTGAAGAGGGGGTGATCAGGGGCATTAATGCGCTTCCACACAGCCGGTGTGATACGTTTAGTAAAAACATTTGGGTCATAGCTTGGCCTTGATACCATGGCCAAAACTTCACCGTTTTGAGGGTCAATAGCCACTATTGCACCAGAACGGGCACCAAGTGCTTCATAGGCAGCCCGCTGCAGATCAAGATCAATGGAAACCACCAAGGGCTTACCCGGTATCGACTCTTTGGTAATTTGTGGTTTCGATGTGGCGGCAGAAAGAGAATTACCCATAGCATTTACGCGCACACGTTGCTCGCCGTCGACACCCCGTAGCTGATCGTCATAAAGGCGCTCTATGCCATCTTGACCAACAACATCACCCATTTTCCGAGCCGGCCTACGGGCCAGCTGGGCCTGGGAAATAGAACCGCAATAACCAAGAACATGCGCGGTCACTTCGGCATTAGGATAGCTACGGCTGATATCTGGCAAAATATCTATACCGGGTAGAAACAGCTTATTTTCAAAAAATCGAGCGACCGTAGTCATATCAACGTCATGGTCAATGACAACAGGCAAGACTGAACCAGAAACTTTGGCCTTTAGTAACTCCTCTAAAATTTTTGGCTCAGGCATGTCGATCACTTTCGCCAGGCGAGCGGACAAATCTTTGACATTATCAAGCTGAGCTGGAATTGCAATCATTGAAAGGGACTGTTTATTCGTGGCTAGTAGATTGCCATGACGGTCATATATGTTGCCCCTTGGGGCTCTCAAGAAAGTAACTCGAGTAGAATTCTCGACAGCCTGATTTTTATAATAGCCGTTTTGCAAAATCTGTAGCCAAACCAGTCGCGCAACCAGCGCGCCCATAGCCATAATAATAATGAGCGACAAGACAAACATCTTCGGTCGCATATCACGACTGGCACCGGCATTGCCGCTGTCTGTATCTATAAAAGTGCGATCTCCGCTCATTACCACTAAGAAACTGTCCTCACTACTTGCAGAAATTCTACTCAGTGGCCATATGTCGCCAGCGCGAGAACTCGAACCAGCCACGCATAGGGAAGAACAAAACAGGAGCAATTAAGGCGTTTAGAAGCGCTTCAGGAAAACTGATCATTGCAAGATGACTGAATACCTCTGGCCTACCTACTAAAGATAATTGCACAGCCATAATTATTTCGCCAAGAAAACTTAGTAGAAAAACTAGCGGAATGCAAAGAAAAGCGGCTTGATTGAAGTTTTTCAGTGAAAAATAGCCCGCGATCCAACCAATAATCGGGTAAGCAAAGGGATATGTTGGAATCACCGACGACGCAAGTGCGGCAAAGAATGCGCCAATGATAGCTCCCGATGGCGATCCTGAAAGTAATTGCCGCACAAGAATAGCGGGCAATGTCGAGACTCTCAATTCATCATTGGTCGGCTTAGGCATGGGTGAGCCAAAAGTTACTCCCCAAACAACAATCATAGTCAAAGGCAAATTACATAGCACGTCGCCAAAGCGAAACTTACTGAGCAAAGCCAATTGAATCAACCAAACCACCAGCACCAGAACGGCTGCTATGCTTATTTCACCCAAGCGCTTACGGCTGCGCGCTGAACCTAAAATCATAACTCCCCTCTTTGTTTAATTCTCTAAAGGAGGAAGAACTAGCACCTGACTAATGTCATAGCAGTTCTCAGATAACTTGACGTCAATTTGCATCGAAGCGCCATTAGCATCGCGTCTTACCGCTGCCACCGTACCGACAGGATGATTATCAGGAAAAATACCTGCTTTTCCCAAAGTCACTACTTTATCGCCAACATCTACGTTAGTACCAATTGGCACATAATCTATACGGGCTAGGTTTTGATAGTTACCTACAAGAGTTCCGGTCAATCCTAGTTTAGAAATTAAGACCCCTTCTTTCTGCTCAGGGTCTGTAGCCAAACGCACTACACTGTCGTGCTCAGAGACACGTACAACCTGACCGACGACTCCGGCAATAGAAATTACAGCAGAACCAACAGAAATTTTCTCAGCCGAGCCTTTATCGATAACAACTTGCTCAAACCAATTATCCGGATTGCGTGCCACCACTTCAGCTGAAACGGTTACACGACCGGCCTTTGACTTGAGACCGAGCAGACTTCTTAAGCGACTGGTGTCACGAGACTCTTGCTTGAGACGGGCCAATTCAAGTTCATTTTGTGCCAGCTTGCTCTCTAAGGTGCGAATGCGTGTTGAGGCATTGAGAAGCTGTTCTGCCAGGTTTTTAGTAGAAACAAATTGATATTCGCCCTTGGCGTAAATCGAAGAAAACCAGCTAGAAACAGACAAAGCCATGCCACTCACCGGCACAGCTACCATTAGCACTAACATGATCAAGAAGAGATACTCAGCAACCGACTGAGATTGAGCCTCTAGATCAGACTCATTTCTAACAGCCACTTTCACTCCTCTGAATCTATCTCTCTTGCAGCTCTATAGCAGGCGATTTCTTATTTGTGGCACATGCATTGTTCTAGAACGCGCCGATAAGTTGGATCGGTAAGCATTTTGCCAGTACCGATGGCAACGGAAGAAAGTGGATCGTCAGCAACAAAAACAGGAACTTCGGTTTCGCTTGAAATTAGCTCGTCAAGACCCTGCAATAAAGCACCGCCACCAGTGAGGACAATACCGCGATTAAAGATATCAGCGGCTAGTTCGGGTGGTGTGCGTTCAAGAGTACGTTTCACGGCCTCTACAATCGACCAAAGAGGCTCTTGCATTGCATCTCGCACTTCACCACGACTAATCGTAATCGTGCGCGGCATGCCATTTAATAAGCTGAGACCGCGCACATCTATTTTATCGTTGTCTTTAGTTTTAAAAGCTGACCCCAAACGAAACTTGATCTCTTCAGCGGTGCGATCTCCGATTGCCAGACTATGCACTTTCTTCAAATAGAAAATAATGCTGTCATTGAGTTCATCACCAGCGATGCGAATAGATTCGTTGACGACAATACCAGACAAACTAATGACTGCTACTTCAGTGGTGCCACCACCGATATCGACAATCATTGAACCAGTGGGCTCAACGACCGGTAAGGATGCACCAATTGCCGCCGCCATTGGTTCTTCTGGCAAATATATGAGATTAGCGCGAGCATTTTCAGCCACTGATTTAATTGCGATACGCTCAACTGAAGTCACTCCAGAAGGCACGCCAATCGCCATATCAGGATTCTTAATACCGCCAGCACCGGTAACTCGCTCAACAAACTTCTTCAGCATGATTTTCGCGTATTCAAGATCGGCAACAACACCGTCTTTAAGCGGTCTAATTGCACGAATACCCTGAGGTGTGCGACCAATCATAGCCCGCGCTTCTTCGCCAACCCAGCGCACGAGATTGGTGTTTTCATCAACGGCAACCACAGATGGTTCGCGCAGAACAACACCTTTGTCATGCACATATATGAGCGTGTTGGCTGTGCCGAGGTCAATACCTAAAGCTGTGCCGAAAAAACTCTTGAACCAGACCACTGATACTCCAGAATGACAAGCGAGAGAGAGTTGTAACTAAAGTCTACTAAATAGAGCCCTAGTTTAACACTATTTGGCCTTCTTGGCTCTATAACCTAGTATGGCGGAGCGCAGTAAAGTCATCTCAGAGCCGTCATCTTGCTTGATATGAAAGGCTTCTTCATCGAACCAGCGCAGCGCGCCAACATATTTGCTACCCTTGCCATCAAGCGAGAAAAATTCGAGCACTGTATGCTCCCGAATAAACCGCTGTAGCTCAGCAGTCGTGGGCGTTTTGTTATCTT
Organism: bacterium; assembly: GCA_018062085.1. GTDB lineage: Bacteria > Cyanobacteriota > Vampirovibrionia > Obscuribacterales > Obscuribacteraceae. The sequence goes on along the minus strand of JAGOSY010000014.1, from coordinate 74,859 downwards.
GAGTGATCGACATTTAGGGCTTAGTCCGTGACATCTCGACTGACCAGTTTACCCGCTCGCGACTTTTGATCCGAGACTTGTCCGTCTTCGTTCTCAATAGTCTTATGTATATTGACCACATAGCGACGCCCCTTCCAGTTAACCCGTCCACCCGTATGCACTAGATATGCCGAATGCAGATAAAGCAAACTCATAGTCATACAGCCAAAAGGAGTAAGCAAGAAGTGATACCACTTCAAACCAGCATGATGGCAAGCGGTGAGCCGATTCCACAGAGCAAGCACACTGATTTGCGCAATGACAAGAGCGGTCAAACTATACAGAGACTGGTCGATATCCCCTTTGACCCAAAGAGATATAACATATGCAAGAAAAAGCCACGGTAGCACCACAACACTGTTGGTGAGAATAACCATCATCACCAAATTAGATACTTTACTCTCAATGAATGAATAGAGATTCTTGGTCCAGCCCATCCAAAGAGACTCAAGATCGGTGTACATCCGCACAGAATAGAGAGTCTTGCCGTCAGCTACTTCAATTTTGAAACCTTTTTCTTTAAAAACCCGGGCAATGGCGTGATCTTCGACAATCTCGTCGCGCACACTCTGATGGCCACCCACGGCTAAATATGAACTACGCCGACAAAGTATATATTGACCGTAAGCATAAGCCCGAGCGGCAGTGGGATCGTTAACAGTGTGAAAAGGATCTCCGATCAAAAAAGAGCTAAGTAGAACTGGCATTACCAGTCGTTCGGAGAAGCTACCAAGCTCCTGCATGGGCACAAAAGACATCAAATCAATTTTGTTGTCGATAGCGTGGCTAACAGAATCACGCAAAGAATTGGGATGGTGATATGTATCAGCATCAGTGAAAATGAAAAACTCACCAGAAGCATAACCAACGGCATGGGCCAAGGCATTGCACTTGCCAATCCAGCCAGCTGGGGCATCTTTGCCGCGCACAAATTTGAGCCGATTATCACGCTGGGCAATTGACTGAATAATTTCACCAGTAGAATCGGTAGAACGGTCATCAATTACTACTAGTTCAAAATTTGGATAATCTTGAGCTAGAAGCGACTCTATACAGCGGGCAATTTTGGTTTCTTCATTTCGAGCCGGAACCAACACGGAGACAAAGGGCAATTCGCGCTCTGTCTTTTTACTACTTTCCACTGGCTTCAAGAGCACGTAATAGGCCAAAGTGAGGCCATACAGAGCCACAATAAACAATGTGCTGATCAGGAAGACACTAACTAGCATGTCTAATTAACCACCGTAGTCATAGAATCCCTTGCCGGTTTTCTTGCCCAAATGCCCAGCCGACACCAACTGCTTGATTATAGGGCAGGGTCTGTACTTCGGATCTCCAAACCCCTCTTGCAGCGTTTCGAGAATATGCAAACAGATATCTAAACCAATAAAATCGGCAAGAGCCAAGGGCCCCATCGGGTGATTGTAACCAAGCACCATGCCTGTATCGATTTCTTTGGGAGTAGAAAGGCCTTCCATCAGCGCAAAAGCAGCCTCGTTAATTAGCACTAGGCCGAGTCTAGTGGTAACAAAACCAGGAAAATCTTTAGAACAAATCAGAGTCTTACCCAAATCTTCGCCAAACTTTTTGACTTTCTCTAGAGTCTCATCAGTAGTATCGTAGCCAGGAATTAGCTCAACCAACTTCATTATGTGAGCGGGAGAGAAAAAGTGCATACCAATAAACTGACCAGAACGCTTTGTGGCAGCAGCAAGACTGGTAATCGACAGCGAAGAAGTATTAGAGGCGAAAATTGCTTCTTTCTTGCAAATATTGTCAAGGCGCTTGAACAAGTCTTTCTTCAGCTCTAGGTCTTCAGCGATGGCCTCAATGACAATATCGCTGTGGGCAGCCAATTTTTCAGACTTGGTTGCGTGAATGCGCTTCTTCACATCAATAAACTGATCAACAGTGAGAAATCCTTTCTCAACTGAAGATTTACCGAATTTTTCTATAGTTGCTTCAGCCTTAGCCAGCTGAGCATCAGATATATCGTAAATTTGAACGCTTGCCGAGGTCTTAGACGCAACCAAAAAGGCTATAGCTGACCCCATGAAACCGCTACCAGCGACAAAAACGGTCCCAAATGTACTGGCTCCTGCCATTATGAACTCCCAAAGTGACCTTCAGATCGTACCATCTACGTATGTGCCACTATGCCACAAACAACACTATGACAACTGTCATGGCGCTGGCAACTCAGAGCCGAAAGCAGGTAATCAGGAGGAAATCATAAGTTCTGCTCATTTTATATAAATGAGTTTAAATACAAGTCATAGTCAATGAAAGAATATACCAATGCTATCGAATGCTACTGACTACCGATAACAAGACAGCCAGCGTAGTCAAGCGAAACTAAAACCTTCACCGTCTAATTGGAGAGGCAAATGTTCAAAAAGGTTCTTATTGCCAATCGCGGCGAAATCGCCGTTAGAGTTATTCAAGCCTGCCGCGAACTAGGCTTAGAAACTGTCGCCATATTCTCTGAACCTGATAAAGACGGCAAACATGTACAAATGGCCAGCGAGAGATGGCGTCTTGAGGGTCAACCGGCAAAAGTTTACTTAGATGGAACTCAAATTCTTAATATCGCCAAACGCGCAGGCGCTGATGCCATTCACCCAGGCTACGGATTTCTAGCAGAAAATGCAGACTTTGCTCGGCAGTGCGCCGATGCTGGAGTGAAATTCATAGGCCCCTCTCCTGAGGTAATTCACAGGATGGGTTCAAAAATCGAATCACGAAGAGTTATGGACAAAGCTGGCGTGCCAGTTGTACCTGGCACCACTGACCCTGTAAAGACAACAGCAGAAGTAATCGAACTAGGCAAAAAATATGGTTATCCCATTGCCATTAAAGCCAGTGCCGGTGGTGGCGGTCGAGGCCTTCGCGTAGTGCGCAAGGAAGAAGACGTAGAACAAGCTTTAGCAGGGGCTCAACGAGAAGGCGCCTCTTATTTTGGCAGCGATGAAGTATATGTCGAAAAATATCTTGACCAACCACGACACATCGAAGTGCAAATAATTGCTGATGAACACGGCAATATCGTTCATTTGTTTGAGCGAGATTGCTCTAGCCAACGGCGTCACCAAAAGCTCTTAGAAGAAGCACCTGCAGCAAAACTAGATAAAGACTTGCGCGCGAGGCTTACTGCCGCAGCAGTTAAAGCCGCTGCTGCCCTCGGCTATTCATCGGCTGGCACAGTAGAATGCATGGTCTCAGGCAAAGAGTTTTATTTCCTTGAAGTCAACACAAGAATTCAAGTTGAACATCCAATCAGCGAATTAATTACTGGCATTGATATTGTCAAAGAACAATTACTGATTGCCGCCGGCAATAAACTGTCATTCACACAAGAGCAAATTATTCCGCGCGGACACGCCATTGAATGTCGCATTAACGCTGAAGATCCATTCAAAAACTTCATGCCTAGCCCAGGCACCCTTAACCGCTTTGAGCTGCCCCATCATCCTTGGGTACGGATAGATACAGCCTGCTACCCCGGTTACACAATTTTGCCTTTCTATGACTCGCTATTAGCTAAATTAGTGGTCTGGGGAAGGACCAGAGAAGAAGCCATTGCCCGCACAAAAGTGGCTCTCAAACATTTCATCATCGAAGGGGTATCTACTACAATTCCTTGGCACATAGCCATGCTGGAAGATGCTGCTTTCAAAAGCGGAGAAGTCTTCACTACTTATGTAGAACAAGACTTCATGAAACGCTTCGCGGCCATTGCGGCTGAGTTAAATTTGACGCCAGCAGCTAAGCCTGCAGCCGGATCAACAGCAGGCAACGGCAATGGCCAGGCGCCAGCAAACGGAGCGGCGGCCAGCGGAGCAGCGGCCAGCGGAGCAGCGACTGAAAATACCATCGAACGATCTGATACTCGCAATTTTGAAGTTGATGTCAATCAAAAAGTCTTTAAAGTAGCAGTGACTGAAATGATAGATCCAACTAAACCACGCACCCAGATCAAACCTGGCACGAGCACTAGCGGCATGAGAAGTAATAGTTCTGGCTCTGGTTCTGGCAGCGCCGCACAGAAAGAGCGCGCAGCTAAGACCCTAACGGCCACAGCCAATGCTGCCGGCAGCGGTAAAGTGCAATCGACTATGCATGGCTTGGTTAAAGAAATCATAGTGAAAGAGGGAGCGGCCGTTAAAACTGGCGAGAAAGTGATGATCTTTGAAGCCATGAAAATGGAATCAGATATAGTGGCAGACCGCGACGGCGTGGTCAAAGAAATTAAAGTTAAATCTGGTCAAACAGTTGATGCCCATTCACTTTTGATGGTTATCGGCGACTAGGTCATCGACAACTAAGGCGTCTGCGACCAAAAACATTAGAGGTATCCATTTGTCTTCAACAATTCGCATCGGCCAAGGCTATGACATTCACCAGTTAGTGGACGGTCGCCCACTGATTCTGGGAGGCCTCACCATTCCCTTTGAGAAAGGCCCACTTGGTCATTCAGATGGAGATGTTCTCATCCATGCCATTATCGACTCTCTGCTTGGAGCACTTTCATTAGGAGATATAGGCCAGCATTTTCCACCATCTGATGAGCGCTATAAAGGCGCGAATTCACTGGATATGCTCGCCCAAGTGAAAGGGTTAGTCACCAGTCAAGGCTTTGTCATAGGCAACATTGATTCAACCATAATTGTGGAACAACCCAAGATGGCACCACATTTAGAGTCAATTAGAACTTTACTAGCTGAAGTCTTAAATATCGAGCTGTCACGCATTAGCGTCAAAGCTAAGACCCATGAAGGCCTGGACGCTATCGGCCTAGGCAACGCTCTGGCCTGCCAAGCTGTAGCTCTGCTCTATCAAGAATAGATAACCGCCAAAATTCAAACGAGCTTCTAGCCTCAGTTTTTGCCTGCTAAAACAGTCAGATTTTCTTAAGAAAATCTGACTGTTTTAGCAGGCGACAAAACGACAACGTAAGCAGAGAGATTTTCTCGGGAAAATCTCTCTGCTTTTCAAAAGCGCAATAGGTTAGTGACAATGCAGAGCAAAAAAGAAGAGCAACGCCTGAGCTACTCAGGCAAACAGAATATTGGCCTAAATGTATTGGTAGCGGTGAATGAAACGGCTGAATCTAGCCATTTTTGCATTCCTTCATTTTCGATGGAGCGATGAGGCACAGCCATACGTTCAATCGAATGTGAAAGGGTAAGCTCGTCAATACTTTCCATCACAGTGATGTACTGCACCGCTTTCTCTTTATTTGCTGATTTATCACTACCAGCTTTTCCACTACTAGCTTTTTCACTGGCTTCAATACTGGTATTAGTCCATGCAGCATAGCGGCGACAGCCACTAAGCGAGGGCACATCTGCCATCAGCCGCGGCAAATAAGAGAGCTGATACCACTGACGGAAGGCATCTGAGTCTTGCACTTTAATTGCAGAACTAAAAAAGAGCATCGGACACCGGCCGAAATGACCATTATAGACACGGCGTTCATGCTCATAAATTGGCTGGTAACTAGTGCGAGAGAAGTTCTTGAGAGCAGACTCTTTCCATTGTCTAAACTGAGCCAACTCTTCGGCAAAGCCAGTGCGTTCAAAAATTTGCTCTGTTTGCTTCAGCGCATCGCTATTGGCCAATTCATAGATAGTCAGATATTGACCAGCTACAGTGTTGGCCGCAACAACACTGTCAGCTTGATAGCGGGCAATGTTTTTGATTTCCGGAGATATAGAAAGCAACTTTGGCAAAAACTGATGATGGTAAAAACGATCAAAATCGGCTTGCTTAGAATCCTCCACCGAGAACGAAACAATCATCAATGGCGAGCTGGCAGACAAATCAATCACTTACTATCACCTTCACTTACTATCAAATTTTCTCTAAATCAATTCATATCAAAATTAGTCTTCTAAAGATCAGTCTTCTCAAAATCAATTTTCGAAAACTAGTCAACTTGGTTGTCCATAACTGGCGCATCCCAGCGCTGATAATTTCCGACAGCAAAACGCACGCGTTTGGAGCTGAGGTCTCGCAAAGGTTTGCCATCAGCGCCAGCCCCCCAAACAATGAAGAGGTACTGGTCGTTGGTAATGACTGTGATTGTGCCAGGCTTAGCTCGCCAATCAACTGGTGGGTCAACACTATATTGATCAATTTCGAGCACTGTCAGTCCAAAATCTCGCACAAACACAATGCGATCGTTGTCTATTTTAGAATCTGCCATTGGTGGCGTCGGCTGCTCGCCTTCTTGATTCAAATAAGCATTGTCTACAGTCTGACCAGAGACCATGTAAGCACTGCCTGCTATATAGGGATTATTGGGAATCAACTCGTTCAGTTGCTGTAGAGCATAAGTTGTCTCATCGCCAATTTCAGGAAATCGATGATTCCACACTATCCAATTATCAACCCAGTTAGCCACCTGACGCATCTGGTCAAACATTTGGCCATCATTTATGGCCATAGATGTCATCAATTCGTGCTGGCGAATCACCTTATTGACAGCTTCCACTTTCGCCTTAGAAGCTTGCGCTTCCTCGTTTTTCTTGACCTCATTGTCATTAAAGAGATCATCTCTATCAAACAGACTTTTCTTGGAGAAGAGATCATCGGCGGATGCAGCACAAGCAGGGCCAGGCTCAGAACAAAGCGCGTTGCTATGCTCAATGCTGACTATATTACCAAGCATATTACTGACGACTAAGAGCAGTGCGACTTTCGGCCAGAAAGAATTGCGTAGTCTATTTAAGTCAGGTCGCTTCATACTTTTGCCACAATTGCTGCCCAGAAATTTATCCACAAACCGAGTAGTCGTCAAGTATAACCTTTTCGTTATGCAAACCTGTCTGTAGCTTCCATTAGATGGTGCAAAATACCTGGTTCATTGTAAGCGTGGCCTGCATCTTCAACCATTTTCAATTCGCTGGTGGGCCAAGCCTTGTGCAAATCATAGGCTGAGATAGGCGGACAGGCCATGTCATAACGTCCCTGAACAATAACTCCAGGAATTCCCTGCAATTTTCTGGCTTCGTTAATGAGCTGACCGTCTTCCATCCAGCCAGCATTGGAGAAATAGTGATTCTCGATGCGAGCAAAAGCCAAAGCGAAATGATCATCGGCAAAATGGGCGCTATTGTCGACGTTAGGTAAGAGAGTAGTAGTCTCTCCTTCCCACACGCTCCATACTCGAGCAGCAGCTAAGCGCACAGCCTCATCACTACTAGTGAGAAGCTTGTTATAGGCTACGATCATATCGCTCTGCAAGCCCGAAGTTGGTTCAATGAAGCGTTGCCATTTTTCTGGGAAGAATAAAGATGCGCCCCACTGGTAATACCACTCAAGTTCAAAGCGACGCAGTGTAAATACACCACGCAAAATCAATGCCTTTACTCTTCCTGCATGTTTTTCACTGTAAGCTAAGGCTAGAGTTGAGCCCCACGAACCGCCAAAAACAACCCACTTCTCAAAACCACAAAGCTGTCGCAGCTTCTCTATGTCGTCAACTAAATGCCAGGTTGTATTGTTTTCTAATGAGGCGTGAGGCAGAGAGCGACCACATCCTCTTTGATCAAAAAGCAAAATGTTGTACTTAGCTGGATCAAATAGTCGCCGGTGCGAAGCTGAGCAACCACCACCAGGTCCGCCATGCAAGAAAACCACAGGCTGGCCACAGGCATTGCCACACAGCTCATAGTAAATCTCGTGACCGTCGCCAGTATCAAGCATCCCCGTCTTATAGGGCTCAATCTCAGGATAAAGGCCCCGGCGCTTCATCCCACCTACTTCTTGAGAGCGATCAATAACCATAAACTCCCTATATATAAAGATTGCAATGCCTATCATAGAGCTAAATATTGTAGGGTCTTGGCTAGAACAATAACATAGGCTGACCATACAAAAAATACTGGTTTTGGTAGATGGCCAAGTCTTTCGCCAGAGCTATGATCGAAAAGTAAGCAAGCAAATGAAATGCAGTCTTCACTTGAGTGCTTTAACCAAAGACCAATCCTGAGTCCTGAATCCTGATCAAGCGAGTAGTGCAGAGAATCTCAAAGAGAACCCACATGTGGCTACATGTTTTTCTTTTTGAAAAAAGCTCAGTGAGATTCACTGCCCCGTTGGAGTCAATTTGCTTTATTGGCTCCCATGCAAAAGGCGAGGACTAAGTCCTCGCCTTTTGGCTTTAGCTTTGCCTTTAGCTTTAGAACAATGCTCTTTCTAATTGACTGTTTTCACAGAGATTTAGAAGTCGCCCATTCCAGCGCCGGCTGGCATTCCCATGCCTTTCTTCTCGTCTTGAACATCAACCACTAAAGCTTCAGTGGTGAGGAACATAGCAGCGATAGAAGAAGCATTTTGAATGGCACAACGCTCAACTTTAGCTGGATCGATGATACCGGCTTTAGCCATATCAACGTATTCGAAAGTCATAGCATTGAAGCCGAAGCCTTCTTTCTGCTCTTTGACACGCTCAACCACGACTTCGCCAGGAAGACCAGCGTTGTCAGCGATTTGACGGACAGGAGCTTCGAAAGATTTGACTACGATTTCGAAACCAGTGCGCTCGTCACCGTGCAACTTCTCTTTTTCTTTTTCAAGCTTTTTGGAGATGTTTAGAAGTGAGGTACCGCCACCAGGGACATAACCTTCTTCAACAGCAGCGCGAGTAGCGTTCAAAGCATCTTCAAAGCGAAGTTTGCGATCTTTGAGTTCAGTTTCAGTAGCAGCGCCGACTTTGATAACGGCAACACCACCGGCCAATTTAGCCAAGCGCTCTTGTAGTTTTTCTTTGTCGAATTCACTATCTGAATCTTCGATTTGGCGTTTGATTACGCTGATGCGCTTCTCAACTTCAGCCTTGGTTTCGTTGCCAGCAACGATTGTGGTCTTGTCTTTGTTGACGCGAATTTGGCGAGCTTTACCAAGCATTTCAACAGTGACGTTTTCAAGCTTGATACCAGCTTCTTCAGATACAACTTGACCGCCAGTAAGAATAGCAATGTCTTTCAACATTTCTTTTCTACGATCGCCAAATCCTGGAGCTTTGACTGCGCAGCAAGGAAGTACTTTGCGTAGGTGGTTAACAACCAAAGTAGCGAGAGCTTCGCCTTCTACATCTTCTGCAATAAGCATGAATGGACGGCCAGCACGAGCAACTTTTTCTAGAACTGGAACTAGGTCGGCCAGCAAGTTTACTTTCTTGTCGATACATAGGATGTAAGGATCGTCCAAAACTGCTTCCATTTTTTCGCCGTCGGTGACGAAGTAAGCAGAAACGAAGCCTTTGTCGAACTGCATGCCTTCAACAACTTCAAGTTCAGTTGAAAGTGATTTGGATTCTTCAACGGTGATTACGCCGTCCTTGCCCACTTTTTCCATTGCATCAGCAATGATCTTGCCTGTTTCTTCGTCATTGCCAGCAGAGATGGTAGCAACTTGAGTGATCTCAATTTTGCCTTCAACTGGTTTAGCAATGCGTTTGATTTCAGCAACAGCCATTTCAGCAGCTTTGTGGATACCACGACGGAGAACCATCGGATTAGCACCAGCAGCAACGTTACGTAGACCTTCTTTAACCATAGCTTGAGCAAGCACAGCAGCGGTTGTTGTTCCGTCGCCAGCATTGTCATTTGTTCTCGAGCAAACTTCACGAATTAATTGAGCGCCAGCGTTCTCTAGACGATCTTCAAGTTCTATTTCTTTAGCTATTGAAACGCCATCGTTGATGATCTGTGGAGCGCCGAATTTCTTCTCTAAAACAACGTTGCGACCAGCTGGTCCCAAGGTCAACTTAACTGTGTTGGCTACATGGTCAAGACCACGCTCAAGAGCGCGACGTGCATGTTCACCATAAACAATTTGCTTAGCCATATTTTCGTTTTTCCTTCCTATTCTTTATAGGGTTGATTACTTTATTGAGCTTGAAGAATTGAATTAACCGACTACAGCGAGGATGTCACGCTCAGTCATGATTAGGTACTCAACGCCTTCGATTTTGACTTCAGTTCCTGAGTATTTAGCGAACAACACTTTGTCGCCTACTTTTACTTCCATCGGTGTACGGTTGCCTTTGTCATCAACACGGCCAGGTCCTACGGCCAAGATTTCGCCTTGCTGCGGCTTCTCTTTGGCAGTATCAGGAAGGACAATGCCGCCTGAAGTTTTGTCTTCAGCGTCTAGTTTTTTCAAAACAACGCGGTCAGCCAATGGTTTCAGTTGAAGCTTGTTCGCAGATGCAGTAGCCAAGGTTCTATCCTCCTATTACGAAGATTCACTCGCAATTTAAATGTGTAGTGGAGCCCATCTACTCATTCGCCTATCTAGTCGAGAGGGAAACAGGGAGATTGCTCACAACATGAAGTGTATAGACCAAAACCAAGACCAGCGCTTGTTTGGCTATATTTCTTAAGAATTAGCCATTACCTAAAAACACAAAGTCCCAGAACTCTTTTTAAGTACCTTTCTTCTTACCAACCAGACTACCCGGCTTTGCTAGCCAAGTAGCATATTCAGGAGTGGCTGTCAGGCGGCTTTGCAAACGCGCTTGCCTTTCAGATATAACCGCCATCTTGGCTTGACTGGCTAAGTCATTCCATGAAAGCGAGCCACTTTCGCTATGACTTCCAGTTTGCGCCCCCTTGATGCGGTCTCGCCCTTCAAACTTGGCTACATTAAGTGCCTGCTCAGCATCTCTTAGAAGCGCAGCGGCGCCATCAGCATTGCCTGGAAAGGTCGCCACGCCAATTGATACAGTGATTAGGCCGATACCAGGCGCTGGTGATTTACGCACTTTCTGGCGCAATCTCTCGGCCACATCAAGAGCATTGGAGTGGCCAGTTTCAGGCAACATAATGGCAAACTCTTCACCACCATAACGTGCGGGTAAGTCAATGTCACGCAAAGTCAGCTGAATGGTATTAGCAACATGCTTGATTGCCTCATCACCACGATTCTGACCAAGCATGTCATTAATCTGGCTGAGGTGATCAATGTCAACCAGAAGCAGTGCCATCTCCCGACTATGGCGCTGGGAGCGATCTACTTCTTTAGAAAGGGCTTGTTCGAAATGCACTCTGTTTGAAAGGCCCGTATGGGCATCAAGAAAGGCGGCAGAGCTATTAGATTCATGAGAGAGGGCAATATTGAGTGATGTTGAAACTTGCTTAGTCAAAGACTCAAGCAGCTCAATTTGCTCACGCTGGAAAGCACGAGAATCAGTTGAAAATACTTCAAGCACACCAATTTTGCGCTGATCAAAGACAAGTGGCAGGGCCACTGCACTAGCAAAAGGCCTCCCGCCCATAGCTCGAGGCAAGCCAAATGGCTCCCTGGAGCCGTCCCCGAGAACCTCGGTCTTGCCTGAACGCAAACAGCTTCCGGCAATTGACTTACGTACGCTCATATCAAACTCGCCCAAACTCTGGCCATCCAGACCCTTGAATGCAGCTAGTTGAAAAGAATCATTAGCCTCATCGAGCAAAACAATGGCACAACTTGGCGTGTTGGCCAAGACGAGGGCAGTGTCAGCTGCCACTTGCAATACCTGGGTAATCTCAAGAGCACTGTCATTTAAGGCACAGGTGGCGGTATACAGAGTGGCCAACCTCTCGCGCTCATATTCACTACGGCCAAACATAACGGCATTAGCTATGGCAATGGCACAGAGGTCAGCCAATTCTTGGAGAAACTCTCTCAAACCAAGAACCTGACTATTGTTTACCTCCATTAAAACAGCGCCAACGAGCATATTGGCAGTACTCATTGGTAATGCCAACTGGCCATTAGAAGACTCACGCTTCATAATGGCGGCGCTAAAATCAGGTGCCGAAGCGGCATCTATCGCAGCGAAACCAGTGCGTTTCTGATAGACATATTTGAGCAAACTCTCAAGGTTAAAAGGAACGATTTTGAGCTGGTCTAAAGACCCTTCTGTATAGCCCTTAGCCGCCATGAGCTTGAATGACATACTTTCATTGTCGGCCAGAAAAATTGCAACCTTAGCGCCACCAGCTAGTTCGGTGAACATAGCAACAACAGAGTCTAAGACGTCCTTCAGGCGAAGAGATGAGGTCAGCGTTTTCTGCAATTGCACGAAGCGGGGCAGGATATTCCCATCACTTGTCATCTAATTCACTCCAAACCTTATATAGTTTCTTTTGGCTTTCTTCCACAGATCAACAAGAAATTCACTAACTGAAATTTTGTCACCTAAAAGGATAAACTCTCTGCAGAAATAGTACTTTGTTTTTTCCCTACATAAACAAGGACACGCATTTGAAAGACAAACCGGAAGAGAAAGACAAGCTAGAAGAGAAAGACAAGCTAGAAGAGAACGAAGAAACAAGCAATTGTCTTTTCTGCAAAATTGGCAGCGGCAAAATTAGCACTTCTTTTGTCCATGAAGACAAAAATTGCTTTGCTATCAGAGACATAACTCCTCAAGCACCTAACCATTTATTAGTAATCCCCAAAAAACACTATAAAAATATCAACCTAGTCGACGACAAATTGTTGATGGGCGAATTGTTTCAGCAGGCTGCACTGATTGCGGCAAAAGAAAATCTAGAAAATGGCTTTCGCCTCGTAGTGAACACCGGCGCCGATGGCGGCCAATCAGTAGGCCATCTGCATATACACGTTCTAGGTGGTCGCAGCATGCTCTGGCCCCCAGGCTAGTCAGACAGTCTCAAGATTGGCCAGGAATCTGATTTTCAAATCCAGAACATAGTTTCAATGAAAATTTGTATAGTGCCAACCAAAACTGTCGGTTTCGCAGCCCACTGATTTGGGTATTACTACTTTGTAGGGGAAAGGCAAAAGTTCAAAAGAACTACTAGCACGACGGGGATTAAGGCCATGGTCACCAAAGAAACAACAGATCAAGTTCTCTGGATGGCAGACTGCTATAGCCTCGCCAAACGTTTTCCTAATCCACATACTTGGCTCTCTTTACTAGAGCCAGTTGAAACCCTTGACATTGAGAAGCTCAATCCTTTTCACTATTGGCTTTGGATGGAAATTTGGAAAGCAGCACAGCTAGCTGAGAAAGACAATTCTGACGATGAAGCAATTGCCGCTACTGCGAAAAAAGCACTAGCCGGTCCAAGTGCCGCCAAGTGCCCTTCCTGAACTAATAAATTTGTGCTGGCGTTGTTATTTAACTGATTAGACGCAGGCCCCAACCGACTCAAGTATTCGGATTTGGACCTGCGTTTGATTAGCAGGTCCCAACTTCTTTGGGTCGGCGTTTACTCTGTTTTCATCATTTTTTTCAACTTGGACAAGACCGGCTGGTGATACGATTGCGCCATCAAGGGTGGTTGCACTGGCGACTATGCTATCAGGCCACAAAATTGTATTGACTAGCCTACAATCAGCCTCTACAACACTACCGGCCCCAATCACAACATTACCGCCTAAAATCACACCAGCTTTAACCTCAGCATTCTTGCCGACAATAACATTGCCAACAATTTCCACAGAGCTATCAACAGCAGCACCATCGGCTAAATACAGAGAATAGGAGCCCCGTTTTTCATGCCGATAGCCAGGAAGATTGGCCTTAAACTGGCCGGATAAAGCGTCGAAATTGGAGCTCTGATACTGCTCAATAGTACCGACATCAGACCAATAAGACTCAATCGGTACACCAAGAACAGGTAGACCCGCTTTAACCAAACTAGGAAACAGCTGTCGACCAAAACCATAGTCACCACTTTCGGGCATATGCTTGAACACTTCTGGTTCTAGAATATAAATACCAGTGGAAGCCAGGTTAGAAAGCGCTTCTTCTTTACTAGGTTTTTCCTGAAAACCAACTATGAAATCGTTTTCGTCGAGCACTGCTACGCCGAAACGGCTGACATCTGCAACGCGCTTCAAACCAATCGAAGCTATAGCTTTCTTGCGCTTATGCTCGGCAACAATATGCGAGAGATCGGCGTCAGTAAGCAGATCACCCATCAAAACGATGAAAGTTCCGTCTTCTAGAAAATCTCGACAATAGCGAACTCCACCAGCATCGCCACTGAGCTTTTCTTCAACACGAAATTGTATGTTGGTACCAAACTTCTTACCATCTCCAAAATAATCGATAAGACATTCAGGCAAATAGTGCAGATTAGCAATAACGTCGGTGAAACCATGCGCTTTGAGAAGGTTTAGCAAATGTTCCATCACTGGAAAATTAGCGACCGGAACAAGCGGTTTGGGCAAACATGAGGTGAGCGGGTCGAGCCTTGAGCCGACTCCTGCCGCTAATACCATTGCCTTCATTGTGTAGGGCCTCCAACATTCTTTAGACTGAGCTTTAGACTTATGCTTTAGACTTATGCTTTAGCCTAGATAAGACCACACAAATGACATTCTACCCAGCTAATCTATCTAATGTGCCAAGCTAATGTGCCAAGCTAATGCGCCAAAACCCGTGGGCCTTGGCACAAGATGAAGATTGCCTAATGTCTAACTTGCCTAGCAGATTGGGCTAGGCAGCTTCAGCACTCTCAAAAACCCGACGCGTTCTTTCAATCTGCGCTTGATAGCGATTGAAGTCTTGCTGATAGCGAGACTGAACATCATCTTTCTGCTCGGACTGTGCATTCGGTAGATTTGCTCCACGCCCGTACGATTTATTTTCTTTCTTCTTTACTGCCATAACAATATTCTCTGCGTTCTAAATTTGTAAGTGATGCCTAAGTAATGCTCTTAGTGACGTAAATTGGCTGAAACAGTCTCAGTGTGTGAGTTCTTTGTTCTCGTTCTTATTCTGTGACTACACTGGATATAAATACCGCAGACGAAGTTAAGCAATCACTAAGAACCTGCCAAAAACTTGAGCCAAAAATAATATATCACGAATATACGCACTAGGCCACACTTTTCAAGTGACAACCAAGATGAAAGCTTAAATTCGCAGCAGCAAACATATACAAAGCGCTTACTTAGGTAGCAGCTGCTCCTGGCTCAGTTTCGGGAAGCTTAAAGCTGAGAGCAACAACAACTATCATGCAGAGCCCGCCAGCTAGGTAAGGACTGAGATAGCCGAATTTGTCAAAGAGAGCACAACCGACAATTGGTCCAAAAATTCTGCCAAGGGTAGAAACTGATTGGCCCAGCCCTAGAACACCACCAACAGTCTCTGCTGGAGCCAGTTTCGAAATGATACTTTGGTTGCAGGGATTGTTTATACCAGAGCCTATAGAAAGCAAAGTCATTGCCAGTCCCAGAACTATCCAACTGTTCGTCACTGGTGTGAGGAACAACCCCGCAGCAATTAGAAAAGAGCCAACAGTGATCAGCTTCTTCTCACTGTACTTCTTTGTCAGTTGGCGAATCATGCCACCTTGGACAATGACAATAAGAATACCTATATAGACGAAGAGAAGTCCGTTTTCTTTAGGGCCCCAGTTGTAAAGCTTACTAGTTAGTAGAACCAGAGTTGCTTCCATGTTGGCGAAAGCAAAAGTAGAAACAAAGAAAATCAAAAAGGATATGCGCAATTTTGCACTAGTGACATTCTTGATATAGAAGTCTATGCCGAGACCAAAACGGTCATTACCAAACGAACCTCGCTCTTTTGGCTCAGGCAATAGAAAGAAAGTCAAAATCAAATCGACCAAGCTAAAGCCAGCAGCAACAAAGCCGACAAAGCCCAAACCGTATTGCACTAAGAGGCAGCCCAAGGCTGGTCCAAGGACAAAGCCTAGGCCGAAGGCGGCCCCAACCATGCCCATACCCCGGGCACGGTTTTCCTTTGTGGTGATATCAGCAATATAAGCCTGAGCCACTGCAATGTTGGCGTTACCAAAGCCAGCCACGACGCGCGACGCAAATAGCCATATCAGAGAAGTAGAGAAGCCCCAAATTAAGTAACCAGCGAACGATGCCGCCAGGCTTATCAAGAGCACTGGTCTTCGACCAATCCGATCTGACAAGCGCCCCCAGAAAGGCGTGAACAAGAACTGCATGATCGAATAGCTGGCAATCAAAAGACCAACCATAAAGTCAGAAGCATGCAACTGCTGAGCGTAGGTGGGCAGTATGGGAATGACCAGCCCAAAGCCCATGAGGTCAATGAAGACAGTCATGAAAATGAGCAAAAGCGGAGTTTTACTGGTTGCGGACGACAAAATTTAGGTCTCCTGAGAACTGGCGGTTTATTTGAACCCCGGTTTCTACACCAAGGAATATCTGTTAATTCTGTCCGCTTGGCGGACGCTTTGCTACCTTCGCAAACCTATCTGAAGCAATTTAAAGGCCAGCGATAGATGTAAAGGCCAGCTCTGCTTTGCTTTAACCCTCTCAGTTAATATTTGCTTTTCTCCTTTCTGAGATATTAAACTAGGCGAATGTACAATATTCTGGTCTTAAATCAGTTTTTTGACACAAATGTGTTTGCCGATTTCCGCTCTGGGTAATTAAAGTAAGGATGGCAGGGGGGAATTAGCCTGTTGGCAGGTCATTTACTACTTACTAGAAAGAACTGGCAGCGCTAGCGAATTTGTATGAAACTTTGTCTGATTTGTAACTTTCAGACTGCTGGCGAACAAGACATCTGCCCGCGAGATGGTTCGTCAATGGTCACCGTTGGTGATGATCCCCTGCTCGGCATGGTGGTGGAGGGTCGCTACAAGATTCAATCGGTGATTGGCCAAGGCTCTGCCGGCACGGTCTATCGAGCTGTTCAAGAGTTGATTGGCCGCGAAGTAGCGGTCAAAGTACTACACGACTACCTTGTATCCGATGATGAGTTCATCAAACGCTTCAAACAAGAAGCAAAAGCATCCAGTCGCCTTAATCATCCAAACATCATTACCATCTATGACTTTGGTGTCATTCCCCAGGGCGGTGGTCGACCTTATATCGCCATGGATTTGCTTAATGGCACTCCACTGTCAGACTTCATCGCTGAAGTTAACCATATTCCGCCAATTGAAGCCGTGCCAATTTTCACTCAAGTTTGTGCCGCTCTAGCCGAAGCACATAGACAAGGCGTGGTGCACCGCGACATCAAACCAGAAAACATTGTATTGGTTGAACGGGGCGGGCAGAAGAACTTTCCTATCGTGGTCGACTTTGGTATCGCCCGACTGGTCCAAGAAGAATCAGATCAGGCCAAAATTACACGTACTGGAACAGTCTGTGGCAGCCCCACATATATGAGCCCTGAGCAGTGCACTTCAAGCAAAGTAGACCACCGAAGTGACATATACTCGTTGGGCATTGTTTTTTACGAATCACTCACTGGTGAAGTACCATTCCAACACGACGAATTGGTGCGTGTTATGGCCATGCATCTTTCAGACACACCTCTACCACTAAATGAAATGAGACCAGATCTCAATTTCCCGGAAGCACTGATGCAAGTGGTACACAAGACTCTGCTGAAAAACCCAAACGATCGTTATCAAACCATGGACGAACTTTCTCAAGCGCTCGAAGACGCTATGAAAGAACCAGAAAAGCCGTCTGTTGCTACAACCCAAACAGTACACAAAGATATAGCACCAGGACCGCTAGCCCAAGACGAAACTCTGCAGCATCGTAAAGAATCGCGCGAAATGCTGCAGCAACGCCCGCTTACTCGCGAAATGCTGCAGCAGCAAAACGCCACAAACCCTGCCGCTGCTGGAGCTGGAGTTAGTCACGCTGGCGAAGAAAGTCGCTCGATGAGCAGCAATTACGCTGATCAAGTTGCCGCCTACCGAGATGCCCAGCGTCATGCCGATGTATCCAACAGTCAAAACCGAGGTTCTACGAATTTTTCTGCAGGTCGCGGTGGCGCCACTGGTGCCGCGCAAGCTCTTCGCTTAGTGCCGATCATAATAACAGTCTTGCTAATTGGCGCAGCTGTTGTATTCGCCCTGACTTCAGCACAATTCCAGGCAATGATGCCATGGAACAAAGGCTCAGAAGTAAAAGCAGTCAACGATGACGACCCAGAGGCCCTAATAAAAGCTGGTAAATTGGCTCAAGCAGTTAGTTTGATGAAAGCGCAAAAAACTCAGGGCAAACTACCACAAGAGTTAACCGATAAGTACTACACCACTTGCGTCAGCTTGGGCAAGCTTTATATGAAAGACAAGAAGTACACTGAAGCTATTGCTGTGCTGCAGCAAGTGCCAGCCAAGTCGAGCCAAGGTCAAACAGCCAAAAATCTCTTGGCCAAGGCCAAGAAGCAAGCGCACTAGACCAAACTAGGCTTTGAACAGCTAGATCTTTAGAAGTTAGACTTAGATTGCTTTAGCGGAAGCTGCCAAACCGTCGGAACTTATCTTGGCGATCTTTTCTTACTTGCTCGGGAGAAAGCTTCAGTAAATCGGTCATTTGGCCAACGATTGCTTTCTTAAGATTCTCAGCGGCGGCCTGATAATCATGATGGGCCCCACCTAAGGGCTCACTAATAACCTGATCTATAACTCCTAGCTGAAGAATTTCTTTGGCAGTCATTTTCATGGCCTGACAAGCTTCAGATACTTTGTCATTAGAGCGCCATAGTATAGATGCACAGCCTTCTGGCGTGATTACTGAGTAAACCGAGTGCTCAAGCATCAAGATACGGTTAGCTACACCTATTGCCAGGGCTCCGCCAGAGCCACCCTCACCAGTAACAGCCGCCACCACCGGCACGGTCACGCCAGCCAACTCCATCAAATTTTCGGCAATTGCTTGCGATTGATTATGCTCTTCTGCTGACAGCCCGGGGTAAGCACCAGGTGTGTCAATTAAGCAAAGAATCGGCAAGTGGAACTTGTTAGCATGATGGAAAAGGCGCAGTGCTTTGCGATATCCTTCCGGCTGAGGCATGCCAAAATTGCAATGCTGCTTATCACGCAGAGTGCGTCCCTTTTGTGTACCAACCGCCACCATCTTGATACCATCAATTTCAAGCAAGGCACCAACCATAGCGCCATCGTCTACACCCTTTCGATCACCGTGCAGCTCCACCCAACCGGGATCCCAGGTTGAAAAATAATCGCGAGTATAAGGTCTCTGTGGATGACGAGCAATGGCCAAGTGATCGATAGGTCTAAGATTTGAATACAAGGAACGCTTGAGCGAATTGTACTGATCTTGCATGCGCTCGAGGTCGCCTTCCAACTCTGGATTGTCCGATAGCTGTTTTTCTAAAGCTTCCATATTCTGAGCAAGAATAGCCAGTGGTTGCTCAAACTCTAGTGGTATCGGTTTTTTTTCGACAGTAGCCATTGCACTCCAACCTATTGATTGACTTATTGATATTGATGGGCGAAAACTAACGGTTAAACACTAAGTGCGCACGGCGGCTGAAGGCTCACCACTGACTTTTTTTTCAGAAACAACTTGACGAGCTGGTTTGTGAAAAGCAATCAAGCGGGCCAGGGTCTCTTTAAGCTTGTTACGACTGACGACCATATCGACTTGACCATGCTTCAGTAAATACTCGGCGGTTTGGAAATCGGCAGGCAATTTCTGCCTGATTGTTTGTTCGATTACTCGTCTCCCGGCAAAGCCAATCCTCGCTCCAGGTTCAGCAATGATAAAGTCACCAAGCATGGCAAAACTGGCAGTCACGCCACCAAAAGTAGGCTCCGTAAGAATTGATATATAGAGGTTGCCGGAATCGGCAAATGACTTGAGTGCAGAACTAGTCTTAGCCATTTGCATCAAGCTCAAAATACCTTCTTGCATTCTGGCACCACCAGAGCTGCTGACCACAATCAGGGGCGAATTGCGCTCCATGGCGGCCTCGGTCAGTCGAGTGACTTTCTCACCCACCACGGACCCCATAGAGCCACCAAAGTGACCAAAGTCCATGCAGCCTAGTGCTGCTTCATGCCCGTCGATGCGGCAAAGACCAGTCAAGACGGCTTCGCGCAAACCCGATTTGCGGGTGGCTTCGTCTTGTCTTTTTACGTAAGCCTCAGTATCAAAAAATGTCAGCGGATCTGACGAGCGCATGTCAGCATCTAACTCATCAAAAGACCCTTCATCGGCCAACTGCTCAATGCGATCTAGGGCACCAACACGAAAATGATAATCACACTTCGGACAAACATCTAAGTTAGTGCGCAAGTCGCGTGTATAAAGCAGTTCCCTACATTGAAAGCACTGCTTCCAGAGAGCGCAATACTCGTCTGTTGTCAGGGGCTGCTTGATCACTTCCTGAATCTCTTTACGCTTTTGGCGGCTAGCGAACCAGTCTTTTAAGTCCATCTCTTCCAACTCTTCCATAATGATGGGCAGTGACACAGATTACTGCTACCAGCAATACTGACAGTAATATACGCAAAGGGTGATTATAGCACTATGGCACTTGGCCAATTTGCCCAACATCAGTACTGTGGCTGTCTTTAAACAATATTGCAGGTAGAATGCCCTTAGAATGATGCGAACTTAATCAAATCTGCCCCTTAGAACTGAAATGACAATGTCAAAAAGACAACCAAACAGTAGCAGCAGCAATAATCACAAAAACTTGTCTCACTTCTTTCTACCAGAGCAAGCGTTTAGCAAGGGTGGTGGACAGATAGCCAGCCTAGTAGAGCTCGATGATGCGGCAACAGCCCACCAGTTGATACACGTATTGCGCTTCGAACAAGGTGATTCAGTCAAGCTTTTAGATGGCCTAGGCAATATGTGGCAGGCGAAAATTTGCCGCATGGCCCGTAGTCTTGTCACTTTTGAACTAAGTGAGTTATTAGCTGATGCCCGGACCACAAGTCAATCGAAATGCCAAGTCGTCAGCATGCTGCCGTTGCTGAAAGGGCCGCGCTTTGAGTGGGCCCTCGAAAAACTGACAGAACTAAACGTCGATCGCATTATTCCTTTTGCCTCAGCTCGAACCGTCGTAAAGGCCAGAGAGAAAGAAGAGAGCGATGGAAGGCAAAAGCGCTGGCAGAACATCATTAAAGAAGCTGCCGAGCAATCTGAGAGATTACTTTTGCCCGTTCTGGACCATCCACTCGCCCTCGCCGATCTGCTCAAACTAGAAGACACCGATTCATCAAAAACAACGCTGAAGCTACTTTTGAGCGAACGCGACCAAGCACCAAATTTAGTTCAATATCTCGAACCGATTATCACCAACAGCACTTCACTTGACAGCCGTGTTAGCTTTCGTATCTCTCTTCTTGGTGGCCCAGAAGGAGGCTTCACTGAAGAAGAAAAAGAACTGATTTTGACCAGCACTTTCCAAAACGTTTCACTCGGCAGCACTATTTTGCGAGGTGAGACGGCTGCCATTTTGGCCGCCGGAATTGCTTACGCAATAGCCTCAACCTTAGACTAAAGAAATTTAGTGCACCATTGGAGATATCACAGCGGTCTTTGCAGAAGGCATATGTTCAGCACCAATTAAATGTAAGCAGCGCAACCCTGGTAGCTAAAACAGATATAGAAGTCACCCACTGACAAAGCACCGCTGGGCCACCACGGCAAAGATAAATTTTCTGTGGAGACTTGACAAAGGGATCTTATCCGAGCGTTAATAGTAGGCGTCGGTGGTGGCATCGGTGGTGATGCTTTTTTTCAACCGCCACAGACCTAAAACTTCTGGTCGCACGGTTTGCTCAAAGAAACCGAAAGTAGCTCGCTAGCAAAATGCCTGACCAACCCAGCAATTACCAAACACATCGAGGAAACTCCGCAGTGGCCGCCAATCTCGCAAAAGTGAGAGAAGCTATCGACGATCAAGCCGTGAGGTTGATCGCCGTAACTAAACATGCCACCAACGCTCAAATCGAAGAAGTATTTTCTCTTGGAATTAGTGAGTTTGGTGAAAGTCGCATTCAAGACGCCTTGAAAAAGCGCGACGAGCTGCCACCACACGTAGCACTAAATTCGAATTGGCATTTTATCGGACACTTGCAGTCAAACAAAGTGAAGCAAGCTGTTGGCAACTTTGCTTTGATTCACTCAGTTGACTCTCTCAGCCTGGCCGAAGAGGTTTCTCGAATAGCTTGCCAAAAAGGCACCACTCAGTCGATTCTCCTACAGGTCAAAATTCTGGCTGACGATTCCAAATCAGGATTCACAAAAGAAGAACTGCGAAAAAATCTTTCAACCATCCTGGCTCTACCTTCTATAAAGGTAGAGGGTTTGATGACAATCACACCGCTTACGAATGACGTAAAGCTATGGCATGACAGCTTTAGCGGCCTCAGCACACTGCGCGATCAACTCAATCGCGAGTTTAGTATTTCCCTCAAAGAACTTTCAATGGGAATGTCAGATGACTGGCGAGAAGCCATCATATGTGGTTCAACTATGATTAGGCTCGGTAGAGCAATTTTTGGCAATTAGCCACACACAAGTTTTCACAGCGGGAAATAGAGGCGTAAAAGTAAATACGTAAAGATAGACAATCAGCGGTATAGACAATTTTATTAGACCAATAGGGTAAGGAGGAAAGTAGTGAGCATCGTTCAAAAGTTCAAAAGCTTCTGGTTTGGGCCTGCAGATAACTACGAGCGCGAGGATTTCGAGGATCTTTTTGAGACTTCCGACGACGTTTACGCTACCAATGGACAACTAGCACTCGACCCGGTTGCACATGCCCAAGAGCCTGTGAAGCCAGCAAGAGTTCACCAAATGCTTCCTGGCACCGGCGCCAAGATATTGGATCACCCCAATGCCCAAGCCGTCAGCGAAGTTCTGGTAATTGAACCTAGACAGTTCGAAGAGTCATTGGATATTGTTGAACATCTTCGTGGTCGCAAGTCGGTCCTACTCAATCTTCATATGCTCGATAACGAAGGCTCGCAAAGAGTAGTAGATTTTCTATCCGGTGCCTGCTGGGCCATTGATGGCCACCAACAGCGCATTGGTGACGGTGTCTTCCTCTTCGCTCCAGCCAGCGTCACAATCAGCTCTGAGTCAACCTCCTCAAAGGCTATCAAAGAAGCCTTCTGGAACAAAGCTCAACCCATGTAGTTCTATACTACAAAGTTCAGGAATCCCAGGAATCCCGGAAACCACGAAACCCGGAATCACATAATCTCGGAAACCATTCAGGAAGCAATTAGTTCAAGGCGCAGGTAACACAGCACTTTGGTAACAGAAAAAGGAGCAAGCAATTGCTCCTTTTTTTGTTGGTAAATACTCAACTAGAAAGCCTTGAGATACCACTGGCGGGGATTAGAGGCGACTTTGTTGCAGTAGATACTAAAATGCAAGTGCGGTCCGTTCGCCCTGCCCGTTTGGCCGACAGCACCAATTAACTGCCCGGCATCCACTTTCTGGCCCAATTTAACATTGACTTTCTGCATGTGAATATAGAACGAAACTACACCCTGCCCGTGGTCTATAGCCACAGTATTGCCATGCAGCTTAAAAACCCCTGTACTGGCCAAAATCACCACGCCTGGTGCACAAGCAACAATGGGGCTTCCCTGAAAACCAGCATAATCTAAGCCACTATGAAAATAGTCGGGCAAGAGCTTGCCGTTGACGATGCGACGCAAACCAAAGCCAGCCGACAAACGTGCTTTTGACGGAGCATTAAAATTCTTACTCCAGTGACGTATTGGTGAAACAGTAGCTTTTGCCTTATCGACAGCTTCTTCTTCGCCTTTGGCCATATTGAAATTGTTCTTGGACGGAGGAAGAGTTAGTCTTTGCACCGGATAGTGAGCATCCATAACAATCACGCGTGTTGACAATGGCCCGACAGTAACTGCAGTCGACCCCACTTTCTGCACCACCGGCACCGTCAATAGTGCGCAATAGGCGACCCCATCTTCAGTATCAAAGGCAAAGAGCCTGTACTTATTGCCCAGAAATTCAACGGCTGGTGGCTCATCACCAGAGTCAAGAGCCAAATCTTTCGCTAAGACATTGAGCTCAACCACCTCACCCTGCTTAGGGCGAAAAGTAGAAAGTTTTATCGGCGATATAGCCGCGGCTTCATCAGTGGGAGAAAGCTCTTCGGTCTTCTTAAGAGAATGACCTCCGCTCGGGGCAGCCCCTGCAGAGGTCAAACTTAGCACTGATAGAACTAACGGAAGAATACCGAACAAAGCAGTTTTATATTTTTGCAGCAAGATTTTTAGATATCCCTTCAGCTTAAGGTGCGCACCTAATCAAGATACTAGCTAAGCATACAGGTTTTTCTAGAAATTGAAGCTCTACTCTTCAGCGGCTGCAGGTACCAGGCGATCAATTGCTTCTTTCAATGCTGGAATCTTATCGATAGGCAAAGCAATTCCCTTCTTAGTGGGCTTCTCTTCTTGGTCTTTATCCACATACCATTCGCGAATATGGAGATATTTAGTACCGCGATATTCACCGATATACACGTTAATAGTCTCACCACGTGCTTTCTCGTGGATTGTGATTCTCTCTTCCAAGTCCTATCCTCCTGGTCTTAATAAGTATTCTTGCGGCCATTCTTTAGTGCTATGAAAAACTCAAGGGTCCCAGCTATTCTTGATAGCTCTTCTATCTGCCACGTAGACAATCAAAACCAAACAGATCTAGAGTTAAGTATATATAAATTATTTTCTAGTTAAAGGATCTGTATAAGATCTATCTAGTTATCAGACAGACCAGGAAGCAAAATTCTAAAAATGAGCCAAATATGAGCCAATTGATAGACCAAGTAGAAATAGAAGTGCTATCGGGAGATGGTGGCAACGGTGCTGTCATGTGGCGCAAAGAAAAGTATGAGCCCATGGGTGGGCCTTACGGTGGCAACGGTGGTCGGGGCGGCAGCGTCTACCTAGAGGCTACCAACGACTTGAGCACCCTGGTTGATTTTCGCTTCAAGCAAAAGTTTGAAGCACAGCCCGGAGCAAAAGGTGCCAACAAGAATTGTCACGGCAAAGCCGGAAACGACATAACCATAAGAGTTCCAGTAGGAACTGTCGTTAGAGATTTGAATACCGACCGGGTAATTGCCGATTTAATTACCGACAAGCAAAGAGTAATGGTGGCCGAAGGTGGCTACGGCGGCAAAGGCAATTGCGAGCTAGCAACACCAACTAAGCGCGCACCGCACTATTGCGAACCAGGACAACCAGGCATTGCTAGACGCCTACAACTGACCCTCAAATTGCTAGCTGACGTCGGCATCATCGGCATGCCAAATGCGGGCAAATCTACCCTCCTGGCGGCCGCTACGAGGGCAAAACCCAAGATTGCCGACTATCCCTTCACCACCCTTGAACCCAACCTCGGCGTGGTCAAACCTGAACGCGGTCCAGGCTTTGTCATGGCCGATATTCCGGGCCTTATTGAGGGTGCCTCTCAAGGTATCGGCCTCGGTCATAGCTTTCTTCGACATGTTGAGCGCACTAGACTGCTGATTCACATGGTTGACATCACTTCAGAAAACCCTTTAGCTGATTTGCAGACAATCAACAACGAACTTGCTCTCTACGACAAAGACCTAAGTTCACTGCCCCAACTAGTTGTTCTCAACAAGTCTGAAATGATGCTAGAAGAGGAAGCCTTAGCAATCAAAGAAAAAGTTGCTGCGGCCCTCTCTGCTCAGAAGCAAAAAAACGTCTATGAGGACGATCTAAAGCTCAAAGAGAGCGTTTTTTTGATGTCTGCCTACTCGCGGGTAGGTGTACCCGAATTGCTTGAACTAACTGGCAAATTGGTAACCCGCCTGAAAGAACTGGCGGCAGCAGAAGAACCAGCCAGTATCGAAGAAGACGAAGCAGCCGTAGATCACGGCAGCACTGGCTTTGAAGTAATTAAAATCAAGGGTGGATTGCTGGTCGAAAGCGATCGGGTCGATCGCATTATCCAAGTGACAAACCTAAAAGAGCCCGAGTCTCTTTTCAGCCTCTGGCAACGTCTTAGAGCAATGGGCGTGATTGACGCCTTAATTGAAGCTGGAGCAGAGCCGGGCACTGATGTCACTGTCGGTGGCATCATCTTCACCTTTGGCGAAGGCATGCAATAGTTAACCAGTTGAAGAGTTAGAACTCATAGCAAGCGAAAACTTCCTCCAGATGCAAACTCTGGAGGAAGTAACAATTTTATGGTCTTAAAGTCTTACTTAGCGGCCTTTTGCGCCTTAGCAGGCTTACTTTCAACCTGACTAGCTTCTTTCACAAGTTTTTTCACTTGGCGAACAACAGCAGCTTTCTTAGCCACAACTTTCTTGCGAGCTCTTTCGGCTACCTTGACTGCTCTTTTCATGCCTTTTTGCTGAGCCATCTCTGGATCTCCCTAACTTTTATATTGAGTTGAGCATGATACTACACCCAAAGATTGCCAAGATACCTGATGCACCCTTTGGTTGAGCTAGGTAACGAATCGATCACAGTTTTTCCCACTGGCGGAAAGAGCGTAAGTGAGGGCAGATCTTTGATTGGCAGGTAGTCAACAGCCGCAAGAACAGGCTCGTCACCTAACTTCAAAATGCCGCCGACAACATGAGCCGTAAGGTAGACGTTGACAATATGCCTGGAACGATCAGGAGCAATTGCCTCAGAAAGGAAAACAAAATCATCGACCTTCACGTCTAAGCCTGTTTCTTCCTTCATCTCACGCACTGCGCATTCTTCAAAAGTTTCACCATATTCAAGCCGACCGCCAGGAAGCACCCAGTATTGTCGATTACCTTTACGGTGCTTAACCAGCAAGATCTGTTCACCCTCAACCACAATCACCGATATACGGGTGGTCGGAATATTCTGTGCTGCTCGCTTGGTATTTTTGAATCTTGGTCTTGGCAAAGTGACTCCCTAAAAGCGCCTCAAGTAAAGACACACATATATTATGACAATTTCTGTCTAGAAAAATTGCAAATCGCAACGACTGTGAGCTTTTCAAGGTACTCTGCCAGACTCATCTGCTAATCTAAACAAAAGCTCAACATTACTCAGGTTAGCAAGATGGAAGCTCAAGAATTCGAAACCAAGATCAGCGCTCTAGTTACGAGCGCCCTGGCGGCTATAGACAGTGCCACAGACTTAGACAGCCTAGAAAGTCTTAGGGTGCAATACCTAGGGCGAGAAGGTGAGCTGACAATAATACTGCGCGGTTTATCCAGCCTAGACAAAGCTATTCGCCCAAAAGCTGGTCAATTAGGTAATCAAGCCAAGATACAAATTGAACAAGCCCACGACGGCAAACGCAGCCATTTATACGACAGCACTCTTAATCAGCGCTTGGCCCAAGAAACAATCGATGTAACCATCCCTGGCACCAGATGCCTGACCGGTCACAGCCACCCGCTCAGCCAAATCAGCAGCGAAATTATCAGCATCTTTTACAGCATGGGCTTCACCGTAGCTGATGGCCCTGAAGTCGAAACCGACTACTACAATTTTGATGCACTTAATACTCCAGCCTCTCACCCAGCCCGCGATGAGCAAGATACGTTCTATACAAATATCGGCCCATCAAGCCTGTTGCGCAGCCAAACTTCTACAGTGCAAATTCGGGTAATGGAAAATACCAAGCCACCACTGCGCATCATTGCCCCGGGTCGGGTCTATCGCAACGAAGAAGTCAATGCTCGCAAATATCCACTGTTCCACCAGGTAGAAGGTCTTTTGATTGACAAAGACGTCAATTTTGGTCAACTCAAAGGAACACTTTCAGCCTTTATTCAAGCCCTTTTCAAAAAGCCTGTAAAAATTCGTTTTCGTCCCGATTTCTTTCCATTTACAGAACCAAGCGCCGAACTTGACAGTGAATGTCCGTTTTGCAGCGGCAAAGGTTGCAAAACTTGTGGTGGCAGAGGTTGGCTAGAGCTACTTGGTTGCGGCATGGTTGACCCTAACGTTCTCAAAGGTGTCGGAATCGATCCTGAAGAATGGAGCGGCTTTGCCTTTGGTATGGGGCTAGAACGCCTGGCCATGCTGAAATACGACATCAATGACATTCGCAATTTTTATACAAATGACATGCGTTTTTTGGAGCAGTTCTAAATGAAACTTTCGTTCGACTGGCTATCTGAGTTTGTCGACTTGAGTGGGTTAACCGCTCACCAGGTAGCAGAGAAGCTCACTATGGGCGCTTTTGAAGTAGAGGAAGTAACTATAATCGGCCCCGATTTGGAGGGTCCGATTGTCGTTGGCGAAATTCTAGAAATCCATCAGCATCCCAATGCAGACAAAATTAGACTGACCAAAACTCGCATCAAAGAAGGGGACGAGCCCCTCGACATCGTCTGTGGTGCTGGCAACATTGAAGTAGGTCAGTTGATACCAGTGGCTCTACCAGGAGCAAAAGTAATAAACCGCCACGACGGCTCGGCTCTCTTGATTAAGGCTTCCGCCATTCGTGGTGTCAAATCGAATGGCATGCTTTGCTCGCCACCAGAACTGGGAATTGCCAAAAATATTCAAGACCCTAGCCAAGACGAAGGCATCTGGATCTTAAATAAAAATGGAAACAAACCTATTCTAGGCAGCGATGTTTTGCCTCTACTGCCGACCAAGGCCGATTATATATTGCATGTAGAGCCACGCTCGAATAGAGGCGATGCGCTTTCAGTAATGGGCCTAGCCCGCGAGGTGGCAGCACTTTTTGGTCGCCCACTAAAAAAACCAGATTGGTCACTTAGCGAGCTGACCAAGACCGGCGGTGACAAAAAGCCAAGCAGCAAATTTAGCCAAGCAATTGTAGAAAATGACAGCGATTGCCCTTACATCACCTTAAGGGTGATAGAAGGTATAAAAGTTGCACCATCTCACCCAGCTATAGCCACCCGCATCGAAGCGATCGGTATGCGTACAGTCAATAACGTAGTTGATATCACCAACTATGTCATGCACGAACTTGGTCAACCGCTGCACGCCTATGATGCCAGACTTTTAAAGAGCGACAATTTGGCCGTTCGGCGAGCTACAAACACAGAAATAATCACCACTATTGATGGCAAAGAACGCAAACTCAATAGTGAGATGCTGGCAATTGCCGACGACGACATAATTGTCGGAGTGGCCGGAGTAATGGGCGGCAAAGATAGCGAAATATCAGATCAATCGACTAGCTTGGTGTTAGAAGCAGCCTGCTTTGCACCAGCAGTAGTGAGACGCGGTTCGCGACTCCTCGGCCTATCAAGCGACGCCAGCCTCCGTTTTGAACGAGGTATAGACCCCGCCAGTGTGCGACATGCAGCAGAGCGAGCCGCTTACCTAATTGCTAAGTATTGCTCACCCGAAGGCCATGCTGTAGTTGGACCATTAATTGAAGCTGGTTCAAACCTAATCAAACCAGGTCAAGTAACTCTGCGCTCTTCTCAAATAAAGCGCATACTCGGCCTAGAAATTAGCCCAGAGCGCATTAAAGACTTGCTGACGCCACTAGGCTTCACCGTCAAAGGCGCAGGTGAGACTATTGAAGTAAGCGTGCCCAGCTTCCGCAAAGAAGACGTAAAGCGCGAAATCGACTTAATAGAAGAGGTTTGTCGCCTCAATGGCTATGATGCCATTATTCCTTCTATGCCTGCAGCAACCATGGCTGTGGCCAGGCCAGACGACAGTTTAGACTTGGCTAAAAATGCCTTGATTGGTATGGGTTTATCAGAAGCTTGGCTCTCAAGTTTGGTACCTGAAGATCAAGCCGGTATTGATAAACAGCTAGCAGTGGAAGTACTTAATCCACTGTCTAAAGACCACCAACTTATGAGACAAAGCCTTGTTCCAGGCTTAATCAACGCCTGTAGCTACAATCAAGATCGGGGCCGCAAAGATGTTTGGCTCTTTGAATATGGTCGGGTCTACTTCAAAGAACAACAAAAAGACGCCAAGAGCACTGGCGTTCGTGAAGACAATCACCTTGCCGCCTTAGTATCAGGCCAGCGCTTCAAGGCTGTCAATCAGCCCACTCAAGCCGTCGACTATAGCCTTGCCAAAGGTTTGGTGGAAAATTTATTGAGTGCTTTGAATATTGACGAGCGCAAACTGGCGTGGCGATCTATCACTGAAAACGAAAGTGCGGCCCTACCATGGCTGCATCCTTATAGAACAGCGGTGCTCACTCTCAATCGCCCGGCAAAACCAAATGCCAACAAAGAAACAAATGCCAGGAGCTTATTTGAAAGCAATATTATCCTTGGCTACGTGGGTGAGCTGCACCCTCGCTTTGCTGACAGCAAAGGCCTGAGAGAAAAAGCTCTAGTTTTTGAACTTGACATTGATCGCCTAAAGAAGGAACGCAAGCAGAAGAAATTTTCGGGCATTGCCACCAGCCCTGAAATAGTTCGTGACATCACTGCAGATTTTGATGCGACCGATAAAGATGTTTCATATGAACAAGTTTCAAAACTAATCTTAAAAATGGCCGGCAGCAATCTACGAACTAGCGAATTGGTCAGTGTTTACAAAACATCAGCAGAATCAAAGAAGTTCTCTATGACCTGTCGCCTTACCTTCCAACACCCAAGTGAGACTCTTACAAACGAAGAAATCGACAAAGTTCTTACGACCATTCGCGAAAGTTTGAGCCGCGATTTGGCTGCGTCGTTTAGACTATAGGCTTTAGAAAGCTTTTGAATACCGAGCTGTTAGTAATTGCCTCGCCGGGTATAAAAAGTTTGGGGCAACTATAAGTACACAAGATCAGTAGACAAGATTAGTAGACGGGCAAAGGGTAGACTAGCAAAGATTCATGCACAGGCTCAGATTTCGGAACAGTTGGATAGGCTTGCTGGCTTTGGTCGGTGGAGCACTGATCATGGCCTTGATCCGCCTGAATCCGTTCAGCACAGGAACGACCTTTGACTTGCCTTATCTATGGGTAATACCAGCCCAGATTCTCCTGCCACTATTTGTCGCCTTCTACCAATACCGAGCTTGCCCTACCATTCAGCAGTTTGCTGCTTACTTATGGCTCTGTTCTATGATCTGTGCTCTGGGAACTCTTGGCAATTTATTCGGCGACCCCATGGCGATTATTCAACAAGACTGGCTGGTGCATTTTAATGCCGTACAGCTGGGTGTGATGAACCTAGCCTCGATAATGGCCACAATAAACTTGCTCCACGCAGAAGAAATGAGCAGCTTCGCCGACGCCAAAGTGGCGGAAGCCCAGCTTGGACGCTTGAAAGCTGCCAAAGTGGACCCTGAAACCCAGATCAAGTGGGAAAAAGCAGCATCCCACGCCCAAGCTCAAGCAGACGGTCGCAGTTTGCGCTCGACAATGACCAATCTGAAAGCAATCAGCCTTCAGGATCCGGCTCAAACTCTTACGGCTCCATCATCTATGCCCAAAGAGATGCCAAAGAGACCAGTAGAGCCCGCACAAGAAACTGGCAGTTTAGCCAGCCTGCTAGACCGCATTGGCGATGAACCAGCCGCTGTGGCGGGCGAAGATATCTTAGAAGTCAATGAGTTTGAGCCCACTCCGGCTGTAGAAGCCGTTACCACACAAAATGAGGCATTAGAACCTCAATTTGCGCCACTAGAAAGTGGATATGAATTTGGTATAGCAGCGAAGCTAGGAGAATTGGCCGGGCAAGAAGAAGAAGTTTCGGAGCCTGTCAAAGAGCCGGCTCAGGGTAGCGGCATGATGGGCGCCTTCAGGTCCACCAGTCAATCGACCAAAGATCCAACGCCGGCAGCCCCTGTCGCCACGGCTACTTCGCAAGCTAGCCCTCAAGCCGCAGCTCAAGCCGCTTCGCAGCCCAGCCAGCCTGCGGCAGCACCAGTAAACGCAACGTCAGCATTAGATTCGCAATCTCCGAGCGCATCAAGCACTCGCTTGCAAGCAATGAAGCGGCGCAACACCAGCACATTCACCAAGTTACAGTCGCTTTCGTCTAGTACTTCGCTGAAACAGCAGCCCCTAGATACCACTCCCCAAAGTGAGCCAGACAGCCTCAAGAGCCTACTAGACAGACTCGACGATGATCATATTCAAGAACCAGCTCAGCCGCTAACACCACCTGTCGAATTAGTTCTAGATACTGTATTTAAAGAAGACGGTCACCTAGAAATTGCCGCACCCGAAGCAGAAAAGATTGAATCAGTTGAAACGGTTGCTGCTGTCGAAGAAGTTAAGACAGAAGCTTTAGAGCCCGCAACAGAATCAATGACGGCTGGACATACGAGTATCAGCGAGCGTCTTTCAACGGCAGCAGATGTATCTGTACCTGTGCCGACCGATCTTGCCTCAGAGGTCCCATCTCTTGCCAATTTACTTGATTCAGCCGAAGCAATTATAGAGACACCAGTTCAAGAGCAAACTTTAGTCGAAGAACACGTTGTAGTTCAAGAACAAGTGCCAGAAACACTTTTTGCTGGTGGCGTCGATCAAGATTTAGACAATCTCTTCTCCGATCTAGCTCCGACAGAAGCGCAAAAAGAAGTCGAAACTTCTAAAGATGAAGTCCTCGACCCAATAGCCGCCCTTGAATTTGCTAAGACCGTCGAAGTCGATCTCAGCCCACTTCTGGGCGAGCCCCTTGAATATGCCAAAGACACAGCACAAGATTCAGGACAAAGCTTCGTTGAACCAATTCAAGAAACTGAAGAAGCAGAAGAAGAAGAAATATCAGGCAGCATCTTTGATGGCGGCCTAGACTCGGACATCGATAACATCTTCTCTGAACTGGCGCCCCCAGAGGCACAGCAAGAAGTCGCACGTGCAGTACAAACGCCACAAGTGACCTTAATACCGGCTGAAGATGTTGAAGAGCCAGAGACTGGGCTATTTGATGGTGGTGTTGATTCCGAGATCGACGATATCTTCTCTAATCTTGCTCCAGCTGAGGCTCTCAAAGAAGTTAAAGACGTTCTCAAGCCAGCAGAAACTAAAGTAGAGACGAAACCAGAAGAAAAAGCCGAGCCGCCAGTAGAAACCACGCCCGTTAGCAAAAATGAAGATGAGGATGAAGAAGAGAGCCTATTTGGCGAGACTCTTGGTGAAGATCTCGACAACATATTCTCAGGTCTAACCGATGACCAACAGTTAGACGTCAGCCCTGAAACTCTAGCTAAAGTAAAACAAGCACTGCCAGAAGGCACTGAGACAGAGGAGCAAAAACCAGCACTCTCGCCTCGCGCCACCGGAGACATGCCCGCTCTCAGCGCAGAGAAGGCAGAAGAGATTAAGGCCGAGGCAGAGCTAGAAAGTAAGCCAGAGACGAAAGCAGGGCCTAAACTACCTAGCAGCGATAAGAATTCACCAGACTACAAAGAAGTAAAAGAATTCGGCCGCCTATCCACCAGGTCAGGCTCTCTTAAGTCAGGGCCCGAGACCGTTGGCACGATGAAAACCATTGGCAAGCTTTTGCTAGACGTAAAAGCTGTTGAGAACATCATTAAGAGCGGCGAAACTAAAAAGATAGGTAGCGGCTTATCAACCGCCAAAGTTATTAGTGCAGCCCGTGGTGAAGGAATTAGAAATATTCTTGTCGCCATTGATGGTTATGAGGGCGTTGCTGGTAGTTTAATTGTTGGTCACGACGGCCTCGTGATTGCCTCCACAGTTGGCAATGGTTGGGACAAAGACATGCTTGGTGCCCTATCAACAGCCCTGCTTTCGACTTCAAACTTGGCCACGAAGAAGCTCGAAATCGGTAAGCTCAAACAAATGGTGCTTTTGACGAAACTGACAACCGATCAAGGCGACGTCATGAAAACCACTGTACTCACTGATGTTGAAGTGGGCATTCTGGCAGTATTTCTAGAGCAAACAGATCTAACCAAAATCGATGGTTTACTAACCACCATTCATTCCACCATACACGGTACTTAATCTCTAGCTTCACCAGAACCTTTATCTTTTTAGATCACTTACAGATGCACTTGTTCTGTAAGAATGCTCTTAACATGCTCTAGTTAGGAGATAATTACATGACATCGCCACAAGCAACCACTGAACTATTGAAAGAAGGCGTAGTAGCACCAGCTTTCGATTTACCGGCATTCCTCCACGGACAAGAAGTCGGCAATATCAAATTGGCTGACTACAAGGGCAGCAAGAACGTAATTTTAGCGTTCTACCCTAAAGATGACACCCCTGGCTGCACCAAAGAAATGTGCGCCTTTTCAGAAGACCTCGAGAACTTTGCCAAACACGACACACAGTTGCTTGGCATTTCTACTGACAGTGTTGAAACCCACGAAAAATTTGCTGCCAAATTCACCCTAAAGCAGCCACTGTTAGCTGACCTCAATGGTTCGGTAGGCAAGCTCTACGGTACAGTCATTGAAGGCAAAGCCACAGCTAGCCGCGTACTCTTTGTCATAGACAAGCACGGTGTAATTCGCCATGTAGTTGAAGGCATGCCAACCAATGACCAGTTGTTAGAAGTAGTACAGGCAATAAAGTAAAGGGCTATTTGCTTTTGCCGGCTTTGTCTAACTCATCGACAACTAGTTGAACAGTTATCACTTCAGGCAGAACAATAGGCGACTCAGATTTTCCTGCTGGAAAAATCACATATAACGGAACTCCTGCGCGACCAAATTTGCTCAGGAGTTTTGTTATATCTGGATCTTGCCGAGTCCAGTCAGCCTTCATTTTTACCACATTGAGTTCTTTCAGCTTGTCTTGCACAGCGCTGTTACTTAGCACGGTCTTCTCATTGACCTGACAGGTTTGACACCAGTCGGCAGTGAAATCGAGCAACACGGTTTTGTTTGCCGATAGTTGAGCGTTCAACTCTGAAACACTAAATGGCTGCCAGCCAGAGCTATCACCACTCGTGGTGCCAGTTTTCTCACTACTACTACTTGGGCTCAATGAGGCCATCACCTGTGGCTGGGCGAAAATGCAGAACCAACTAGCAGCTCCAAACACTAGCGCGGCAATGGCATAAATCTTCATTTTTCTTTGACTAGTACTGGTTAGATCGGTAAACGATGCCACGATCCAAGCTGAAAAAGCGAGAGTGACCAACCAATAATTGACAAAAGAAGCAGGCTCTGCACCGATTTGTCTGGTCAAAACATAATCGAGCCAAACCATCGTGGCAAGGAGAATAAAGCCCATTGATTGCTTAAATTTTTCCATCCAAGCACCAGGCTTTGGCAGCTTCTGTAGCCAGGCCGGATTGAGTGTCAGCAGCAAGTAAGGAAGGGACATACCGAGACCAGCAGCAAAAAAGATAGAAAGAACAATATAGGCTGGCTCAGCAAAGGCAAAACCGAGTGCAGGAGCCAATAATGGTGCCGTACAAGGCGTAGACAAAACTGTAGCTAAGACACCTTTAAAGAAAGTACCGACAAAACCTTCACCTTGCGAAAGCTTATCTATTTCACCTTGACCAACAGTGATGTTGACATAGAAAAGTCCAAAAAACGAAAGTGACATCAATAGCACAACAGCACACATGACAATCAAGAAGCCCGGATACTGGAACTGGAAGCCCCAGCCAATCGACTGTCCACCAGCCTTAAGAGCGATTACAACAAGCGCCAAAACAAGAAAAGAGGAAATAATACCAGCTGAAAAAGTTAACCCGAGAAGACGCACGCGGGCGGGCGAATCTTGCGCTTGCTCAAGAAAACTCATCACCTTAATAGCGATAACAGGTAAAACACAAGGCATGATGTTGAGAATCAGTCCCCCGATCAAGGCAAAACCAAGGTAAGTAAAAAGTGAGGCACCATCATCAGTGGCACCACCGCCAATTTTGTAGCTAGAATCTAATACAGAAACTGTTTTTGATTGCGAATTTGGGGAATCAGCACTGCCAATATCATTAATAGAGCCCTTAAAACCAGCACCAAGTTGTTGAAATTCTTGAGCTTCCGCCGACGGACTAGAACTAGTAGCAACTGGCAAACGAAGCTCTACATCGCCCTTGCCAGGCAAGCAAATTTCTTTGCAAGAAAGCCATTTAACTTTAGCCTTAAAATCAAGCTTGTCGCCAACCGTCAATTTACCTGGTGCCGTAACCACAGCAGCCAACAACACTTTATCGTGATAACCATAGGTCGTTATACCGGCTTCAATAAATTTCTCAGGTTTTTGCCAAATTAGCTCCGACACCTCAAAACCAGGTGGCAATTGCCAATCAATACTGGTTTTCATGCCGGCGTCACCGGGCTCTTTGTAGTAAGTGTGCCAGCCTTGGGCCATGTCGAGGTGAACACCAAGCTTGAACGATTGGCCGGCTACTACAGCACGGCTATCTGATATCAAATGCGGTGTTACATAGACAGCATCTTCAGCAGAAACCGACCTAACAAAAACAATGAACACCGCAGCCAATGCTAGAACTAGAGTAATCATCTTTGACTTGTAAGAAACTCTCAAAACTACCTCTCTTCGGTACGGACGATTAAATAGCATTGTTTTTTGCAATTTCAGCGTACACTTTAGCACTTGCTCTGAGTATTCGCTCTTGCGTTGGATAGCTGACTCGAATCAAGCCGAATCTAGCTTTCAGGCCTTCCGCCCATTCAAAATTATCGAGCAGCGACCAGTGCAAGTATCCTCTTACATCAACTCCGGCAGCAATGGCACGGTGAATCTCTCGCAGGTGAGTCAACAAATAATCAACTCTTTTCTGATCGGCTAGCGACCAATCACCTTGATCTAGGTCAGCAGCAAACGAGCTAGCATAACCATTTTCGGTAATAATGACCGGTCGCCTACTACCATCTAGATTAAACTGATACGCAAGAGTATCGCCTGTCAGCAGATCATAGAGGCCCTGTGGATAAACCTCCCAGCCAATATCATTGACGGCCAATTCACGCTCAGGAGAACTCTCCCCGAATATGTCAATTGGCCAAGAAGGACGAAAGCGCGAAAGCTCACGGGTATAGTAATTGATAGCTAAGTAGTCGCATTTTCCCTTTAAACCTTCCACCGGCCCAGAGATTGAAATAATCTCTTTATTTAGGTTTATAGGAAAGGGAAACTTTACTTCGCCACTCTCAAGAGAGCTTGAGAACAGCTGGTTAAAAGTAAAATCGCGATAAAAACGGACCATATGATCTAACGGGTTAAGCGGATTCTTAGGCATGAATGGCCGCCAATGAAGAGTGTAACTAACTTGGGCATCCGGCTTGACTGCCTTTATAGCATCGTAAGCAGCAGCATGCCCCTCTAACAGACGGCGAACAGCCTTGAAAGCTGAGAGATAGTCAGACTTGATTCCGGGAGGCCAGAGTCCGGCAACATAGCTTTGATATACATAGGCCAAGGGTTCATTAATTGTGATCCAGTAGTCAACAAGCTCACTAAATTCCGCCACAATCAATTCAGAAAAACGCTTAAATTCACTGACGGCATAGGCGGTAGTCCAGCCGCCAGCGGCAGCCAACCAATCAGGTAAAGTAAAATGAAAAAGAGTAGCGAAAGTGGTCACGCCGCTTTCTTTTAGACTAGTCAATATGCGCCGATAATAATCAACTTGCTTTTGGTCAAGAAGGCTGGGCCCAGCTCTTGTACCCGGCGGATCTTGCAGCAAAGCTGGCCAATTGAAGGAGAGACGAAAGGCATTGAGATTCATGTCGCGAATGAGGACGATGTCATCTTCGTAGCGATGATAAAACTGGCAAGCTTGGTCAGCCGACGTACTATCAGAGATTCTTCCAGCTTCGTTGGTCCAAAGGGCCCAGTCAGATAGCCTGGAAGCTATCTCTTTAGGATGACCCTCCACCTGAAAATGTGATGTGGCAGCACCCCATAAAAATCCATCTGGGAATTTAAGAGAACTGTCACTCAACTATGTCACCCTCCAATACCTGTTGTGAACACTATAATAGCTCTGACCATGAACGTCACACCCAAAATCGCCAAACCTCCATTCAGCGCTGAGCCCATTGAAAGCAGCTCTAGGCTCTTTACTGCCTTGGCGATAGGGGTAATTGTCTTAGTCAATCTATTTACTTTCAGACATAGCTTTGGCGGATATTTTCTAGCTGACGACTTCGTTCACGTCGACTATCTCTATCATGCCATCGATCAAAACTTCATGCCCCTGTTAGCCAATTTCTGGGGTAACTGGATGCAAGCACAAGGCACTACGTTCTATCGCCCCTTAATTTCACTTTCTCTCGCCCTCGACTACCTCATTAGTGGCCCCAATCCGCTTACTTTTCACATATCTAACTGGCTCTATCAGACTGCAGCGAGCTGTCTTATGTTCCTGCTTGCTGGGCAGATTGGTGAGCGATTTAGGCCGGGAGAGAAAACGCTCAATCGTTCTTTAGCACTAGCTTGCGGCACTATTTTCAGCGTATATCCACTGCATTGCGAGGTAGTCAACTGGGTAATTGCTCGCGTTGACAGCATTGCTCTTGTCTTTTGCTTAGTGTCATTTTGGCTCTACTTGAAAAGCGCACACAAAAAGGAGTCTTTCACATACAAACTTAGTCTGTTGGCCTTTGTCTTTGGCCTGATGTCAAAAGAAATGGCTGTGACACTGCCACCGACTTTGCTGCTCTTACACTTGCTAAGCACCAGCCCTAATGGTATCAAAGAGCGGGTGATCTCAGGCTTGAAAGAGACAAAGCACTTTTGGATTATTCTAATTGTTTACCTGCTTTTTCGCCTGGCTGTACTAGGCACCATATCTGGAGGCTACGAAGGTTCAGTCGGCCAGGGGCTGTCTAACAGCTTAGCTAAACGCTGGTTGGATGGCTCGCTCTTGCGTATTCTATTTCCTTTTAACATAGACGTCTTTGGCAGCAAACACAGTCTTTCAGTGCAGCTCAAGGCAGTTTATCTAGCCATGCTAGTAAATTTTACGGCAGCGTTACTACTAGCAAAATCGCGATCTACAACGCTACGCGGTTTGCTCTTTGCCATTGGCTGGCTAATTTTATCGCTTTTACCCACTTACCAAGTCTGGAATCTAACGCCAGCTCTACAAGGTAGCCGCTTTATCTACTATGGAACCGCACCTATTGCTCTAATTTTTGCCTGGCTTCTCTTTCCAGTAGAAGCACGCAATTGGCCAGTACTAAGCAGCTTGCGACTAGCAGCGGCTGGGTGGTTTAGTGTAGTTTTACTAATAATCACAAGCGGCAACAATCAGCCGTGGAACCATGCTATGAGAGAAGTGAGCCGATTTAGAGCGGCAGTAGAAGAACAAGCATTGTCCTTGAAGGCAGAGCAAAAGCTCTGTCTATTGAACGTTCCCCATACTTATCGTGGCGCACATATGCTCTACAATGCTGCCACCATGTCAGTTCTCTTAAGTAAGCCACTAACCAAAGAAGCAATCTACAATCGAGTTATCAGCTTTGAACCAGCTACTTTTGGCGATCCTGATTTGATCGATATTTCGCGCTGGCGCAGCAAGACTAGGTCAGACTCTAAACTATTTAGATGGGACCGCATTAGTATGACCCTTGAGCCAATTGTGTTTGCTGGAGAAGAAAGCGCTGGTATCAAGCTATCAAAAGTAGCACTCAGTAATGAGACAGAATCTATTTCTCGAGAGCTAACCCTCAACGCCCAGAGCCCTGACTACATCGATGTCCTCCTTGAGCCTAACCAAATCAAACAATATCCTGAAGCAGTTATTACCCTAACAGCCGTAGCTCCTAGCAACCAGAAATGTCAATTTACTAAGCCCCTGAACTTGGCAGAACCCTTAGCCGAGCATGAAAAAATAGAAAGTCATAGCCACCTACGCTTCGATGTATCAGAGCACAAGCAATGGCTAGCCCTTGGTCAAATCAGTCAGATTGTGCTATCTGTCCAAGGTTTAACTCAAGGAGAAAAACTACACATAAAGGCAATTGAAAGTGGCAGCCTCAATTGTCAAAGACCGACAATTGGATGCGACGATAAGACTCTAATAGAAGATGGCGATGGCATCTGTCGACCACATGGCAAAATGCCATCGTTCAATTACGACGCCACCATGGTACCAGGCGCAGTATCAGTGTACGTCGAAGTCTCCAAGCCCAATAGTTGGTTTGAACACTACAGCGGCAGCTTTAGAGCCAAGAACAAAAGCCATGAAGCACAGTTCTCTCACACCCTCGGCAAACTCAAAGGTTGCAGCGTACCAATTACTTTTACTGGTGTTAAAGGGCCTGGCTTCTTTCAGATGAGACTAGCGGCTCTAAATCAAGAAGGAAAAGTAATTGGCTATTTCAGCGACCCCTTGAACTTTCAACTTTGATACTGCAAAAGAAACAAGAGTAGGATTAAGTTTGTCTACCTCCCAAGACATAAACAAGACAGACCAGGTGCTAAGCTCCAAGCGCCAACTAGAGCGTGCTCGAGTCGACTTTTCATCAACCAAGACTCAAATGCTGGTGGGTGCCTTAATCATCTGTGTCTCGTGCCTAGTGGCTTATGCTCAGACAGTTTTAGTAACTTTTCTTGGACAAGATCTCACTTATATTCAAGCGATTGCCGATACACTACACGGCTCGTTTGACCAAGTTCTAGCCAATCCCACCAGCGTCCTACTGCTTGACTACCCGCTCTATCACACAAAGACTTTGGGTTTTCACGTAAGCAATATTCTACTGACTGCCAGCTGCGCTATAGTCGTAGGTTTGATTACCTTAGAATTAACTGGTCGCCTCGGCAACCGCAATGGGGCACTAAGCGCCGTCTGGGCAGGCCTGCTCTTTTCTGTCTATCCGCTGCACGCTCAATCAGTAGCGATAGTCTCAGGACGAATCGAACTAATTGCTAGTTTGTTCTACCTGCTCAGTGTTTTCTTGTTTCTGCGCTTCCGACTAATCGAAGAAAAACAATATTTCCCTCTCTCCCTAATAGCTGCCGCCCTAGCTCTTCTGATCAGCGCTCAGTCACTTTCGCTGCCCCTAGTGATTACCTTGCTGGCCTTCCACCCCGGTCGCAATCGATTCGCTCGACGGCAAAACGCACTAGCGGATGCCACCGCTTGCAGTGGCACGTACTGGCTCCTGGCCGCGCTCAGTTTCATTTTCCATCCACTTTATCTCGGGCCAGTCGATAAAAAGACATTACTGTTGCTGTTTTTCCCAGTGAACGAAACTGTAGTAACGGTTGGAAAGATCGTGCCACTGGCATTGACACCCTTAATTTGCGCAGTACTAGTGCTATTACTAAAATCACAAATAGCAAAGCTCAGACTCAATCAAACAATCAAGACAGAATCAACAGCCAACTTACCAACGCCACCTAGCTCTACCATAACAGCCTTGATTTTAGCGGCCTGGCTCGGCTTTGCGATATTGCCCTTAACCGCCCATGATAGTCACCTATTTCTAGCAGCGGCACCATTTTCAATATTGATTGCCATACTATCACTCGAGAGCGGAAACACAGCCAACAAAGACGCAAAACTTCTCACCTCCTGCGGCCTTGTGGCCATGAGCTTGCTCTATCTTTCTTGGAGTTATTTGCTTGCAATTAACTTAAAACCTACAGTTGCAGGTAGCCTCATCGTCGAAAATTTCCGCAGACAGCTAATCAATGCAGCCACAATCAATCAAAATCTTACTCTAACAAATTGGCCAAAGAGTCACCAAGGAGTACCTTTGATTCATGCAGCCGAAAATCTCAAACTGTTTGTGGCACCACCTTTTATCGACCGCGATTTATCCGCTGGCCTCAAAGTAATGAAAGAAATTCAGCCCGCTCAAGAGAACAACAAAATTTACCAGTGGCAGCAGGCACACGGACTACTGGCTGAATTGCCAAAGGCAGCTGCAGCCCAGCCATTTTCCGCGAGCACCATACCTTGGTCGGCTAGCAGCAAGCAGTTCTTTATCAAGTTAATAGAAGGCAGTCAATGGCATTTAATTGATAGTACTGGCGAAACAGATCAGCTAGTTCAGAAAAATACGCCCTTAATAAGCTTGCTGCATGGCTCCGCACGTCTGTGGGCAGGCGACCAGCAGATCATACTATGGCTCAATGACAAAATTGAGCAACCGATTCTGCAACCAGATCGCTGGATTCTAAAAGTCAAATTGAGTGCTAACAGCGCCACTTCGATTGAGCTGGCTGTGCGCAATTATGCCGGTGAAGCGAAGATAGCCAAGCTTGCCGGCAAAAGAGTAGGAGCAGATATTTTCTTTGACCTCCGAGAACTGGATGATTATCTATTCAGTGGTGAAAGCCAACAGATTGGTATAGTTGTGGCTGCAGGAGAAATCGTTTCAATTTCTAGCGTAGAGTTTGTCAGTTTAAAATCGGTAGGCAATCAATGATTAAAGACCGCAGCGCTCGGCTAACACTATACATATTTCTCGTCGTGGCGGCAGTCTATGTGGCAATCCAACTTGAGGCCCTAATCATTTGCTTTATTGCCTCTCTCACTCTGGCGGCAGCCTTAGCGCCACTGGCAGAGTACTTAGAAGAGCGAAGGATACCGCGAGCCTTGACAGTTACTGCCGTATATTTAGCAGTGGCAGCACTTTATGCTGGTTTAGGTTCGGGCATAGTACCGATGCTGAAAGAGCAAGCCTTGAGTTTGTTCGACAATGTACCAGGCTATGGCGCCTGGCTCCTAGAAAAAGCCCACACGCTATATGACATGGGCGGCCCCGACCTCACCCATACCCAAATTGCGGCCGAAGATGTTAAACAGTTGAGCATGTCGACTTTAACTAAACTTTTAAAAGTTACGGGTTCAGTATTCGGCGTACTGATCAATGGCCTCTTCATTCTCTTTCTCACCGCTTATTTTGTAGTTGCCGCCAAAGACATCAACAACTCACTTCTAAGCTGGCTACCGGCCCCTCAGCGTCAACGCTGGGCTGGGCTAATCAAACCAATTGAAAACAGACTTGGTGGCTATGTGCGTGGACAGCTACTCGTAAGCCTTGCTGTTGGCAGTTTCATTGGCATTGGCCTTGCCCTTATTGGCAATGAGAAAGCTTTGATTTTAGGGGTGTTAGCAGGCTTGCTCAATCTTGTGCCCTTTGTCGGCTCGATGATTACATCGGTGTTTGCCGTGATCATAAGCTTTGTTCAAGCACCGTGGATGGGCCTTGCCACAATCGTTTTGTTTGTCATCGAACAATGGTGCGAGAGCAACTTCATTGTGCCTAACCTCTTGGGCAAGCAAGTCGACCTTCATCCACTAATAGTCATGCTCGCCGTGATCATTGGCGGCAGCCTGCTCGGTATCAGTGGCGCACTAATCGCGGTGCCGGTAGCAACTGTGTCACTGTTTCTGGCAGAAGAATTCTACAAGAAAAAATTGGATGACACTAAATCAAAATCAGAAGCTAAGCCAGAAGCTAAACCAGATTTCTAGCGACTTGCTCTGCTAGCTTCTGGTTACCAACCAGCTCACGGACAGTCGTGTCTACTTTGGCAAGAGCCAAAGCCAAGTCTGCCAAAATTTCCATAACAATAAAGG
Source organism: bacterium (assembly GCA_018062085.1). Lineage (GTDB taxonomy): Bacteria > Cyanobacteriota > Vampirovibrionia > Obscuribacterales > Obscuribacteraceae. Next base: position 31,664 of record JAGOSY010000014.1, on the reverse strand, counting down.
GTCCATGATAGACCATGGCAGTGTAGAGCTGCACAGCCGAAGCACCCGCAGCAAGCGCGGCAACGACATCGGCGGCAGAAGCAATGCCACCACAGGCAATAATTTGCTGCTCTGGGTCTTTTAGTTCGTTTAGTTTTTTCACTTGAGCGAGCATAAGAGATTTAAGCGGAAGCCCACTGAGCCCGCCTCTGCCGATACTGGCCAAGCGCTCAGCGGGGGTAGAGAGATTATTTCTAGTGACTGTGGTATTGCCACAAACGAAACCTGCGATAGGGATAATTAGCTCCCTCACTGAAGCTAAAATCATGGCGATGAATTCGTCGGTGCTATCTGGCGATAGCTTGAGAAATAGCGGAAAAGCCTGATGGTTCGCGGCATTAATAGCTTGGAGAATTTCTCTAAATTGAGATATTTCAGCAAGAGCACCATCATGAGTATTAGGACAACTGGTATTGATAGTTACATAAGCCAAATTACTAGCTTGAAAGCACCTAAAAGTAGAAAGCAAATCAGCAACAGCTGCATCCCCATGCAAGTCAGGCAAATTACTCTTGGCAATATTTAAAGCAATGGGGCCAAGGCTCTGACCACGACTTATAACGTCTAATCGTCGAGAAATGCTTTCCGCACCATCTCCGTTTAAGCCCATGCGATTAATAATGGCTTGGTCTTGGGGTAGACGAAACAAGCGCGGTTTTTCATTCCCCTCAGAGGGAGCAGCTGTGACCGAGCCAATTTCAGCAAAGCCAAAACCAAACAAAGGCCAGAGTGAAACAAATTTGGCATTTTTATCCAAGCCTGCGGCCACACCCACAGGGTTTAAAAGAGCATTCTTGGCTAAAGTAGTAGTCAGTCGGGGCAAGGCCGCTTGCACCCGATCACTGAAAATAGCATCTTTACCAATACTGACCATAGGGGCTGAAGCGGGCAATAAGTTAGCAACGAAGTCATGAGCATCCTCAGGGTCTAAGAGAAATAGGCCGGGGCGAATAGCATTGCGATAGAACCAGGTTGCCAGCATAAATAGGCCTGCAAGATTAATTGTTCAAGACTTACACAAGTATGCCACGATCATTTCCTAGAATCAGAGCATAGAGAAAATCAGCTGCCAAGATCAAACAACTGCGTTAACTAACAGGTTCGAAATGCCCCCCAAGGACCAAGACGACAACCTCAAAAAGCCTGACCTGAAAATGTTTAGCTTTGCCCCTCCAGAGGGCGGATTCAACTCGGCAAAAAAAGCCGAGCAAGAACAAAGCAGCAATCAAGAAATGCCGATCGGTGCTCTCGAGGTAAATCTCACTGGCAAAGTCATAGCCGGACATTTTCAAATACTGTCAAAAATTGGCGAAGGTGGCATGAGTGTGGTCTATAAGGCCCGCCACATGCTGATGAATAAAGAAGTCGCCTTAAAAATGCTGCATCCCCACATGATTGGTCGCGAACAATCGCGGGAGCGTTTTCGCCAGGAAGCCCAGGCGGTTAGTCAAATAGACCATCCCAATGTAGTGCGAATCTTTGACTTTGGTATTAGCGAAGACAATCGACCATACATTGTCATGGATTTTCTCGACGGTGTGTCGCTGGCAGACATAATTAAAGCTTCTGGTCCTCTAGAGCTGGGGCGGGCAATAAAGCTCTTCATTCAAATATGCGACGCCCTGTCATACGCCCACAACAAAGGCGTAATCCATCGAGATCTAAAACCAAGTAACATCATCATTCTAGAAAACGATCGCAAAAAGAACCAAGCAAATAGAGACTTTAGAGACACTCAAGATGAAATCAAGGACCCACCTGACTTAAGTGCAGAGCAGGCAAAAATAGTTGACTTTGGCATTGCCAAACTTATGCCCCATGAAGGCACCGACGCCGCAGCATTAACCCAGACTGGCGACGTCTTCGGCAGCCCTCTCTATATGAGTCCCGAGCAATGCAAGGGAGAGAAACTCGATGGTCGCTCAGACATCTACTCTATGGGTTGCTTGATGTATGAGACCCTGACCGGAAAACCACCGATCAACGGCGCCAATATGCTTGAAATTCTTTACCGGCACATGAATGAAATGCCCATCAGCATGAAACTGGTATGCCCTGAAAACAAAGTACCCCAAGCTCTTGAGGCAATCATTTTCAAGGCACTGGCAAAAGATCCAAGCGATCGCCAAGCCAGTATGCGACTGCTAAAAAGTGAGCTAGAAGATTTTTCCGCTAGCCAAGGCGGCGCACTCAGCTTCATTAGTTCAGGCTGGAATCTCTATCGTCTCAAACGCAAACGGCTAAGCGTAAGAGACAAAGTCTCTGCTGTGATTAGCCTGCTTGCCCTAAGCTTAGTTGTACTTTGCTCATCCAGTCTCATTTTTCTCTATGCCTACGGCCAAGAACAAGGCAAAGAAAATCAACCACTAGATTGGTACATTCAATTTGCCGATAAAAAAGAAACGCCAACCGTTTTCGATACGAGCTCGGTTGGGGCAGACAATCTACTCGACAAAGCCCGGGCAAGAGTTCGCAAAATTAAGCATAAACAAACAGGATCAGCAATTTCACCCCGTGACGAATTAGACGACCCCAACTCTGACTTACAAGAAATTCTCCGCGCAGCTGATTCAGCTTACCGGGCTTGCCATTTCCGCGATGCCGCAGAAATCTACCAGTATTGCCAAGAAATTAGCGCCTATGAAAACGGCCCCGATGCATTTACAACTCAAGAAATAGCCTTGTCTCTCTTCCGCAGCTATTACTATGCTGGAGACTACCCGCGCGCTATCACCCAAGCCGGTCACACGTTAAAAGTGTTCAAAAGTCAGCTAGATGCTAGCACTGGCAAGCGCATGAAAGCCGCCCTATTAAGTGCCATCGGCGATTGCTATTACCGCACAGGAGACTACGACAAAGCACGGAGTTCACTCTACGAGGCAGTTGAGTTATGGCGTGAGCTCCCGCCGAACCGCAATAGCAATCGCGATCAATCAGTAGAAGAGCTGCGGGCCCTAAGCTTAAGCCGCTTCGGCGATGTCTTCATGCAATTAAAAATGAACGAAGCTGCCGTGAAATATTATGACCACGGGAAGGAAGCATGGAAAGGCTCATCTGATGAACGCCAGCGCCTCTACAATATCGGCTTAGTTAGCTACAAAAAATCACTGGCCGAATTCGCCATGCAAGATTACACTAAAGCCAATAGCGATTTTGAAGACGCCATTGAAGACTTGAAACAAAGACCAACAGACAAACTCTTCCATCAATCGGTAGTGACAATGTATCAACAGACAGCCATTTTGCAGAAACAGTCAGACCGCTTGCTTGCTTCTATTGGCTCATCGCTGAAGGCCGGCATCAGCAAATATTTTCACGAATACAAATAAATCTATATATGATCTGCTTCCATATCGCTCGAGAGTAAATCCATTTCAGATTGCGAGGGCTTAAGGCCTTTGGGCAATGCAAATTCGCTATCGGGAATAGGCCTGGCCTTAACAAAACTAACTTCAGTCATAGTAAGACTCTGAGTAGATCGTCTCTCTCGGCCTTTGATATAACCAGAGCGAACCATTTTTAATGGCAAGCCATGACTATATACAGAATAGAGTACAGACTCAAGCACTTTGTTGATCTCAGGATCAAACTGAATTTTGGAGCTAGCGACAATGTCATCGCGAAATTCGACATCACGGCGAGTTCTTTCGTCAGTGACACGCTGACCAATACGCACCAGTTTAACTGCAGGCTGACCAAGATACTCAGTTTTACCAACGACTTTAACAGCACCAAATACATAGTGCTGCTTGGCACGATAGACGCCCACGCGCTTGGCGCAATCGGCCAAACCATAAGTGCGGTAGCGATTACTCTTAAGAGAATAAAGGGTGATTTTTTTGGTCTTACGATTGACAATCATGCATAGAATAGAACCACTCATCTTAATCTGTTGATCGGTGATATACCAAACACAGCCGCCCCACTGGTAGCCCCTTTGGCGAACTATCCAACCACTGCGGCTGCCCTCTGGATTTTTTATCGGCGCTGGAATACACTCAGGACTAGATTCAGCACTAATCTCTCTGCCGGCAGCCAAGACGTCAGTGCAAAAAAACACGGCCATAAACACGGCCACAATTATGATGGCAAACTTGTACTTTTGCTTACACTTGCACCTGTGATTACTAGTCATTATTAGATGCAACAAACTGACTCTCAATTTGAGTTCGCAAAGTATCGGCATTTTCTGAATCAGAAACAGCACCAAAACGGGCGACCTGACGCTTAAGCCATTTCTGAAAATCATCTACGTAGGTGAAGACCACAGGAATCACTATCAATGTAAACACAGTTGAGGTTACAAGTCCACCAATCACCGATATGGCCATGGGGGCCCGAGCTTCAGAGCCAGCCCCGATTCCAAGAGCAATCGGCATCATTCCAGCAATCATGGCTATCGTAGTCATCAAAATGGGCTGCATCCGCGTTTCACCAGCCAGCATTATGGCTTGACGCTGCTCGATGCCGTGTTTCATCGACATCAGACCATACTCTACTAATAGAATGGCATTTTTAGTAACAAGGCCCATTAACATGGTGATACCAATTAAAGCATATAGACCAATTGATTGATGGAAGAAAACTAAGCCAAGCAAAGCTCCACAGAGCGAAAGAGGAAGAGATACCATAATCGTCAGCGGATGAAGAAAGCCGCCAAAGAGCACCACAAGCACTGCATAAATGAGCAGCACCGCTGAGCCAATGGCCGTGGCAAAGCCACCAAAAATATCCCTTTGAATTTCAGCGTCACCCAAGGGCAGCTCACTAATTGACTTGGGCATGGTCTTGAAGGCTGGCAAAGCATGAACACTTTTAATTGCTTCACCAAGAGTAGTACTACTATCTAGGCCAGATTCCAAAGTGACTTGGCGCTGACGATCGAAACGGTCAATTTGAAATGGTCCACTGCCAAACTTAACTGAAGCGACGCTACTTAACGGCACTAGCCGTCCACCATTGGCTGATACTTTCATATCTTCGATGATGCGCAAATCGTTGCGATATTGCGGGTCGAGCTCTACTCTAATATTGACTTGGCGATCATCTAGATTGAACTTAGCTAGATTAGCCTCGCTATCGCCGAGGGTGCCAATTAAGGCGGTGCGAGCAATTGACTGAACCGACACCCCTTGCCTTGCAGCTTTGTCAAAGTCAGGAGTGACTAATATTTCGGGGCGTAAAATACCAGCAGAAGAACTAACATCATAAAGACCTTTCACCGAGCGCATTTGGTCTTTGATTTCTTCGGCCACACGCTCTAGCTGATTGGCATCAGAAGAAGTGAGAACAAGACGCATAGGCTTGCCTCCCATACCACCAGAGCGAGAGAAGCTCAAGCGTGCACCAGCGACGCTATCAAGTTCAGCTCTCACCATTTCTTCAAACTGCTGCTGATTGACTGAACGCTCTGTGCGGGGCTTAAGTGAAATATAGATAGTAGCCTTAGTAACGTCGCCTTGATTACCACCAGAAGTACGCTTGGCTGAGGTTGGCGTACCAATGAAAGCCACTACGTTGACTGCTTCTTTGTGCTTAGCGATTATGTCTGTGCACTTTTGCGAAACAGCTTTTGTATCTTCTAGGTCAGAACCAGGCGGCATCTCGACATTAAGCAAAACTTCGCCCCTGTCCACGTTTGCCATCAGTGATGTGGGCATAGACTTGAACAAAACAATCGAAGCAGCAAAGAGCAAGCAAGCACAAATCACCGTGATTAGCCGGTGCTTCATGGCCAGAGCCAGCACTGGGGCATAGACTTTCATAAACTTTTGATTGACAGCTTGTTCTTCTTGCCCGCCAACAGAAATACTGCGCATACCATAAGCAGCAATCATCGGTGTAATCATACGAGCAACCAAGAGAGAAAAGAGCACAGCTACAGTTACTGTCAGACCAAACTGTTTGAAGAATTGCCCAGGAATTCCACCCATACTTGCTACCGGCACAAAGACAACGACAATAGTCAAAGTAGTGGCAATAACAGCTAAACCAATTTCTTCAGCGGCTTCAATAGAAGCCTGATAAGCTGGTTTTCCCATATGAATGTGGCGGACGATATTCTCGATTTCAACAATAGCATCGTCAACCAAAATGCCAATTACTAAAGCTAAACCAAGCAACGACATACTATTTAGAGTAAATCCAGCCCATTGCATGACAGCAAAAGTAGGAATCACAGATAAGGGAATAGCAATGGCAGTGATAGCTGTGGCTCGCCAGTCTTTTAAGAAGACCCAAACCACAAAGACGGCAAGGAGCGCACCGAGCACTAGTGATTCAAGAGAAGCATCATACGACTCTTTGATATAGCGACCATTACTGCGGAGCTTAACTATATTGAGCGAGCCTGGCAGATTCTCAGCCAGCTCCTTAATTTTGGCATCAACACCTTTTTCGACGTCGACCAAATTAGAACCAGTACTGCGCACTACCGAAAATGCCACCACTGGTTGATTGTTCAAAAGGGCAATCTGCCGCACTTCAGATGTGCTATCTTCGACCTTGCCAAGGGTGTCTAGTCGGGCTCGCTTGCCGCTGGGTAAGACAATATCGGTCTTGGCTAACTGCGGCACAGTTAAGGCACTACCAAGCAAACGAATAGACTGCTCGCCTTCGCCCACCTGACCCCGGCCACCGGGCAAGTTGATATTAAGTTGTCGAATCTGAGTGCTGACCATATCAGCCGTGATGCCGAGGGCCTCTAAACGAGTGGGGTCAAGATTGACTCGAATCTCACGATCAACACCGCCAGCCCTTTGAATCTGACCGACACCGGGTACTGACAAAAGCGCTCGGGCAACATCATTGTCAACCACCCAGGAAAGCTCGGCTGGGGGCAAGACTTTCGAATCAATTGTATAGGTGACAAAAGGACCACCGACAAAATCTAGGCGCTGAATTATCGGTTCTTCAATACCCTGAGGCATGTCTTGGCGAATTTTAGAAATGGCATCGCGCACATCATTGACGGCTCTATCAGTGTTAGTGCCTAAATTGAATTCTATTGAAGTCGACGAGGCACCATCTGTAACACTAGAAGCAATGTGCTTGATATTGCCAATTCCAGCTATGGCGTCTTCAATTTTTCTTGTTACTTGTGTCTCAAGTTCAGCTGGCGCAGCTCCAAGCTGACTGACAGCGACAGTTACTACAGGCACATCTATATTTGGGCTCTCATCAATACCAAGTTTTATAAACGAAGTAATGCCCATCAATGTCAAAACCAAAAACAGCACCACTACCGGCACCGGATTTTTAATCGACCAGGTAGAGAGATTAAAGTTCATAGCAGTCTAGTTGCCCTGCACTTTCGCAGGGAGCGAATTTAGTACGTTAACGACGTCGCCGTCTTTAATAAAACCAGCGCCCTTAGCGACAACTTGATCTCCTGCTTTTAGACCACTCAGTACTTCTATGTAGTCGCCATCACGGCCTCCCACCTCAATAAAATGCATCTGTACTTTCTTGCTAGCGCTATCAAGGGTGTAAGCAATAGCGCGGTTGTCTTTGTAAACCACTGAAGACGAGCTGACTGAATTGACTTTGACTTTGCCTAGGCCAATTTCGCCTTTGACAAAGTTACCAGGCCGCAAATGAGTTTTCAGTGGCAAATCAATGCGGACCATTCCTAGGCGAGTATCTTGATCGATCATCGGACTAATTTCGCGCACACGGGCATCAACATCACCGATACGCACGATCTGACCAGGCTTGACCAAACCAATATCAGCTTCTGGAAGATTAGCCCTAAGCTCAAGGCGACCATCGCGCACTAAGTCAAACATCACTTTACTCGTGCTAGAAATATCACCGATGTGAACATGGCGTTTGAGCACAAGGCCGTCGCAAGGAGCTTCAATAGCGGTTTGAGCCAACAGCGATTGAAGCTCAGCAATATTGGCCGCAATTTCTGCCAACTGCGACTTAGAAATTTCAACATCTTCACGCCTACCACCAGACACACCCATGGTGAGGCGATCATTAGCTTGCTGAGCAGCGAACTTAATCGCCTTCACTTTCTGCTCACAGTTATGCACTTCGGCAAGGAAGACTTTGGCCTGAGTAGTGCGGTTATCTGCGTCTTCAGCACTGACGGCACCTTGGCTAGCGAGCCCAGCATAGCGCTTGGCGTTCTCAGCAGCTTCGGCGTAGTTGGCCTGAGCCCTGGCTAAGTTAGCTTCTTCTTGAGCAATATTGGCCTGGGCCTGATGATAGCCGTAGCGCAAAGAGGTCAGGTCTTCGGCCCGGTAAGGCTGTATAGCCTTAACTAAAGCAGCTTGAGCCCCGAGTAAATTAGCTTTTTTCTTAGCCAGTTGAGCCTCAATTATGCTGCTATTAAGCTTGGCTAAAAGCTGGCCACGCTTCACATGAGCGCCGTCGTCAACGAGAACCGACTGCACCTTGAGACCATTGACCTCAGAGCCCACTTGCACTGGATCCCATGCCCAGACAGTACCACTGACTAGCAACTTGCGCTCGAAATCACGTTCTTCAACATTGGTTAGCTCAACAGTCAATACAGCCTGACTGTTAGCCCGTTCAACCTTAGTAACTACTTCACGAGCGCCTGGATTGAGGGGCAACTTATCTTTCAAGACATAGGTGGCCAAACCAAGAACCAACACCACCCCGACAATCAATTGCTTATGGTTCCGGCTCTTAGGCAGAGCGGGGGACGTGGTTGGAGTTATTGGTTTTTGTAGCTTGGCATCCATGATTTAGCGAGCCCGAGTAGTCAAGAAATTATAGCAGCCTACAGCCTGTTCTTGACTTCCATTACGCCGCCAGCGGCCCGTTCAATTAAGTACGATGAAGTTTCGCCAGTAAGCAGACCTGCTATTAGTTTATACGGAATGAGGTGCTTCAGACGCAGTTGACTGATATCGTAGACTGCAAGTTGGTCAGCCACACCACTGGCCACGCTGGCTTGACCAAGGCGCAAATGATTATCGCGCACCGGTCGAGGGTCTTCGACAAAGCTGTAGCCAGCCCGACGAATGAAAGAAGAGAGCTTGAGATTGATATCGTTTCTAGCGCAAAGCAACATTAACTTGCTTGAAAATTTCTTCAGGGCTTCTTCCGAATTTTTAAATGAACTAAAGTCCACATCGGGGCGGCTCAGTATCACAGCAGCGAAAACTTTAGTCGCTTTTGGCTCTATCTCTAAGGCACGCTGGCAATAATTCTGCAGAGCATGAATACCAAGACTATGGGCAACAATAACAATTTTGTCGCGCCCTAACTTAGCCACCAAGCGCTCCAGAAAAGTAGTAAAACTCGAGCGACATCTTGGCAATTTAGCTAGTGACCCTGGATAATTGTAACAAGGAGTAGCCCAGTCGTAGGCCAATAGCGGACCATTCAAACCAGCAGACTGCAAAGCTTGATGGATATCATTGGCCTGAATCAAGTCTTCAGAGAAACTGACACAACAACCATGAATAAATACGGTCAGTGGTTGGCCACTACTTTTGACTTCGGCAGAAAGTCTCTCAAATAGCTGCTCTTCAGAATAGAGTGAATCGCAATCAGCAGCTCTGTCGCCATAAGAAAGTGCTTTGCTCGTCTTTCCTAGCCAGTCAGAAGCCTTAATGCGTTTGCCTTTTAGAGCAAGTTTACGCTCACAAGCAAAATATAATCCAGGATTGCTCTTTGTCGCCTTATTGTCCATTGAGGAACCTTCTACCAGACCAGAAGACTGTGCGGCAAAGGCGACAAAAGGGGAGCCGCCAACAGCAAACACAATAGCTAAATAGAGTAAGAATAATTGAAATATACTGCATCGCTTCAGTATGCAGCGGCTCACCCATAAGATTGGGGCCTCAGAAACACTTGAAATAATGATTGCATGTTTAGGCGAAGACATAGCTACATACTAATGCACGAGCACATGATAATGCACAGGGCCATTTTAATGCATACTCAAACACTATTGCATCGACAAATTGCAATATTCTAGTGGATGTGAATATTGGCAGTCTTGCGATAAGCTTCCATTTTGTCCCACTCTAGAACTTCTGGCTTGGCTTTAACCAGTTCGTTCCAAGTGGTATGAGGCCTGCCAGTATCAATTTCAACCATGGTGATGCAATCATCAACAGGGCAAACTCTTGAACAAAGGTCACAGCCGACACAATCTTCTTCGCGAACCACAGGCCATGCACGCTCTTTGGCTTCGTCTGTTATTTTCAACTCTTTCAAGTCAATACATTGGTGAGCAGCGTCATTACAGGCAATGTAACAAAGATTACACTGGATACATTTATCGTGATTGATACGGGCAACCGACTGGAAGCCAAGATCGAAATCACCAAAGCTAGAGACTCTCGGCAGTGACTTGCCGATAAAATCATCACAGGTCTCAAAGCCTTTCTCTTCCATCCAATTAGACATGCCTTCAATCATGTCTTCAACAATTCTAAAGCCCCAGTGCATAACAGCTGTACACACTTGAACAGAAGTAGCGCCCAGTAGCATAAATTCAACAGCATCGCGCCAAGTCTCAACTCCACCCATTCCCGATATCGGCAGCCGCGATTTAAGAATTTCAGGATCAGCTGCCACGGCGCTAAGTAGATGCAGTGCAATAGGCTTTACCGCCGGTCCTGCATAGCCACCGTGTCCTCCCTTGCCACCAACATTAGGTTGTAATTCGAAAGTATCAAGATCAACCCCCATCACACTGTTGATTGTGTTAATTAGCGATAGGGCAGAAGCACCGCCCTTCAAAGCAGCTCTTGCTGGCAAAACAATATCGGTGACGTTCGGTGTCAACTTCACTATCACGGGCTTAGTAGCAACAGCCATGACCCATTCGGTGACCATAGCAGTATATTCAGGAACTTGACCCATGGCCGAGCCCATACCGCGCTCAGACATGCCGTGGGGGCAACCAAAGTTGAGCTCAAAACCATCAATGCCTGTTTCTTCTGTGCGTTTGATGATTTCTTGCCATGCCTCTTTTTTCGACTCAACCATAATTGAGGCAATCACTGCATGATGCGGAAAATTGCGCTTAACCTCGGCCATCTCTCGTAGATTGAGTTCTATTGGTCGATCGCTAATCAGCTCAACGTTATTAAGACCGATAATTTTGCTGCCCTTATAGTCAATGGTGCCATAACGATTGCAAACATTCAGCACTGGAGCGCCGATTGTCTTCCATACAGCACCACCCCAGCCCTGTTCAAATGCTTTTTGAATCTGATAGGCAGAATTAGCTGGTGGAGCCGACGCCAACCAAAATGGATTAGGTGATTTGATACCGCAAAAGTCAATCGATAGATCTGGCATTTAGATTTTTCCCGAAGTGTAAACGGAGGTATAGGCAGGGTTAGGGCAATTTCTAGCGTTTAGAAACAGCTTCAGCCAATGGTTTAGCCGCGCCAAGCAATTGCTTAGCAATACTGGCAGCTGCAATTTTGCCGTCTTGCACAGCCATCACAGTTGATGCCTCGCCATGGCTTCTCACACAGTCACCACCAGCAAATATCTTCTCGTGAGCAGTACGGTTACCCTTATCAACTTTGAGATAGCCCTTTACTTGCTCAACACCAAATGGTGCCAACATGGCCAGAACACCTGATGGTTTGTTCTGACCAATGGCCTTAATTACCATGTCGCATGGCACTACAAATTCTGAATCAGGAACCGGCACTGGGCTGCGCCGACCAGAAGCATCGGGTTTACCCAAATCCATTCTTATGCATTTGAGGCCATCTACCTCACCCTTGTCGTTGCTTAAAATCTCAACTGGCTGAGTCAAGAACATGAAGCTCACACCTTCTTTCAAGGCGAACTCATACTCAAAATGATAAGCTGGCATTTCTGCCTCTGAGCGACGATATATCATCGTCACCCGCTCAGCCCCTAGTCTTCGAGCAATGGTGGCACAGTCGATGGCGGTGTTGCCAGCGCCAATGACACAAATGCGCTGACCATGCTTGATTGAATCAAGACTTTCAGTCTTAGTTTCTTCTACAAATTCAAGGCCATCAAGTACACCAGTCAGCTGCTCGCCAGGCACTTCCATTTCAGGAACACTGCCTAAACCAATGGCAAGAAATACAGCATCATGATCTTTGACTAGTTGATCGAAGCTTAGATCTTTACCGATTTCAGTGTTGTTCTTGAATGTTACACCTAGCTCTTCAATCATCTTTACTTCAGCCAAACTAACTTCAACTGGCTCGCGGAAAACCACAATGCCATAAGTAGAAAGACCGCCAGACCAGTTTTTCTTTTCATAGACAGTGACTTCAAAGCCGGCTTTGGCCAGCTCGCCAGCGCACGACAGACCTGCTGGCCCAGCACCAACTACAGCAACTTTTTTGCCGTTTGGCTCGCCAGCCTTAAAGAAACGAATACCTTTCTCGTTAGCATAGTCAGTGGCATAACGTTGCAGACGACCAATAGCAATTGGCTTATGATCAGCAGTTAGAACACAGTCGCCTTCGCAAAGAACATCAACGGGGCAAACTCGAGCACAGGTAGCCCCCATCAAATTGGATTCTAAAATAGTGCGAGCAGAACCTTTGGTATTACCAGTGGCAATCTTGCGAATAAAAGTAGGAATATCAATACTGGTAGGGCAAGCCACCATGCAAGGTGCATCATGGCAATACAGGCAGCGATTAGCCTCAAGCACTGCTTCTCTTTCTGAAAACGCTGGGTAAACTTCCTGGAAGCGCTCTTCCAGTGTAAGTTCCCAGGCCTTATATTTATTTGGCTTGTAGTGCTCTGCCATAGTTCCTCGCCTAATTAGTCAAAATTTTTGTATTTAACTCTGGGGGTTCTGAAGTTTTAAAAATAGGTGTATATACACCTATTTTTAAAACTGGAAGTAACTAGTGATCTATTTGGTGCTTTTGCTTTTTGATCTTAGCCACTTGAGCCCAATTAAAGCTTGACTAAGGTGTCGTAGGTCTCAGGTCTTCTGTCACGGAAGAACTGCCAGGTATTGCGCACTTGTCTGATTTGATCGAGATCTAAATCGGCCACCAATAGCTCTTCTTGATCGCGACTAGCACAAGCCACTATTTGACCACGAGGGTCGCAGAAGTAGCTGGTGCCATAGAACTCACCAATATTCCAAGGGGCTTCTGTGCCCACACGGTTTATGGCTCCCAAGAAATAACCATTAGCAGCAGCATGGGCTGGTTGCTCAAGCTTCCAAAGATACTCAGACAAGCCAGCCACAGTAGCCGATGGGTTGAAGACAATTTCAGCCCCATTCAAACCAAGGGCACGGGCACCTTCAGGGAAATGTCTGTCGTAGCAGATATAAACACCAATGGTGGCATAAGCTGTTTTGAATACTGGATAGCCGAGGTTACCTGGCTTGAAGTAGAACTTCTCCCAGAAACCAGGCGCCACATGAGGAATATGATTCTTGCGATACTTGCCAAGATACTCACCGTTGGCATCAATTACAGCAGCAGTGTTGTAATAGACACCGGCTTGCTCTTTTTCATAAATCGGAACAACCAAGACCATTTTGTATTTCTTTGCCAGCTCTTGCATTTTCTTGATAGTTGGACCGTTGGGAATTTCTTCGGCGGTGTCATACCAACAAGTTTCTTGCTCAGCACAGAAATATGGTCCGTTGAAAATTTCTTGATAGCAAAGAATTTGCACACCTTTATCATGGGCTTGCTTGGTGTACTCAATATGCTTCTTCAACATATTGTCTTTGATTTCTTCAAGCAATTTCTTGTCAGTGCCACCAGCTGGTGAAATCACTTCGTTTTTAGTTTGAATCAAGCCGCAGCGCACTACCCGTGAGTTGCCGTTATTGCTGGACATTCTTTTACACTCCTCAGTATTTAGTTCGGCTCAAGTTCTGCTTAAATTCGTCTTTTTCTAGGCTTGAGTTAGGCTTTGGCGTGAACTTTAACTACAGATTCAATGCACTTCTTCAGTACTTTGAGCATGGTATCAACGTTGTCTTTAGTGATTGTTAGTGGTGGCTTGATGCGAATGACGTTACCCCACATTCCACCTTTACCAATTACCACCCCTTCGTCTTTAGACATTTCGACGACGCGCATAGTTTCTTGAGTCAGTGGCACTTTGTTCTTATCGGCTAGCTCCATGCCGACCATCAGGCCTTTGCCGCGCACATCACCGATCACTTCAGGGAATTGCTTCTGCAAATCTTTCAGGCCAGCCATCAAATACTCGCCCACTACGCGGGCATTTTCCATCAATTTTTCTTCTTCAATGGTTTCTAGAACAGCAAGAGCCGTTGCAGCAGATACCGGATTGCCACCAAAAGTATTGATAGTTTGCTTTTGCAAAGCTTTAGCTACAGCTTCGGTTGTGACCACAGCGCCAATTGGCAGGCCGTTAGCTAGACCTTTGGCCATGGTGATAATGTCTGGCTGCACACCGTAGCTGCTGATACCAAACCAATGTTTGCCGGTGCGGCCAACACCAGTCTGCACTTCATCAGCAATAAAGAGAGCGCCATATTTTTCTAGAATCTTCTTCACTTCAATGAAGTAATCGTCTGGTGGCGTAATGGCGCCGCCCACACCTTGAATGGGTTCGGCAATCATTACTGCAGGTTTGCCACTAGTTTGCGATTGAATGACGCGCTCTACATCTTGAGCACATTCAAGACCACAGCTATCAGGCGATTTTTTGAAGGGGCAGCGGTAGCAGTAAGCATTAGCGGCATAAGCCACACCAGCAGCCGGCATGGTATCTGGACGCCAGTTGTGGTTAGCAGTCAAAGTCGAGGCCAGGTGCGATTCACCGTGATATGAGTGCTCAAGGGCAATCACTTCGTGACGACCAGTGGCCAAGCGGGCAAAGCGAATAGCCGCTTCATTAGCTTCAGTACCAGAATTGGTGATGAACGACTTGCCCATATCACCCGGGGTAATTTCAGCTAGCTTCTCGCCAAGGTCGACCATAGGTTGGGTCATAAATATAGTAGAGGTGTGCTGCAGAGTATTAACCTGATTAACAGTAGCCTGCACAACTTTCGGATGGCAGTGCCCAACCGATACGGTGACGATACCGGCGAACATATCTAGATATTCGCGACCGGTTTCATCAAAGAGGTATTGACCTTTCCCTTTAACGAAGTGAGGTGGGTCAGCGTACATTTGCTTAACACCAGGGATGATGAATTTCTCACGCTTCTTCTTAAGCTCTTCGCGATTCAAGGGAACTGACATTTATTTCTCCTTGGAAAAAACCAGGCCGATAACGATTTGGAATATAGCCGGCAACAAATAAACTGAGCTAACCGCCAGCCCGCGGGAAGCCCTTGCTGAACAGGGATGCCATAACTCAATTACTGAATATATCAAATGGTACTAATGTATCTTTTGTATAGTCAACATCTCGTAATTAATGCTAGTTAATGGAAGGCGATTGAAAAGAGATTATTTACAGCACCTGTAAGCCTAGGCCATCCTCTTGTATACTCACAAGTTCTTGCCTCTATTTATGGCTTTCGCTGGCAAATAGGAACCGAATGATCTTCAGCAGCGTTCAATATCTGGTCTTCCTACCAATAGTGGTCTTTCTCTACTGGCGCCTAAGCGGGCTACCTCGTCTGATTTTGACTGTGGTGGCAAGCTACGTCTTCTATATGAGCTGGCTGCCTATCTATGGCGTTTTGCTGGCATTGATGACTGTTATCAACTGGGCATTGTCGATAGGCATAGAAAACTGCCGCGCCCCTGAGTTAGTTTCTCCGGAGAAAATTGCGGATGAAGGGCAAACAGCAGATTCACTAGCAAAGCCCAAGTCAAAACCTAAATTGGTTGCCAAATACGACCACCCTAGGCTCGCCAAAGCTATGCTGCTTGTCGGCCTGCTGCTCAACGTTGGCGCCCTTTGCTACTACAAGTACATCAACTTCGTCATTGAGAATGTCAGCGCAGTAGTTCACGCTGTTGCGCCATTTATTCCTCAATACAAAACCCAGCTCTCCGGCCTGCAGCTACCTCTAGTTGAAGCACTCTTGCCGCTGGGCATCAGCTTCTTCGTCTTTGAATTCGTGCATTATTTAAGCGATGTCTACAAAGGCGACAAGGCTGTGCGCTCATTCTTCGAATTTGCCGCCTTCGCTGTCTTCTTCCCCTCGCAAATCGCTGGGCCAATCAAGCGCTACCAAGATTTCATCCCCAAACTGCGCAACCCCCTGCCACTTACCAATCCTCTTATGATTGAAGGCACCAGCTTATTCATGCAAGGGCTCTTTAAAAAAGCAGCCCTGGCCGACCCCATTGCCGCCATCATTGCCAGACCCTACGCCACCTTAGACCCTCTATCTTGCCCAGACGCCTGGATAGCAGCCTTCGGCTTTGTCGTTCAGGTCTACTGCGATTTCTCTGGCTACACCGACATGGGCCGGGGCTCAGCACTCTTGCTTGGTATCAGACTGCCAATCAACTTCGACTTGCCTCTGCTATCCACTGATATTTCAGTATTCTGGCGCAAATGGCACATGTCGCTTGGCAGTTGGCTGAGAGACTATGTCTATATACCATTAGGCGGCTCGCGCGCTGGTATTTGGAACCAACACCGCAACCTCTTCATTACCATGGTCGTCTGCGGCATCTGGCACGGTGCCACCTGGCACTACATATTGTTTGGTGCCACTCAAGGTATCGGTCTGATTGTGCACCGCGAATGGTGCAGGGTCTTAGAAGGCGCTCCTAAAATGAAGCAAGCCTGCGCTAGCCAAATTGGAACAGTACTAGCAATTCTATTCAATACAGTGTTTGTGGTTCTGACCTATTCAATTTTCCGCTCACCAGATATTCCTCACGGTTTAAATCTCTGGGCCGGCGCCTTCAGCCTCCAGGGCACAGCGACATTGATTGAACCTCTCTGCAAATCAGGCATTCTTGTGATTGGCGCCGCTTACTTCATCTTCTGGCAACTAACTGAATATCTGCGCCACCACCAAACTGCCATCGATAAATTTATCAAGACTCCCTCTCAAAATGAAAATCAGGCCCCAGGTCAAGTCGTATTTTTGAACCCATTGAGACTGGCTACGTACACCGCAGCAGCCATACTGATGGTGGCATCAAAGCCTCTTGAAGCAGTTCCTTTTGTTTATTTCCAGTTCTAAGTCATACTTCCAATTCTAGAGTAGCCAATGACCACCAATCTAGCAGCAGCAAAAGTAGAAACGGAAAAGGAAGTAGAACTCAAAGTTCCACGCGAATTCAAGCAACCCTTGTTTAAGCGCCTGCTACCCTACATTGCTTGGCAGGTAGTGGCACTGTTAGCTGTTGAAGCAACCTTGGCATTTGCCGGCCTGGGCGAAGAAGAGCTATTCAAGCTCGACCCCGAAATTGGCACAGTACACATGACCAACAAGAGCATTACCTGGCGCAAGGAAGGTTATGCTCGCTCATACTTACACAGCAATGGCTTGCGTGAAAGTGGCATAACCGAGGCTAAACCAGCTGGTGTTTATCGCATAGTTTTGCTGGGCGACTCGCAAGTTGAAGGCATTCAAGTAGCTCTTGAAGACACAGCCGGACAGCTACTAGAGAAGCGCTTGACGAAGATACTTGGTCGCCCAGTGCAGGTGCTCAACTTTGGCGTGTCTGGCTATTCAACAGTACAAGAATTTTTGCTGATGAAACGCGAAGTCTTTAAGTACTCACCAGATATGGTGCTAATGGGCTACGACAGCCGCGACATGTTTGAGAACTGGTCAGCCCCTGATGCCGCTATCAGCAACCTGCGCCCTTACGCTCTCAAGCTGCCAGGACAGAAACTCTTAGTTGACTCGGGCTCAGTTAAAGCCTGGATGAAATCACCCCGAGGCAAATTCCTCAACAGCGTAGCCTGGCTCAGAGCAAACTCGCGTATTTGGGGCTTAATCTCGGCTTATGAAACCGAAGCCAGCAGCAGCAACGAAGTTTACAAAGCGATAATGGGCTTCTTCATCTCGCCGGTAAAAGTATTCAAGCAATTCACCCATGATTCAGCCCAAGACGGTTACTGGCCCAATCTTGGTGCCCAAATCTACAACGCCACAATCGGCACAATTCAAATGCCCAACTGGCAATATACCAAGCCTGTTGCCGCAGTAAAAGTAGCGGTTAAACAAGACCTTTCAAAAGAAGCAGAACAAGCCCAGAAGCAAAACGATTTAACAGGCAAGCAGGCAGCTTTCGACAAGCGCAAAGCGGCCTTAGAAGAACGAGCCAAAGTCGAAGCTAGCAACAAGACCTTTATCGGTGTAATCACAAACACCATGGAAGCTCTCTTGCAAGAATTCAAAAAAGAGACAGACAGCCACAATTGTAAGTTTGTAGTCTATGCCTTACCATCAAGAGCAACACTAGCACCCATAGCCGGTATGGACCAACCAATGCTGGGAGTAAACCACGGCTCTGAAGTAGTAATTGTGAAAAAGCAATGCCAAGAAAACAACATTCCTTTCATCGACGCGCAACAAGCAGCCACCACCTATAGTGCCGAGAAACTCAACTCACTCTTCTACACAGCTCACCTTACTCCAAGTGGCCAAAAGTATGTTGCCGACCAGCTAGACCTGCCGCTGGCAGAGCTTATTCGCCAGTCGAAGTAAAAGTGACGCAGCAGCTAGATATAAGCAATCTCGACATTGCGCGCCGCATGGAGCGCAACTATATCAATGGCTTTCGCCTAATTAGCGGCATCAATGGCACCATATTCAGTGAAGATGAAAACACCGCCGAATTCTGGTCGGGCTACAGCGCCGCTTGGATCAATGGTGTATTCCGAACCAATGGCAGCGCCAAGAATTTGGACGAAATTGTCGCTCGCACTCTCAGAAAGAACCCCGCCGTGCCTATGCTCTGGCGCGTGGGCGTGCTCACCAGCGAGCCAGAGCGGGTGGGTGAAGCATTGGTCGCTTGCGGTTTAAGGGACGCTGGAACCGTACCAGCACTAGCGCTCATGCCTGGGCAGCTTGTCAGCTCCACCCAGCCCGCTGAGATGACAGTAAAAGTAGTTAGCACACACCACGAAGTAATTGACTGGCTGGAGCCATACTGCACCTGCTTTGACCTCAACGACACCATCCGCGATCACTTTGAACAATTCATCAGAGGCCGCCTTGGCTCGTCTCAACCAGAAGCTTGGCTTGTGGGATACGTAGACAACAAGCCAGCTTGCTGTGCATATTACCTGACCACCAGCGAGATTACGGTGATTTACAACGTTGCGACACTCTCCGATTTTCGCAACCGCGGCTATGGCCGCAGTCTCGTAGAAGCAGCTATCCAACACGCCTGGCAAAACTCTACCTATCCAATTGCCCTCTACTCGTCAGAGATGGGGCTGTCTGTTTATCGAAAGATCGGATTTACTGACGTTTACCGGCTAGGAGAATTTGTGCGTGAATAAACGCTACAACCATCAGAGCAGGTGCCCTAAGTCTTATACTGAATGCATACAGTAGGCTGACAAACATGCGAGCGAGTATCCACTGAAAATCAGAAACATTATCAAAACTTGCACCGGCTTCCTATGCCTAGTCTTTGTCATAGGTATAGCAGCAATACTGTTCATACCAGGAAAAGGGCACCTTCTTATCGTCAACCACGGAAATGAAGACATTGCAACGCTCAGTATTACAGTATGCAAACGATTGCATACTATTGGTGCCATCAAGAAAGGTGAAAGCCGGACACTCGACTTCCCCATCACAAATGACTCTGAGTACGCAGTTAAAGCGCTTTTCAATTCCGGAAAAGTAGCGAACCTAAATTACGGCTATGTCAATTCATCGTTTGACACAAGCGATGAACTGCTAATCAAAGAAGATTCCATCTCATTGTGTAGACGTTCAACGAAATTGAATCGATGACTAAACAAGCTGGTTGCCCCTCACCCTACAGCGAGGACCCGATACCAGGCGCGCTATTGATGATTGTTATACCTAGCACGTGAATCACTATCGGTAGTGCAATTAAAGCTGCAAGAGCTTTTCCGTACTTCTTCTTGGCACCACAAGGAGTTGAATCCAAAATTCGCTTACATAGGAAACTTGCCGGAAGAAAAGATACAGCCACACCAACGCGCCAAACCAAGTCGTTTCCATCCCAACCGAAATTCGCCTTAGTTACGGCAAGGAATAAATATAAACAAGGCAAACCACAGTAGAGATAGACCGGATAATGTCTCATTCCCGTCACAGTTACCATCCTAGCGCGCCAGCTTGCCCATGGGCTGGTTGTAACACCTGTGGCCTCAAGGCAGCGCTCAAAAGGTCGTCAGCAGTGGAAACGCGACCACCGGCACACTGAGTGCCTCGATTATAAAATGGATATCCTAGAGCCTCTGCCAAAGGCTTTAGCTGCGTCTCCAGCACTGCGTCTGGAACTTCTGGAGATGCCTTAAAGATACGGTGGAGAAGCATGCTGTGCTCATGTTTACCAATCTGTCCTTGGGCAATATTGATTTCTTCAAACGAAGCGGTAGATTTCAAATGCAGCCCTTTAATTAGCATGGCGCGAAGTTTTTCATGCTGCAAAGTCTCAAGTTCTTTGTCGCTGGCCCACGGCGGCAGACCAGCTGCTTGCTTGGCCGCAAACATCCGCCAAGCCTGTTCATAGCTCATCACGCTTTCGTTAATAGCTCCGCCGCAAGAAGATGGAGGCATATCTACCATCAAATTAGTGAGATTCCGTGGCGCGAACATCATGGCCTCTTTAACAGACAGCAAGGATTGTGAAATCTTATCTGTTGCCACTTCTGGATAACCGTATTCGGCAAGCACTATTTTTCTTCGACTTTCACTAAGCGCACAGTATTCAGTGTCCGACAAATTCAATGGCCACCCACACATCCTTGCCTCAGCCTGAAACTCAGCGTGAGCGTATGCAGTTTGAATCTGATCTGAAGTTGCGGTGTCTGGCAGACCAAGCGAACGAGCGGAGAGTATTCGAAAATAATTGAGATTTGCGGATGGAGCAATTTTCAGCAGCTTTTGAATGAGCCTGTCTGATTCGACTTTGTCACCAGCAGCAGCACTGCGCGCGTGAATAAATGACAGTATGAGCAAGCCTGCCAACACAATAGTGCGCGCAGTGAGTCTACTTTTTGTTAGATTTATAGTCATTGAGGCACCAGAAAAAGCTTTGAACCTATAGCCATGATGACCTGTTAGAACCCAATCTATCAACCATCAGTTCGTAATCGCCCCACCCCAGCGCAACTTCTAATCAAATCAGAAGGAAAAATTATGAGCCCAACACAGTTCGCCGGAGGTCTAAGTAGGCTAAAGTAAGAGTTAGAAAAAGAGAAACGAACAAAGCCGGTAGCGAAAGAGATCAACCTCTAGTCATTACCCCAGGCAAAGGCAATTTACCAATGGTCAAGAAAGACAGCCAGCGATTCAAAATATTGAGAAAAAATCTAATTCTGTCCTTTTTCATTCCTTTAGTAGCAGTTATGTCAGTTTGGACTATTTGGGACTATTGCGACATTTCAGACGGTGTAGATCACGAGCGAGAGCTTGGAATTAAGCATAATGTAACCGAACAACAAATATTTCTAAACTCACTCAAGGACTCATTCCTTATTGCTATTCCTGCCGGGTTGATAGGCTTAGGCTGTGGCTTTGCAGTATTCGGAAGAGTTGCGCAGAAAGACAGCTCAGCGTAAAAAAGCCAACTGCTGTTCTACATTTTTTAGATGCTCGGACTTATTCAAAACACGTTCATCGCTTGTTGGATAAGCCTTTTCATATCCTCGTAAATGCTCCAGCTCTTTTGCTTTCGGGATCACATTTGCATGAATATCAGGATTCGTTGATGATTTAGGATTGTAGTAAACATCAGAATTGTAAGTATAAGCTAGTGTGCGCCAAGTGATTGAAATTGGTTTGACCGAATGTAATTTATCATGTGAGTTCTTAAGGGCATCTACTTCAGTTTGCAGCTTTGCGGCAACGATCATCGGGGTGCAGGTTGGGTCTTGCAAAGCCTGTGCTTCATGATTTTTTCCGGTGTAGCCCTTGCACTCAAGAAACTCTTTGAGTTTCGGGTACTGCAGTTCAAACATTTTGACTCCATCGACTGATATCTGAGAATAGCCAAGTGTCTCATCAAATGGCACTTGGCCGTGATTGGATTTATTGCCTCCCATACGGTCTTTAACGTCGTAGTTGTGAAGCTCGTTTCTTACTAATGCCCTCATAAGCTTGCTTCCATCTTGTTCTGACAAATACTTGCCCAACTCCGGGAAGGCATGGAACGCATCATTCCAAGCTTGAGGATTAGTCTTTGTGCATTCGGCAAGTCGTGCATCTTCGGTGCCGCGATATGGAAATACCAGCCGGTCTGAGCCTGGAGAGGTCATACGCACAACATCAGCGCCAAGCCCAATATTGCGAAGTCCGTGATAATCCTGCTTTAGGTCGCGAGCTATGATGGCATCTGCTTCTGGGGCAACAGCTTGAAGATGAGGGATCTGTTCAACTGGAGCGACATTCGGCACAATGTTGGACGCTAGTAGAGTATCCTCCTTGCTGCTGTCGAATAGCTCAAATTTCTCAGTCGCTTCCTTGGCCGCTCCTGGCTTGTAGAACAAGTCAGTGGCTGATTCATCCTGTCCTAGCATGTGCTGTGCTTGGGTTTCGCGCCAGTTTGCTTGCAATGCTTAGTTTTTGATCAGGCCGCCGCGCAATATTGTTTCAGGCGCGGGCTCTAGTTTGGCTACTTCCTTTGTTTTGTCAGCTTCGTCACTCATTGCAGCAGCTCCGGAATTATAGACTTTCATATACCCGTTTCGCTGCCGTATGAGCCTTAATGCAAAACCCACTGAAACTCGTCTGCTGGAATGCCACTGGGGCTTACCACAACATGCAAATCCCGCACTTTCATCTCTGCCCGCTGAGCGTCTTTGGGATGCAAATACAATTGGTCCGCGACAAAGGGCGACATCGAAACAGTACAGGTGATGTTCTTCCACTGATCAAAATCAGCTGGCAACAAATTTGAGTATGTATAATTCTGCCACTCTGAGCCAGCCTCAATACTTGCTGGCTGCCACTGAGAGCGCCAAGTAATTGGTTGACCAGCCTTGCTACCAGAGAAGGCGACTTCAACTTCCACTGGCTTTCGCCCCTTGATCAGGCTTACTCCAAACGAAAAATCAATTCGCATATGTGCAGCTAGCCAGTTCTCAGAAACCGGGACTTGCAACCTAAAAGTACGAGGGTCGGAGCCGCTAACAAAGCGCTCACCTAATCGCTCTCCTAAATAATTGAAGACGACCTTTGTTGCACTTTCCCCAGCGACTTCGTGATTTTTTAATCGCGGACAAGCCAGTCGGACGCGATAGCGCTGCTCAATCTTAGTCGGCAAAAGTTTCGGTTCCGGGCTTACTAAAACAGTACTGGGTTCAGGCTCATAAGGCCGAGCATCTCTATGGTCAAAAGTAAGGAAGCCTTTTGTCCAGGAAAACCTATTCAAAGAGGGAATTAACGGCTCCGTGTTGTCCTTTGCATCTTCAAAATCTGCAAAAATTTGCACTGAGGGAGAGCCGCCAGGAACAGACACAACTACTTCATTCGCAGCGTTCTCTTTCAAGCACTTAGTGGGAATACGAATTGCCCACCATTGCCGAAAAAGTCTCTTATCTACCGACATAGCCCGGCTTTGCAAGTCAAGAATGACAGGTACATCCTTTTCCGCAGGCAGTAGTTCATTCCACATCAAAGCTGTCTGCGGAGGCAACGAGCTGCCATTAACGGCAACAACCAGCACCGGTGGCGGTGCAGAACTCTGACAATCGATTAAAACGAAACTATAGGGGGCACCTAAACCTTCTCTCCGTAATTCGGCTCCGGGGTATGGCACACTTTGCGTCACTTTTGCCGCTAAACCTAAATTTGCATCTATCGCAACACCACCAGGAACAAGTAGCATCGAGCACTCGCGCAATGCTGGATCTTGCAGAAAGAAAGCAGCGGTGCAAGAGATGGCAAGAGTGGCAGCGAGCACAATGCAAACCAATGACGGCTTCGCAATAGCACCAGTCAATTTCAAACACTGGCCAAGCAGCCCAAAAATCAAAGCGAAATAAGCACACCACAATAGTGCTGCAAATATTCGAATCTGATCAAATGAGCAATTAGGAAAGAACCAGACTAGTTGCGGAACAAAACTAACAAAGCGATAGAGACAACTAAATCCAATCAGCACTAGAGCTACAAGCAACACCACCGAAGCGAGCTGTAGTTTCTTTTTACTTCGAGCAACAGCATAGACAGTCAATAATCCCTGAGCAGCAAAAGCCATAACCAGCGGCATAGCAGTGATGGCATAGCGCGGCACCGGCTCAAAACAAGCATATATAAGATGAAAGAGAATGACGGCAGCAAATGAAAGTGCTAAAGCTTTTGCCGAACTATTGTCGTCTTCAGCAGCCTGCTCACTTCTTTTTCCCAGTATCGCCGCCAGTCCCAAACACGAAAGCAGCAGCAGCACGCCCTGCCAGATGTTCTGCTCGACGATGGTGAACATGCCAAAAGGATATTGAAATTCATTCCAGACACCGACTGTTAGCCGAGCTATCTTGCGCAAGAACAAACCAATCAACGCCAGTGGTGAGCTTTTCAATTCGTCCATAACAAAAGCTTTGGCATCAGCCATGGTGTTGGGAATATTGGGCTGAGTCGGCCAAGTCTTCCAGCCATCGGTGGCCAAATAATTACCTATATATAGGTTGTACTGAGGAGCGCGGTTTACAACCAACATTGTCTGACCGCTGACACTGCGAGTGAAGCCTAGCCAAGGTGCAAGCGCCACCGCCAAACCCAGAGCGAAAGTCAAAAGCGGCAGAGCAAAAGTTGAAAGTAGCGAACTACCCTTGCTGGCAGCAGCGACAACCTGTCCATCAATCGATCCATGAACACGCTTGCTTCCACCTTTATATATAGCCAAAGCTACTAGATAAACAGCGATGCCCAACCAAGGCAGAAAGACAAAGGCTGGTTTGGCCAGCATGAGCAAACCACTGAACAGAGCCAAAAAGAAATAATTGAGCAGCCGCAGCTTGCTGGAAAGTTGAAGGCGAGCGAGGGTGACAAGCAGAAGCGCCCAGCAACAAAGCAAGAAGTAAGCAAAGGGTTCGCCGTAGCACTGTTGCGTATTGATTATCGAGGGCGCGTAAAGGGCCAGGCCAATCCCAGCCAACAAGCCAGTTTTGCGACCGAAGGCCAAACTAGTAAAGGCGCAGACCAATAAACAGCTAAAGGAATCGACCACACTATTGGCAATGGCATAGAACTGCGAATGGGCATTAAGAGCCAAATTTGCGGCGGCACCAGTCTGAGCACCAATTAACAAAAATAATCCTGCCAAATATGAAGGAAAGATTGGCCCGTCCAAAAGCAGACGATCGCTTAAGTTTGTAGATGAGAAGGATTGAAAGCTACCAGGAATGACACTAGTGGGCTGACAGAGGCGCACCAGAAAATCGCTCAGGTGAGTTTCGCTCCAGCTCGCTCTAATTAAGTCAGCAAGCGCTTTACCGGCAGTCAAATAGTAAGAAGAGTCACCAATATCACAGATGCGATGCTGAAAGAAGAAGAGGTTGTAAACAACTCTAATAGTTAAGGCGAGTAACAGCACAAGAAGAGGCTGCCAGCCTGTTAATTTGAAAAGTGCACTGAGAGCGTTAGTAAAGCGATTCATAAACTTAGGAATATCGTCACTTGTTCTTGACGGAGGCATAAGAGCGCTGATAGGATGGGTCCTTGTTGCAAGGTACTATCTCGGTACCAGCTGCATGGGTCCGTAGCTCAGTTGGTAGAGCACTCGGCTTTTAACTGATTGGTCGTGCGTTCGAGTCGCACCGGACCCAAATTTTCCGATTAGAAATATCTCAACAGATATTCTTGGGACGAAAAATAAAAACTGCCCCGGCTCACACCGGGGCTTTTTTTTGCTCTTACCAGGGGAAGTTGAAGCGGGCAAACATAGGCACGCTGCCAGCTGTCAGACCTTGGCGGAAGTCGAGAACACCGATTTGCACACCTCTATCGTCAAACGACTCAGGATAGAGATAGAGCGAAACCGAGAACTGCTCTACTTTGCCACGAGCGGTGGCACCAGCGGCTAGCTCAAATACAACCTCTAGGCCACGGGGGGTTCGCACCGGTTCGGCTAGCTCGAAATATTTTTCAAGCATCAAGTCTTCACCGTAGGGTGGCGGCTCTTCAAAATCGACAGGCAAAGAATGGGTAGTCCACTGCCAAAGGGTGTGGTCAGACCCTGATTTTTTCAGGCTGACATTAAGCCTTGGGAACCAGTCGTCACTGCCATCAGACTCACGATAGACAGAGAGCCGTCCTCTGGTCAACAAGGGCCTATCAATAAGGAGTTGGCGCCCCTGGGCGTCGATCTCTTCCATTTAAATTACTCCTTTCAATACAGAGGAAAAGAATAACACCTGAAGACAGATTGACCTTAATCGGATAATGTTTGAATGTTATGAACGGCATGACTGAAAGACTACTGCGATTCCCCCAACGCTTTTCAATGGGCGGACTCTTCACTGCCCCACTCTCCCAACCGGAGACGTGGGACCTTTTCTCGACCCCACTTGGCCTGATTGTTAATCCTGAAAACCAGCCTATCAATTGGCAGTGGCTCGACGAAGCCCGGGGCGACGTTATAGTGCCCAATCCAGAAAGCTGCAAAATTCAGTTAAAAGTTTCTGCCAGCGCTGCTAACCTAATTTCACCTCTCGAAAACTTGCCTTCGCAATCTTTGCATGTGCTCGACATGAGCAGAAGCCAAATCAACGACCTTAGTCTTACCCATTTTTCGCATTTAAGCTCTTTGCGAGTGCTAGAGCTAGCTTATACACCAATTGGTGATGCGGGCTTAGCCTTTGTCGCCCGACTAGAAAATCTGGAATCATTAGGCTTGACGGCCACCAGTGTCACTTCTGATGGTTTGATTCACCTGACGGGTTTGAACCATTTGAAAGAGCTCTGGCTCAATGGCACCCAAGTTGACGACACAGCGGTGGAGCACATAAGCCAACTAACCGAGCTGCGCTTGCTTGGGCTTTCGGGCACTGCTTTCACTGACGCTGGGCTGGCCGGCCTTGTAGGTCTCAAAGACCTAGTCAGACTCTATCTCTTTAATACAAGTGTGAGCGAAGAAGGAATTGCCAAGTTGCGAGCGCAGATGCCGCAGCTCAGAGTTAAATGGAAGAGGGCTGTGCCAACAAGACCAGAATACACACTGGCTGATTTGGTTGACCTTTCGATAAAAGCTGCGCCACCAGAAGATTCCGGATCAGGTTCCAATATAGCCACAGACTCGCGCTCTAGCGCCGATGCCAAGCCTACAGCCAATCCTATGCAAAGACCAATGCAAGAATCTATTGCAAATCCAGAAACAGTGCTCAGCCAAGACGATTTTTGGGACATTATCGACCTGTTCAATTGGGATGAAGAAGGCAACGATGACGCTGTGATAGCACCGGCGGTGCAACAACTTTCGCAGTTGTCTAAAGAAGAAATTTTGGCCTTCCAGGAAATATTGAGCGAAAAGCTCTATATGATTGACGGAGAGAAGTATGCGCGCGAAATCGGCCGCGATTGCTTCAAAGGCAACATCAAGCAATTTTCAAAAGATTGGTTCTTGGCCGTACGGTGTTGTGCCGTTGCCAATGGCCAGCTTTTCTACAATGATGTTTTGCTTGATGCCTCAAGTATTCCTAAAGACCTTGGCTTTGCTGCCTTGACTACGCTGGCACAAAGTGCCTACTGCCGCAAAACCGGCGAAAGTTTCAATTACAAAACCAAATATTCCATTGATTCGTGTTCAAACCAAAAAGGTTGGCCCTCACTTCATGGCTGATAGCAAGACAAAAGTCAGCTCCGGCAAAAGAAGCACTCGCATAGCCGGCAAAGCGCCTGACAAGAATCAGGCTAAAGCCATACGAGATCATTTATGCCAAGCTGATCGTAAGTTAGCGAAAATAATCGAGCAGGTCGGGCCCTTCACCCTCTCCATCGATGAGATGCAATCGAGCTACGGCGCTCTGGCTGAATCAATTGTCTATCAGCAAATCACAGGCAAGGCGGCCCAATCGATTTGCAACAAGATCATGAGCAATTTTAAGAGCAGCGTTTTTCCTAGCCCCAAGCAAATATTGGCAGTCGATATTGAGGCTCTGAGAGCCTGTGGCCTATCCCGCGGTAAAGCTATGGCACTGCAAGATTTGGCTCTCAAAACTTTAGAGGGAGTGGTGCCAGAAATTGACGAGATGCACACTCTTTCAGATGAAGAATTGCTTAAGCGTCTAACGGAAGTGCGTGGTATTGGCCCATGGACAGTACAAATGCTATTGATGTTTCGTCTCGGCAGGCTAGATGTACTGCCATCAACTGACTATGGTGTGCGAAAAGGCTATGCACTGACGTACTACGGTAAAAACCGGGCGCAATCAGAAGATTTACCAAAACCAGCTGAAATAGTCGAGCGAGCAGAACGGTGGCGGCCATATAGATCGGCAGCCAGTTGGTATCTTTGGCGCTCACTAGAAATAGACAAAGTCACGGTTGTAAAAACCGCAAAAGCAGCAAAGAACCCAACCGCCAAAGCTAAAGCTGAAACCAAGAGTAAAAAGGCTCTGGCAACCAGTCTTGCGCTGCTAACATCACTGACAGCCTTTTTCTCAACACTAACAGCGTTAGCCATGTCTGTCGGCTTTGCCGCACCAGCACAGGCCCAAAACCGTCAAGTTCGTGACTACAATTCTGACCCTGACGATGAAGAAGACGATGCCCCAAGAAGGCCAGTTAAAGCGCCACCAAAATTGAGCGTGCCTGCTTATGTTACTTATTGGTCCCATGACGCGTTGGGATATCATCCATCTATGGCCCTTACGATTGAAAATGTCAGCGATGTTAGTTTGCTTGGTGAAGTGATTCAGCTGCAAGCCCACTTTCGCTTGATGTCCGAAGGAATTTTGACAGTCTACCGCTGGCAAACTCGGCTTGATACTATCAGCAGCAAGCAGCAAGTCAACACTATAGCCCACAGCAAACGGCCTTTTGAACTGCCAATAGATCCCGCTGAATGGCCAATGATCGAGTGCAAAGTAATTTGCAAAATTGGCGACGCCAGCAGCGAAGAAACCCAAAATTTAGTGGTCGCTCGCATTGAGCCAGTGGCCATGAGCGATGAGGACGCTCGCAGTCAGCTCAATTCACAGCTAGGTCGCAATCGACTGGCGAAAGCGAAAATAGAACAAGGAACGAAAAAATTTGAAGCAGAGCATGCTGCCGCGCACAAGCATAGTCACCCGTCGCTGCCAACGCCCCCATTAAAGCCACTGAAGGCACCAGTAGCTAAGACCCTCACGTCTAGTAATAGTCAATTTGCTCAATCAGGCCAGCACTTACAGCCGTCGCCACCGACTCAACCGCTGAAGCCGCTGACAGCGGTAGCAAATACCTTGGGTGGCAGCTTCTCTGCAGGCAATAACAACAATATCAATAACAATAATAACGTTGAGCAATTTTTGACTAAGAGCAATTTGCCTGGCCTAGGCGATGACTTCTATCACTTTGAAAAAGCCCTGGGCATGCCCACAGCCACTGAAACTAAAGACAAAAATTGGATTTGGGCCAACTATAAAAAGCATCCACAAGTGCACATTATTGCTGGCTCAAAGGGTCGCACCGGTAAAGCCGACGTTGTCGTTTGCGCCATTAGCCAAGACAGCGGCTTAAGCGACACTCAATTTACCAATTTTGCCAAGGCATTGGCTGGCAAATTCAAAGCTGAAAAAGCTTCAGCCACAGAACATTCAGTGCGCTACACCGGCGCTGGCCGCATCGAGTTAGTAAATCTCACAAGTCAGAGCCTTCGCTCAGTCTACTTCACCAGCAGTGACTCTGGCCAGAAAGTAGCAGTAATTGCCGTCAGCCGCTTGCCTGGATCCGTCAGTGAGCTACTAAAAGAAGAAGGCCAGCGCTCAGAGCTCTTGCGCTTCGTCCTCGGTGGTCTAGGCGAGGCCTCAGAGCAGAGCAGCCCCAATGATTAGGCCATAACAGCAAGCGAACTTGCTGTATGCGAATGATAAACATTTTAGAGAGTCCAAATTGTGCGATAAATATATAGTTGAGATCTATAATTCGGCTTGAAAACTCTTTCACAGTTTTAGTAAGACCAACAGGACTTATATGCCGATACAAACTCCGGTTAAAAATAAGATGCTTCAGGGCGACCAATCTACAGCAGCAACAACACTGGTCACGGCTCCCCCCTCGATCTTCGACAAAATACCAGTATCACTGGTTTTGATGTTGGCCAAACCTTACCTCGCTGGCGAAACAGCCAAAGAAGCTCTTGAGCTGGCTGAGCAACTCTATAAAGAGAACAAATTTAGCTCTACCCTCGATATTCTCGGAGAAGATGCTGTTTCTGACGCTGATTGTGACCAATCGGTTGAGCACTACAAACAATTGATTGATCAAATCGCCGCCCACAAGCTACCAGGTGAGCATCGTCAGCAGCCCACCGCTTCTTTCAAGCCCTCTATGTTCTCTACTGCAGCGCCCAAGGTTGGCCAGACCCGCTCTATTGAGCTAGACCGAGCCTATAACCGCATTGAAGCAGTTGTAGAATATGCCAGCGTTCGCAACGTCAATGTCACTCTTGAAGCCGAAGATCACCGCTGGACCGATTTTCAACTCGAGACTTATTTCTCGTTGATCGAGTCAGGCTACCGCAATCTCGGTACGGTTTTGCAAACCAGATTGTTTAGAACAGCTCAAGACATCAAACGCTTCGATAGCCGCATGCGTACAAGGCTTGTTGTTGGTATCTACAATGAACCCGCCACAGTCGCCCATACGCAAAAACCAGTGATGAAAGACTTGCTCGTGAAATATGCCGGTGAACTACTAACTCGCGGTACATATGTTGAAGTAGCCACCCACGACACAAAATGCATCGAAAATTTCTTTAACACCGTAGTGATACCAAATAAGGTGCCGACCAATCGGTTTGAAACGCAATACTTGCACGGTGTTCCCCGTAAACGCTTCCAAAAGACACTAGTTTCCGGTGAAATCTTCCAAAATCTTGAAGTCAAAGCAAAAGGCGAGGCCATATTCCAAAAGCTAGCGGCTGAAGGAATATTGGTACGCATGTATCTGCCTTTCGGTGAAGGAAAAGTAGCCGGTGCCTATTGCCGCAGACGCCTGAAAGAAAATCCAAACATGGCTGTCTACGGCATAAAAAATCTACTAAAACTAGACTCGTAGTTTTAGAACAACTTTTGCATGACTTGCACAAAAGAGTGGGCTTAAGCCAAGCTCTAGACTAGAGCCATGCTGGCCTGCTCGTCTGCGTGGTACGAACTGCGCACCAGCGGCCCGGCAAAGACATTGGTGAAGCCCATGGCCATGCCTTGCTCTTGCAAGTAAGCAAAAGTAGCTAATTCAACATAACGCTTAACTGAGAGATGATTCTCAGTTGGTTGCATATATTGACCCAGGGTAATCAAGTCAACCCCGGCTTTGCGCCAATCTTTCATCACTTCTAAAACTTCTTCGTCGCGCTCTCCTAGGCCCATCATCAAACCACTCTTGGTTGTCAAACCAGCTTTTTTAG
>JAGOSY010000052.1 GCA_018062085.1 bacterium | reverse complement strand
AGCATGGCCACAATATTGTCGCCGCGCTCCTTGCAGGCTTTGGCATAGCGATAGCTGCCCATGTCATCACTGCGAAAGAAGGGCGGCTCTTCGTTTGTAAAAGCGACAAAGCGAATGGTGCGCGGAAGCTTATTTTTGCCTTGGTCATTGGCCAGTGTCTTTGCAATTTCTAGCATGGCGGCAATACCGCTGCCGTTATCGTTGGCGCCAGGGCAATCTTGTACTGCGTCGTAGTGAGCGCCGATGACAATGATTTCTGAAGCTTTTGTAGTCCCCGGGAGCTCCACGATAATGTTGGCCGTGCTCTGGGTGGCATGGGTGGCGCCCCATAGCCCGTCGTTGAAGTAACCGCTAACAGAAAATGTTTGCCGCGAAGGCTTGAAACCAGCCGCGCTGAAAATATCTTCAATGTAGTTCGCTGCTCGCTCTAAACCGCCCGGGTTTTTGGTCAAACTGCGCGCGCCGATGTCGCTGGATAGCATCTTTATGTGGGCGCGTAGCTGTCTTTCGAGTTGCTTCTGCTCACTCGTTAAGGGCTCAATTATTCCACCATAACTTGGCAAATTCCAGTACGCAATGAAACAGCCAGCTAAGGCTGTGAGCCCTGCGACAGAGATGGCAATCTTTTTTTTCTTATCCTGCATATTAGCGGCTGATTTTGGCATGGGTCTGGAAACGCCTTTTCATTCTATGGCCTTTCTCAACCAAGCTCTCTTCCTAGCACTTGCCAGACTAAGTTTTTATTGTCTGATTTTGAGCCAATCGCTTCTCTCAATACAGCTCGAACCTGTGCTGTTTCACCGACCTTCTCGGCTGCATTCATGGTGTTTGTGAATGCATCCCAAATATCAACACTAGTAATTTCATAGCCGTGGCCTAAAATGATCCACTGTAGAGCCGAGAGCCCCGCACACATGGCGAAGGCTGGGTCTGAAACGATGTAATCACGCGACGCGCGGGTCAGTGTGCGCGGATCGCAAGGGCTTTTCCGTGCTAGCTGCAAGGCGAGTTCCAAGAAACCCAGTTCTTTTGCGGTGGCGAACCATTTGCCTTCGGCACCAGGTGTAGTATCAATCAGGTCAGTCAATATTTCTTTCGCTTGTTTCTGTGGATACTTTTTGGCTATGGAGCGATAGGTCGATAAATGTGTAGTACTCTGATTTGCTTCGATGGCATATCGGGCGTAGGCTTCATCCGCAAAGCCTGATGACAAAAGAATTTCTTCGCAAATTTGAGCGACCGAGATATTGCTTGTCCAACTGCCGCGACAACTCTCGGCGTGTTGAATCGCCTCCGCTTTTCTGCCGAGTGCAGCCAATGCCTTAACTGCAAATTGCTGATAGTCCCAGAATTTGAGGCGGTCCATGGCGAGTAGTTCTAACAATTCGTCATAGCGGCTGGCTGCATATAAAGAACTGAGGCAAGCTGAGGTGCCGTGAAAGTGACCTCTGCTTGACGAGTCGTCCGACCAAATCATTTGCACTGTACCCACCAGCTCATCGGCCCAAAACGATGCGATCTTCGGTGATGCGCAGAGCTCACCCCAGAAGTCGGCAAGCCTTTCTATGTAGGGCATCTGATCAGCTTCGTGTGCTGCCCACAGTCTGTCTAGCCACTTCCTTCGTGTCTTTTCGTCAACTTGCGGAGCCGCAATTATAGGAACCAATTCTTCAATTGCGCGATAGAGTGCAGAACCAATGGCCCCAGACGAGCTGTCAACATGTTCAATTGCTGGCGAGATTTTCTCGAAGAATATGACCGCTCCTTCGGCAGCAAGCGCAGGCTCTTTACGAGCTACTTTTTTAATTTCGGCGACAGCTTGTTTGATGCGAGTTATCGCCGGTTGCGATTTCCATCCGAAGGCGTTCTTGCGAAATCGTGGCTTGAATTCCCATTTGTGTGTCTCTGCAGCGGTCATGGTCTAGCGCCTATTTAGCTGATTAGTTCGCTTAATTGTGACACCAGGAACAAGCGGGGTGTTACCGGGAGACCTAATCAATTTCTCAGAATATCGAGCAAAATTCATTCCCAAGAGCGATGCTACTTGTATTGATTCTGTGAGAAGTTAGCGATTGTTGCCCTGCAATCAAACTAAAGGTATTAAATCGAGCGGCTCTTTAATAGAACTGGAAAGTAAACACTGTATGCGAAAGCTCAATTTTGGGGCCGTTCTTGTAACTAGCACAATGCTCTTGCTTTCGGCCCGGCCTGTTCTTGCCGATAATTCGGGGGTCAATCGACCATTTCGCGACAAATGGGCAGTGGTGATTGGCGTCAGCAAGTTTGTTAAAGGCGAGCTAGATCTCAAGTATGCTGCTGCCGATGCTCGTAGCTTTTATGACTATTTGGTAAAAGATGGAAATTTCGCTAAAGATCACGTCAAATTGGTGACTGACCTGCAAGCCAATCGTCGCAACATACTTTCAACCCTTGGTGGCGGCTGGCTCGGTCGCCATGCAGGACCCGAAGACTTAGTCGTGGTGTATATCTCCAGCCATGGCAGCCCGTCAGAGCTTGATGTTGAAGGTGTTAACTATCTGCTTGCGGCTGATAGCGATCCTGATGACCTCTACTCCTCAGGAATTGATATGCAAGTGCTGTCGCGAATGATTAAGGCCAAGATTCATGCAAATAGAGTTGTCTTGTTTTTAGATACTTGCCATAGCGGAGCTGCCGAGAGCAAGCCACGAAAAGCCAATGTTAGCGCTGCGAAAATAGCTGAAAGCACTGGCCAGATTGTGGTGGCCTCTAGTCAACCGAACCAGGCTTCCTGGGAATGCGCCTCGCAACCAATGAGTGTCTTCACATATTGTTTGCTGGATGGTTTGCGTAGCAAAGGCAATCTAACCACTTTAGATCAAGCCTTTGGTCACCTCAAAGAAAAAGTGCAGACTACTGTAATGCAGGAACGTGGGGAGTTGCAGACCCCGGTGATGAAAGGCTCTTGGGATGGTGGAGGGCTTGTAATTGCCGCACGTCCATCTGCACCCACGGCGGCATTAGACAATGACGCTCCAGCTCTATCTGTGGTGGCAAACTCAGTAGTTAAAGGTGAAGACGGCACTAAAGTTCTATCCAATCGAGTGGCCATACTTCCTTTTGGTGAGGGCGGCTCGAATGGCATAGGAGAAATTGACTTTGATGGCTTGGCTGTGCGCCTTGAAGAAATGGTGCGCTACCAACTTTCTGATGCTCTGCAAGAAAGGCTGTTGAGCTCATATGCTGTGGGGTCTGCCCTGGGTAAGTCTAGCCTTGGTGGTGGCTTGTGGACGGCAGATACCAGACCGGCCATGGGCAAAGCATTGAACGCAAAATATATAGTAAAAGTTGATATCCAAAATGCTCATTTCGATCCAACCGGAAATTGCGATTTCTCTGTTTCGGTATGTATTGCCTCCGGTGAAACCGGCGAGTATCTCTGGTCTGGCGGGCAAAAAGCTGCAGGTGCATTCTGTGCCGGTGATGCTAGCGCCAAGCTCGCCTATCTAAAGACTCAAGTTCTGCCAGCTTCGGCCCGCTTTATCAGGAGAGC
The DNA here is from genome assembly GCA_018062085.1 of bacterium. GTDB lineage: Bacteria > Cyanobacteriota > Vampirovibrionia > Obscuribacterales > Obscuribacteraceae. The sequence continues at coordinate 9,523 of JAGOSY010000052.1, read as the reverse complement.
CATTCTTAGTACTGTAGACAGTTCGACGGGGAGCAAGTAATGCGCAATTTTGATCTAGTTGAGGAATTGTAGAATGCGTGTGGGGCTATCGAAATTGAAGGTTGTTCCGACTATTTTAGTTTTGTCGCTGGCTGCCCCTTTCTCTGTGCCCTCCTTTGCTTCGGCTTCACCGAATTCATCAAATTCAAAGAAAGCTTCGCCGGCACTTCCCGCGAAATCGACGCAGTCAAAATCACCTCAGTCGAAATTAACTCCATCGAAATCAACGCAGTTCAAGTCAACTTCAAGACCTTCGGCAGCATCTTCAGAACAGACAGTAGCAAGTGCTTCTGTCAATCGTCCTGTTAAAGACAAATGGGCACTAGTGATTGGCATAAGTAAATATGCCAAACCAGAGTTGAATCTAAAGTATTCAGATCAAGATGCCAAAGATTTTTATGATTATCTCGTTAACGAGGCTCACTTTGCCAAAGACCATGTAAAACTGATGCTCAACGAGCAAGCTACTCAGAAAGCGATTTTGTCTGAGATGGGTAGCAAATGGCTACCAAGGATGGTGGCACCGGACGATCTGCTGCTTGTGTTCATATCTAGTCACGGTAGTTCATCTCAGATGGATATTCAGGGCTCGAATTATATCGTTGCCCACGATACTGATCCTGATGATCTTTTTGCCACTGGCATAGAGATGCAACAACTGGTGCAGGTGATTAAAGCACGGGTGCGTAGTGACAGAGTTGTGCTTGTCCTTGATGCTTGTCATAGCGGTGCAGCTAAGGCCAGCAGTAAAGGTCTGGCACGTCAAGCCAACTATGATGCCGCTGTCATTGCCCAGGGAACAGGTCAATTGGTAATTGCATCGAGCTTACCTACTCAAGCTTCTTGGGAGCACAAGGAGCTCCCGAATAGCGTTTTTACTAGAAGTTTAATTGAAGGCTTGCGCTCGAATGGTAACGCCACCACTCTTGCCCAAGCATTTTCATATCTTAAGCAAAAGGTTGAAGACACTGTTCTGCGAGAAAGAGGAGCCCTGCAAACACCGGTGCTCAAGAGTGTTTGGGAGGGTAAAGATCTTCTTGTGGCGGCTCCTCCTGCTTCTCCGCGTGAGGTGCCAATAGCGGTGCCAGCTGTGGTGGCTAGTGAGTCGGTGGCAAAGGTGAAGACTGACGAAGCAGCGAACGCTGACGTCAATTCGAACACCTCTGACAAGGCGAAAGACAGTGAAGAGAATTCGCTTGTAGCTGTCAATCCGCCAGACAAGAAGTCTGATCTATTTTCTGACATAGAGCCTGATGCTATCAATCTACGCGTGCTTGAACAAGATAAGCCTGCTTCTCCAGAGGCGTCCGCCAGGAGTACAGTGAAACGCCCTCCTCTGCCAGATCGTGTCGCTGTGCTTGGCTTCTCTTCACCATCGTATTTGAATTTGCGGCACTCGGCTGACTATATGAACGATCCGGTTGTCCATTTGCAATACATGGTTCAAAATAAATTGCAGGCTGCTATTGGCCGACGTTTGCTCAATCCATTTGAGTCAGGTGCTGCCCTTGGTTCTGTTGAATTGTCGGCCAGCGGTATGGAATCGCAGGAAAATATGATGAGCCTGGGGCGTGCCTTGAAGGCTCGATATGTTGTTACTGTCAGTATTGAAGAAGCAAAATTTGACAAGTTAGGCCGATGCTACTTTGCTACAATCGTGCGAGTATTTTCTGGCGAAAACGGTGAGCTTTTGTTGGTAGAAGGAAAAAAGGCGGATTGCAAGCCATTTCAGGGTAAGCCGGCTGAACAATCTAGCTATTTGCGCACTGAAGTTTTACCTGTCAGTGCAGAACAGATTGCCGATGCTATTTTAAGTGTGGTTAGGCCCCAATAAACAAGGAGGGACGATTGACCTGTGTATCTTAGCTAATGGCGAATTGAGTTGCGGACAAACATACTTGAGGGTAGATAATGCTATTAACGAAATCCTGCGTTTCACTTATTGGCGTTTTACTGGTTTCGTTTTTGTTGCCATTGCCATCGCTGGCAACTGAGGGCAATGCCGTCGCTAAAAGCACGAGTGCTTTATCGTTGTCCGCAATCAAGAACGGAACATACAGACTTGCAGCTCATAATGGAATTATCAAGCTAAAGAACGGTCAAGCCGAAGGCGATTTTCCGGGCGGTTCCATTGCTGGTGGCTGGTTGTGCAATATTGAACAGGTGGCGCTGGGCGATGTTGACGGAGACGGTAAGGGTGATGCAGTTATTGTCATTGGTTACAATGGTGGCGGCAGTGGATACTTTGTCAATCTTGTGGCTGTGCTCAATAAGAATGGTCGCCCAGTTCAAGGGGCCAGCTATGATCTAGGTGATCGGGTTATCGTTAAATCCCTTAAGCTCCATAATCAGAGAGTGGATTTAGTGATGCTTAATCATGATGACTCCGATGGTTTAGCTTCTGCGTCACTTAAAAGAGTCTTTTCATTTCGTCTCATTAAAGGACGCTGGCAAAAAGTATCTTGAAAATGAAAATATCGTGCAAGTGAGCGCGTAGGGCAAACATGTACCTGCGAAAGTGGAGGGGCATCGTTGAGACTGATGAAAAGAAGTATTGCTAGCAGCTGCATAGTCGCAATGATTGCAGTTTCCCCAATGATTCCAATGTTTTCGATTTTAGTTACTTTTGGCATTGGCCACGCTCAATCGGTTTCTGCTGCTAACACTGCTAGAGGAAAAACCCTCGGAGCATCTTCTGTGCAAAGGCGTTCGACTATTGAAAAGCCTGACCTGAGGCCAATCATGGACAAATGGGCCGTCATAATTGGCATAGACAAGTTTCAAAATACCAGTATTCCTAAGCTGCAGTATCCAAGTAAGGATGCCCGTGACTTTGCCAAGTTTTTAGTGGAGAAAGGAAATTTTGCAGCCGATCATGTTTTGGTGCTTACAAATGAACAAGCAACACTGGGCAAAATAAAAGAAGTGATTGGTGATAGTTGGCTGCCCCAGCGTGCTCGCAAAGATGATTTAGTGCTTGTCTTCGCCTCGACTCATGGTAGCCCGAAAGAAATAGATGTGGCCGGGGATAATTTTCTGGTTGTCTATGACACTGACCCATCAAAACTGTTTTCCACCGGAATTAGGTTCGCTGACTTGGCGCCGACTATAAAAGATCGAACAGGCTGTGACCGTGTGGTGCTTCTGCTTGATGCCTGTAGCAGTGGTGCTGCCAATGTCGGCGGCAAGGGCATGGTCAGAACTAGCAATTTCGATGTGGCGGCGCTGGCTGGTGAGGGGCAAATTGTAATTAGCTCAAGCGCTGCCGATCAAAGGTCGTTTGAATCGAAACGCTATGAAAATGGTGTGTTCACGAAGCAATTGATTGCATCGCTGCAGTCAAATGGTTCTAAGACAACTCTAAGTGAAGCATTTCGCAATTTGAAAGAGCAAGTAGAGAATGAAGTTCAGTTTGATCGCAAGCAGACACAAACACCAGTAATGAGAAGCCGCTGGAAGGGCGGTGAACTCATCCTTATATCGGTGCCCGCTCGGCCAAGGAGCCCTCTTCCAGATTTGCCTAGTGCTTCACTTGTTATAGAGCAGCCATCAAATTCTAGTGAGGATTTCAAACAGGGCAAACAACTGCTTGATGCTGGCAAATATGCAGAAGCATTACCCCTGCTGACCACTGCTGCCTTAGATGGCAATGCTATTGCTCAGCGTTTCCTTGGATGGATGTATGAGCGAGGCAAGGGGCTACCACAGAGCGATACTAAAGCGTTTGAGTGGTATCAGAAAGCCGCAGATTGTGGTGATGCCAAAGCACAATGCAACCTCGGTACCATGTACCATACAGGTAAGGGTGTTCTTGCGAGCGACGTCAAGGCCGTTGAGTGGTATCAGAAAGCCGCAGCTCAGGGTCAGGCTACTGCGCAGTACAACCTGGGCTTTATGTACGATTCTGGAAGAGGAGTGCCACAGGGTGATACTAAGGCAGCTGAGTGGTATCAGAAAGCTGCAGAGCAGGGCAATGCTGATGCACAGTGCAACCTTGGCAATATGTATGAGTTTGGCCGGGGTATCCCGGAGAACAAGCTTAAGGCCTTGGAGTGGTATCGCAAAAGTGCAAGCCAAGGTAATGCCACTGCACTAATTAACTTAGAGAGGTTGGAACATTGAGAAAAATTAGGCTAATTGTCGCAGTAATTTTTTGCCATGACTTCGCTCACTGCTTTGCCGGGTCTGGCAGCGGGTGAAGTTTATCCAGCAGACGTGGCTAAGAAATATCCGAAGTCTTTTGCCGCCTATCAGAAAATAATACCCAAAGCTTGGCGAAATGCGGCCTGGGCTTATCGTCTAGAAGGCACGGCCCCACCGGTGCGAACCATCGATTACAGTGGACGAAAATTTGTCCTGGGTAACGTTTGCAAACCTCATGATTGTGGTGCAAATCAACTAACTTTTCTTGTTGCTGTTGATGGCAGCGCTGCATATGCTCAGGCAAACAGTTTTGACTTGACTCAGGGCAAAGATGTGCTAGTTGGTAATCCTGATGCTGAGGCCAAGAAGATTATGGCAAAGGGGTTGGATTAGGTCTCTACTTGTATTTAAGATTGCCCGTTTCTAAAAGCCTGTCTGGTTGATCAAAGGCGATTGTCGGCAGTGTCGGTTGCGCTGCAATAGCGCGTTTTTTGAACGAAGCTGCACGTTGCTTGAGGCTGTGTGTAATTAGCATCTCGTAGGTGGCACCGGTCAACGACGAATCGGCTACTGAGTTTTGCTCAAGACAATCGAGAAACTTTGAAAATTCTGGCTTAGATAATTGCGATCCAGCAGTGTCGTCCAGATATTTCAACAGCGCACGCACAGCCAGGGCGTGTGGATCTGTCGCTAGTCCATTTTGAAATGCCATTTGTGCGTCTGTCGTCGGCACACCCGACATCGATGTTCTAGGTTTTTGACACTCAGCCAATAATTCGTTCTTTACTGATGCTGGATCGATCATCGCCACACGGCAGAGAAACCCGACACCAAAGTCATGATTGTTTAGATGCGATAGAAGTATGATCTTGACTTTGTCGAGTGGAAAACTGATTAGACTAAGGGCTGCAGCGGCTCGCACTGAAGCAGACTTGTCGTTCAGCATCTTGTCTAGCTGTGGTATCGTTTCTGCGCTTTGCGATAAACCGGCCGAAAGTGCTGCGGCTTTGCGCACTTGCTCTGATGCATCTGTCATCAATTCAATTCGCTTTTTAGCGCTGACTATCGTCGGATAATTAGATGTCGGATAATCAGAACTCAAAATAATTGCAGCTGCTCGTATTTCTGGTTGCTGTGAAGCTAGCCAGGCAGGCAGTTTGGCGCTGATTGTTTCTGCCATTTTGGGATCGTGATGGGAAGCGCCCAATGTCAAAATAGCAGCGGCGCAAATATCAGGTTGATGTTTGCCGTCGGCTATTTTGATCAAGAATGGAACAGCAGGTTTGGCCGTGACATTGTCCTTGATAGTCCATGGTGCCCAGCTGCACATGGGCTTGTCTGCTATAGTCCAGAGATAGCGCATGCGATAGTCATCGCGACTATATGGACTCATGGTACCGAGTGCTGCTATGAACGTCTTGAGAAAACCAGCGGCACTTAGAGCCAATGGCGGTTCGTGCTTGCTATCGAAAAGCGAGCTGAGCACCTGCGCGCGTGGATAATCGCCTGTTCCGCTTGAACTGTTACTCTCGCATGAAAGATCGAGTAGCGTTAAAGCCGCATACTGTGACACTGCAGCTTGCTTGCTTGCTATTTGCTTTGTCAGTTCATTCCAAACTGCTTTCACTGGTGCGATGCCAGGTGCGATTGGCGTATCATCAGCGGCGCGGAAGAAGCCCTCCCACGAACGCAAGGTATAGTTGGAGGAAACTTGTACGAGAGGCCCTTTTCCATCTGTTTGTTGGGCAAACAAGATGTAGCTGTGCCCCGCCTCTAATTTGAAGTGGGCATGATTTTCTGGACCAGCATCGAGCCACATGGTTGGCTTGCCGGTTGGTGGTAGATCGGCGCGATAGTAGAAATCAATTGTGTCTGATGGTGCTTTGCCTTTCAGGGTTGAAATCAGCTTTAGCTTTGCTCGATAGACCTGCCAAAAGTTAGACTTGAGAGCATTGCTGTCGGTTGCTTTCGCTGGCTCGACCGAGATTACTTTGGCTTTTATTACTAATGCCGAAGCGCCTGTCATCTTGTCGATGGTCATTGGATAAGGCATGATCATGGCTTTGGCTTGCTCGCAGTGCGGATTGCTAAAAAGAATGCCAAGGCAAGTCAGAGAGACAAGCAGTTGGTTAGTTCTGGCCCGGCGTTTAGGCGAATGCATTTCGGTGCTATTTTCCATCTGTGTCTCCGTCACCGGTACTTGTCATTCTATTGAAGGTAGATGCAAAGTTGCAATTGCTTCTTATTTGTACGCTTAATGTTGTTTGTAAGCACTATATAGAATTCGTGTCATAATTGCTGCCTCACTGGTGACCACTCAAATAAATTTTCCGAATTGTTCTACTAGATTTGTGGAGGATTTTGTGATTAATCTCAGACCCGGCTCCTTGCTGCTTGCCTCAGTTCTTATAGGTTCTTCGATATCTACTCCGGTGTTTGCTTCCGCAGAGTTTGAGACACATAATAAAGCCGGCGATGAGGCATACGCGCGCGCAAAATTTTCCGAGGCGGAAAAGTCGTATTCAGCTGCGCTTAAAGCTGCTGAAGTAGCTAGTTTAGAAAATCGCGATGTAGCTACAGCGCTAATTGGTTTGGCAACCGTTTATCGCAGACAAGCTAGGTACTCAGAGGCTGTGTCTTTGTGTAAACGTGCGTTAGCAATTGATGAAAAAGTACGGGGTCCAGAGAACGCCGCTGTAGCTGGCGATCTCACTGACCTGGCTAAGCTCTTCCTTAGACTGGGTAAGTTCGATGAGGCAGAGCCGTTGATGAAACGTGCTCTTGCTATTGATGAGAAGGTATCAGGTCCACATCACCAGGATGTTGCTATAGATCTCAGAAACCTGGCTGATCTTTATGAAGATCAGGGAAAGCTCGATGAAGCAGATACATTGCTTAAACGCGCACTGACTATTGATGAGAAGGCTGTTGGTCCCGAGAGCACTAGCGCCGCTTTAGATCTGGGCAGATTGGGCGGGGTCTATAAAAAACAAGGTAAATACTTTGAAGCAGAGTCATTTTTTAAACGTTCATTGGCTGTGAATGAGAAAGTGCTGCCCCCAAATCACCCTAACATAGCGTCAGATCTTCTTAACTTGGCTGCAATCTATCGAATTCAAGAAAATTACAAAAAAGCAGAGCCTTTGTTCAAACGTTCTCTAGCAATTTATGAGAAGTCACTTGGCCCCAATCATCCTGATGTCGCTTCAGCCCTTAGAAACTACGCACTTCTCTTGGGGGAAACACATAGAGAGAAAGAGGCTGCTGAGTTAGAAGCAAGAGCTAAAGCTATTGTTTCATCTAAGTAGAGCATGGGTAAATTGAGGCTCTAATTGTGGCTTTAGTCATTTTCATTGTCTTTTTGGATAATAAAGGAATCAATCGTGGTCAAAATTTCAAAGTTTCTAGTTGCCTTAGGTGTTAGCGTCGCTTCATTGGGTTTTGTCGCTGCGGCCAATGCTGACACTGTTGACGCGCGCTGTGATGTTTTTCCCAAGGGCGATGATAAGGCGACCTTCTCTGGTCTTTGCTCATTTTCGCAACGGCAAGGTTACATAACTATCGATCTGAAAAATGGCACAACCTATGAGCTCAGCCCCTCTGGTGATAAGCCTGGCAACTACGTCGACAAAGATGGCAAGCCAGCCTACAGAGAGTCAGGCTTGGGCAAGCTCGGACAGATCTACAGGCTTTCGAAGCAGTCGCTTTATGTTTATTGGGATACTGCCCCCTTCAACAAGAAAGGCAGTAAGGGCGGCGCCATAAAACCTGCAGCAGGTAAAGCAGCGACTGTGAAGACTCCGGCTAGCAAGTAAGACGCCGTACTACTCCGTCGAAGTAAAGTTCAACTGAAAAGAACTGACGATAGTGTTGACACGCTTGTCGTTCAATGTGATTCTACTTAATACCGGAGTATACCGCTTGAAGAATCGCAGACTTGATGGCGCACTACTGTTAGTATCACTTCTTGCTTACGTCCTTGCCTCTTCGTCGTCTGCTCTGCCAGCGTTCGCCAATGCATTGGTTGATAAACATAACAAAGCCGGTACTGAAGCATTTAAGCAGGCTAGGTATGCTGAGGCTGAGAAGTCGTTTCTATTAGCAATAAGGGCGGCGGAAGCTTCTGGTGCGAATAGTCCTGATGTGGCTATAAGCTTATGCAACCTGGCTGAACTTTATCTTGAACAAGGTAAGTACGGCAAGGCTGAGTCATTGTACAAGCGTGCTTTAGCAATGTATGAGAAAGCGTTAGGTTCTAATCATTGCTATTTTGCTAGAGTTCTAGACAATTTGGCTTTGCTCTACAAAGAGCAGGGCAAATATGCACAGGCTGAGCCGATGTATAAGCGTGCTTTGTTGATATTCGAAAAGACGCTAGGATCAAATGACCCTGATGTAGCTTCTGGTCTAAACAATCTGGCAGGGCTGTATAGAGAACAGGGCAAGTATGCTGAGGCAGAGCCTCTATTTAAGCGTGCGTTAGCAATCGATGAGAAGGCGCTAGGTCCGAATCATCTTAAGGTGGCTACGGCACTGAGCAATCTGGCAGAACTCTATATGACTCAAGGCAAATACACACAAGCTGAACCGATGTTTAAGCGCTCGCTTGCCATTGATGAGAAGGCGTTTGGGCCAAATCATCCTGCGGTATCGAAAGACTTAAACAACTTGGCCTCCCTCTATCACTATCAGGGCAAGATTGAGCAGGCTGAGCCATTATTTAGACGTTCTCTGGCCATCGCCGAGAAGACCCTCGGGCCAGAGCATCCTGATGTGGCAACAAAATTAAGCAACCTGGCTGGACTCCTGAGAGAAGAGGGCAAATACGCTTTGGCTGAGCTTATGTACAAGCGCGCTATGGCGATTGATTTGAAAGTAGTGGGTCCAAATCACGCTAATATTGGCGCTGATTTTAATTGCTTGGCAGAGTTGTATTCTGCACAAGGTAAATATGCGCAGGCAGAACCTTTGTACAAGAGCTCTCTGTCAACATTAGAGAAGGCGTATGGGCCAAAGCATCCTAATATTGCTACGGTGCTAAACAACTATGCTGCCGTGCTAAGGAAAACAAATAGAGCTAAAGAGGCTGCTGGGCTAGAAGCTCGAGCTGAGGCGATGCGGCCGATTAAATAGAGCGTGCCGGAGTTTAGGAATCAAGCGGCGTGGTCATCCAGCAAACATTAGATTTTCCCAAAATGGGAATTTCCTCTTGCGAGTTTGTTCCCAAAGTGGGAAGATGCTGAAACTGGGGAGTGTCTGATGCAGTTAGTTCACTGGGGAAGAGCCCGCAAGTTCTTTCAGAAATACAAGCCAGCTGAAGAACCTCTAAAGCAATGGAGGA
>JAGOSY010000077.1 GCA_018062085.1 bacterium | reverse complement strand
TGCCGACACTTTTGACGTTCATGTCTCCACGATCTATCGCTTGCGCGATTAGAAACCGTCTTGTCATGCGGACATTTATCGTGGTTAAAAGTCGGACAAATAGCTTGAAAGTCTACACATTCTAGAAACGATGAAACATAATCAATATTCTAAGACGCATTAACTCACACTGCCAAGTACCTTAGCGTAGTAAATCCAAGCAAAAACATGTTGTCAAATAGCTTAGCGTAGGTTTTCCCAAAGAAAATGTCAGAACCGGGAATGAGCTAGCTAGCCGTCTTCTCCGATCTCGAATCAACATATGAACGAGTACTTGCTTTCCAAACCAACTCCAACAATCTCTTCTCTATTGGCACCATTGCTATGGTTTCGCCTTCATCAGTAGTAAATTCAACTAAAAATGATTTCTGGTCTTTCGCCACACCCAAGATTGTTCCAGACAGTCCTGATGTGAGCTGCACAAGCTCACCATCCCAGTTAACAGCGGTGTTCTCTAAAAGCTTTACTACATCGTATTCTTCAAACATCACTCAACCCTCTATTTCTTCTTTGGAAGAAGCAAATTTTTGAATTCAAATAACCCTGTTTCATAATCCTGCTGCCAATAGATCCGGCAATTCTCTAATGTTCTGCCATTCGCTCCGACAATCGTTGTCGGTTGCTCGTATGTAATGCCCCAAGCTGTACTTCTGGATGGTCTGGCTAGTTTCTGGTCAAACCTGATTTGATTAGCCAACTGCTCTTTATTCTCCAACGTAAACCCTAAAACCTTCTCAAACCATATGCTCTTTTGTCTAGGGTGGCCTGGGTCTAGCAAGTACCTAGTTAACTTCTCATCAACACTCTCACGAGTAAGCTTATCCTGTGCTAATTCCAACGCTTCTCCGACTTTCTCAATTCTTCGCTCTATGCTTAAGGCCTTAAGCTCAGCTTCTGTCAGCTGCTCTAAACCCATTTGCTTAGCAACTTTTGGGTCTATTTCCTTGCCACCTTCAAAGAAGAAAAGTGGCAATATTCCGCCTGCCATTGTAGCCCGTTGGTCTGGTGTCATCGGCTTGTCTATTGCCTGAACCGCTTCTCCTGTTTTCTCGACTAAAGCACCGGCAAAGCTTTGTGCATCTTTGTTCAATTGCTCTGAGCTCTGACTAAAATGCCCTGGTAGTTTAGTACCAGCTACCGCCATATCATTCAGTGAATTATTGATAGCATTCGGCTTTGCCAAATAATCTTCTGCTTGGCGTACTACCTGCACCCCTGATTCCATAACCTTTGTTGTGTATTTCATCGCTTCTTGCGGAGTAACTGCGGCTGGTACTTCTGGCACGTTCGTTATCTGCACATTCAGCTTGACTTCTGACTGATATGCACCTTCTGTCGTGCTCTTTGAAATTGGGCTTGGTTTCTCTAATGCTTGCTTGGCTTCTTGAGTGTGCACTGCATATGGCTTACCGTTGGTGTTTCGCCCTGTCGGTTGATCATTCGATAACCCATCAATCCCGAACTTAACTGAGCTTACTTTTGCCTCGCCTGGCTTCCTGAACATATCTGTTGCTGATTTGTTCTGATCTAAGTTATGTATTTGCTGCGCTCTCAGCCATCTAGCCTGACTATTATCATCTGCGATTACTGCATTGCGCTGTAACTCAGGTGCTGCTTTGATTTCGGCTGGCACTTCTCGCCGTTGTGCTTCGCCCTGGTCTTTCTGTTTGTCTGACATCTGGGCTTTCCATGGCCGGTACTGCCTCATTATGCCCAATTGTCAGGGGTTAAATTCAAGACTCTTCGAATTCAGCAGTGATGTCGTATTCGTCTGGGTCTGGCATTAGCGGCTCAAGTTCACTGAGCATGTCAGCTATCTTTTCCAAGCTCTCCTGACAGCGTGAAATCTTACTCGACAACTCATCAACTAGCTCCCAAATTGGCTGCGGATCTCCCGGTGGTGCGTCGTCATTGAGCAAATACATGGCCATTTCATGCAGCCTGATGAAGTCCATGCGTGCGCCACCTGGGTCTTCTATTTCGCTTCTAACTTCATCCAGATCGCCGACAGCGTCAAGTATCCGCATCGTTTCAAAGCTGTTGTACAGTTCCTCAAATGCCTTCTTGTCTACTGTGCCTACTGCTGTTTTTGTTACTGCCATGAGTTCTCTCTTACTGCCAATTCGATATCAATTGTCGCTGTCCTATCTTGCTTCGTCTAGCTCAATCTCACGTACCAGCCGCTATTCAACAAAAAATCCCAATAGGGTTATTTGTAACCGTGAAAAGCTTACAGGAGCCAATTCTGGTTTGCTCAATTTTGCACCCAAATTAGTTGCCGATTTCTCCCTACGCATTCTTTCCGTCAAAAAAATCGGCATAAAACCGGCTTATCTGGCTGAAAGGCTTACAGGTGCCCAGTGCTTAATTGACAGAAAGCTGCTTTCGTCAACTATCAAGTAGCTTATTGGGACTTTTTGTGTTTTTAAGGCTGGTACGTGAGCTACCGCGATCACTTTATCGTTTTGCACGCCATCCTCAATTCCCTTATTATGTCTACACAAAAACTATACTCTGCTCATACCCTACTGGCTTTACGTCTACGCTACAATACCTCCGTAGACCGCTTAAGCTTAGTCTCACATCATTTTCTGAATTCTGAGCACACACATTTATCCTGCCATACAAAAAATTGAAAATTTTTCGTCCGGCTACGCTTCGCTCCGTCCTCGACCATCTTCTACAGTCTTCTTCTGCGAATACTTTTCCTTTCGCTAGCTCGCGGCGTCTGAGCGACTATCTTTCGTCTTGTCGTCTTCTTAAATTTCAGCAGTGCTTGTCACTACTCTTACTCTTCATCTCAACTGTCGTTTTCGGGTCCCGGCATTTTTCGGGATGTCAAATACCTTAGCGGTGATCTTGACCAAAAAAATGTCGGGACCCGGTATACATAATAATTCAACACTAAAATAGCCACACCTTTCGGCAAATGAGGTGAGCTAAATTAGCTCGTATCTCCCATATATCTAGTGTACACAGGAATAAAAAGAGAAGAACAAGAACCAGGCGGATCTAGCTCTATTCCTTGGCCAGCTTGAGATTTCAACCACTCCGCATTTTGCAGATTAGAGAATGGCGCCAAAAATTTATCTTTAAATCCAGTCCTAGAGCCATTAAACCCAATTGCCAAGAAGATAGAATTAATAGCGTCGAAAACAGTAAGTATATTTTGATCTTTTCTCGGTAAATAAGAAAGGAAGCTAGTCTCAGCAGTTACCTGCACCCGCTCCCTAATACCACCTGTGATACCAGTAGAATAACACACCGGTAAACTAGATAAAAGACCCCCCGCCTGCCCATGCCGCAATGCCTGAATACCGGAGAGTCTGGGTCCCTTAGTCGAGGGTCGGCAACGATTCGCGTAAAATTGGGCCATTTTCCGCTTTGAAAGCTGCTCAGGCGCTCAATAGTTCTGCCTTTCCGGGTTTCTAACTCAGGCTAAATTAAGAGACTGCGAACAGAATTTAG
>JAGOSY010000076.1 GCA_018062085.1 bacterium | reverse complement strand
TGGTCGAGCGAATCCGATCCTTTAATGATGTTGGTTGAAAGCAAGCAGCATAACGATGTTCCGCTAGAACACCGAGTTAGTGGAGAGCAACTCCTTAGCCAAGGAAGCGACCTGAAAGTTGGCGAGATCAACCCAATAACTCTGCCGGATGGAAGAAGATACGACGTATACATTCCACAAAATGCTGACGATCGCGCGCCTGTAATAGTGGCAATGCATGGTGCCGCGGTTGGTGATTCAATCGGACTGATGGCTCAAGAGTCTGGACTCACAGCTGATGCCGAGCGCACTGGTGCTATTGTTGTCTTTGCCTACCCCAAGCCGCGAGAATTCGATACAGGCCTCGGAAATGTCACTGGAGTGGCCTGGAATGCCCCAGACCGGATGAATCTGCCTTCTTCGGCAGACAACCAAACCAATGACTACGACTACCTAGATACCGTCCTCGAAGACCTATCAACACGGTCAAGAACATCAGAAGAAATTGGTCTATTTGGTTTCTCGGATGGTGGTAGATTTGCGCAAGTGTACGCAGCCGACAGACCAGACAGAGTGGCAGCAATAGTCAGTCAATCCGGCACATGGATGGACGGAGAGGAAGTGCCAACCGTAGGAATTCCGGCGATGATAGTTCACGGCGACTCTGACGAAACACTTCCCTACGAAGGCGGAACTGGCTCGGTCAGCGGCAAAATGGACTGGATGTTAGGCACTAACTTAGATAACTCAGCTCCGTACATGCAGGCCCAAGTATGGCAAACGGCTGATCAATGTCACGGTCCAGTTTTGGAAGAGACACAAGGTAACATCACTGAGCGAACCTATAGTGGCTGCGAGACGGGCGAAGTGGTTGAATACCTTATTGCCGGTGGAGAACACGCAATTAACGACTACAGAAACGATGGAAATAGGACTGCACAATGGCTGCTAGGAAGCCCTGATCGAACCTTAGACTTCTCGACAGAAGGTGCGCAATTTCTCACCCGCTACATCGTTTCAGATCAATAACTAACCTTCTTTTGCCTTTCGCAATTTACTGTGTTTATAACCATAAAAGAAATAGATCAGCAGACCAACAGGCAAAGTCACTGAATAAACCTGCAGAACCTCCGGTTCCAGCTTAAAAGCAAGAATGGCACAACCAAGCCCACCAGCGATGGCAATTATCGGATTAACAAGCTTCAGCTTCAAAGCGCCGATACAGACAAATATAAATGCAACAAGCGTACCGAGCACCATCATGTCAGCGATTTTAGCAAAAGGTACGAACCCCGCAATTGCCGCCACGATAACGCCATTGAGAACGATGCCAACTGTTGGGTTACCGTTGTTCATTTTCTTAAATATCGGAGGGAGCAAACCATCTTCAGCCATGCTTAAGAAAATGCGCGGACCTCCCATACAGAAGACCAGGAGAACATTAAAAATACCCAGTACGGCTCCGAACGAAATGAACTTGGCAGTCCATCCTTCACCGGCAGCAGTCAGTACTTTTGCTAAAGGTGCAGCAGCGTCGGTGCCAATGAACAATTCATTTGGCTGACCGTTGATAGAACATGGTGCCAAACCAGTCAAGACTGCCATGACAGCGATGTACAAGAAGGCAACAATGCCAACGCACCAATAAGTTGCCCAACGTGTGTCTTTGAGAGACTTAGATTCACGCGCAAAAGTATAGAGGGCATCAAAGCCGACAAAAGGAAATACCGCTGTAGCTGCGCCTTTCAAAACGCCGTCAAAACCATGAGGCATAAATGGAAACCAATTGCTTGGATTGATGTGAGGAATACCAACGGCTAGAAAAGTGACGAGCAGGGAAAGCTTTAGCACAACTAGAGCAAAATTGAGTTTGGCTGATTTTTTAACACCACCAAAGATCAAAACAACACTCACTACGGCGATCACCGCCATTGCAATAACATTGATACCAAAATGAAAACCATGCTCGTCAATGCGCGGACCACTCAAGAATTCAGGCATTGAAAAACCAAGAGCAGTTTTCAGATATTCAGCCCAGCCAATAGATACGGCAGAGGCGCCAAAGCTATATTCGAGAAAGAGACCAAAAGCGACGACCCAGGCGACAAGTTCACCAATCGAATGATAAACATAGCTATAAGCTGAAACACCATGAGGTACGCGAACAGAAAATTTCTCGTAGCAAAAGGCAATCAGCAATATTACCAATCCAGTCAGCATAAAAGAAAGAATACCGGCTGGTCCCGCCTTGCCAGCAATAATGCCAGGCATAGCGAAGATGCCAGCACCAATGGTGCCACCAATACCCAGAGCGGCAAGCATGACCCAGCCCAAATGCTTAGGGGTTTCGGCAATCGTTGCCTCATCCACTGTACAAGAGGTCTTTCGCATCAATGTTGTCAACATAGACCTTGGCATCCTTATATGATTTCTTAAACCCTTGACGGATTTCTGGTGCGACCTAAAGATGCTAGCATAGCCCCAACCAGTGTTTTTATAATAATGAGGGCTTTGTATGAGAGTGCAGAGAGCAGCAGTAATCGGCGCAGGGGCAATGGGCAGCGGTATAGCCTGCGTTTTGAGTCAATGCGGAATAGAAGTTCTTTTGAAAGATGTTGAACAAGCAGCCGTAGACAGAGGGCTTGGAAACATCAAAAGAATGTATGATTCGCGCGTAAAAAAAGGCACCCTGACACAAGAGGAAGCAGACAGCCTCTTTGCCACCGTAACAGGTACAACCTCATACGATGATTTCAAGAGCGTCGATTTAGTAATCGAAGCGGCCTTCGAAGAAATTTCAGTCAAACTTGAAATCTTCAAAACTCTCGATCAAATTTGCCCTCCTCGAGCAATTCTCGCCACCAATACTTCCGCTCTATCAATTTCTGAAATTGCCGAAGCAACCCAAAGACAAGATAAAGTGGTTGGCATGCACTTCTTCAACCCTGCACAGTTCATGAAACTGGTAGAGGTCACTGCTGGAGTCAAGACCTCGGACGAGACTATGAAACTAGCCCTTGAGCTCTGCCTCCAGATGCAAAAGACCCCCGTCAAGGTTGAGGAGTGCCCCGGCTTCCTCGTCAATCGCGTGCTCTTCACCTACATGAACGAAGCACTATATGCCTTGCAGGAAGGCTTGGCAACAGTGGAAGAAATTGACGCTAAGGTAGTGGAATTTGGCTTGCCCATGGGACCATTTGCACTCTTTGACATGACTGGTATTGACGTCTGCGCTCATGTCAACACGTTCCTATATAGCCAATATGGACCGCGCTTCACTCCATCCCCGCTACTTGAGAAGATGGTTAAGGCCGGTGCCCTTGGACAGAAATCCGGGGCTGGATTCTATCTTCATGAAAAGGCTCCTGTAAAAGGCGAGGCTAAAAAAGTCAATCCTTCCTTGAAAGATCTGATTGCTCAAGCCAATAAAGAAGTTAACCTGGCAAAATCACCACGCGCTTTCGAAGCCAATCGCGTTATTCTGCCAATGCTCAATGAAGCTATTTATTGCATTCAAGAGCAAGTGGTA
>JAGOSY010000002.1 GCA_018062085.1 bacterium | reverse complement strand
GCATTTACCTTCCCCTGCGTTGGTTTCAGAGATGAGGCATCGCTGAAAGATTTTTGTAGATCTACAAATGTGTCTACATGAGACAGCAAATGCTTGTGGTATCACGGTCGTGACAGTTCCTACAGAATCGTTGCAACTTTCGTTCGAACTGACTTGGTGGCTGCAACCAACAAAATACCTTACAAAGCGAAAAAAATCGAAAAGCCTAGTCACTCTGAATGTGTTCAAACCATAGGCAGCGAATGGGTCTATTTGAAGATCCCGTGCCATAAGACAGTTCAAGATAATATTATCTTGCGTGTTCAGGAACTTACTAAAAGCATGCAGGGGCAGGGCTATTTAACAAGCTGGTTTTTTTTAAGGTATCCAGAGGGAAACGAGCATCTAAGGGTCCGTTTTAAAGTGAAGAAGGAGTCTCTTTATTCCCATGTGCTACCATTAATTTTCGACTGGAGTAGTGAGTTGGTGCTGAAATCGAAATTAAGCCATGGTGTTTCTCTCGAGACCTATGATAGGGAAATCGAAAGATATGGAGGGTCCAGCGGTATTGTTGTTGCTGAAAATATATTTGGTGTTGACAGTAAACTGGTTGCTAGGCTGATATCTCTTCAAATAATGAAAAAACTCGATCGCACTGTTCTTGGTGTTGTGTCTGTCAATAATTTTCTCAATGGTCTTGGTCTGGACTTGAGTTCAAAAATCAATTGGCTGCGAAGAATATCACGCCCAGATTCAAAGAAGGTTGCATCGACGAAATTTAGGGAATCGAAAGAGCTTTTCTACAATTTGCTTGTGTGCAATTATTCGGATCCCAATGCTTTTAGGTATGCTGAGGTGAACGCTGAACTATTGGCTATGCAAGGAGATTTAGCAAAATTGGGAAGAGAACTCAAGCAACTGGAAGAAGACGGGGATCTTAGTGTTCCAGTGCAAGATCTAATTGGGAGCTTTGTCCATATGCATTGTGTTAGGTTGTTTGGGGTTGATAGAGACAATGATTACTTTATTTTGGCTCTGCTCGCTAATTCCTTAGAAATGTTGGCAAATAGGCAACTTCGTGATCAACCTGCGTCAATTGGGCCCAGCGATATAAATCTTACTCACTGCGAACACTAAAAACGGAGAATTCTAAAGTTTAGACCAGCGACAATCGGAATTGCCAATCGCTAGTCTAGCGAGATTTCCGGAAGGAGTTATTTGAGCTAGTGTCTTGCATCAAAATTGACAAACAAAATATTGGCGTTGTTTTAACTTTTTTCTGCGGCTAACTTCCGTCTCTCTTTTCGCGAATTTCTGTTTTTTCGACGAAATTGCTGAGCCATTTGATAGCCATTTCTATTGCGGGATCATCGCTCGCACCTAATGCAAAATTACCTTGCTCAACCAGTATATCTGGAACGACTCCGGAATCGTACAGAGTGTGATTTCTATCAGTCTCGCCCGAAGTAGTTAAATATAGAGTGGCGCCGTCTGGCAATGGAATGGTCTCATTATTTGTTGATAGGCCCCGCGTAGGTTTACCGATAAAACATGTTTGTTCGCGTCCCTTGAAGCAAATTGTCAGTGCCTCTCCGGAGCTTGCTGTAGCTTCATCGATTAAAACAACTACTGGAGCTTGTTCACAATCTGGAATACTGTTTTCTAATTTGAAGTTAGTTATTTTGCCAAGAAATCTATCAATTACGCCAGCCTTACCATTTTCATAGAACCAGGGAACTGCTGTTTTCTGGTACTGAAAAAAACCAATTGTACTAGCACCAAGCACGGGACCAATGCCAGCTATCATCGGCCACATATTTCCACCGCGGTTCCCGCGCAAATCAATGATCCAGCCCAACGGTTTCTGTGCTGCGCATTCCAAAATTTGTTGTTGAAGCGAACGCGCGTAATCTGTCGACCCTGCTTTCTCCCCACCGCTATTGAGACCACTCACATGTATGAAACCGAATTTCTTGTCGTTGTCAACCACTACGCCATTTCGACTGATTCGCGGCCTCAGCGCTGGATTAGTGCGCATGCTCGGCGAAAAAACACGCTCACCTTTGCGTGTTGTCAGAAAGCTGTGATGATCTCCGGTTTGCGATAGAATGTAGTTAATTGCTGGGTATGTATCGTCAGTTGACTTGGCTTCGTTAGCTATTTCAAGACTCTTGATCTTCACGGATTTCCAGTCCACCTTTGCTGAGTGCAAACTACGCTTCTGAATTATCCTGGTCACTTTGTCTAAAAATTGAGATGCGGATGAAGGAGCCAAATTGTTACCCTCAATTGTATTAAAAACGGCAATCAAAACGAAAACGACTATACAAGCGACTAGTGGCCATCGAAATTTGGATTCAGGATTGATCTTTTTCATTAATAGTATAGTCTAATTGTGGCAATAGTTAGTGGTATCAAACGATTTCGCTGAAGGCCGATGAGTATTATTGAACAAGTCAATGTTCATAGGAGAATAAATTATGAATTGAATTGTACCTCGCTTTGTAGCGTCACTAAGGTTGATTGTCACCTTAACTCGACAATTCGTCCGCGGAATAACGACTTCAGAGTCACCAAATATGGCATGCTATCTGGCATTAGGCCTAAGCCGTCGACACCGGAAATTTGAGTATTGGTTGCTCCGGTGATATTTCAAGTATTCCAACGAGCGTTCCTTGGTCTAATTAATTGCCGTTTTAAATCAACCTGATGGCGGTGTTAGGACATCTTCCTATTTAGACCCAGTGAAGTGCCAGTAAACCGGTACATCACGAAGTGCTACCTCGGTAGCACGGACCAAGCTGGTCAATCGATACGCAACTACTAGATGCTTCAGCTTATGTGGGTTTGAGCCTGATGTTGGGACAGCTGACACGCCCGGTTCTTTGGGAATGCTGCGGAAACGTGATACCCTCATGCTCGACTTTTGTCAGCTTTGTCACTAATGCTGTCAGTTTCAATAGATCTGTTCAGCAGAATATTAGATGGCAGATAAGAAGCCGGTCTTGCAGATCCTATTGAATGGCACTTTGTCAAAAGACCTGTTCAATGGAGCTGGTAGACTTTTCAACTGCTCTGCGGCGCGGCAGTACTGTAGGTGCCCCATTAGTGCAAAATGGACTGTCCCTTTTGCTTTCGGGAGTACCGCTTGTGTAGACACTGATTAAGTGACCAGTTAAGTTACATGCAGAGATGGCTCAAATGCCCATTTATCGTTGCTCTTAAACCGGTAGAGCAAACGAACGTTTGCGTTACAGGCGCTGAACAGGACTTTTGACATTGCTGAATGGCACTTCTGAAATTGACAAATGCTAAATGTACTTCGGTGTTTTAGCGTCTTCCAAATGACTACTTCCGGTGAGAGAAGAGCCACGATAACTCCTCGCCGGATTTCCGCGTGTTTTGAGGATGTCTACACCAGACGTACAGTATAGAAAAGAACTTTTTGATCCAATATTACTAGTCGGCCGTTAAGGCCTTCTGAATCACCACTATTAACAACAGGAGAAATAACCTCTATGTTCCCCCTCAATAAAAAACTGGACCTTGCCCTGAAGAACTCAACCAACTTACATTCAAGTAATTCTGCCGTTAAACAGGATGTGATTAAGGCGCTGCTTCAGCTAACAATTTTCGCGAGCCTGCCAGCGCAAGCAAAGCAAGTCTTTGAAAATGAATTGGTGAATCTATTGCATGCTGGATGTTGGCCGGCCCTAGCTGACCCGCTTGTTACTGGTGGTGTATTTGTCGTAGATCAGCTCTCCTCAGAAGAGCAAATTGTGGCAACTTTGGCACAACATCCAAATATCTCAGTTGCTTTTCGTACCTTCTTGCAAGAAGCCAGACGAGAGCGGCATGACTGTCTAAGCCCTAGACCCAGCCATGTTGAGTATTCCGGACCAAACTGATCGGTCATCTCCGATTCAACCTGATCAGCGATTCCGGTCAAACTGATCACTTGCAAGAAGCAGATAAATCTAAAAACTTGACGCTGGCTAACCGGCACAGATACAACCTTTGAACACTACTAGAAAGGTTGTTTCCATGCCTCAAAAGAGGTTAGCCATGCGAAGTATACGAGAAATTCTCAGATTAAGGCAATGCGGTCTTAGTCATCGACAGATCGGAGAGGCCGTTCACAAGTCTTCTGCAACTGTTGGCGGCTACCTAGCTCGTGCTGCAGCGGCCAAGTTGACTTGGCCGCTGCCAGAAGGGCTGGATGATTTTGCGCTTGAAGCTTTGCTCTTCCCACCACAAGCAGAGCTGCAAAACGCAAGGCCAGAGCCAGATTTTGCACACATTCACAAAGAGTTAAAACGAAAGGGGGTAACAAAAATTCTGCTTTGGCAGGAATACAAAGAACAAAACCCAGATGGCCTGCAGTTCTCTCAGTTTTGCGACAGGTACAAGAAATGGCTTGGAGCCATCAACGTCACGATGAGAATTCAGCACGTAGCAGGCGAAAAAGTTTTCTCAGACTTCGCTGGCAAAAAGCTGAAACTCACAGATCGCGACACCGGCGAGGTCAGCGACGTACACATTTTTGTTTGCGCTTTGGGCGCCAGTGGCTACTTCTTTGCCGACGCCTTTCTCGATGAAACTAGCCAATCGTGGTGCGCCGGCCACGTTAACGCCTTCAATTACTTTCAAGGCACGCCGGCCATCATCGTTCCAGACAACCCAAAAGCCACAATCACTCAGCCTTGCAGGTATGAGCCGATAATAAATGCGACGTTCCTGGAAATGGCTTCACACTACTCTTGTGCCGTAATTCCAGCGAGAGTGCGTAAGCCGAAAGATAAGGCGAAAGCGGAGCTGGCCGTGGGGCTCGCAACTCGTTGGATTTTGGCTAGGCTGCGCAATCGCACTTTCTTCTCACTGCACGAGATAAGAGTCGCAATCAAGGAACTTCTTGAAGATGCAAATAATCGGCCATTCAAGAAAATTCAAGGCTCTCGCAAAACCATGTTCGTTGAACTCGATAAGCCAGCACTAAGTCCGTTGCCAGAAAGACCTTTTGAATTCGCTGAGTTTCGAAAAGCTAGAGTCGGCGTTGACTACCACGTGGAATTTGAAGGGCATTGGTACAGCTGCCCATATCAACTTGCGAAACAAGAAGTGGAGCTTCGAGTAACCGCTAGCACTGTCGAGATAATTCACAAGCATCGCCGCATAGCAAGCCATTCAAGAGACTTCCACAAAGCTAAACATTCTACGCTTCCAGAACACATGCCGAAATCGCACAGGGAGTACCAAACCGCCAATCCACCTCGACTAATCGGCTGGGCTGAGATGTACGGGCAAGGCGCGAAGCAATTGATTGAAGCTATTCTGGAATCGAAGCCGCATCCGGAGCAAGGCTACAGAGTGTAAATTGCGGAATTATTTGGCAGGTTTTTTGTGGAATTAATTGGCAGACTCTTTGTGTAATTATTTGTCAGTATGCGAGTTGATTTCGTTGCTGAAATTGGGGGGGGGGGCCGCTACACATAAAAAGGATTGTTCGGTTTTGGATTTTCCAGAAGTGTCAAATATCTAGGTTTTCAGGTTCTGGTTGTGAAGCCGAGTGTATAATATAAGGGGTTTCAAAATAGAAAAGCAGTGCGAGTGATTCCAGATTGTGGGGTAGTGTTAAGTGCCCTAATGGGTTTGTCATGCTGACAAATAGCGCCACACTTTTCCTGCCATTTAATTCCATAATCTACAACTGCCCTAATAATCAATGAAGTAGAAAGGAGAACTATATGTTCAACCTTTTTAAGTTTGCTGCTCAGGAGCCGCCTCCTGACAGTAAGACCACCGACTCGTATTTCGAGAAGCTGGTCAAATACATCCCAGCGGACATCCTGGCTGCGTATGTGGCGATTACTGGCATCACTGCGAGTAATGACCCGCCGCTGTGGTTGACCTGGGGCGTCTTCGGAGTGCTTCTGGCGCTGACTCCTTTGTATGTCTGCTACGTCAAAACGGTCCCCAAGGGATTTCTAACCTCAAAGACCTTCCACTGGGTCACTGCTTGCCTGGCATTCGCTGCGTGGGTATTCGCTCTGGGTGGGCCTTTTGCCACGTTTGTTTGGTACAAACCATATCTTGGATCGGTGGTATTGATTCTGACAACGCTGATCATTCCAGTGTTGGAAGGTCAGTTCTATCCCTGTGGCACTCCGTCGGAGCCTCCAGCTCCACCTGCTGTGCCCCCGGATGCGCCTAGTCCTGCCCCGCAGCCGATTCCGCCGGCAGCAGATCCTGCGACTCCCTCTGAACCTCCGAGCTCGTAACTCTTATTGAAGAAAGAGACCTGAAAATGGATCAGCCTGATTTCGCCCCTCTGCATGAGGCGGCCTATCAAGAGCTTATTTTGGACCAGCAAGCCCTTACTTCTGTAGAAGTTGGCTTGGCTGGTGCCTCCAAATCTAATTGTGCCGATTGCGACTATTCCAAAATGGAGCAACCGGATTTCTCGCCTTTGTTTGTCCCTGCTTCCAGTGCTCTGGAGCCCCGGGGAAACAAGGCCCCATTTGCCAGTCTTGTGGAGCGCGCCAAGTTCGTTTGGTAGCGGTTCTTTCGGCATGGCAGAAGAAAGGAAAAAAGTATGAGAGTATCCTCTCTAATTCTCGCGGCAGTTGTCGCGCTCTCGCTTGCTGGGTGTGCTGTGGCACCGTCAGTGCGAGTACATCCACTCACGGCCGCTCAGCCGACTGTCGTTGACCTGGACGCCTCGGCGAGGGCCATTATCATGGTTCCAAAGCCTGATGGCAAAGGAATGGCTGTGTGCTCCGAGCCGTCGCCTGATGTGGCGATGTCGGCTGTGGCGAGTATGCTGGCTCAGGTCAAACTCGACAATCCGAATGTCGACGTTCAGACCAAGCTGGATTTCCAGACAGCGGTTATTGACTTGGCTCGTCGCAGTCAGTTCGTGAACTTTCAAAGGGAGAGTCTGTTTCGCCTTTGCGAACAGGGCATGAATCAGAATTTGAGTTCTGAACAGATCTTCGTGTTGTATCAGCAGGTGCTGCAGACTTCGCTCAAATTGGCGGAAGCTGAGTTGGCGAAGAACAAGGCAGATTTGGCCAAGGCCCTGAAGGACCCGGCTGTTCGGCAGTTGTTGAATCAGCTGGTGGACAAGCCGATTGAGCCCATGCCGCTGGTTGGGCCGAAGAAGAAGTGAGAAGCGTGGCGAGTGGCTGATAGGGCGCGGAAATCAAGTATGGAGATAACGACCGATTATGTCTTATTGACTTCGCGGCTAAGCCTGAAAACTCAAGTCTGACTTGCATTCCCCTTTTCCTCGCTCCCATTTTTCTAACTGCTTGCATCTTCTTTTAAGTGCAGTTAGATTCGCCCCAGTTAACAGAGTGCGCACCCCTAGCGGATAGCGCGCATCTTGTTGCGAATAGAAACAGAATCATCTGCGTTCGCAGATACGAAATACCCGCGACTTTCAAGGATTGAAGCCTTGAAAGCGCAAATTCATCGGATAAATCATTTCGATTTGCCCGAATCAAACCAAATCAAAAGGTAATACAAATGGCTAACAAATATGTCGACCTCAACAATGGCTCAGACGCTAACAACGGCAGTACGTTCGCGTTGCGTAAGAAGACCCTATCATCGGCTGCAGCAGTTGCAGTAGCAGGTGACGTCATCCGCGTCATGGGCAAGCCCAGCACCAGCAGTGGTACCGCGACGTGGACCAAAGGCTCGCCTCTGGTTACGCTTGCAGCAGCAATGAACCAGCTCATCTATGGCGATGGCGCCTGGACGGCAGCTGCCAACGTCACTGCCACCGCCAACACCACAGCCCCGACTCCCAAGCAAGGTAGCAACAGCTCCAAGCTCGTCTGCGCCGCTGGCTTCACCACCGGCAAGATGGCACACTTTGCCACTGGCGCCCTCAACCTATCGGCTTACCAGCAGTTGTCGTTCTGGATTTACAGCACAGCAGCTCTGGCGGCCAACACTCTCAGGCTTGACCTTTGTAGTGATGCCGCGGGCAACACGGTTGTTTCGTCCTCCACTATTAATATTGCGCTCAACGCAAACCAGTGGACAGCTGTCACAATTGACAATGGCGCAGCACTTGGCGCGACAATCAACGCTGTGCGGCTGCATGCGCTGATTTCGATGGCGTCAAAGACAGTCCTGCTCGACAATATTTTTGCTGCCAAGGCACCATCGGCGGCCGATTGCTTGACTCTGAACTCGCTGATTTCGCCGGACAATCTCGTCTGGTATCCGGTGCAGAGCGTCAACGGCACGACTGTCTATGTCGACGCTCAGGCGACCACGGCAGCGACATTGGCCAAGGGCTACCGCGGCGCCACTGGCTCGACCACGTTCTACATGTTGCAGCCGACGGTTGTTTCAATCGGCACTGGCAACACCGTCTACGACCAGGTCTTCTCGACCAACGGCTCTTCTGGCAGTCGAATCACCATTTCTGGTGGCTGGAACACCACCGACATGAGCACCCAGGACGGTCTGACTTTGATCGACCGCAGCGACTGGAAGGCATCTGGCATCAACCTCACTGGCACCACTGGCTACATCACCGTCGACAAGATGATGTTCGGCCATGCGGCTTTCCCGCTTGGTCTGGTGTCTACGGCGCGTGGTTACACTGTCAACAACAGCGGCTTTGCTGGCACTAGCTCCTTCTCGACCATGCCCACTCGGGCGGTCACTGTGGACGCTTCCAACTTCATCAACTGCACCGGCACGACTGCCATCCTGAACATTCCAGCCACAGGCAACTACAAAACTGACAACCTGAACTGGAGCATCACCAATACTCGTGTGTGGGGTGCTGCTGTTGCTGGTATCAAGGTTCCGCTGTTCGTTGCTGCGGCTCCGGCAACTGTCACTGGCTGTGATTGCTCTGGCAATACCGGCCTGGGTTTCGACATTCAGTCGATTTGCAACTTCCGCTCCAACACGGCAGAAGGCAACACTCTGGGCGGCATCAACTTCCAGGCCATCCAAGGTCAGGTCTCCTACGGCCTCACTGCTCGCGGCAACACCGTCGGCGAAGTTCTGTTGAACAACGCCGATGTTGAAATCTACGGCCTCGACACGAATACTGTGGGCGGCTCTGCTGTGCCGCAGATCTCAATTCCGAACAATGTCAGCGGTCGCGCTGTTGTTTATGACTGGACCCAGTACACCGGTGGTGCCCCCGCTGCAGTTTTGACCAAGCTGGGTAGCCCAGGCACTGGTCGCACGGCAGGCAACTCCGTCAGCTCGCAGAAAGAGGGCGGCGTTGCAGCTAACAACACCACCTACACCGACTACGGAACAGTCACGACCACTGGTGTGGTTGGTCAGCCTGGTTCTGGCATTGCCTTCAAGCTCACTCCCGATACCGACGCGCTGTCTGGTAGCCCGTTGAGCATCAATGTCGGCAAGATTGCTTGTCCGGCCAACGTTCCGACCACGGTCAAATACTGGGCCAAGTTGAGTGCGGCTGGTCCGACTGCTCGTCTGCGTGTGCCTGGTGGTCGCTACTCCGGTGTTGGTTCTGCTGGCACTGACGTTGTCTCTGCTGCTATCACCGGCACGACCTTCACTCAGGTTTCAGTGACCTTTACTCCCACTGAATATGCGGTAGTGGACATTTTCGCGGACGTTTGGGGTAGCACCACCCAGAACCTCGTGGTTAGCGGCCCTGTGGTCGTTACTCAGTAAACAGAAACAAGCACAGAAATAGGAAAAACAAATGACTACAAAAAGTTTTGACCTTGGTAGCTTCGCCTACCAAGGCGCCCCGTTCATTTGGGGATCACTGGCAGATGTGAGTGGCATGACCGCTGTTGGCGGTGCTGCTCCGTTCCTGGTTGTCCAGGATATGCCTGGCGTTGCCTACGTCACTGACACTCGCGGCAGGCTCACCAATGCCAATCTGACCAGCGGCTCGGGCCTGGCTTACAACCTCGACGATGGCGGCAATCGGACCTCGGTGGTCACTTCGTGACCGCCGGAAATGATTCACCAACCACCAATCAACGAACAACGAACAATTTAAAAGGTAATACAAATGAGTAATCACTCAAATGACACACATGACGCGGCTTCGAAAGAAGACTGCGGCTGCGGATGCGGCGGATGCGCCGACAACAGCAAAGAACACGGCAAAGACGACTTTGGCAATGCCGTTAAACTTGTCAAAGAATTCACACCAGAAACCAGTGCCATTCTGATTGCTGCAGCTGCGGCGGCTTCTAGCAGCAAGAACGAGAGTTTTGACGGCATTATTGACACTGGCGAGGCTAGTGCCGCTCCGCCTCGGCCTGTGCCTCCGACAAAGCCCCAACCGGGCAAATGGGTGCCTCTGCCGCAGCAGCCCAGCGTGGATGTTGATACTGCTCGCAGGGACATCGAAAGTCGGCCGCTGCCGACCAATATCTACAAGCCTGTTGTGGTTGAATCTACAGCGGCTCCTGAACTTCCTGGAGTTAAGTCTCTGGCGACTGGCTTTGCTGGAAACACCGTTGCTGGGCCAGCATCTATCGTTGAGCTTTCCCGGGCGCTGAAGTCAAACGTTGACTTCATCTATGAATGGGTTTTCAACAATGTAGAAAATCTGCCGAGCTATGGAATTCAAAAATCTGGACTAGGAGCCATTATTGATGGTCTTGGAAACAGCTTTGACCAAGCGGATTTGATGATTCAGCTTCTGCGTCAAGCTGGCTACACGGCCAACTATCAATTCGGTACTCTGCGCATGACCGGTGCTCAGGCTGGCGCTTGGCTGGGAACTGACCCTGCCAATGTCTATGCCGCTAACAACCTTCTTGCCAACAGTGGCGTGCCAACCTCTGTGGTCAACATCTCTGGAGTCGATGGGGTTGAGTTCAGCCACTGCTGGGTGCTTTGCAACATCGGAGGCACAAACTATGTCTTCGACCCGGTGCAGAAAACATACACGACCAAGACCAAGATCAACCTGGCAACGGCCATGGGGTACAACGCCTCGACCTTCTTGACCAATGCCAAGAGTGGCGCCACTGTTACTGCCGACTATGTGCAGAACATGAACCGGGCCAATATTCGTGCCGACTTGGCCACGATGACCGACAATCTGGTCGATTGGATACGGACGAATGACCATGCAGCTTCTATGGATGACATTCTGGGCGGTCGCAGCATTGTGCAGTACGATGCTGCCACTCCGCTGCGCCAGACAGTTCATCCGTTCCTCAAGTCTGGTTCGACGGTGACCACATGGACGAGCGTGCCTCAGGCCTACAAGGCCACGATGCACGTTGTTTATGACACCATTGACGTTACTTTCAACACTGAAGATCTGGCAGGTAAACGCCTGACGCTGACGTTTAACGGCAGCCTTCAAGGCGAGCTGCGTTTGGACGGCACGCTGATTGGCACCAGCACGGCTCAGGGTGTGGGCACTTGGAACTCTGTTTTGTTCGACATCATTCACCCTTATGCAGTCACCTGGGCGAATCAATATGTCTGGCAGCAGGTCTGGGCTGACAAGCCGTACTTGCTCTGCAACTCTTGGGGCAACTTGTCTTCAAGTTCCACCGGCGTTCATGGGGTCAAGTTGGGAGAGCTAACTGCTGCGTTCGCCTCTCCTACGAGCGAACCGGTCCTTGGTGAAACCATGGCCCAGATGTGGAAGACGATGGATACCATGACTTCGCGCATGGCAGACATTATTAACCGCATGAGCAACTGCACCAGTGTCATGCACCACGCATGTGGTTTGATTGGTTGGTTCGATACGACTTTCACGGACATTGGGGCCGTCAGCTGGGGTACTTCAGCGCTCGACAACAACTACAACCAGCAGCAGGCGAACGACACTGCTCTGGCCATGCACGGTGTTGCTCTGGAGGCGCAAATCATGCGCGAATTCCAGACATCGCTTGGTGTGAGCACCACCCCAATCATCGACATCGCCAACTCTGCCGGTCAGAAA
This sequence comes from bacterium, assembly GCA_018062085.1. GTDB lineage: Bacteria > Cyanobacteriota > Vampirovibrionia > Obscuribacterales > Obscuribacteraceae. Next base: position 377,956 of record JAGOSY010000002.1, on the reverse strand, counting down.
ATCTACGACGCCAAGACTGCTAACTGGCTTGGCACGGTCGAACCAGCGCTGGTCAACTATTCGGCTGGTGACAAGAGCAACATCGAAAACTGGTACATCAACAACGGGGATCGTGTTGGTCTGCCAGAAAATGGTTTGATTTCACTCAACAGCTGGACCGGCCTTGCTTACTACGTCATCCCGACCTGGGGCACGTATGGCATCATTGGCGGTGGCTTAAAAGGTGGTTCTGCGTCTTGGGGTTCGCCACTTAGTGATGTAAGCAATTCTTACCAATATCAAAGTTGGGACAGGACCTACAACGGCAATACATCACCTGCGTGCGGGGTTGCTAAGGCTTACGACCCTTCTGTTGGCGTGGTTTTGTCGGGCAACTGTGTTCAATATTACGACTCATCTGCTACCGACCTACTTGACCAAGTTGGCGGCCTACCTGGCTGGGTCTCCGGAGCTAACGGCGGCAGCTATGTGCCCGGAATCGTTACATCTTCAGAACCAATAGATTTAATCAGTGGCGCATACCTCCTTGATGCGACAGATATAGCAGTAGGCAGCCTTGGTTTTCCGTATGGTCTTTCATTTTCTCGGACCTATTCTTCTGCTAAGAAAAACCAGTTCGGTCCGCTGGGGCGCGGCTGGAGACACAACTTTCAGATTACAGCTGGCCGCGACACTGTCGGGCTTTGCGGAATGGGAAATCAGACCACGATTGGCGCTGCTGCAACTATTGTAGAAGCTTTTGTTTCCTACGATTTACAGAGTGATCTTAGCAAGCCGTTCGACAAGTACATCACAAATGCACTTATGAACCAATGGTTTGTAGATAATCTCTCTGACAACGTTGTTACCATTAACAATGGTTTTGCCATTCAGCTGTTCGTCAAGCTCCCCGATGGCACATACGCTAATCCGGCACTGGACGCGAGCACTTTGACATTGGTTGGGGGCTTATATACCTACACAACGCTTGCTGGCTTGAAGTTAAACTTCAACTCAAATGGCCACATTGCGACAATGGTTGATCCGGCTGGTGTCACTGTTACTTGCGGGTACGATTCTTTGGCAAGACTGACCTCCGTATCTAACGCTCTAGGACGCACTCTGACTCTTGGTTATGATGCGAACAGTATGATTTCTAGTGTAAGTGATGGTACCGGGCGTAGTGTCGGATACCAGGTTGATGCCAATGGTAATCTGACCACAGTAACTGATCCTAACTCCAAAAACTGGACCTACGAATATGACATTCCAGGCAGGATGACGAAGCTGTTCAAACCAGCCAATCCTCTGGTTGCCTTGGTCACAAATACTTACGATACCTTAGGGCGAGTCAAAGAGCAAAGAGACTACCAGTCCAATCTTTGGCAATATTTCTTTGCTGGTTCTCGTACTGAAGAGGTCAATCCCAACTCCAAGAGCAGCACAATCTACATCAATAACATGGGCAAGGCTTTTAAGTCGATAAACTTGGTTGGTAAAATTTCAACCACTAGCTTCGATGGACTCGGCCGTCCAATCAAAACCGTAGCACCCGAAGGCAACTCAATTGAGTTAGTCTATGACTCGAAAAACCGCGTCACGCAGACAAAGGCGAAGGCCAAACCTGCCACAGGACTAGCTGATATCGTCAGTTCTGCGACTTATGACACTACCTGGAACAAGCTAAAGACGACAACGGATAACATGGGTCGAGTAACGACCATGAACTATGACGTGGCAAACGGCAATCTTCTGAGTGTTGTTTCTCCGAGCGTTACTGGTCTTGGTTCATCTACCGTCACCATGACTTATAACGGCCGAGGGCAGGTGCTTACAGTCACCAGTCCTGATGGCATTGTTACGAAAAACACGTTTGATGTTAGCACTGAGAAACTGCTATCAACGGTGGCTGACTTCGGTGTTGGGCGGTTGAATCTCACTGCCAATTTTGGCTACGATTCAGTTGGCAACGTAACCAGTGTTCAGGACCCACGCGGGTTCACTTCTACCGTGACTGTCGATGTTTTGCGGCGCATAACTCAGGCGACTTCGACGGCTCCGTTCAGTTTTGTCACGAAATTCACTTTCGACGACAACGGCAACACTACGAAAGTCGAGCGCCAGACTAACGAGCCGCTTGACCCCTGGCAGACTTCTCAGGCAAGTTACACGGCTGACAACAAGGTTTTGACGACGACTGACCCTCAGGGGAACGTCACGTCAATAACCTATGACAATCTGCAGCGGCGCTGGAAAGTAACCGATGCGCTCAGCCGGGTTGTGACCAACAACTTTGACGATGCAAACCGGGTTGCGTCTGTGGTTGATCCGGCCAGCATCACGGCTGTGACTTACACCTACACGGACAACGGCAAGGTCGCGACAATCAAAGATGCGCGCAACTTTGTCACGACAAGCACGTTTGATGGTCATGATCGGCCGCTTCGCACGACCTATCAGGATGCCACTTATGAGGAGGTAAGTAGCTACGACGGCAACAGCAACCCCCTGACTCTTCGCACGCGCTCGGCTGCCACAGTCACTCTGACTTATGACGAGCTCAATCGCGTAAAGACGAAATCGCCGACTGGTCAAGCTGTTGTCACGACGGTTTATGACATTGCGGGCCGCGTAACGACAGTAAGTACGCCGGTTGTGGCAGGTGATCCAAGTTCTGGAACGTTCACCAATTTCTACGATACAGCGGGTCGTTTCTACAAAGAGCAGTATCCAGACACGCTTTCAGTGACTCATGTTCTTGATGCGAATGGAAATGTCACAAAGACAACTTATCCTGACGGATACTTTGTCGACCGAGTCTATGATGAGCTGAATCGGCTGACTGACATCAAGCTAAATGGCTCTGGTTCTAGTGCTGTTCAATTCCAGTACGATGCTTTGTCTCGTCGCACCAAGCTTGGTTACGAGAATGGTTGCACCACAAACTATGCCTTTGAGGTAGATAATGACCTCAGCAGTCTTTTGCACAATTTTGTTGGCTCGAACGTTCAGTTCAACTATTCGTTCGATAGTGCCAATCAAATGGCAACGCACCGGGTAAGTGATCCTGCGAACTTCCGCTGGACTCCGCCTGCTCCTGCCACCACCTCCTATGGCGCAGCCAACAACATTAATCAATATCCGACAGTTGGTGGCACATCTCAGACTTACAGCACTGATGGCTGCTTGACCAATGATGGGACTTTCAAGTACGAATTCAACTCCGAAAGGATGATGACTCGTGTGCGTGATGCAGGTACCAATGCGATCATTGCTGATTATCTCTACGACCCGTCCCAGAGGCAAAGGCAGAAAGCGGTAAGCGGTGTCAAAACCAATTACTACTATTCTGGCTTCCAGCGCCTTGCTGACTATGACGGGTCTGCTGGTACACCTGGTACTTTGCTGAATCGCTATGTTTATGGCACAGGCTTAGACGATGTACTCATTCAAATCACCGCCGGAGGGACCAAAACTTACTATCACTCGAACCACCAAGGCTCAGTGATTGCCACAACCAACTCCGCTGGTGCAGTGCTCAATCGCTTCACCTATGGACCTTTTGGTGAATCTGCGGCATTGACAGGAACAACCCACGGGTATACCGGTCAACGTTATGATTCTGAAACAGGGCTATATTATTTCAAGATGCGGCAATATTCGCCGAAACTTGGAAGATTCTTGCAAGCCGATCCTATTGGCATGGCTGGCGGGATTAATCTCTATGCATATGTTGGGAATAGCCCACTTACTGCTACTGACAGCATGGGGCTCGCCGCTGACGGTGGTCCGGGACATCGAGGCGGACTTCAGTTTGGTACGAATGCTGGAAGTGACTTTGCGAAGTTCACTTTTGGCTGGTTCGATGATCGACCTGATCAAAGTGGGTTCCCAGAGTTTTTCAAGAACATTTGGAATGGTTATGGTTACGAATATCCTCAGAGGTATGTTCGTCCAGAAGATATGTATAACCCACCCATTGCTGGCAGTCAGACAACGCCAGCGTCTGCCATTGCTCTAGGTGCCTTGGGCGCGCGTACGCCAGCTGGGCAATTGATTATCGCAGGTGGCATTCTTGTTGTTGGAGCGAGCCGACTGCCGGGTGCCATCGGCGATTTCTACAAGTCGATTGAGACTTACCTTTATCAACCGGAATACGGCCCGACAGTACACGGGAATAAGCTTGTCAACGGAAACGGCTCATACGTTTATGAGCTGCTGTACCCAAGTGGAAAAGTCTACAAATATGGAATTGGACAGTCTGGTGACTATTCCTTTGAGCGGTCAAGTCGACAGGCGACTTACCTTGGATTCGGTGAGCGTATTCTATACATTACACCCGATAGATTGTCTGCCCGGATAATAGAATGGTCATTGATCGGAACGTGGGCTCTTAACAATCCCGGTCAAGGCCGTCCTGTCACCAATTTCCCATGGGGAAACATAATTCAGTAATTAGATCGCGGGAGACTCTATCAATCGATGGAGTCTCCCATTTTGTGTGCCGGCCATGTTCAACAACTGGAGGTGAAAGTCCTTACACAACCTGATGACGATGTAGTGAAGCGCAAGGGCTAAATCGTGACGTGAGGTCGGAGAGAAGCGTGGAAAATCAGCGAGCTGACGAACAGGAATCGGATAAAAGGCAATCGTATTCTTACGAGCGAGCAAATAATTGCGAAGTCCCGAGTCGTCAAGGGATGCGGTTGTAGATCCGGCGGTTGTGCAGGGAAAAGTGGTTGAGCTTACCCCGGGAGGCCTGCACGTGTCTTGAAAGAAAGACTGAACTGTCCGCGAGGGCAGTTGAACTCTGTGCAGAAGTCAGCAGAGGGCCTAGTAGTTTCTGGCAAACAGGCAAGCGCCGAATTAGGTAAGCAGCAGCAGTAAGAGATGAAGGCCCGAACGGTGCCCGCGAGGGCTTAATGGAAATGGTGAATAGGACGCGCATCTCATGAGTGAAAAGCGACAGAATTGCGGAGCTTTTTCAAATCACTCGGATCTCTCTCAACAGTGCCAAAAGAGATAGTCAGTGACCAAGTCTATACCCCAAAAGCCCAGCAGTTGATTGGCGTCAAATTAAATTGCGAACTCCGCGGCAGTCGAGAAAATTATTCGCGTTGTCCGACAGCATCGCCGTTCGTATGACGCTTTCATTGCAGTCTGTCAGCAGATTCGCCTGAAGTTAAAGATGGAAAAGTCCAAGAAATAGCGGCGTTTACCGGAGTTGCTATCGCTGGCTGAACTCAAAAAGTTCTTTAAGACTGTCCAAAAGTGCGGCGATACCCAACACGAGCTGATGCTATATATAGCTGTTCGGGTGAGTGGTCAGCATCCGAGTCAGTGACGTTGATCTGGGCGGCTGCAAAATCTTCATCGATAATGGCAAAAGGGGCAAGAACCGGTACATTCTGTTTCCTTCTGACTTCCGGCTTGCCCTCCAGACCTACATGGAGACTCACGAAGACAATGACTATCTATCTAAGTCTCGGCTGAAGCATTTGTATTCACTAGAGCTTTACCAGCACCTGTCCCTTGCTTCCATCGAAGATGATTACCAAAGAGCTGTTGTGAATTTAGAAATTTAGGTATTTTTTGCAACAGAGCCCAAATGTTCACAATAACCTTAGCCCACTATAACTTCTACAACGGCAGTCTGCGATAATATCTTCCTATATTGCTGTAGGGTATTGTCTTGCGAAAGCTAATTCTTTTAAATCGTGTGACCAACGGAGTAATTTGGGTCGATGCGAGACTGTCGAATGGAGATATTCCATTTGATAACTTGGACAATGTGTCAGGTTTCCCAAGAAAGCTTCAGAAAAAAGAAACCGTAGAAATTCATATGTTGGATTTTGAAGAGTTATTATTTCGAAGGTCATTTTGCGACTCAGATGTCTATATGGCTGATCTTTATAGAATAGGTTTTCCAACCGATAGAGACGAAGTATTGGGAAATATTTGGCCCAGTATAGCTGACCCCAAAACGATAGAATCGGAAAATAATGCCAAGTAATCGATTGATAAAAGAGATAGGTGTAGGCCTGAACCCGTTAGATCCGCTGGGGGAGTGCGCCCAACTTGGAGTGCGATTTTGTGCACTTCTACGTTATGAATATCAATATCGCTTAGCATCTTATGACTTTATAGATATCGGAATTAGTGATTTGCCGATTGGAGAGTTTCAACTAATTGGAATTGTTCCAATTGTTAGCAAGAGAGTATTTAACGTTGCGATTGGCGTAGCCGTGCCCCAAGTTGGTACCTTGGCCCAAGAATATTGGACCAACATAATAGCAAGGGTACTTTTTGAACTTGCACAGAAGGAATGTGCTGAACTTGAGCCGATAGAGTCCTCTCGTATTCGACTTTTAGAGAAAAAGAATGAAACACCGATTTACTGGACCGCAAAAGTTACACGAACCTCAAGATATCTAATTGAACCAGAACTGCAAATAACTGGCTTTGGTTGCCAATCAACTCTTTTGTATGTCACCATAACTGATCTTAAAACACAGGAAAAAGCAAGGAGGCTAATTTTGCAAGCGGCTCTCAGTGAAGTTGAAGCGCTCGTGGGTCGATTCGCTTTTAAAAACGAGTCTCTCGTCGTGCACCCACAAAGAGGAGCCTACACTGAGGGTTATCGTTCACGGGGTTTTAGTGTTCCCACAATAATCCCATTGTCTAAGTTCTTCGAAAAATTGGCATAGTGGAAGTCCTAGCGGACTTCCGCAGATGATATATTTGGAATTGGAACTATGTATATGTATCGTCCGGATGAAGCTTACGGTATTGCTCATCGCTTAAGCTAGCGGTCGCTCTAGATTTGGACGCGATTACACCTCCTCACCATAAAGCTAGCGTTAGACGAGTATTTTTACAGTCGCTCTTCTCAGCAAAGAGAAGAGCGACTGACTTTTATGCCACTCTCACCGGAGGCACTTTTTCTTTATTTTTTTGAAAAATTCTACTATAGAGTGTGCTAGATTAAGATGGCCTTAAATGAACGAGTTAGGCTATATCCCCAAGAAAAGCGAGACAACCATGCGGGTTTTGGTGGCTTGGAACGCTGGGTACCAATAAGTATTTTAGGTCATCTTGCTCAAGGTGAGGCTCTGCCGATTATCGCTTCTTGAGAAGCTTTTTCCGTACCAGTTTGGGCGTAGTTGAATTGGCACTGGTTGTTGGCACTGTGTTAACTGTATCTAGGCCAGAGGGTTCATGGTTTGGCGATGTCCTTCTTGTGGCGACGAGCTCCGATGACTTAGGCGCTTTCGGTTGGCCTGCGACGGTTATGCTTTATTCGAAATTTCCACAAGGTCTTTAAACTGTACTTGGTTTTTAGGATAGTATGCGCCAGCTGATTGTTCCGAAATGCCCAAATAATGAGCCAGGTGCGATTTTGAGGCTTTCGAAGAAGCAAGTTTCAGTGCAAACGAGTTGCGCAGTGAAGAGGGTGTCGCATTCACAGACGCAGTGGCGCCGCACTGGGTTACGCAGTAATGCACCATTTTTGGAGTTAAGGCCATACCATTTGCTTCGAACACAGGTACGTTAATGGCTTTCTTGCCTGCCGCCAGGTAGGCTTTCATACCCAGTTCTTCTAAAACACTTACCGCCTTCGCACTAGCTGGAATATCGCGGAATCCAGAGCGTCCAGCAACTTCGAGCACAACAGTCTTGTTCTTTGAGCCGGGAATCTTCTTCACGGTCACGTCGCTCCAATTGAGCTCACACATTTCTCTTGCTGTGAGCCCTGTGTAGAGCAAGAATTCGACTACCAGCCGATCCTGGTTCTTAGCGTGTCTTTTTGCTGATGCCAACAGCTTTGCTGTCTGGGTTTCAGTCAGGCTCTTTAGCTGTGGCGTAAATGAAGCCTTAAATTGCGCCGCCAACTCTAAGGCAAAGGCGGCGTCGACTTTACAGAAAATCAACCAGCCTCGAATTGAATGAATGTGTCTGGCTATCGTCAGTGGCTTGTAGCCACTCTCAGCTAGGCTATCAGAATACGTGATTACGAGCGGGGCAATGTTATCGTCCACTTGTTTGGCGACGGAATGCCGCTCTAACCACAGCACGAATGATTGAAGGTCGCAGCAAATGTTTTCGATAGTGCGGTAGGCCCTTTCTGAGTTCGCCATAAAAGACACATACTCGTCCAGTTGCTCAATGAAGGTGATTACCTTTTTTGCCTGGGTAGGAGATTGCTTGTGCTTGGTAGGAGAACCGCCCTTAGCAAACCAGTCTGTGATCTGCTCGAAGGCCAGGTTTATTTCCTTTTGCTTTTCTTCGGCTTTTTTTTGATCTGTTGAGTTTTTAGGGAAGCGATCTGGGTGGAAAGCTTTGGTGTACCAAAGGCGAGCTTCTTTGACCTGTGCCGGAGTTGCAGAAGGGTCTAAGCCCAGTGCAAGGAAGTGTTTGTTGATCTCAGTCATAGGAATCGTATCCAGATATATTCCAGTATGTTATCACGCGTTGGTGTCGTATGTGGAATCGTTTTTAGATATATTCTAGTAATGCAGCAGTTAATGCGAATAATACATTGTTTGTTGGACGTTATTCAAAGTCAGCATCTGCGACTCGCAAAACTGGCTGCCTGGCTAAATAACACTATAGTAGTTCCTTCTTCTTCTGAATGTCACTTATACGGCCGTTTGCGAGACAAATTATTTTCAAGCAAAATCGGTCGATTTTGCGTCACTAATCCAGTCACTTTATCAATGTTCTGCAAACCTGGAGCAAATTTAGTTAAGTGACAAGTTGAATTCAGTCGTGACTCTTGGGGTAGACTGCGAGTGCCTAATTATCACTCTCTTGAATAGGCTTAATTGTTTTCATTAGGGCTGAATTTTCCTCTTGCTGATTGAGAATTTCCAGCTGTAGTTTGGAGAGCTTTCTTAAGTCATGGGGTGCTTGTGGCACAAGCTCCGGCTTACCTTCTGCAATCAAATAATTGGCTAAACCTTTTGCATAATCTTCGCCTGCGAATTCGTCTATGGGTTTGAATTCTTCTATTCGTTGATGGTACACAACAATATCCTGCTCTGCTATTTTCTTACCCTTCATATTAAACACGCGACAGCGAGCCTTCGCTTCGCAATTGCCATCTGCTAAAGGCTGCGTAACTGAAATGTCTTCTTGCTGAAAGGAATCAAGTATTAGACCTGATTTTTTAGCAACTCTCACTCTCGTGGTACGTGTAAAACGCCTGCTTGAAGATTCATCGACTGTGAAAACCTCATCGCCCTGAGGAATCTGGTATTCATAGTGCGAACTGGCATCCACTCGAGTCACCTTCGAATTTATCGGGTGCCAGATTTGTCCTTTCGCGTCAGCCTGATAGCCGCTAATGAAATTAGTACGCGTTTGGTAACTTACAGGTATGCCCATCACTTTCCTGACGCTTCGCTCAGTATGCCAAATGCCCGCCAGCCAATCTGGAACACGTCGCCACCTTTGAACTTTACCGACTGACCGAGACGCCTCAATTCTAAATTTCTGACCTTCCCTATACTCATCACCCAAAGGTGGCAAGTCGCGACTAAATTCGACTGTCCCCTGTAAAGGCTCTGCAGGCATAACCGGTGACACCGCAATCAGAACCGATATCGACGCCAGGAGAGCCTTCCATCTCGTATTTCGCGCTTTCATCAACATTGGACGACCTTACTGACGGTTCTGGAGATGCTGGTTCTTATGTCGAGTAGGGCGTAAAAATCTATTTCCCACCATAAGCGTTATTAGATACATGCTTCATGCGCAGAATCCATTTTCCATCATCGAGTTCCATCATGTTCTCGCCTGGTTTCCAGTTCATGGTGTAATTGCCAAAAATTTCTCCATTGAGACTGTTGGTCATAATGAGTTTATTACCCTGGACTTTGTAAGTTCCCATTTGACCTGCTGCCAGTCCGTATCTAGCCACCGACCATCTGCCGTCTTTGCTAAAAGCAAAACTTTGGGCGAACGATTTAGCAACCGATGGCGCTTCACCGCGTTTGCCGATAGACATCATGTCCCAGCCAGTTCCAGGAATATTCGGAACTCCGTTATTTAACTGCGGCGTCATTCCTGCGTCGGTTTTGGAGGCTTTTTGCATGCCACCACCACCGGGGTTAAGGTCGCCTCGAGCAGGGCCTCCTTGACCGGGTCCTTTTAGTCGACTGGGATCAACCCATTCGTCCCACTTAGCGTCCCAACCGTCGTAATGTACTTTATATTCGTCGATGCCTTTTTTGTCGACAATCGTGGCTAAATGCCATTTACCATTGCTTTGTGCGTCGACCCTATCGCCAATATTGCGATTAGCAACTTTTGCACCACCACCACCCGCGGCGGCACGCAGAGTATCGACTGGCACTAGCATTCCGTGTGGAGTGGTGGTGTAACCATCAATTCGAATACGATAAAAGCTTCCATCGCGAGGGTCGTTGCCCTGGAAGGGGAGAACGGTCGCACCCTCCCATGAATTGATTTTTGCTTTATCTATTTCGACATGATCTCCAGCGTTGAATTTTAATTGCCCCGCTTGTCCTTGATTAGGAGCCTGAGCTGCGGGTTGAGCTGCGAATACGTTTTGAACTGGGCGGGGATTATGCACCGGTTCCCATGTTTGTGGAATTTGATTTGCCGGTGCCGGAGCCGCATGAACTTGTTGTGGTGGCTGTTGCTGTTGTGGTTGTTGTTGTTGCTGAGCGGCGGCAGGTGCAGCACCCGGACGCATGTGAATTTTTTGGACCATGAAGCCATCTGGATATAAAGAGTAGCGAGGTACTTTTACACGCACCTGGTACCCGTCTTGCGAGTCACCCGGAAGAAAAGGTACAACTGTTCCGCCTTCCCAATTATTTATTCCGCTGATGTCGACCTCTACGCCTTGACCTGGTGCGTATTCTTGCGCACGGGCAGGTTGAGTGGTCAGATAAATACCGGTAATAGTTAAAAACAACGCAAAAGCGGATAGTGATTTTCTCACGGTAATATCTCCCAAGTTGGACTATAGTTTACCACTGTTAGCTCAACCCGCAAAATCACTGGCTTCGGCCTATATGAAGTCAGTGTTACCATAGAAACAATCCGAGGGGCAGGAAAAGAGAATATTTGATTGGCCGCAAGAAAGGACTCTTAGCCTCAGTCAACGCCGTCAAGATCATCTTAACTTTCAACTGCTAACTCTAGATGGCAGGCGTCTTGACTGACGGTGCCGGAGATTGCTGGTGGTTGAGTTCTTCCAGTTGTCTCAGGACGCCTGGCAAAGCGACTTTGTACAGACTAAAAACCTGCGTCTGCCAAAATTGCAGCATCAGCATCGAGAGCGCAAACAGAATGACACCAGCTGAAAGCAAGCGCTGAGCGCTGGCAGCCTGAAGAAACTCAGGCGCAGTGTTTCGCATCTTCATCCGCTGCACCCCCCAAATAATCATTTGCATCGCCCGCCCAATTGACCACAGCCCGACTGGAACATAGAGACACATTAGTGCCATTAGGTACAAAGCAATTGGTATGGCAACCAACCAATAGCTGACCCTCAGAACCAACGGAAGATCTCGCGAAATTCCAAGCTCAGCACGTTTGCGCTTGATTGCATAGGCGCCACCAACGGCACTCAGAGCCATAGTCACCAAAACGAAAACCGCAGGCGCAAGGGCTACGACAGGAAATGGTGCGGGAAGATTATTTGCGAAAGCAGGCTGAATAGACGCTACTGCGACTAAACAAAAGAGTGGCCCAAGGTTTTTCACCAGACGACTTAAAGAGTGCACTATGGCCTCGCTAGATTTCTTACTTGCCAATTTGCGACATCCTCATTGTCTTGTAGTGCCTGGCTATTGCCCAACGGAAAGCCCAATCGCGATCTGGCATAAAGTCCGAGCGTTCGAAACTGAGCAAACCAGAGTTATTGGAACTGAGCGCATAATTGGACCCAACGATCTTGGTATCACATTCAATCATCCTATACATACCATACTTGAGTGAATTGCCCCACGGATGAGTTGTGAGCAATATGTATTGGCCACTTGGTACCCCACAGCGCTGAGAGTAGGTTACACGAATGGTCTTTTTTTCAAACGGAAAAAATGGCACCAGAAAACCACGGCTAGCAGGCAAATCATAAGACACGAGGGGTTTTTCTGAAGACAGATCTTCCACCACGCACACTTCAGGCAAGGGATGAGTCTTGTCAGTTTTAAATGGGCAGGCTAGCGCCTGCCCAACAGGCAGCGGCAGCACATTGCGATAGTCATATTCACCTACCACAACAATGTGCGTCGGATGCACATACACGAAGATTCGCTCACTATCGAAGCGTACAGTCGGTAACAGACCGAGAGCAAACGTCAAAATAAGCGCGCCCGCAACAGCGGATAGAATTAGTTCTGTTAACTTGTTACTCACGACCAATAGTGAACCTGGCTGCGCTGGGGGAGAAGCAATATCATATACAAGTTTACAATGCTCAGCAGAATCAGGCGGTGGCAAGCGAGGCGACAGAGCATAAAGCTACATCGGCGCCTTATTCAACGGTGCCGCTGCAGTAAGCGTATTGACACTAAGGCAGCCAATGGCATGCAAAAGTTTGGCCTGGGCCTGATCAAATTCGATAATGGCGCTGGCTTTGTCTATCAAAGAATCGGTGTAAGATTTTTGCGCATTGATGACATCAAGGTAGGTGCCAACCCCTTCTTTGAAGCGCAGTTCAGCCAGTCGCAAACCCTCTTCGGCGTACTTCACAGCAGCAGTGGTCTCGACAATGAGATTCTCGGTACTGATACTAGCTAAATACGAATCGCGCACTTCCTGAAAAACTTTCTCTAGCTCGCGATTGAACTCTAATTGCACCCGCCGTGCTTCCCATTGCTTAGCGCGCACTTGGGCTACTTCTTGCAGACCAAGGCCACCCAGATTCCACTGCATATCAACACCAATAGTGAACAGTGAGCGAGTGGTCCAAGGCTTAGGTCCGTTGCCGCCTGTTGCTAGTGGCAGTCCGCCAGCACTGCTGATGGCACCAACCGAAGCACCTGAGCTACTCAATGATGTTTGCTGTGTTTGTAAGCTAGAGAGAGAAGCATTGCTGGCATATGAACCAGAGCCAATGGCAGCGCCTGTTACGGCCACCGAAGGTAATAGACTTGAGCGAGCGACTTTGATAGCGTCTTTGGCAGCCAATCGTAGCTGCTCATATCTCTTCAGCTCTGGTCTTTTATCAATAGCTATCTTCAATAGATCAGCCGGCCGCAAAGCTGAGTCGACTAAACGTGCCTTGGCCACCAGCCTGTTTCTTATAGACAAATCAGTGCCTTGATCCATATTTAAGATAGTGGCAAGTTTTATGGCCGACTTACGCCTTGCCACCTGCTGCTTAATTAGGTGTTGCCGATCGGCAGATAACTGATACTTAGCTTGCAGCACATCAAGCTCTGTATTGACGCCATTATCAAAGAGATCTTGATTGACTACTAAAAGCGTTTTTGATACTTCGACTGCTTTTACTCTAATTTGCAAGAGCACATCATTGCGCACCAAATCATAGTATCGCTCGGCCGACTCAAGCAGCATGTCATTAATGGTGCCACTCAACTCAAACTTAGAGGCTCGGTAGCGGGCCTGATTTTGCTTGGCAGTATAAAGTATGCCACCACCCTTAAACAGATACTGCTGAAAGCCACTGGCCATGGTCAAATAGGGGTTATGGATGCCTATGGCTAAACCAGCCGGGCTAACATAGTTACCGTCAAGCCGCTGATAGCTAATATCATTGGTCAACGATGGCAGAAATCCAGAGAGAGCTTGTATGTAATTCCACTTCTTTTCTTGCGTGGCAGTCTGCGAAATTTTTATAGGCAAGTTATTTGAGAGTGCTGAATTAAGTACATCGCGCAGAGTGATGTCAATTGATTGCTCAGCGTCAATGCTAAGGGGAGAACCCTCGCTCAAAGTAATCAAAGATTTTAGTAAAGGCGGTTTGACAAAAACTTTCTCAGCGTCAACGAAAATACTACCGCTGGTGTTTGTGACTTCATTAGCAAGAGAGTCTATGCTCTCTCTTGCTGCCTGATTTTCAGGTCCAAGGCCGCGCAATCTCGGTAATTCTTCGGCCGAATTCTCACCGATACCGGCTGGCCGTGTTGTCGGCACGGGGGAACCACGTAGCACTGGAGCATTGGTCGAATTGGCAGAATTAGTAGAATTTGTAGAATTAGTATTGGATGGCGGCACTTGACTTCCGCGCGGCTGAGCAAAAGCTACGCCCGCAGTTGACGTCAACACTGACAAACTTACTAATAGATATTTGCAATAGGGCGACAGGCGTGAAAAATTCAACGTAGTCAAGGGAGCCAGGTAAGGTAAACAGTATCAATATCAATCTATAACGTTGTTTACCCTAAGAGTAAACAGCAAAAAGCGCAAGCTTAGAGGCACAACCTGCAATGGTAAACTAAATTCATCAAAGTGATGAGATAGCAGATGTGGATTGTTAGACTGGCTCTGCGCCAGGGTTATACCTTTATAGTACTAGCAATATCGATCATTATATTTGGCGGCCTGTCCATATATAAGATGGCTATAGACATTTTTCCTACCATTGACACACCGGTGGTTAGCTGTGTCTGGACCTACACTGGCATGTCTCCATATTTCATGGAAAATTTGGTCACTACAGTTACTGAAAGAGCCCTGACTTCTACTATCAATGGCATTCAGCGCATGGAATCAAGCTCGCTTTCGGGCATGAGTATCATCAAAATCTATCTACAAAAAGGCACGCCAGTGGGCGAATCGGTGGCCATGGTGTCATCGGTAGGAACAGCAATTTTGCGGCAATTGCCTCGCGGCATTAGCCCACCGTTTGTTACTAGATCTTCAGCCACCGATGTGCCGGTAATACAACTTTCAATACATAGCGAAACGATGTCAGAGTCAGAGCTTTTTGACATTGCCAACAATCTCATTCGCACTCAGCTGGCCACAGTAAAAGGCGCACTTATACCATTTCCGTATGGTGGCAAGTATCGCCAAGTGATGGTTGATCTTGACCCACAGATGTTGCGCGCCACTGGCCTGTCAGCACACGATGTCATTCAAGCAATCAACGATCAAAATATCGTTTCTCCTGATGGTACAGCCAAACTAGGCAGCTTTGAATACATCATGGTACTGAACAATATGCCCAAGACTTTGGCATTGCTTAACGATGTACCAATCAAAACAGTTAAGGGGGCTGTGGTTTTTCTCAAAGATGTAGCCCAAGTGCATGACGGCTATCAGCCCCAGCTAAACATAGTCAATTTAGACGGTAAACGCGGCCTGCTCTTTAATGTGCTCAAAAGCGGCAACGCCTCAACACTATCGGTGGTGCAGGGTGTAAAAGAAATTCTGCCGCGCATAAAGTCGATTGTGCCAGCCGCTTGTGAGATCGACATATTAGTAGATCAATCGCTTTTCGTGCGCGAATGTGTTTCTGAAGTGTTCAAAGAGGCCTTAACGGCTGGTCTGCTTACTGCCGTAATGATGTTGGCATTGCTTGGTAGCTGGCGCAGTACTTTAATTGTCGCTACGTCTATTCCACTAGCCATACTGGCCTCGATTATTGGATTAAACCTCGCTGGTCAAACAATTAACTCAATGACCTTAGGTGGACTAGCCCTTGCAGTAGGAATGTTAGTGGATGATGCCACTGTCGAAGTAGAAAACGTTCACCGCAACATGGCCATGGGCAAAGATATCGAGACCGCAATTTTGGATGGAGCAGAACAAGTAGCGCTGCCAGCACTTGTCTCAACTCTTTCAATTTGTATTGTCTTTGTGCCCTTACTATTTTTGACTGAGCCCTCTAAGTCACTGTTTGTGCCCCTGGGCATGGCTGTTACCTTCGCCATGCTAGCCTCATATGGGCTATCGCGCACAATCGTGCCACTGATGTCTAAGCATTTATTGGCCCATGAGAATGATGGTAAAAATGAACATGAAACTAAGAATGAAAAAGAAGGCAAGGCTGAGAGTGAAAAAACAAGCACAAATTGGCTCACCCCGTTTATCGTCATACACAAGTTTATCGACAACAATTTCGAAGCCCTGCGAGAACAATATCAAAAGATATTGGCAGCTGCTCTCAATCATCCAAAGCTAACACTATGTGGATTTTTGAGTTTCTACGCCCTATCGCTTTCAATGCTGCCCCTAATCGGTGAAGATTACTTCCCTACCATCGATGGCGGGGCTCTGCGCCTTCACGTCAGTGCTCATTCAGGTACACGCGTAGAAGAAACCGAGCGCATTTTTAAAAAAGTGGAAAAGGCCATTCGTCAAACTATACCAGCAGAAGAAATTGAGTCTATAACGCAAAATATTGGCTTGCCCATGAGTGGCATCAACTATGCCTATTCAGATAGTCAAACAGTGAGCGAAGCTGACGGCGAAATTATAGTCACACTAAAAGAAAAGCGCGCTCACAATACAGACTACTACCAACGAGTAGTGCGAAAGATGATGCAACAGCAGTTTCGCGACCTAGCCTGCTATTTTCAACCAGGCGACATCGTCACCCAAATACTCAATGCCGGCTTGCCAGCCCCCATAGACATTCGCGTGCTCGGCATGCACCGCGACAAGAACTACGAAATAGCTAAACAAATCAAACGAGAAGTTGAGCGTGTGCCAGGGGCGGCTGATGTCTGCTTGCATCAAGTGGTAGATGCACCGCACTTAAAATGGCAAGTCGATAGAGTACGAGCTGAAGAAGTTGGTGTCACTCAAGAAGATATATCAAATGCTTTTTCTACTAGCTTGAGTTCAAGCTTTCAAACCAATCCCAATTTCTGGCTCAACGCAAAAAACGGAGTCGCCTACAACCTGGCGGCTCAGACGCCACAGCGCTCTCTGGCCAATATGAATGACATAAACTTGACCAGTGTCACACCAGCCTTAACTGGTGCTGAAGAAACACCGCGAGAACCACAACTGCTGATGAATTTAGCCACAGTGTCACGGGCGCAAACAGCAGCGGTGGCCAACCATTTAAATGTGCAACCAGTGTTTGATATTTACGCCGCTTGTCAAGGCCGCGATCTTGGTGGCGTGGCCAAAGACATCAAGGTTATTGTCGACCGCGCTAAGGCCAATCTGCCAGATCACAGTGGCACTTTCATTTTTATTGGTGGCCAAGTAATGAGTATGAAACTTGCCTTTGTCGCCTTGATTGCCGGCCTCGCTTTCGCACTGTTACTAGTTTACTTCTTGCTGGTGATGAACTTCCAATCATGGAGTGACCCACTGATTATTCTCATGGCCATCCCAGGGGCACTGTCAGGCATTGTCTGGAGTCTTTTTGTGACGCAGACGACTTTCTCCATTCCGGCTCTTATGGGCACAATTATGACCATGGGCGTGGCCTCAGCCAATTCAATTTTGATGATTACTTTTGCCAAAGAACAACTAGCCGAGCATAGCGAAATGGATGCCAAGGGAGCAGCCCTAAGCGCAGGGTATCAACGCTTCAGACCTGTTATCATGACGGCGACTGCCATGATTATCGGCATGATTCCGATGGCGATTGGTGGCGGTCAGGGCGGTTCTCAAAATGCCCCAATCGGGCGTGCTGTAATTGGCGGGCTGCTTGTGGCCACACTCTCTACTTTGATTTTCGTGCCTCTAATATTTAGCTTAGCGAGAAAAGGCAAATCTAAAAAAGCCACGGGGTTAGCCCATGTGGATAGTTGAGCTAGCTCTCAAACGGCCCCATACATTTATTGTTATGGCCCTGGCCATAGCACTTTTTGGCGTCATGTCCATCAAGCAAATGGCAGTCGACATTTTTCCTTCCATAGATATTCCCATTGTCAGTTGTGTCTGGACCTACACTGGCATGTCGCCCTATAACGTTGAAAATTTGATCACCACGGTGACTGAGCGTTGGCTTACTTCAACTGTCAATGGCATTGAGCATATTGAGTCGACGTCATTGTCTGGAATGTCAATTATCAAAGTCTACTTACACAAGGGCACTGATATTGGCGAAGCTGTAGCCATGGTGACAGCCATGGGCAATGCTGTGCTCGAATACTTGCCAGCAGGAATGACACCACCGTTTGTCACTGTATCTAGTGCTACAGATGTACCGGTGCTGCAACTTGGTATCAACAGCAAGACCATGAGCGAAGCTGAACTGTTCGACATTGCTAACAACTTTGTCCGCAACCAACTAGCCACTGTGCAAGGGGCGACCATTCCCTTTCCTTATGGCGGGAAGTATCGCCAGGTCATGATCGATCTTAACCCACAGGCCATGGTAGCCTGCGGCGTGTCAGCCAATGACGTCACCAAAGCAATAAATTCGCAAAGCATTATTGCACCGTCAGGGACAGCCAAACTGGGCCCTTACGAGTACATTATGACCCTCAATAATGTGCCAGAAAAAATTGGCGAACTGAATAATATCCCCATCAAATCAGTCAAAGGCACTGTCGTCTTTGTCAGAGATGTTGCCTTTGTACACGACGGCTTCCAACCACAATTGAATATAGTCAATCAAAACGGTAGGCGAGCTGTTCTCTTTAACATACTTAAAAACGGCACAGCATCTACTCTTGCCGTAGTTGAAAATGTCAAACAAGTGTTGCCTCGCATCAAACAAATCGTGCCAGCAGCTTGCAACATTGAAATTTTGGTAGACCAATCGGTCTTTGTGCGCGACTGTGTGGCCGACGTTGTGAAGGAAGCGATTACCGCCGCTGGTCTGACTGCACTGATGATGCTGGCCTTACTGGGCAGCTGGCGCAGTACTCTGATTGTCGCCACTAGTATTCCCTTGGCGATGATGGCATCTATTATTGGTCTGCACATCGCTGGTCAAACCATCAACTCAATGACCCTTGGCGGGCTAGCTCTAGCAGTTGGCATGCTTGTAGATGATGCCACAGTCGAAGTTGAAAATGTGCACCGCAATATGGCCATGGGCAAAGATATTGTCACGGCTATTCTTGACGGAGCACAACAAGTAGCCACACCGGCTATGGTGTCAACTCTTTCTATTTGCATAGTTTTTGTTCCAGTCGTGTTTTTAACCGAACCATCGCGCTCGCTCTTTGTGCCCCTGGCAATGGCAGTAGTCTTTGCCATGCTGGCATCTTACGGGCTCTCGCGCACGATTGTTCCGCTGATGAGTAAGCACTTACTGGCTCATGAGCACGAAGGCGCAGAAACCCCAACCAAGAAACCCGGGTTCTTCCGCTCTATATATTTAGTAATTGACGGTGGCTTCGAATTTCTTCGCGAACAATACAAACACGTACTTGAACAAGGACTAAATCATCCGGTTCTTTCTATTTCAATTTTCCTCACTTTCTATTCTTGTTCTCTACTTCTACTACCAATGATTGGTCAAGATTTCTTCCCTGCCATAGATGCCGGGCAGCTAAGACTGCACATCAATGCCCGCCCAGGAACACGAGTAGAAGAAACTGAGCGACTCTACAAAAAAATCGAAGAAGCAATTCGCAAGCTGATACCAGAAGATGAAATCAAACTGATAACCGACAATATCGGTATGCCAGTAAGCGGCGTCAACTATGCCTTCTCTGATAGCCAGACAATCTCAGAAGCTGATGGCGAAATTCTAGTAACCCTAGCAGAAGAGCGCGGTCATCCAACTGTGTACTATCAGAAAGAAATTCGCCGCATGCTCACCCATGATTTTCCCTCTGTTATATATTATTTTCAACCAGCTGATATCGTCACCCAAATTCTCAATGCTGGCCTACCAGCACCAATTGATATACGCATAATTGGCCTTGATCAAGCGAAAAACTACGAACTAGCCCAGAAGATTAAGCGTGATGTGGCAAATGTAAGAGGAGCAGCAGACGTTTGTTTGCACCAGGTAGTAAATGCACCACAGTTTGTCTGGTCAGTAGATCGCACTCGGGCCAATCAAATGGGCTTGACCCAAAGAGACATTTCTAATTCATTCTTGATCTCGCTCAGCTCCAGTTTTCAGACAGCACCAAATTTTTGGCTCAACACAGAGAACGGTGTCAACTATAACTTGGCCGCTCAAACACCGCAGTACAAAATATCTAGCCTTGATGATATGCGCATCACTGCAGTTACTTCTTCAACTTCTACAGCGCGAGCCGCCGCTCAGACGGCCAATCAGTCACAGGCTCCAATCGTGGTGCAGCCGCCCCTCCTGACTAACGTAGCCAACTTCGACCGAGCTGGCACACCTGCTGTGGTCAATCATCTCAATGCTCAACCTGTCTTTGATGTCTATGCCGCTTGCCAACAAAGAGACCTCGGTGGAGTATCAGCTGAAATTGAGAAAATTCTAGCCAAGTACGAAAAAGACCTGCCACGAGGCACCTTCCTTGTTATGGGTGGTCAGGTCAACAGCATGAAGTCGGCCTTTGCCGCACTTATTTTTGGATTAGTCTTTGCCCTACTTTTGGTTTATTTACTTCTAGTAGTTAATTTCCAAAGTTGGCTCGACCCGCTGATTATCTTAATGGCCATACCAGGGGCCTTTACTGGCATTCTCTGGAGTCTATTTGTCAGTCAAACCACCTTCTCCATTCCCGCCCTGATGGGAACGATCATGACCGTTGGCGTAGCCTCGGCCAATTCAATTTTGATGGTAACTTTTGCCAATGAGCAATTGGCCGAAGACAAAGATATGGACGTCTGGCATGCCGCACTTAACGCTGGCTATCAGCGCTTCAGACCTGTAATGATGACAGCCACAGCCATGATTATCGGCATGATACCGATGGCTATTGGTGGTGGCCAGGGGGGCTCGATGAATGCCCCCATAGGCAGAGCGGTTATTGGCGGCCTAACAGTGGCGACATTTTCTACCTTGCTCTTTGTACCCCTAATGTTTTCTCTACTGCGAAAGAGGCCAAAGTGACAATTAAAGCAACAATAAATATGTTGACTAATCAATCGAAAAACAGGCTGCGACAAAAGCATGGTCTGGGCAAGCTAATTATCGTAGTCATTGTCGCCATGACAATTCTCGCCGCTCTTCTAGTGTTTGGTCTTGTACCGCGCTTTGAACGCAAGAAAGATCTTGACAAAGCCACCAGCGAAACCGTAGGCGCACTACCTGTAGTGCGAACAATTGTCGCCACACCAGCCAATGAAACAGAGAAGCTAGTCTTACCAGCTAATATTGGCGCCATTCAATACACCACAATCTACGCTCGTGTTGATGGTTACCTGACGGGGCGCTTAGTAGATATTGGCGACCTCGTGAAAAAAGGGCAACTCTTAGCGGTTATCGACACCCCCACAGTAGACCAAGAATTAGAACAGGCCAGAGCAGACTTACTTAGAGCCAAAGCTTCAGTCGATCAAACCAAAGCTCAGCTAAAAGAAGCTGTCGCCCAAAAGGCTACCACCCAAGCCAATGTAATAAAGGCAAAAGCCAATGTTGACTATGCCACAGTCACTGCCACTAGGTGGTCTAACTTGGCCACAAGAGGGGCAGTAAGCCTGCAGGCAAGAGACGAAAAAGTGCGCTTTCTTGATACTACTTCAGCTGAGCTGAAAGCTCAGGATGCCGACGAGCGAGCCGCAGAAGCAAAAATAGTGGCGGCCCAATCACAAATACAAGAATCTCTAGCTGAAGTTAAAGCCAAGCAAGCTTCAGTAAGGAGGCTAGAGGTAGAGCAATCGTTTCAAAGAGTTCTCGCGCCCTTTGACGGCATTATCACTTTGCGCAAAGTCGACCCTGGTGCTCTGATCACCAAAGGCAGCCAGTCTAACAATTTAGAGCTCTACCAGCTAGCCCGCATTGATAGGTTAAGAGTCTATGTCAGCGCCCCTCAGCGTGTCGCTCGCTATCTCAAGGCCGGTCAACTTGCCGAAATTACAGTACCAGAATTTGCCGATCGCAAATTCAACGGCATTGTCACCAATGTCAGCGGTGCTCTCGACCCTAATACAAGAACGCGTCAAACAGAAATTCAAATTGACAATAAAGACCGCTCTCTACTGCCTGGCATGTACGCTGAAATCAAATTGACTGGTGCCCGGGAAGGCAAATGGATTCGTGTGCCAGGAACCACTCTAGTGACAAGACCAAATGGACAATATGTCGTTGTCGTCAAAGGCGGAAAAGCAAAATATCAACTAATTAGTATCGGTCGCGACTTCGGCAGCGAAGTAGAAGTTAAACAGGGCCTCAGCGGTGGTGAGCATGTTGCTGTCAGCCCCAACGACGACTTAATTGACAACGAGCCAGTGCAAGAGCAAGAGCTGAAGCAAGACAAAGAATCTAGCGAATAGTCGGTTTAACTGAGAACTGATACCTTCTTTTCTTCTGAAAAAATGGTTTCCATGGAAACCATTTTTTCAGAAGAAATAGAACCATGGACATAGATTAAAAACTCTAGTTTCTATCTAGTTCTAGTCTAGTTTCAGTCTACTGCCCCAAGTAAAAACGTGCCGCCGACAAAGAGACTAAATGCGCCGGCTAGCCCGCCACCGAGAAGATACAGCGGTCGCCAGTTAGCGGCAGTGCCAAAGCCACCCAGTGAAATGATGGCAATGAATGTATTAGATGCCACTAGGCCCAATACAAACGCAACCAGCATTGCTATGGCTGTAGTTTGCGAAGCCACTCCACCAACGGCCGATATCAGCAATACCTGGGTAGCGGTTTCAGCGCCAATGCCATGGAGCATACCAATAGCAAACGTCCCTTGTGCAGTGAGAACAGGTTCTTCGGCACTTACAGACTGCTTTGTCAGCTTAGCAAAAGCCTCTCTTAACCAAGAATAAAATGCCGTCCAGCGGCTTTTAAATTTAAATGTATCAGCATTTTTTATGGCACCAAATACAGTGTTGAGTAAGTAGAGGCCAAGTACTACAAGAGTAAGGCCGACCACACGCTCCATCACAGTATCAATCCAAGCAGGTAACAGGGCCGCAAATGATATGGCAGCCAGACCAAGAATAGTAATGACAAGGGCATGCCCGAGAGCATAGGCGAGGGAAAGCAAAAGGCCTTTCTTGCGCAAGCGTGGTTCTCCAGCACTGGCGCCACAAATATCAACAAGAGCGGCAATATGATCGAGATCTATGCCATGCCTGAGGCCAAGAATTAGTGCGGTACCAAGTAGAGGAAGTTGAATCAATGTATTCCTGCAATATTTCCTGCAATTTACCTGTGCAATTTTCACATTCGGTCCCCTTATTACTTCAATCAGAGGGACCTTGTTGATTGTACACTGGCGAACGCTGGGGACTACTTTAGCTCAATAGAGAATAATCATGTGCCAATTTCGCCCCACGCCAGCCCAAATGAAGTAAAGTGCACAGCTTGCGGTGGTATCCTTTGTAAGATCATAGACATTTGTCTGAACATCGACATTCTAAGGCTCTAGGCATTCTTGAAGCGGAAAAGAGCAGTGAGTACCTATTCTCAAGTAGACACAACTATTGTTGGCTGGACAATCAGAGTTAGAGGCACGGTACAAGGTGTCGGCTTCAGACCGACTGTTTTCAAGCTAGCCAATCAACTAGGAATCAAGGGCAGGGTATTAAATGACGGCGATGGCGTTTCAATAGAAGCCTTTGCTGGTAAGTCAACCCTGACAGCTTTCCTTCAGGCCATCCGAGACAACTCTCCACCGCTTGCTCGCATCGAAGAACTTACGTATAGAGAACTTACAGATAAAGACTTTGGGGGTACAGACCTTCTTGCTTCACCGGCCATACCGACGACTTTTGTAATCGATATCAGCGAGACTAGTCAAAGTAATGCCGTGGCTACAAATATCGCCGCCGACGCCGCCACCTGTTCAGCCTGCATTGCCGATATTTTCAATCAATCAAATCGCCGCTTTCGCTATCCGTTTACCAATTGCACCCATTGCGGTCCGAGGCTTTCGATTATCAAAGCAATTCCTTACGATCGGGCAATGACAAGTATGTGTGCCTTTCCGATGTGTATTGACTGCCAAAAAGAATATGAAGATCCAGACGATCGGCGCTTCCACGCGCAACCAAACGCCTGTAGTCTATGTGGCCCTAGAGCCTGGCTGGAAGACAAGAATGGTGAGATAAATTTCGCAACCACCGCCAAAGATGCCATCGAGGCCACGGCCAAATTAATTGAGAGCGGTGAGATCGTAGCAATCAAAGGCATTGGTGGATTCCACTTAGCCTGCGATGCCAGCAACGAACAAGCCGTCGCCACTCTAAGACAACGCAAGCAACGCTTTGACAAACCTTTTGCATTAATGGCGCGAGATCTCGAACTAATCAAAAAATATTGTCTAGTCAGCCCGGCTGAAGAATCTCTATTAGTCAGCCATGAGGCCCCAATCGTTCTACTCGCTCAGAATAGACGAGAAGCGGGAGATCTCGAAAAAAAAGAGTTAGAAAAGAAAGGGCTGAAAAAGAAAGAGTTAGAAACAGCAGCAAAGATCGCACCGTCAGTGGCGCCCGCCCAAGCGACTTTAGGCTTCATGCTGCCCTACACCCCACTGCATCATTTACTGCTAGAGAATTTCGACAGGCCAATCGTGCTTACTTCTGGCAACCGCTCTGAAGAACCGCAATGCACCGACAACGACGAAGCCAAAGAACACCTTGGCCAAATAGCTGATTTCTTCTTGCTTCATGATCGAGTAATCGTCAATCGTTTAGATGATTCAGTAGTGCGCGCACAAGAAAATGCTGGTACCACAACTTCTGAAATCTTGCGCCGGGCCCGTGGCTACGCCCCCAGCCCAATCAAACTGCCCCTCGGCTTCGAGTCGGCAGCAGAAATTCTTGCTCTTGGCGCAGAACTAAAGAATACATTTTGTTTGCTGCAAAACAACTGCGCCATAGTGTCTCAACATATGGGCGACTTAGAAGAGGCTAAGACCTTTAGCGACTTTCTAAAAAATCTTCAGCTCTATCAAGACTGTTTTCAATTTAAGCCAAAGCGCATCGCCATTGACTTTCATCCAGAATATCTATCAAGCAAACTCGGGGAAAAGCTTGCTAATAAAACTGAAATAGAAACAGAAATAGTAGTAGACAAAGTCCAACACCATCATGCCCACATTGCCTCTTGCCTGGCCGACAACGGCTGGCCCAGAGAATCAGGCCCGGTGCTCGGTGTAGCACTAGACGGCTTGGGCTTTGGTCTCGATGACACTTATTGGGGCGGCGAGTTCCTGCTGGCTGACTATTGTAGCTTTGAAAGACTGGCAACCTTCAAACCTGTGGCAATGCTTGGTGGTGCCCAGGCAATGCGCGAGCCCTGGCGCAATGCCTACGCCCACATAGTGGCAGCCCTGGGCTGGCAAAACTATATTGAGCAGTTTGCAGAGCTAGAGCTAACCAAATATTTTCAGTCAAAACCCTTAGCTACGTTCAACTCAATGCTGCAAAGCAATGTCAATGCGCCCCTTGCGTCTTCTTCTGGCCGTTTGTTTGATGCTGTTGCAGCAGCCATAGGCATCTGCCGCAGTGCGGTAAGCTATGAAGGGCAAGCAGCAATCGAGCTAGAGGCCCTTGTCAACGGCAATACTCTTGCAAGTGAAGTCAATCATAGCTACGCTTTTGCCATAGCCAAGCGAGAAGACGGCTTGCCTTATATCGAGCCGAAAATCATGTGGCAAGCACTACTGACCGATTTGAGGCTAGGTACAGCAGCAGAAGTAATGGCTACTCGTTTTCATATCGGATTAGCAAAAATCATAGTAGACATGGTCAAGCAACTTTGTTCGAAAGAGCAACTATGCTTACAGGACAAAAAATCTTCGCTAGACAAAAAATCATGGAGAGATCAAGAAAAATGGCTTTCTACAGTAGCTCTCTCTGGTGGTGTCTTTCAAAATAAAACATTGCTTGATTTAGTCAGCTCTGGCCTTGTAACGAATGGCTATACCGTACTTACTCACCAGCAAGTACCAACAAATGACGGTGGAATATCTCTTGGGCAAGCCGTGGTTGCGGCAGCTCGTCAAATAGAAAAAAAGGAGCGAAGCCATGTGTCTTGGCATACCTGGGCAAGTCGTTGAAATAGTAGATGCGGCAAAGCATCTGGCAAAGGTAGAAATATCTGGAGTGCGTAGGCAGGTTAGTCTGACTTGCATAGTGAGCGATAAGCATCCTATTGAATCATGTATTGGTGATTGGGTTCTTGTACATGTCGGCTTCGCCATGAGTCTAATTAACGAAGACGAGGCCAAGAAGACTTTAGAGCTTTTGATGGAGTTAGGTGAGGCGCAAAAAGAACTAGAAGCTATGCAAATTTCTGAACAAAACTAGAATCAGTACTAGAGTGACATCGGGCAAGAATTATATGAAGTATGTTGACGAATTTAGAGACCCAGAGTTAGCCAAAACACTTCTGGCTGAAATTGAGCGTCTCTTGCCTCAAATTGAAACAACCAAACATCGCCCCCTTCAAATCATGGAGTTCTGTGGCGGTCATACGCATACAATTTTTCGCTATGGTCTAGAGCAACTTCTGCCAAAGACAATCGAATTAATTCACGGACCCGGCTGTCCTGTATGTGTTCTGCCCATGGGGCGAGTTGACGATTGCATCGCTTTAGCTGAGCGACCAGAGGTAATTTTCACAACCTTTGGCGATGCTATGCGCGTTCCTGGATCACACAAAAACTTGCTGCAAGCAAAGGCCGACGGCGCTGATGTTCGCATGGTCTATTCGCCGCTCGATGCCCTTGAACTGGCTAAGAAAAATCCAGATCGCGAGGTAATATTTTTTGCCCTTGGCTTCGAGACCACTATGCCAAGCACCGCTCTCACCGTTCTTCAAGCAGCACAAGACAATGTCAAAAACTTCTCACTGTTTTGCAACCATATCACCACTGTTCCTACAATCAAAGCCATTTTAGACTCTCCCAGTATGCAGCTTGATGGCTTCGTTGCCCCAGGGCATGTGAGCATGGTAGTTGGTGAAGAGCCCTTTCACTTTGTCGCCAATCGCTATAAAAAACCAATTGTAATAACAGGGTTTGAACCAATCGACATACTGCAATCGCTCTGGCTCTTAATCAAACAAATAGCAGAGGGCCGCTGCCAGGTAGAAAATCAATATGCTCGTGTAGTATCAGCTCAAGGAAACAGCCCAGGCTTGAAAGCGATGGCCAGTGTTTTTGAACTGCGCGATTATTTTGAATGGCGTGGCCTTGGCTCGATCGATAACTCTGGCGTCAAGATGACCGAAGCGTATAGCCAGTTCGATGCCGAAAGAAAATTCTCCATGCCCAATCTTAAAGTGGCAGATCCTGAATTGTGCCAATGCGGAGATGTTTTGCGAGGAGCAATCAAGCCTTGGCAATGCCAGGTATTCGGCTCCGCTTGCACACCAGAGACACCCATGGGGGCGCTCATGGTTTCTTCAGAAGGGGCTTGCGCCGCTTACTATAATTTTGGCAATCTTCCACAAATCATGGCCCTAAAAAAAGAGAGCGTCTCATGAAGTCGCCAATACGCAAGAGAACAGGTGTTGTACGCGGCCAGACTATCGATATGTCCCATGGCAGTGGCGGCAAAGCCATGCGCGATCTAATTGAAGATATTTTTCTCGGTAGTTTCGACAACGAACTTTTAGCACCACTAGAAGACCAAGCTCGCATTGACCTTTCCCTCTTAACCGCCCACGGCAATCGCTTGGCCTTTACTACAGACTCATATGTCGTCGACCCTATTTTTTTTAGAGGCGGTGACATAGGCAGCTTAGCAATCAACGGCACTGTCAACGATTTAGCAGTGGGCGGGGCCATTCCGCTCTATCTTACCTGTGCCATGATCATAGAAGAAGGCTTAGCTGTTGAAGACTTGAGGCGCATAGTGATGTCAATGAAGGCAGCAGCAGAAAAGGCTGGAGTCAAAGTAGTCAGTGGTGACACCAAGGTGGTAGAACGTGGTGCCGCTGACAAGATTTTCATTAACACCTCTGGAATTGGCGTCATTCCAACCCAGGTAAACGTCAGTTCAAGCAGCGCGAGAGCCGGAGATGTAGTCTTAGTCAACGGCCACATTGGCGATCATGGTGCCGCCATTATTGGTGCTCGCGGTGACCTGGCCATAGAAAACAATATTGATAGCGACTGTTGCGCTTTAAACCACCTAATATCTGACCTACTAGCAGCCTGCCCGCAAGTACACTGCCTGCGTGATGCTACCCGTGGTGGAGTTGCCACGGTACTCAATGAGTTCGCTTCAGCCAGCGGAGTCTGCATCAAAATTGACGAGAAAGCCGTGCCAATTAGAGCTGAAGTAAGAGGCATTTGCGAAATACTAGGTATAGATCCACTCTACTTGGCTAACGAAGGCAAGCTCGTTGCTGTAGTCCCAGCTAGCCACGCTCAAGTAGCACTAGAAGCCATGCGCAAGAACGAAGCAGGACAACATAGCGCCATTATCGCTGAAGTATTTTCAGCACCAGCAGAAACCGTAATCTTAAAAACAATTTTTGGCGGCGAGCGCATCGTCGACATGCTTGTGGGCGATCAGTTGCCACGAATTTGCTGACGAGAATTAGCTGACTTGAATTAGCTGAAGACTAACTAGGCTCGCAAAAGTGTAGCTAAGAAAATATCATTTGGATAGGGCGACTTTACAGCCTTCAATCCATAGAGAACAGATTGACGAATCCACTCGTCGGCCTCAGCATTCTCACTGGCAGAGCGGCAAATTTCTGCCAACGACTGTGAGCAGTCGGCCACCCGAGCATAGTTACTGCGTTGCTTGAAATCTGCTGCAGCAACCTGAAGCAATCCTCTAGCTTCGACGAACTCCTGCAATTGCATTGCCGCTAAAGCTAGCTGGTAGTGCCACTCAGCCACCGGACCGAGGGGGGTATCGACATACTTGAGAGCCTTTAGCAAGACAGCTTTAGCATCGCTTGCCTTGCCAAGAGAAATGCAAACTTTGGCTACCTTATACATGCAGCGCAGGGTCATGCGATTTTCTAGAGTGACGCTAGCGATGTAAATCTCGGCTGCTCTTTTGAAAATAGGCTCAGCGTCGGCAAACTGACCTAAACTGACAAAGCAATCACCCTGATGCTCGAGCACTGAAGCCACAGAGCCATGAGAGGGATAATAGGCAGTTTCCAAAATTGGCAGAGCTTGAGACAAAACTTCCATAGCCTCAGCCAGCTTACCCTGATTAATATAAACTTCGGCCAAACGATCTAGCGTCAGAGCATAACCAGGAGCATTGGCACCATCAGCAGTTTTTCTAATAGCCAATGACTCTAAAAGCAATCGGGCAGCTTCGCTCCAGTTGAGCTTATCAATGGCCAAATTGGCCAAGCGCTCAAGGGCCAGAGCTTCATACATAGGAGATGATGGGCTGACATTAGTAACAGTCATGGATTCGTACCGCCAAGTGATTCACAAGCTTCAATAATCGAAATTGGACTTGACTTCCGTCAAGCCTTCATTTCATTTTCATTTCCGCAGACTGGTGCGATGCGCTTAAGTTCCCACCAATTTGACTATTTTTTAAAGCTTTTGTTTAAACTTCTCAGCGTAGCCAGTCATCTCTACATAGCCTTGCCCAGAGACACTCTTGCCCTTGGAGGTACCTTTGACTGCAACAGAACCTTCCCAATAAGTGACAGCAGTAGAGCGACCAGTGACAAGTTCTTGCTCAACCATGCTAGGTGTCAGCTCAATATCAATAGAAGCGCTGGGTACTGATAGCTTCCAGCCCATCGGGTATTTGCCCTTAGTTTTGGGCGAAACCCATGCGCCGGTAGGTTTAGCACTGAAATCTGCAAGCTTCAAGTGACGGAAAGTACCATCTGCTTCAACAATTGTGCCACTAGACTCTTTCTCAAGACTACCATCAGCACGCCGCATCAAGTAGAACATCAACTCTCGATTATCATCAAGCTGAATCGAATACCAGTCCCAGCCAGCTTGGTCTGAGGTCAGTTGATTGGAGCCAAATTCATGGTCCATCCAACTTGTACCAGTAACTGCATGGGGCTTATCGCCAATAAATAGGGTTCCCTCAGTCTTGAGACGAGTCATTGAATAATAGTGCGAAGCACAGCCGACACAGGATGCTTTCTGACTAACTCCATTGCTACCGTGTACAATTGGCTTCTTAGTCGAATCAAGCAATAAATGAATAGAGTATTCAGGCGAATCGGCTCTAAGCAAATAGTGCTCGCCGATTTTCTCCACTGACCAGCCTTCATTGTAGACATAGTAAGCATCTTGCCTAGCACCAGCAAGCTTAAGCCCACTGCGATTGAGCTTCTCGGTATAGCGAAACTTCTTACCATTTTCATCGGTGACGGCAAAGTGTGCCAAATACAAATTATCGAGCTTCCAAGCTGACTGCTTATTTGTTGGTTCGTTATCAGCCCCAGTTCTAAAGAAAGTTAGCTCATAACCAAAGCGACGCTTATCTTCGCTCACTAAGTGGCCAGTGTAGTACCACCATTCAGTGCGAAACTGGTCATGGCTATAGTGATCTTGGGGAAACTTATACTGATAGCCAGGTAGGGCTTGTTTATAGACTTTTGGCGCGGCTAAGGCCGCGGACCAATTGCCGCAAATTGCACTAAGCCAAAGCGAAATCAAAATACGACACAGATTTGACTCCCTGAACATTACAATTTTGACCTCAAATATATTGGCACTAAAAAATCTACTCGTTCTAAATATTGTGCTTGTTCTAAATAATCTACTGGTAGTGAGCTTTGGCAAAATAGGTGTATATACACCTATTTTGAAATTTCGATGTATGTGTCAACTCACCTTTGTTATTTTTCCTGTTTTCCTATTCCCCAGTCTTTCCTATTTTCCTATTTTTTCTTATTCATCGCGCACCACCGATGGAGCCAGAGTTCGAGCGGCCATACGGGCTGGATAAATGCCAGAGAGTATGGATGTAAGAATCACAAGAGTGCTAGATTGCAGAATAAAGTCGTAAGGTACAAAGTATTGAACGCTCCAGCCAAATGACTGTTTGTTGATCACATGAATGAGCAAAAGCGAGAGTATGTAGCCTAGGCCAATTCCGCCGAGATTGCTACAGGCACCCAAAATTGCCGCCTGCAAATAAACAATTTTGGCTAGTTGAGCCTTCTTAGCACCAATATATCGCAGAATGGCAAACTCTCTTCGTGACTCAATAGTCAGGGCAAAGAGTGCATTCATAATCGAAAGCATAGCCACAGTAACAGCAATGGTATGCAGGGCATAAGTAATTGCAAAAGTGCGGTCGAAAATTCTAATTGCTTCTTTACGCAGCTCACTTGTGCTCGATAACGAAACCAATGAACTACTGCCTAGATTCTTCAAAATACCTTGACGCACTTTCTCAATGTCAGCACCTTCTTTTAAGTAAATAGCAACGTTCGAGATACTGCTGTCGTTATATAGACTCTTATAAACATCCCGCGGAATAATTATATAGCCTAGATCGCTGGCATAGTCATAGAAGACATCTTCAATGAAAAACTGGCGCTTACCGAGCGGTGTCTCAATTTCAACTGAATCACCTTTCTTCAAGTTTTTGCGTACAGCAAATGGCTCTGAAATGATGGCATGCATGCCCACCACTCGCGCGCAAACGGCTTTACTTGATTCACCAGATAAGAAAAGTTGATTACCATAGTTAGTCAAAACATCAAAGTCTGCCGCTGCCAGAAAAGCGCTCATCCCTTGATAGTTGATACTACGATCTACAAATCCTTCAGCTGCAGCAACGCCATCGACGGCGGACACAGCTGCAATCGCATCCTCTTTCAAGCGACCAAACTTATTACCAGAAGCGCGAGCTTGTGACTGCAACCACAGGTCGGCTTCGAAACTTTGATCGATCCAGTGTGTCACTGTCTTTCTAAAGCTACTAATCATAATTGCCAGACTGACCATCATGGCTATACCAATCATGAGCGAGGCACAAGCGACAGCCGTGCGGCCCAATGTTCCTTGCAATGAAACAGCGGCTATACGCCCCTCTACGCCAAAGAGACGGGCAAATACATTAGCAATGAGAGGAAGCGATTTCGCCAATATCAGCGGGACAAGAAAAGATGAACCCATAATGGCAAGTAAAGCAGATACATATCCAAACAAGGGGAAACCATTGACCGCTGGCTGCAAGGAACAGGCATAACACGATGCTAGACAGATTAAGCCCACTAGAAACAGCGGTGTTGTGCTACGCCTCACTTTGCTTTCTTGCGAGGCACGTCTTGTAGCCTCAGCCGGACTGACAGTAGTAGACTCAAGCAGTGGTGGCAAAGCTGCTATCAGTGTCAAACCCATACCAATAGCAAAGGCAGCAGCATACTGCAGCGGATCGACTGTAATTTTTTCAAGCGGTACTTTGAAATAGAAATATTGGAAGGTCTGGGCAACAGCCTTGAGGGCACCATCAGCCATGAAAGCACCCATGACCACACCTAAGGTCGTGCCCATTAAGCCAAGACCGGTAGCCTCACACAAAAAAATACTTTGCACCGTGCTGCGGCTGACACCAATAGCACGCAGAATACCTATTTCTGGGCGCCGCCTCAAAATAGTTATAGTCATGGTGTTATAAATCAAAAACATACCGACCATCAAGGCAATGAAAGTTAAGGCCAATAAGTTGTATTCAAACGAACGCACCATTTTCTCTGCTTGCTCTGACCTTGTATCTGGAGTGGCTACAAGGACATCAGTCGGCATAATTTCTTTGAGCTTTTCTTGCACCAATGGCAAGACCTCTGCTGGTGCAATTAGATCGACGCGTGTAATTTTACCTGCCCATTTGAGAATATCTTGGGCCAGTCCGATGTCAGCGACAATGACGTTGCCGCTATAAGCGCCGCCAATACCAGTGGTGCCGAGCACACCGGCCACCACTAACCGTTCTTTTTGATCGTTGACGATAACAGTAAGTTCGCTACCTTTTTTGAATGAATAGCGCCGTGCCAGCTTGCCGCCGACAAGTACCGCCCGAGGACTGAAAACACTGAGGCTATCAGACTTGTCGCTGGCTCTTGAGCTTGAAGAACCTGTCGAAGAATTATCTGTATGTGTGTTTGTATCGGTATCTGTATCTTCTGAGCGAATTTTCCCAGAGGCATCAGTTTCATCATCGTCAGCATCTGACTGATATGACTTAAAATCAGCATCTGCCAACATGTCGATGCCAATCAATTGGATTATTTCGCTATTTACACTGTGTTCACTACTTACACTGTGTTCACTATTTGCACTGTGCTCTGTATTTTGACTATTGGCCAATACCAAATGCTCATCAATCATCGGGGTGTACTTAACACCGAGCACCCGAAGGTTGGCTAATTCAGATAATATATTTTCAGGCACAGCTGGCCCAGACAAAGGCATTAGTTCAATATTGGCCTTACCAGATACTTGCGAAACAGTCTGCTTAAACTGTGAAATGGCCGTGTTGTTGGCGATGCTAATCGCCAGGTATACACTCACACCAAGAGCAATACCAAGCACTGTGAGCAGTGTGCGCACCCAGTTGCGCCGGACATCGCGAGCGACAAAGCGAAGAAACAATGTAAAGGCAAAAGACATCAGCAATTCTCTTTAGTGTTCCAAATTTAGTGTTCAACCAAAGAATCACTCAAAACTAAGCCATCTTTCATGCGGATGATACGGTCTCCCACGGCGGCAGCTTCCTCGCTATGGGTAGCCATGACGATAGTTTGCTTGAGGCTCTTATTTAAATGTCTAAGCAGCTCAAGCACCCTTATGCCATTCTCAGAATCAAGATTGCCAGTTGGTTCATCTGCCACGATCAATTCAGGCTTATGCACTAGAGCACGAGCAATAGCCACTCTCTGCATTTCTCCCCCGGAAAGCTGTGATGGATAAAACTTTAGACGACTCTCCATACCAACTTCAGTGAGCATTTCCAAGACTCTCTTCTGCCGTTCCGAGGCATTTGTGGCTCCCCCTAACTCAAGGGGCAAAGCAACATTCTCTTCAACGGTGAGGGTCGACAATAAATTGAAAAACTGAAAGACAAAACCAATTTTCTTAGCTCGCAGGGCCGTGACAGCCTCATCGGTAAGTGTAGTAACATCGGCGCCATCAAAAATAATGCGTCCACTGCTGGCACTGTCTAAACCAGCAATAAGATTGAGCAAAGTGCTCTTGCCGCAGCCGCTCGCTCCCATCAACGAGACGAATTCGCCTCTTTCAATATTTATGCTCACGGCACTGAGCGCCTTCACATGATGCTCACCGTAGGTCTTCGCCACCGAGTCAATCTGCAATAAAGGCAAATGAGATATAGGGGATACAGGAGATATAGAAGCCATTTAAGACCTATTGAGAAGATGCAGATATCGACGAGATGGCCCATTGATATCCATTCATTAGAATACTGACTCAGACATTGTAGCCAGCAAGCAAGATCTTTTCCCTAAATTCGGCACAGTCGACAAAAGAAAGTAAAATAGGGCAATGCTTTCGACAGTAAAACCAAGTGCAGAGATTCCCGCAGATTTTCGAGCAGCCCAAGAACCACTGCTGGCTGATTTGAATTTTCGCTACCCGATGCGCGGCTATCAGCGTGAAATTCTCGATCTAGTCAATGATAAATTGGCTCGGGGTGAGCGCGAAATTCATATTGTGGCCCCACCAGGAGCCGGCAAGACGATCATTGGTTTGCAAATGATCAGCACTCTTAAATGCCCAGCTTTGATTCTGTGTCCCAACACCACCATTCAATCGCAATGGGGCGGGAAGCTCGACTTATTCTTACCAATTGATAGCGATGAACAAAATTTTGGCGACAATTTCAACGGTAAATTGCGCTTAGAGCAACTGCTGGGTACACAAGACGACAAGCCGCTCAAACCCATCACTGTACTAACCTATCAAGTGCTTTCAACACCCGGTAGAGAGCAAGAATATCTAGAAAAGTTAGCTCACAATTCATGGGTGAAGGAACTAATCAAAGGCCGCTCCGGTGGCACTGGTGAAGCTGAGCTAAGAATTCTTGAAATTTTCCAGAATAACCCCAAGGCCTATCAAAAAGAAATTTCGCGACATGTCAGTCGATTGCGCAAACGTTTGGCTGAAGAAATGGACTTGAACGAAGTACTACACCCTAACGCCATTGAGCTTCTGCAGACCCTAAGGCGGCAGAAATTCAAACTAGTGCTTTTTGACGAATGCCACCATCTAACTGATTATTGGGCTGCGATCATGCAGCACCTAGTCAAGCACCTCGATAATCCTATAGTGATTGGCTTAACCGGTACCCCTCCAGAGAAAAAATCAGCCAGTCAAGAGTTGCGCTATCTCAACCTTGTGGGCGATATCGACTATCAAGTACCAACTCCGGCCCTAGTAAGAGAAAAGGGCCTAGCCCCCTTTCAAGATCTGGTCTACTTCGTCGAGCCCACAAAAAAAGAGTTCGACTTTTTGTCAGAGCAACACCTTGAATTTCATCAATTAATAGAAGAACTCTGTGGCAGCGAATATCTGGACCAATCAGCTAGCGCAGCCAATGAAATTAATTATCCCCCGCTCACCCAGTACATTTTCGACTACAGCCAGAAGATAGAAACCGAACAGGGTTTTAGCAAATTCTTCGCAAAAAACACTGAGATTGCCTCGGCACTGATACGAGCAATTTCTAAACTTGGTCTACCGAGGCCAAGATCCGTAGAGTTTTCAGAACAATTGACCCAGCCGACACTAGAAGACTGGATGATTATTATTGAAGATTTTGCCTCGCAAAAACTGAAACTAAGCAATTCTGAAAAATCACACAAACTCTATGAACGCATCAGAGCGGCCACGCGAAAACTAGGCTTTGCCATTACCGAACAAGGTCTGCGCAAACAGGCATCGCCAGTTGATCGCGTTCTAGCATTTAGTGAAGCGAAACCAAAAGCGGTGGCAGAGATTCTTGCTATCGAATACCGAGTTTTACAGGATCGCTTGAGAGCAGTAGTAGTCACCGACTTTGAAAGTATGTCGGCCACTGCAGTGAAAGGAGTATTGAACCAAGAGTCAGGCGGCGCCATTGCCGCCATGCGCATACTGCTCACAAGTGATATATCAACCTATCTCAACCCCTGCATGGTGACGGGCTCGCATCTACTGGTAGATAACCGCATCAAAGACCAATTTTTAGAAGCGGCCAGAGAGTTTGTAAAAGAGGCTGGCTATAACTTTGAACTTAGCCTAAGTAGCAAAGCTGGCGATCTATTCTCGGCTCTTTCATCAACATCATCGGCCTGGGAATCAAGGCTCTATGTGGCATTGAGCACTAGTTTATTTGAGCGAGGCATTACCAAATGTCTGATTGGCACACGTGGACTGTTTGGCGAAGGCTGGGACAGCCAAGCACTCAATACACTTATTGATTTAACCACCACGACTTCGCCAGTTTCAGTTAAACAACTGAGAGGCCGCTCTATTCGCATTCAAAACGATGCACTAGGTTTGAGAAAAGTAGCTAACAACTGGGATGTGGTCTGTATTGCCCCTAGTTTAGAAAAAGGCTTGAATGACTATCAACGGTTTGTGCGCAAACATGAGGGCTACTTTGGCATCTGTGACGATGGTCAAATAGAATGTGGTGTCGGCCACGTACACCCTGCCTTTTCTGAATTGACCCCCGCTCAAGTTTTCGCCTCGATTGACTCCTTCAATCAAGAAATGGCTGGCAGAGCACTTGTACGCGATCAAATCTATGATCTATGGAAAATTGGTGAGCCCTACAAAAATCGCTTATTCGACTGTATTGAGGTAGCAAAGTTGCGCAAGCTCGCGCTGACACCGCCTCACATTCGCTACAACAGCAAATACAAAGAGCACGCTAAGCAAATACGAGCAGCTTTAAATGGAGTATGGGGTGAATATTTCGCTGTCGGAACTCTGATATCAGCAGCGGTGGCGTTCTTTATTACCGGCCTGGGGCCATTAGCCTGGACTGCTGTCTTGCCAGCAATTGCCGCCACTGTACTAGCATCGGCGAAGAGAAAGGCCCTATTTCTTAAGCTCAAAAAAGACCTGTGCCAACCGAACTCACAAGAATCCTCACTACTAGACATTGCCTATGCAGTGCTCGCTGCCCTGCAACAAATCAAACTAGTGCCACACACCATTGGCAAAGAAAATATCCACGCCACAGTGCGTAGCGATGGCAGCTATCGAATTTTTATAGACACTGTCGACGCCGACAGCAGCAAATATTTCAATCAATCGTTGAAAGAGGTGCTATCACCACTCTCCAACCAGCCCTACTTAATTGCCAAGTATGAATTTGCCTTAGCCGAAATCGTCAGCCCGGAAGAAAGCGATCGGTTCTTCCGCAAATATATAAGCGGAAGAGCCGAGCCACGGATTGGCAGTTATCATGCTGTGCCCAATCTACTGGCGCGCTCCGAAAAGGGCAGGCTAGCTTTTCAAGAAGCCTGGAACAAATACGTAAGCCCGGGTTTTGTCATCGCTACCGAAACAAAACCCGAGCTATTAAACAAATATTTTGGCATTGGCCCTAGTCTGGCTCAAAGATTGCTCTGGGAATAACTCAGAACAAATTTGAAGACTAGTCTTTCATGTGCGATCTAAGTAGAAGACCTGACAACAGCTCGAATGCTTCTTCGTCGAATGTGTTGTTGGCCAAAGCTTTTTGCAAAGCTGCTTTCTCTTCTTCTGAGACTACACCGTCGGACATAACCAACTCACGGATAACTTTTGCCTCGTATTTCGAGACTTTATTGTCATCGGCGAGCACTTCCTTAAGGGATTCCTCTAATGATCTGGCCACGGTTGCGCCTCCTAATGCGAACGTTAAGTTGAGATTATACTTAATGCTGGATAGAAAAGGATAAGGTCAGATGGAAGCAAACACAACAAAACTTGAGATAACCCCGCTAGAGCTGAAAAAGCGCCTAGATGCCGGAGAAAAACCTTTCATTCTTGACATCAGAGAGGCCCACGAAGTAGAGATTTGTGCCCTTAACAACTCGGCATTGATACCCATGGGTGAGTTAGCTCAGCGTTTTCAGGAGCTTGCCGACCTACAAGAGCAAGAGATAATAATCTACTGCCGCTCCGGGGCACGCTCTGACCGTTGCGCCAATTTCCTTCGTGGTCAAGGTTTCAAACAAGTATTGAATTTGACTGGGGGAATATTGCGCTGGGCCGACGAAGTCGACCCCAATATAACTAAATACTAAAAGCCTGACCAAATACCAAAAATCGCGGAGACAAATGCGGAGACACATAATGATGGCTGTTAATTATCGCTGGAAGCTGACCTTAATAAAGTGTCTGCTACTAATCAGTTCTTTAGTTGGCAGCGCCGGTTGGCAGCAAGCACTGGCCCAACAAGAGCCAATTCAACAAGAATCTAAGCAGCAAGAGAGAAACGTAACCGTCCCTGCTAACACTAAGAACGCTCAGGAAGACGATGAGTTATTCGTGGCTCCACAATTGGAGTCAAGTGAAAGCCAGGCTAATGCATCAAAGTCAGAGAACAGCACTGCCGAAAAAACAGATGACAGCTTACCGATCGAAGTTGACGGCATAGAAGTCTTTCGCGTTCGCCACAGTGTCGGTCCTTACTCTATCCAGACTCGCGTTGAGAATATCCAACGCCGACTGAAAAAAGCCAAAAGTGACAAGCAATATCTGCAACTAGTTGAAAATATTAGAGCTATCAATCAGCGCCAGGTTGCCGAAATCATGATGGGCAACGAGCCCTTGGTGATAGTCACAGATCAAGATGCCAAGGCCGAAGGTCTAACTAGTCGCATGACCTTGGCTGAGCGCCAGGCCGCTAACCTAAAGAAAGCACTACTGCAAAGTATTGAATCTCATCGCCCAGGCAGTCTGATATTGGCTGCAGGCCAGACCGCAGTATCAGCTCTTGCTCTAATGCTCTCACTAATGTTTTTGAATTGGCTCTTTCCCAAGATTTACGCTTGGATAGAAGTAGCCAGGGGCAAGCAAATTAAGTCGCTGCGCATTCAAAACGCTGAGCTGATATCAGAACACACTCTAGCTGACGTTTTAGTTGGTGTCTTGCGAGTTACTAGAGTTGCTATTGTAATCGCTCTGCTTGGCCTCTTCATTCCTTTGGCCTTGAGTTTCTTTCCTGAAACCAGAGGTATAGCTAGCGACATTGTCGACTGGGCTGTGCAACCAGTAGTCGGCGTCGCACTACCGGCGATACTGGCATACTTGCCCAACGTATTTGTCATTATCCTAATTGCAATCGCAACCTACTATCTCGTTGCCTTCGTACAGTTTCTCTTCAAAGAAGTAGGTAGGGGCACTATTACCATTGCCAACTTCGACCCAGAATGGGCAGATCCGACTTTTAAGATTATTCGTTTCTTGGTGATTGCTTTCGCCTTCGTTTTGATTTTCCCCTATTTGCCGGGCTCTGGCTCACCAGCATTTCAACAGGTCTCGATTTTCTTGGGTGTACTATTTTCTCTGGGTTCAAGCGGTGCGATATCACATCTAGTGGCTGGTGTTTTTCTCACTTACACTGGCGCCTTCAAGCTAGGAGACCGCGTCAAAATATCAGATGCTGTCGGCGACGTTGTCGAGAAAACTCTACTAGCCACACGCATTCGTACAATCAAACAAGAATATATAACCATTCCCAATGCCATGGTCTTGAGCAGCCATATCATCAATTACAGCTCATCCTCGAACCGCACAGGCTTGATCCTACACACCACAGTAACAATCGGCTATGACGCCCCCTGGCGCGATGTACAGGCAGCACTAATAGCGGCAGCAAAGGCAACGGAAAATATTCTGGCGGAGCCCGCCCCTTTTGTTTTACAAACTAGTCTTGACGACTTTTTTGTCAGCTACGAAATTAATGCTTTCACCAACAAACCGCAAATTATGGCAGTGACCTATTCAGACCTGCACCGCAATATTCAAGACCAGTTTAACCAAGCTGGCATTGAGATTATGTCGCCTCACTATGCCACTTTGCGCGACGGCAACCGCACAACCATTCCTGAGAAATATCTGCCAAGCGATTATACAGAGCCGTCTTTTGCAGTCAAAGTAAAGTAACATGAGCAGGACATCAGAATTGGGCTGGGCATAAAAATAGATCGCAGTACTAAAAAGGGTTTGAATATGGACTTGCTCAAGGGATTCAGAGGCAAAGGTCTCAATATCAAAAAAGTAGCGCCCGGTCTCTCGCAATCGATGACGACCAGCCAAGAAGCTCTTCAGACTGCAGTCAAAACCCTACAAACAGGTACAAAAACAGCGGCCTTTCGCATTGACCAACTAAAGCAGCACGGTCGAGGCTCCCTGGCTTACTCTTCGCTGCAAGCTGGCATGAAATACTACATGAACGACAAACTCGGCTATTGCGCCTATGTGCCTCTAACCGATGGCGAAGACTCTGTCTGTGTGCTAGCCGACCCCATTTGCAGCAAAGAAAACTTAAGGGCTTTTCTCGATGCCTTCCTCCTCGATAAAAAAGATCCGATCTTCTTGCACGCCTCGCGCGAGACTGCTGAAATACTCAATGAACGCGGTTTTTCTGTAAACGAACTGGGCGTAGAAACTATAATCGAGATTCAAAATTTCACCCTCTCTGGCAATAAGAAGCAAGGCCTTAGACAGGCGAGGAACAATGCCAAGAAAGACAATTTAGTCTGCAAAGAAGTTTTGTCATCTGATCCTGATATGCGCAAAGCATTTAGAAAGATCAGCGAAGACTGGATGAAGCAAAAAGTAATGAGCGACAGCGAGATGCAATTTATTGTGCGTCCTATCGTTTATGTCGACGAAATTGACGTACGCAAGTTTGTTGCTCTCAAAGACGACACGGTTGTCGGCTTCATAATTTTCGACCCCATGTATGAAGACGGCAAAGTTAAAGGTTACATTGCCAATCATTTGCGCAGCAATCTTGATCGCTCTTATTCAGTAGTAGATTTCATTTTGTTAGAAGCCATGGAAATTTTCAAGGCCGAAGGCAAAGAAGAAATATCGCTCGGCCTCTCGCCCCTGGCAAAAGTTGACGACAGCGAAGAATTTCGCCACAGCAAACTATTGAGCGCCCACTTCAAATATTCTTTTGAAAAGGCAAATTATCTCTACAACTTCAAAAATCTCTATCGTCACAAAAGCAAATATCGACCTGAGCTTCCTGGTGCCCACGAAGAGAAAGTCTTTTGCTGCATGAAGACGCGCTTTTTGCTGGTGCGCATCTATGATGTCTACAACGTACTGGGCTTCCACCCAATCAAACAGATTATCTCGCACTTTGGCAAAGCAATGACTGCCAAGCTGACCAACTTCAAACAAGCTAAAAACAAACCTGATACAGACACTTCTGAGAGCCAAGCAACAGATTCTTGACGAGGTAGACGCGGTAAATGCTTGAGCACGAACGCCAAGATCATACAATGACGCTGCCCGATGGGCGCACCCTTGGCTGGGCTCAGTATGGTGCCGGCGGTGGCCAACCGCTGCTCTATTTTCATGGCGGCGTAAGCAGCCGACTAGATATAGAATTTGCCAGCAGACATTGCCAAGAAAACAACATCAGACTAATTGCCCCTGACCGGCCCGGCATTGGCATTTCATCACCCCAGCCCAAGCGCAGCTTGCTTGACTGGACTAGTGATGTTGAACACTTACTCAATCATCTCAACATTGAATCGCTGCCATTACTAGGCTGGTCGCTAGCCGGCCCCTACGTCTGGGCCTGCGCCTACAAGTTACCACAGCGTTTTACCAGAATTAGCACTGTTGGTGGGGCCTCACCAATACTGCCACCGGTTAAAGTTGAGCAACTTGGTCTTCTCGCTGATCGCATATTACTGTCATGCCCTCCGGCCCTTGAAAGCGTGCTAGCAGCAAGCCTAGACGCTAGCGGCAAACTGCCAGCGCCGACCATGAAATGGATTTTGGAAAATGAACTTTCTGAGAACGATAAAGCAATTGTGCAAGAGCTTTCACTAGCAGAGGCCACTGACTTTATTTTTGAATCGACTCGACAAGGCGGCATGGGAGTAGTTGACGACTATCGCGCAGTGGCACAAGACTGGGGTTTTGACCTAAGCGAAATTAAAGGCCACGTTACTCTCTGGCATGGCGAGGAAGATCGGCTCCTGCCAATTCTCATGACCCAGTATCTCAAAGATCACATACCGCACGCCACAATCAATATAGTGCCAAAGCGCGGGCACTTCTTATTGCACCGCATGCTAGATGAAGTGCTTTCTCCACTATTTTCATAGTTACTGACTGCCTCTTTCAATGGCCTGGCGAATCTTAGCTAGTGGCGCACTGTTATCAAAGACAATGCCATTTGAAGTTCGCTTAATTCCTAATTGTTGCCAGAGCCTGGCTAAATCTACTGGATAAGCATCAAAAGCCATCTTCTTATACAGGCTACGGAGAACGTCTAGGTTTAGCGCTTGATCACCAGCTGCTAGAGCTTGACTGGCCGACCAATCAGAGCGGGCAGTACCACCACCACTGGCAATACCGCGCAAAGCGTGCTCAAGACCGTATCTATTGCCAGTTTTCTGCCTGATCTCAATGTCAGCAAGCAAGCAGTAGATAGCCCCGCCCCAATAGATTCGCTCAAAAGTACGACTGTAATTGAGGCCCCGATCGCCGGGTTGAGGTAGGCCAGTTGGACCATAACGCATGAGGTCACCCCAAAGATCGTCAGCACTAATCATGCCCATACGCAGCCGACCAATGGGCTCCTCGTACGTAGCAATTCCCTCTGCCAACCAGCGCTTTGAATGTTCAACTATGGGAAAACCCAGATGGAGCATTTCATGGGTGAGCGTCCAGCTTTGATCTAGAGTCTCCCGACTGGTATTGCGGCCTATTGCAATTTCAATCAGGCCGCAGTCGTTATCATCGTCATAGGTGCTAGTAGCAAAGCCAACGCTGTCACCATCAACAGCTTCGACTCTTATTACAGTGCGTTTAGCAGGAATGTGCCCATAGATTTTTCCCACGGCCAAAGCAGCGCTCGTGACATAGGCTTGCAGGTCAGATTGAGAAATATTGAGCCGACCGGCAACGGTGACTAGCACTTGTT
This sequence comes from bacterium, assembly GCA_018062085.1. Lineage (GTDB taxonomy): Bacteria > Cyanobacteriota > Vampirovibrionia > Obscuribacterales > Obscuribacteraceae. Next base: position 334,936 of record JAGOSY010000002.1, on the reverse strand, counting down.
GACCGGCAAACTGCAGTTCGAGCTTTCGATCACTTTCTGAAAGAGCACGAGCATCTGCCGGCGTGTATATGATTGGCTCCACAATAAGTAGACCAAGCAGAATGGAAATCATAGCTAGAAGAGGTTTTTTCTTGCCCATGGTTTCAGTGTATAAGTTTTCAACAGCTTCACCCAGAAAATGCTACCGCTAGAAAAAAGTGCTGGCTTAGCGTACCTTTTAGAGCTAAATCTATAACCAAATTCAAAAAATCATCGCAAGGGGCATCTAAAGGTATGGTTACACTAGAAATTGCAAGAAAAGTAATTGCAGCAGCCGAAGCAAAAGCAGCCGAGATTGGCCAGCCCATGAATATTGCAGTAGCTGATGCTGGCGGCAATCTAGTCGCCCATGTGCGCATGGACAATGCCTGGTTAGGCAGTATCGATATTTCAATCAAAAAAGCTTACACAGCCCGTGCCTTCGACATAACCACCAAAGACTTGGCCAGTCATAGTCAATCGGGCGGACAGTTTTTCGGCATCAATGCCTCTAACGACGGCAAAATCATGATTTTCGCCGGTGGCATCCCCTTGAAAAAAGACGGAAAAGTAGTCGGAGCTATTGGCGTCAGCGGTGGCTCTGGCGACCAAGACCACGCTGTAGCTGAAGCTGGCGCAGCAGCCTTCTAAAACACTCAACAAAGGAGACAAACGATGCCCAAGTTAACTGATATTGTCGATACTAAACTGAAGAAATTTATTAAGAGCCCAACCATGGTCTTGCAAGAAATTTGCCCGGCCGATGACGTTTCACAGTCAATTATCGAGCATTCCAACTACCGCTATCAGCTCACCTCAATGACAGCACTCACAGTGGGCCCTCACGGCGGCCGGATGCTCTTGATCTACGCCTACCAAGGTGGCGCCGTTAACGTCGGCTAAAAAAGTCGGCTAAAAAAAGGCTAAAGCCTGAAAACTGAGTCAAATTAAGCGAAATATATCTGCTTCAAGAGGATGTATGGTTTAATAGCCTCCTGACAATCAGAATTGGGCATTTCTTTGAAGATCAACAAAACCGCCACTGCCTTACTAGCGTTCTTGGCTATTAACCTGGCTTTGGCCGGAAACGGCCAAGCCGCTGGTGAGTCAAAAAAAGATGCCATTCAGAAGTCTTTAGCCCAAGCAACAAACGTTTTGCAGACCCGAGCTGGAACAGAGCCCGTGGTTCTGATCGGCTCATCGCTTATTCTCGCCCCGCTTTGGAGTGTTGATGTAGCCGATGGGGCATTTTTCAAAGACTGTATGCAGCATCACACCAGCTCTCACCTAGAAAAGCTGGTGGATCGACCGGTGGTAAGTCTTGCCACTGCCGGACAGTTCGTTTCTGATACATATTTGATTACAGAAAAATTGCTCAATGGAAAACAACGGCCAAGTGTTCTCATTTATGGCGTAGCACCACGAGATTTTATGGATGACACCACTGGTGGTTTGGCTATGACCTCAGTGTTTGACTCTCTGGTTGAAACCAAAGATTTTTCTAAAATCGACAAATTGTTCTTCAATAACTTTGACGAAAGAGGAGATTTCGTTCTCAATCGCAGCGTATTTTTGTATCGCAAACGCGGCCGCTACCAAGCAAAAGTGCAAGATTTCGCAGCAAAGCTAGAAAACAAAATGCTGGCTCAGTTGCCCCTGTCAAATCAAGCAGGATCTGTTGCCGGAGCTAGCACTGATGCTAACTCAAAGTCTGCCTCTAGTGCTAGTTTAGCCGCTAATGCTAGCGCTGTAGACCCTTTGGCAAACTTCTTGCTAGGCGGCGATCGCGATGCCGTATGGAAGCAAAGCATCGAAGAATATGCCAAACGCTACAAGCACTTCAACGCCAAGCAGTTTGAGAAGCAAAAAGAATGTTTCCGCGCTCTCACGGCTCTTTGTGCCGAGCGCAAAATCAAACTGTGTGTGGTGGCAATGCCCCTCACTGACGACAATTTGAAGCTGATGCCCCCAGGGCTTTATCAACAGTATATAAGCTTCGTCAAAGAAGCAACCAAAGAATCAGCAGTGCCTTTTCTTGACCTGCAATCGGCAAAAGCTTATGACGAGAGTAATTTCTACGACACCGTGCACCTCAACAGCAAAGGTGGAGAGAAGTTTCTCAGCACAGTCTCTAACCTTGTAAGAGAGCACGACTCAGTCGCCGCAAGTAAGCTGACTACTAAGACATACTAGACCTAGCTAGTGACATTGCCGACAAACACTTGCGAATTGCTCGTGCAAGCGAACCAGAAGTTCGACAACGAGCTGCCAGTCAAGCCGCTCACCAGCAGCTTCAATTTCAAGGCAAGTCTGTTCCATATCAGATACAAATATCGATTGGCAAACCGCTCTAAGCCCGCGCGAATTATGCAACAGCCGAGGCAGATCTTGAGCTGCCGCAGACTCTTTGAGCTTGGTCAATTCAAGGCCAACTCCACTACAAAACAAATCTAGAATCTGTTCAGATTGCTCTTGTCCAAATTCTTCGTTTAGGCGGTCGCGAAGTTGAACGTCACTGTTTGGGCTGGTCATGGTCACCTCGGCGCTGACATCCCAAAGTGACTAGTTATAGTCCAATTAGTTCCAAGAACAATTTAAATTTTGCGGTCACGTGAAAAAGGTGCGAAAATCTCCTCCACACCACCGTTGCCGCGAAGTTTTCGATGCCCAGCCGGCAAGCGCGATTTCTTCCGTCCTCTTAAGGCAATTCCTTTCTTCTCAAGCGACTCCAAAGCTCTATTGCTAAATCTAGTTTCGCGCAAGTCGAGGCTTTGCAATTTAGGCATCAGGGCAAAGGTTTTCACAGCACCATCTGTAATATCAGGGTTACTAGACAAAGCAAGCCACTTCAAATTCTTGCAACCAGTTAGCACTTCAATATCACGGTCATTGAGCCTTAGATGGGAAATGTTTAGACATTCCAAGTTTGGCAGCAGAGTGAAGTAACGCAGTTCAGAACTCTTAAACCCTGTATTGTTTACAGCTACATATCGCAGTGCTTTGTGACCAGCCAAACTCTTTAGAAAAGTACCGTCAATTTCAGTGCTAAATAACGCAATAAATTCCAAATTGACTAGTGGAGCAAGTTGCTTCACTCCTTGATCGTTAATCTCTGCTTTTTCTAAATCGAGGCAACGAATACTGCTAAAGCGTGCCAGATAGGCCAGTGCTGGATTGCCCAATTTGTCTTCGTTAGAGTCCATCGACATGTAACGGAAAAGCACGAAATCGAAGCTATTAGCAGGCAAGGCATCGAGCAAATGAGGTGAGCGAATAAAGTTGTGATTTGGAAAGAAAGCCACAAACTTGTTGGGCGGAATCGCAATCGTTCCCTGGGCTTTGCGATTAATTGATCTATCAGTAATATCACCACTAATGTCGTCTAGTGAATAGTACGCCTTGTCCAAAACAGCAATACCACCCACCGAAATATTAGTCGGAAACTTCAAAACTCTGGCAGGCATTGGCACGTTTTTAACGGTTGGATACTCGTGAAACAGACCTGATTCAGCCGCTACGTGGCTGTAAAAACTGGTCAATAAAGTTAAAGCTAAAGCTAGCAGCAACCGACCGAATAAACCTGAAACTATCGGCTTTGAAATTTTATGCACCCGAACCCTGTCAACTGACAAATGTTCAGTTTACCTCAGCTTTGTCTCTACTAACTTTCTCTTTCAGGAGTTGATTGACAAGACCAGCGGTGCCAGACAAATCAACAGTTGTCTTGCGCCTACCTAGGCCAAACCAAGATGGCGTCCAAAGAGGTTGCCTTTAATGTTGAACTCTTCCCCTTGACCGCTCTTAACCTCAATATCTCCACCCTGAGCCAAAGCTGGCTCGACTGTGAACAAAGCAACAGCGAAAACGTCAGAGATATTTCGGCACAAACGCTAGACCAGTAAAAGATCTCCGATTTCAATAAGCTATCATCGACGTATCCGTTCTAATACATCTAACCGTTAGACGAAGCGGTTAAATCAAACTGTTGGCTTGTGGGGAGAAAATGACCAAGATTGCTGGAAAGCACGAAGTAGAAAGACTTGAATTAGAGCGCCAAGGCAAAGAGCCATGGAAGAAATGGGGGCCATATTTAAGCGAACGCCAATGGGGCACAGTGCGCGAAGACTACAGCGACAACGGCGATGCCTGGAATTATTTCAGCCACGATCAAGCCCGCTCTCGCGCTTACCGCTGGGGCGAGGACGGCTTAGCCGGAATATCTGACGACCACCAAGTTCTCTGCTTTAGCTTAGCTCTATGGAACGGCCAAGACCCAATCTTGAAGGAACGCCTTTTCGGTCTGACCAATAGCGAAGGTAACCATGGCGAAGATGTCAAAGAGTACTATTTCTACCTTGACAGCACCCCCAGCCACTCTTATATGAAGTACTTGTATAAGTATCCACACCAGGCTTTTCCCTACAGCCAATTAGTAGAAAGCAACAGAGGTCGCAGCCGCCAAGAGCCAGAGTATGAGCTGATCGATACCAAAGTGTTTGATGACAATCAATATTTTGATGTCTTTGTCGAATACGCCAAAGCTGGACCGAACGATATTTTGGTCAAGATTACAGCCGAAAATCGCGGCAGCAACGATGCACCACTTCACATCCTACCCACTTTATTGTTCCGCAATACTTGGGACCATAATGAGCATAGTAGAAAGCCAGTCTTAGAAAAGCTCAGCCATAAGAAATTCAGCGTTATTCACGCCCATCACACTGACCCACTATTTCAAGAGTCACTGCCAGATTATTATCTCTACTGCCATGGCCCGAGCAGCGAAGAAGAACAAAAAAACGAAGACCAACAACAAGTACCGCTGCTTTTCTGCGAAAACGACACCAACCATCAGCGTCTTTACGGCAACGCCAATCGCACCGCCTTCGTTAAAGATGGCATAAATAACTTAATAGTAAGCGGCCAAGATACCTGTAACCCCGAAATGGTCGGTACTAAAGCCTCAGCTCACTACCAGTTTACTGTCGCAGCAGGTGGCTCAAAAACAGTTATGGTGCGCCTCAGCAACTTGGCACCAGATATTTTCAAAGAGCCCTTCGCCGACTTTGACCAAGTGCTCGAACAACGTCTTGAAGAGGCCGATCAGTTCTATGAGGCCATGTACACACCAGATATGATGGCAGACGTCGAAAAAGCAAGAGTGTTTCGCCAAGCTATGGCAGGCATGCTTTGGTCGAAGCAATACTTCTACTATGACCTAGACCGCTGGCTAGCTGACCACAACAAACACAGTAAAGTGCGAAACAGTGATTGGCACCACATGTACAACGATGACATCATCTCGATGCCCGACAAATGGGAGTATCCATGGTATGCCGCCTGGGATCTAGCCTTTCACACAGTACCGCTAGGAAGCCTAGATACTGATTTTGCCAAAAAGCAATTAGACTTGATGTTGCGCAATGACTATCAGCATCCCAACGGACAACTGCCGGCCTACGAATGGAACTTCAGCGATGTCAATCCGCCGGTGCATGCCTTTGCCACCATCGAAATATATCAAAACGATAAAGCACGCAATAACGGCAAGGGTGACATTGACTTTCTTAAGTATGCCTTCACTAAGCTCATAGTCAACTATAGTTGGTGGATAAACCGCAAAGACCCTTCAGGCAAGAATGTCTTTGAAGGCGGATTTTTAGGTCTAGACAATATAGGCGTCTTTGATCGCAGCGCGCCGCTACCGACAGGTGGTTCGCTAGAACAAGCCGATGGTACTTCTTGGATGGTTTTCTTTAGCCAGCAGATGCTGAGAATAGCTATCGAAGTAGCCTCCCATGACCCACTCTATGAAGACATTGCCGTGCGCTTTTTACAGCATACTTTGTGGATTGCCGGCGCTATGGACCGCCCTGGCGAACACCGCGATGAGCTTTGGGACGAAGAAGATGGATTTTTCTATGACGTATTGCGCCTACCGGGGGGTCACTCAAGACGTCTGAAAGTAAGATCGATGGTGGGCTTGTTACCTCTTACGGCCGTCTGCGTTATGGAAGAATCGGTATTAGAAAAACTACCAACATTTTGCAAACTCAGTAAAGACTTTACCCAAAGACATCCAGAGCTTTGTGCCAATATTCATCTACCATCGAAACCTGGTGTAGTTGGTAGACGCATGCTTTCAGTGGTAAACCACGTCAAGCTAAGGCGCATACTTTCGCGCATGCTCGACGAAAAAGAGTTTCTCAGCCCCCATGGCATCCGCTCTCTTTCTCTTTACCATAAAGACCATCCCTTCGTCTTTGAGCACGAGGGTCACGAATTTAGAGTCGACTATATGCCTGGCGAGTCAGACAACGGCATGTTTGGCGGCAATTCTAACTGGCGCGGTCCAATTTGGATGCCAGTAAACTATTTGCTAATCAAATCACTGTATCTCTATTTTGGCTACTATGGTGAATCATTCAAAGTTGAGTGCCCCACTGGTTCAGGCCACTTCATGAATCTGCTAGAAGTAGCTCAAGAAATCTCCCGGCGACTGTACTCGATTTTTCTCCCTGGGCCAGATGGAAGGCGGCCAGTCTATGGCGATCGAGAGAAATTCCAGAGCGATCCCAATTGGAAAGATCATATTCTCTTCTACGAATACTTCCATGCGGAAACTGGCCTTGGCCTCGGCGCCAGCCACCAAACCGGCTGGACCGGCCTAGTGGCACGCTTAATGCGCCTAGAAGAACTGATAACCACAGAGATGATACTTAGCCCAGATGCCGCAAGAAAAGCAAACGCAGCCCTTATGGCACACTGGAGAGACAACGAAAAAGAATTGCATGCTCAGGTAGATAAATTACGCTAAGGCAACGTCACAAGACCATTACGATCGACATCTATGGCCAGCGAGCGGGTGTCCATATGCACGTCAAAAGTAGCAGGGTGATCGGGCTGACCCTCTTTAGAAAAAGAAATTCCACCGATCATGCTCACTCCCTGAGGCAGAACTACTTCTTCAAGAGTACGAGAGCCACTGCGAATGACGTAGGCGGCACTTCTACCCTCGGTCGATTGCCTTGACTCGACAGATATGTCGATGCCTAGCTCGGCAGCCATCTGCTTGGCTTTGCGAATATCTTTGACAAGATCATGGGCGGCATTGTTCAAAGCCAGATGCCTTGAAGTGTAATCAACCACACGATAGCCAAAAAACGGTACCGCAATAAACATGGCCAAAAAAGCTAGGCTCTCTAGCTTGCGAATCAATGGCCAAGCAAGAAAAACATTTTTCTTGCGCCGACGCTGGCCAGCAGATCCGTCCTGAGACATCCTAGACTTCCTAAATTAGATCAAACCCAGTATAGAACAAAAGCATAGAGCAAGAACGCTATGCCGTCTCAATTGCCGCGTCTGACTGAAGTCCCAATTCTTCAATCATTTTGTCGCGCATAGCGAATTTCTGAATCTTTCCTGTCACTGTCATGGGAAATTCAGAAACGAAGCGGACATAACGTGGCACTTTAAAATGAGCAATTTGCTCCTTCAGCCAGCCAATCAGCTCGCTCTCGCTTACCTCAGCACCACTCTTGATCGTCACCCAGAGCGCTACTTCTTCGCCCAAACGACGATCTGGTACACCAAACACTTGGGCTTGAGCCACTGCTTGGTGAGCATGCAAAACTTCTTCAATTTCACGGGGATAGATATTCTCACCACCGCGAATAATCATGTCTTTCTTGCGACCAGTGATGTGCAAATAGCCCTGAGCATTCATCACACCCAAATCACCGGAGTGCAACCAGCCAGCATCATCAATGCAATCACTAGTAGCTTGCGGGTCTTGCCAATATCCAAGCATAATGCCATGACCACGACAGCAAATCTCGCCCTGACTGCCCCTAGGCAAAATCTTGCCCGCATCATCAACCAGTTTAACTTCCACACCTGGTATGGCCCGGCCCACAGTAGTAGCACGGGTTTCAAGCGAGTCATGAATAGTAGTGGCAGTCATCAAGGGCGAAACTTCGGTTAGACCATAAAGAATAACCACGTCAGTGACATGCATTTCACTAGCGACCCGACGCATCAATTGCACTGGGCATGGTGCCCCAGCAAGAAAGCCACCTTGCAGACTAGTGTAATCAAACGAAGCAAATTGACTATGCTCTAACTGGGCAATGAACATGGTTGGTACACCAGAAAGATGGGTGCACCGCTCACTTTGAACAGCTTTCATTACTGTCAATTCTTCAAAGTATGGCCCTGATAATACTAAGGTGCCACCAACTGAAAATGTAGCCAAAGCTGAGCTGACCATGCCACCACAGTGGTAAAACGGCATGGGCACGCAAAAGCGAGAGCTAGTGTTTAGGGCCATGGCGCGTGCGGCAAAGAGTCCATTATTGAGAAGATTATGGTGAGAAAGAGTGACACCCTTCGGAAATCCGGTGGTACCAGAGGTGTACTGAATGTTGACAGGATGATCAAACTGCACTGAACTCTGTCTTTGAATGAGCTGCTCAGAGCTAGTAAACTCGGCCTGTTTGACAAATTTATCCCAAGAAAGTACGCCAGTCTTATCTGATTTGACATCAGTAGATTTCACATCCTTAAAAGTCTGTAGGTTGCCATCAATAGTGACGGCTGGCATAACCACTATACTTTTCAAAGTGCTCGGCAGGCTTTGGGCCTTACCAGCAGAATCACTATCTCTATCACTACCGGCAGTAGCAAACAAATGAGGCACTAGTTCGGCCAGCATCTCTAAATAATTACTAGAGCGATTGGCCGGAATGGCGAACAGTAGCTTAACCCCGGCTTGGCTCAAAACATAGTCGAGCTCACCGGTGCGATAAGCGGGATTGATATTTACTAAAATGGCACCAATTCGCGCAGCAGCATAAAGCACAGTAAGCCAGCGCCAGTTGTTGGCAGACCAAATGCCAACGCGATCACCGGGTTCAATACCTTGGGCCATCATCGCCCGGGCCAGAGTTTCACTCTCGTGCTTAAACTGGGCGTAAGTCAGCCGTTTATTTTCAAGGCAACTAACAATGGCTTCGTGCTCGGGCTGCTGTAGGCAAATCAAATCAAGATGCTCAGCCAGAGTAAAACCTAGAAGCTCATTGCAGATACCAAAGTCGTAGCTCAATGGCTGCTGAAAGCTCAGGCCACTATCTAGTGTATTTGGGTCTGAATTTGCTACCAATGTATCTATCCAATCTCTCAGCGCGTACCTAAAGATGATTGCAGATGATTACATGGGTACGATGTCAGAGCCACCGAGAATAAGAATTTTGTCTGAGCTGGAAGGCAATCTATGCCTTACCACTTTGCTATCAAAAGCAGGCTTGGTTTTGCTTCTACGACTTTTAATTTCTACGGCGTGGTCAGCTCTGTTGAGATAATCAACTGCTTGATCGATAGAAGAATCTGTAGAGTTGCGAATGCCGGGCGTATTTACTGCTAGCAAATTGGCATAATCAGAATTGTTTGCCAATACTTCACCAGCAAATGCTGAAGATGAAAGAGTTATGAGCGCTGCAGCGGTGAACTGTTTCAGACCGTTTAGACCGTTGAGTCGGTTGAACATTTAAAACACCCTTGACCATCTAAGTTGCATCACCAACTGAGTATAAGCGCGAGTTTGGCTGTTGAAAAGCATTGTGCAAATCTATTAACAATTCCATGAGCGAATTATAATTTAGCAAGAGGCTGTCAAGATGAGTTTCTTGCTCACTGCGTTTGACTTTCTAGCGACTTAGCGGTGCCAGTATGAGCAAATTCTACTGATAGCGCTGCCCCTTGAAATCTATATAGCCACCTTCATGACGAGGGGTATCACTGGCGTGGGTCCAATGGATTACACCACCTTTTTCGTTCCAGATATATTCGCCGTGCACCGTAACGATATCACCGGCCTCAAGCGGAACGCTGGGTGCGCGACTGACATTATGGGCCACCAGTATTGTTGTGCCATTAGACAATTGCAAGAGAAACTTTTCGTGCTTCTCGCCTTTGTCATCGGGCCGCAACATGCGCTTAACGGGAAGAGTGCAGGTAACTGCAACGTGGCTGGATCGATTGTTTTGTGCCGCAGCCACTTCGGCTTCATCGATGCTTGCAGCATTCTCAGTTGTACTTGAAGTTGTACCGGAAGTCCCGGGGCCAATCTTTGTATAGCTGGGCGGTCTTTCAATTGTGTTAGTTGACTGATTAGTAGCTGTCTGGCTGCAACCACTGACAATGGTGCTGCACGAAACAAACAAAATTGTTGCCAGCAAGAGCCTTTGTAGCCATATTAGCGAATGCATTAATTACTTCCAGTAAGCTTTTCTTTTCAAATGAGGATTCTAGCAAGGAAGAAAGCATACTCGATTGATATGCAATTTCGCTACATCATGCTCAAAGCCAAGCCCAGATATACTTTTGCCCCCTGCTAGAAAGTAGAAAACATCATCGCTTTGACAGAAAATTTGATAGACTGGCACTATGGCTCTTGTTTAGAGCACTGGGAGCACGAGGAGCACTAAGAATTGTCGATACTTTCGTCAATTTATCTCACCGGCGGATCTATAGATCCTTCTCAACTGTCGCATTCGGCGGCCATTAGCAATAGTCTTGCTAACAATATGTCGGCGCCTGATTGGCGCACTTTCGCCCTGACAAGACTGCAAAATCATGGCCTGCGGGTGGTTAACCCCCTCGAATTTGCCTGGTCAGAGACCGATGTCGATTTTCTTGATGCCATCGAAATAGCTGGCTCTTCCGATCAAAGGGTGCAAAGGGCTCTTGAGCTAATCGACCAAAGCGATGGCTTGCTGGCTAACTTAGAAAGGCCCAGCTATGGCGCCGCCATGGAGATGTTCTATGCCCATAGACGGGGCAAGATGGTGACGGTGGTCGGCCCATCACCGTTTAACCCTTGGGTGCTGTCGCACTCACAAGCGCGCTTTAACGAACTTGATCAAGCTCTTCAATACATAATTGGCCAGCAGCCACAAGCCGACCCAGTAGACTGGGCTGTTAAATATGAATCGCTATTAGCCGAACGCTACGAGCAGCTCCCTCACGCAGGTGAGCCAGACTATAAGTTCATGGGTGGCAATCTGCCGGTCTTAGTGGTCGCCCCCCACGCCACGGCCAATTGGCGCGAAGGTGAATTTCACGAGCAAGAGTCATTTACTGGCAGCATGTCGGCCTTGCTCAATCGCATGACCGGCTGCCATACATTAATGAGCAACTATTGCATGGTGGCTGATCCGTGCTGGTATCTAGAAACGCCGTTTCGACGGGTATTTAGCGATGTAATCAAGGCTGGTAAAGTTGGTCTGGTGGTGATGCTGATGGGCTCCACCTGGCAAGAAGCACCTGGGGTACAAATTTCAGCATATGGTGAATCTTTAGGTTGTGAAGACTACGAAAGACGCCTCAAGCTCAAACTTGGCGAACTAGAGGCCATTGGTGCTCGAAGTTTTGATCATTTCCTCAGGCCATTCGCCGATTATGCCGCCAGCGAGCTTAATGTTCCAGTAGTAATCATCCGCCTGCATAAACGCTATCGCATGCCTCGTTTGCAGTCTATGCAATTCCTCAGAGCTACTGAACTACTTGCTTCATTTATTGCTGAAGCTGGTAGCGAACTTGGCATAATTAGTTGAATGATGAAATCGTCTCCCATCGTTTACGATAGACTCGAACAGCGAATAAAAGAAATGCACTCGTACGAAGTTCCAGAAACCATTTCGCTTGACATAGAAAAGGGATATACGCCTTATCTCGAATGGCTTAATTTAGCGCTAAAGTAAATCAGGACTAAATTTAACGGCTTATGGCATCAAAAACTGAAAAGACGATAATTGATGTCTTCTGGCGACGGGTGGAGAGCGATAGCGAACGCCCAGCCATATTGCACAAAGTACAAGGCATCTATCAGCCGATAATCTGGCGCGAACATGGTCGCGTCATTGAACTTGCTATGGGTGGGCTGGCCAAACTCGGCATCAGCAAAGAAGCGCATTTAGCCATTTTGTCACAGCCCTCTCCTAAGTGGTCATGGGCAGATTTGGCAATTCTTTCAATGGGTGGCGTTAGCATTCCTATCTATCCCACTTTAAACGCCCCTGAAGTCGACTTTCTCATCAAGCACAGTGATGCCGTGGCAATATTTGTCGAAAACGATCTACAGCTGCGAAAAATCTTAGAGCGACCAAGTCCTCCAGAAAAACTCAAATTTGCTGTAATTTTTGAGGGCGAGGCACCACCGTCTACTGACAAATTGAAAATCTTGAAGTGGGATGAATTGCTCAAAGATGGAGAGATTTATCTACTTTCGCAAAAGAATTTAGTGCAAGAGTCTATTGCAGCCGTAACCCCAGATATGGTGGCATCAATTGTGTATACCTCGGGCACCACCGGTATCCCTAAAGGGGTAATGCTCTCACACAACAATATCTATTCAGTCTGTGTCGCCATCGGTGAGCGCATGGACTTTTCCAAAAATGACCTAACCCTTTCCTTCCTTCCTCTTTCGCACGTCTACGAAAGAGTGGGCGGCCAATTTCTCAGTGTCTTTAGTGGCATCACCATGGCCTTCGCCGAAAGCATCGAAGCTGTACCTCGCAATATGATCGAAACCCATCCGACAATCATCAATGGAGTGCCAAGATTCTACGAAAAGGCCTACCAACGTATTCAGTCTGAAGTAAAGAATCTACCGAAAACCCAGCAATTACTAATCAACTGGGCCTTTAATCTAAATAAAAAAGCGCCAAATCAAACGACTGAGGCAACCGAAAGCATGTCGGCCCGCAGTCAGCAAAAAAATGCAGAAGTGAAGAACGCCATCACCAAACAACTTCACGCCGCCGAGCTAAGGGCAGCTGACAGACTGGTCTTCTCAAAAATAAGAAGAAGATTTGGCGGTCGCTTGCGCATGCTCATGTCGGGGGCGGCCCCTTTGCCCCCAGAGGTACAGCGCTTCTTTGACACCATCGGCTTGAAGGTTTTAGAAGGTTATGGACTTACTGAAACCAGCGCCCCTCTCGCTTGCAACAATCTTGAAAGCAATCGGCCCGGTACGGTGGGCCAGGCGCTAAGTGGCGTAGAAGTAAAACTGGCAGAAGACGGAGAGCTTTTGGTTCGGGGCCCCAATGTCTTTAAGCAATACTATAAAAACCCCGAAGCTACGGCCGAAGCCTTTGCTGATGGCTGGTTCAAAACCGGTGATATTGCCGCCATCGACAGCGACGGCTTTATTAGTATTAAAGACCGGAAGAAAGACATTATCATCACTGCCGGCGGTAAACATGTGGCCCCGCAGTACATTGAAAACCTCTTCAAAGGAGAAGCCATCGTCAGCCACTGTCTGGTTTACGGCGACCGTCGCAAATTTATCACCTGTCTGCTCACCCTCAACCGCGAGATGCTTAAGACCGTGGCCAACCGCCACAAGCTTACCTATAAAGAAGTAGATGAGCTTTACCATCACCCCTTAATCAAAGACGAAGTTGACGCCGCGGTTGGCCGCATAAACCAAAGCCTGGCCACGTTTGAGCGCATTAAACGCTACGAAATTTTGCCCAACGACTTTACAGTAGAAGATGAAGAGTTGACGCCCACTTTTAAGGTCAAGCGCAAGCACGTAACCGCCAAATATCAGGTGGTCTTAGACTCGATGTATCCCGAGGAAGACGTCGAACTAGAAAAAATATAGGCGAAAAGATAAAAAAGTTCTTTACATTCGCTTGGCAACTAATTACAATACAGGCGAGGCTTCATAAAGCAATGACCACTTTCAGGTCTAAAGCTCCTCAGGGGATAGCCCCTTTTTACTATTAGCTGCCCTAAGCAGCATTTCACGACCGTCATAATGGGTCCATAGAGGGATTAGGTCATGTTTGAATCATTTGGTCGGGGCTTTAAGATGATCATGGCAGCCATCAAGATGGGCTGGCAAGATAAACGACTGCTGTTTCCGGCGATATTGACTGTATTTAGCAATTTCTTCTTTGCCATCATGCTCTTTTTTGAGGGCAAGTCACGCATAGCCGCTACAGCACACGGTGCTCAGGCGACTCAAGCATCGTCAGGGGCCCATGCCGCTGCTGCCCATGGCGCGCATCATGCCGCTAAAATCACTCCAACACCTGAAGGAATCCAGCAATTTATAGGCCAGACAGCCTTAAATGGCCAGTGGGACCAAAGTGGAGTCGGCGCTCTGCAGCAAGCAGCTAGCCCAGATGCCGTCTTTGCCGTTGTCGCCATACTATCTTTGTGGTGGTTGACCAACCGCTTTCTAGAAGGTGTAACTACAGCTTTGGTATACAGCCACCTTACCGAAGGGGCAGGCTCTGGAAAGTTTTCTACCTCTTGCGCCGCAGTATTCAGTTCACTGCCAGCGATCATCACCCTGGGTCTAGTGACTTTGATTGCCAAACGTATTGCTCGCTTCATGCGCGACAAGCGCGGCTCAGGGATATTTGGTATGGGTGTCAATTTCTTATCGAGTATTGTTGAGATCTTCTGGACAATGGCCGGTCACTTGATTTTGCCGGCCATTGTTATTGAAGGTACATCCTTCTGGGGCGCTCTTAAACGTTCAGACCGCATTGGCCAGGGCAATCTGATCACGATTGGTGTGGGTGAAATTGGTATCGATACCATCAACCGGGTTGTACTACTCTTAGTTGCCGGTGGCGGTATGGCTGGTTTCTCTTATGCTTATGTGTCTCACATGTCGATGGCCTCACCCATAGTTGTTGTTGGCGGCTGCCTTTGGGCTTCAACCGTGATTGTGGTAACAGCAATGTCTATCTATATAAGAGCAGCCTTTTTCACATGTCTCTATGTCTGGGCCATAGAAGCTGAAGCTCTCACCGAAGCAGAGCGCATCAATCACTCTATGCCAGCCCCACTTGCTGCAGCAATGGCCTAACTCTCATAACTAGAGTGAATGAAAAACCTTAGGCGGAAGCATCCATTTGATGATTCCGGAGCTGGTTGGTGGCACATCAGAAACATCTACGCGACAAACCGCGCCCTTTTTAAATGGCATTTCAAACTCAAGACCAGCAAAAACTAAATCTCGCACGAGCATCCCCATATCTGGTTCGTGTCCGACCAAAAAAATTTGCTCCGCTTGAGGATAGCGGGCCACACTCTTCCAGACATTGGCGGCAGTCACCCCGGGAGCAAGAGCGTCGGTAAACTTCAACTCGCAGCCAAACTGTTCAGCTAAAATTTCTGCAGTCTCACGGGTACGCACAAGGGGGCTGGAAAGCACCACATCTGGTTTAACACTAAGCTTGGCTAATCCACGTGCCACCACTCTCATTTCGTCTTTGCCTTCATCAGTTAGCGGTCGATCAGCGTCTCTTGTCACTCCATGACCGAGACGTTCAGAGGCAATTCCGTGTCTCACCAGATATAGTCTCATGGCAACCTCACCATCCTATTTTTGTAGCAGCTTTTAGCCTATTACTATTTTACGTGCTAGAAATTACTGGAACTTATCATTGACTAGAGTAATATTTATTAGATGAGTAATTTGAAGCCACGAATGATCGGATTAGATGTTGGCGACCGCCGCATAGGGGTTGCTATTTCCGATCCACTTGGAATGACGGCAGCTGGCCTAGAGACCATTCACCGCGTTAATATGCACACTGACGTTGACAACATTGCCTTGCTCGCCGCACGTCATGGCGCAGTGCAAATTGTCGTGGGCCTTCCTTACAACATGGATGGCTCCATGGGCGAACAAGCCGAAAAAGTGAAATCATTTGCCAAGAAGCTAGCTAATGCCACAGGCTTACCAATTGTTTATGAAGACGAGCGCTTGACGACAATATCGGCCATTCGCACGCTCACTATTCAAGGTGTGAAAACTGGAAAGAATAGAGATATGGTTGATAAACAAGCGGCAGCAATAATTTTGCAAAAGTATCTTGATCGCAAGAGCCCGCCGCCCATAGCTTAATTAGTCAATATCAACTGATACTGTTGATTGCCGGGCAAGAGTAGCCTGGGTTGCAGCTCTGTTGGTGAATGTTTCGCTGTCTCTAATAATTGCTTGTGGAATTAAAAGCGGCGAGTGCACTTTCATATTGGGCATTTTCTTGATTCCAGTGCCTATGGCCAAGAGTTCAACCATGCCACCACCAAGATCGTAAACATAGGTTTTGACACCAACCACTTCATCAGCACCAAAGTTTTCAGCATCTTCAGCAATCATACTCAGTGCCTTGACACGTGCTTGATAAATCATATAAGTCAATTCTTTGATTTCACCGCGCACAAAGCTTTTAAACATCGCTTTAAGACCACCAGCAAAACCAATCGAGAAAATTGAAACGCCCATCACAAGCCGAATAGGACAATACCCCAAGGCTATAACATTCCACATCTCTTCATTGGTTAAATCACTAGTAATCGGTACCTCTGAATATTGAGGCGGCAGCTCCTCATGGAAAGAAGCCGTTCCTGTCATAACCATTTCTTGCATGCCTAACAAAGGGGCAATGGTCGTCTGAATACCGAGCACGGCATTAGCCCCGGCTTCTTTGGCTTCATGAGAAATGCGCTCAATAGCTAGATGCCTAGTTTTATTGAGCATCTGTGAAAATTCGACAACTTCGCCGGCCTTGAGACTGCGCAGTGTGCCCATGACACCACCACCAATGCCAATAGAATAAGCGACATTGCCGAAAACAAAACGCAGAGGATGAAAGCCGCAATCTATTTGACAATAAAGCTCTTGGCCATTGGCTGAAGTAGAAAATGGAATATCTTTATTGCTCTCGCCGTCGCGGTGCACAGCAGAACCGATGGCGAGATACTCAACATTGGTATCATGAAAAATCAGTTGGTTAGTAACCCCAGTAACACCTGCTCCCACATGGCGCCGAGCCTCTTCGATCATGCGCATGTAGGCCATCTCTCGGCCCTCACGAATTAACTCAGTCAATTCATGAATCTCACCACCACCCAAAGTCTTAAGGCCAGAAGTAAGACTGCCAACAAAACCGAGCGAAAAAACGCTGTTACCAATTACCAGATTGCCTGGTGTATAACCCTTTTCGTTCAGACAAAATAATTCGTTGCCAGAAAGCCCGGTAATCATATGATTGGACCAACCCTTGGTTAAACTAAGCCCTTCATCATGCCCTGCCAGTAAATTTGAGGCAGAATGTCTTTCTTGAAGACATACATAGAATATCGCTCTTCTGATTGGTCAAAGGGGAAAGTTTCTTGCGGTATCAAATCGTAGTCAAATTCGGCTAACACAAGGCTGCTGTAACCAGTTACTAGTGGACAAGATGTATAACCATCATAAGACTCTGTCAATGGCTCCCCACGCATTAGACTAATTAAATTAGCCACCAATACCGGTGACTGCTTGCGAATAGCCGCACCCGTTTTTGAAGTGGGCAAATTAGAACAATCTCCGAGAGCGAATACATTGGCAAAGCGATTGTGCTGTAGAGATGCCTTGCTCACATCAACCCAACCAGCACTATCGGCCAAGGCACTCTGCTTGACAAAATCAGGAGCACTCATGGGCGGGGTAACGTGTAATAAGTCATAGTCGACGTCAACGCTTTCGCCAGTGTCTAAATGCTTGAAAGTAGCACGTTTAGCTTCACCATCAACGGCAACTAGATCATGGCGGAACATAGTGTTGATACGCTTGCGCTCAATCACTTTATTGAGAGTGGCGGCATATTTAGGTACAGAAAATATTCCGGGATTAGCCGAAGCAAATATCATCTTGACGCGATCGCGAATACCAGAAATATTGAAGTGGTCTTCTGCTAGATAGGCAATCTTCTGAGGCGCTCCGCCACACTTGACTGGAGTATTGGGTTGAGTAAAGAGAGCCGTACCGCCCGAAAAATTTGAAATAAATTCCCAGGTCTTTCCAACCAGCGAATAGCTATAGTTACTGCAAACGCCATCTTTACCAAGAGCCTCGGTCAAGCCTTTGATTTTATGCCAGTCAATTTGCAAGCCGGGAGCCATAACAAGATAGTCGTAACCAATCTCTCGACCACTATCTAGCTTGACAATACTATTCTCTGGCTTGACATCAACCACTCTCTCTTTAATCCACTTAACCCCAGACGGGATAAGCAAATACTCATCTCTTTCGCTTTCTTCTTTAGGAAAAACACCGGCTCCAACTAAGGTCCAGAGTGGTTGGTAGTAGTGTTTTGTCGAAGGCTCAATAATGGCAATGCCAACATTACCAATCGCTCGCATCAGCCGGTGGGCAACAGAAATGCCCGCGGTGCCGCCACCAACAATTAGAATTTTGTGATGCTCCGCAGCGTTATTCTCAGACGAACATTTTGACGGCACGGTCATGGCTTGAGCCTCTCCAAGTTAGTTCTAAATGTTTAGCACAAACGAGCTTATAGAAGAGTCTTGAATGTTATGAGCTATAATTTTAATGTCAACGCCAAGTAAGGTGGCCGCCGAGGCCAAAGTGAAATTTCATGAGCGCACTTTACATCTCCCTCCTAATCTTTGAGGCCATTCTAGGGGTTCTCATGATTATCCTCATTTTGCTCCATGCCCCGAAGGGTGATGGCATGGCCGGGATAGGAGCCGCTGCTACAGTGTTCAGCGGTAAGCGCGGCGCTGAAGCCGGTCTTGACCGCCTCACTTGGACCATTTTCGGTCTATTTATGCTCGTCTGTCTGTTCTTAGGCTTCGGGTTCGTCAAATAATTCCAGACAGGCATCACTTATGTCATTCAAACTGCCAACCCAAGAAGACAAGCACGACTATGTGCATGATCAGTTTGAGCGAATAGCCAAAGGCTACGATTTAAGCAACGATGTTATCAGTGTTGGTATGCACCGTGCTTGGAAGCTGCGAGCAATAACCGAGCTTATGGCTCTAAGCCTAAAAAAAGACGCTCCCCACGAACGCGGTGCCAGTGAAGCCCAGGAAGCCAAAGAGAGATATCTAGATGTTTGCTGCGGTACCGGCGACCTAGCCCTAGCCATGGCAAAGCAGGCAGCGGCTGGCACTCACATTACTGGTCTTGATTTTTCGCAGAACATGCTCGATCTAGCCTGCGAACGACAAAAGCGCTTAGCCCGCAGAAAAGACAAAATCAAAACTGTACAAATGGAGTGGATCTGCGGAGACGCACAAAACTTGCCATTTGAAGACAACACTTTTAACGGAGCCATTATTAGTTTCGGCCTGCGCAACCTCACTGATTTGCAAAAAGGTCTAGACGAAATGACCAGAGTAGTAAAACCTGGAGGACGCGTCGTCAACCTAGATTTGGGCCATTCCACCGTGCCACTATTTGCCCCAATTTTTGATGCTTACTTCAGCAATGTTGTACCGGTTATTGGTGGAATTCTACAAGATGATCGCCAGGCCTATAAATATTTGCCTGAGTCTGGTCGTACGTATCCTAGACCAGAAGCCATTTCTGAGATGTTCAACAGAGCTGGATTAATCAATGTTCGCCATATACCCCAGGCACTGGGCACGGTGGCACTACATGTGGGTATAAAACGGTGACAGGCCCCTCTGTTGTTCCCCAAGTGGAAATGACAGATAAACCTGTTCGCTCACTGTTGATCGTCTCTGGAGATCATTCAGGTGAAAAACACGCCTCAAAAATCATAAGAGAGCTGAAAGAAAAAGATCCCGACCTTCATATTTGGGGCGTGGGCGGCTCGGAGATGGAAAAAGCAGGCATGGAGCTACTTTTCAATAGCGCCGACTATACAGTTGTCGGCATCTTTGAAGTCAAAGACTATGTCTGGTTCTTTGCCAAAATGCACTGGACACTGCTGGCCAATGTTATTAAACGCGATCCAGACGCTATTCTGCTAGTTGATTTTGGTGGCTTCAACGTTGGCTTTGCCCAATCGGTTCGTTCAATAATGCCGGTTATTTCAGGTGATACCACCAATATTGATGATGACCATTCGCTAGCGGCTCTAATCGGCAAACCAAAAGACATTTTGCAAGAGTGGTTTGATGCACTAGTGCGCTACTTAGGCTTCAAATACTATTTAAAATGGCAGGGAGTGCGCAAATCGAAAAGAGCGGTTCCTATCTATTACTTCATATCGCCTCAAGTATGGGCATCACGCCCGTGGCGCATCAAAGCGCTGAAGCGCTCTATAACCAAGATTTTTACTATCTTTCCCTTTGAAGAGGGCGTTTATCTTGAAAAAAATGTCAATGCCCGCTTCGTCGGCAATCCATTGCTGCGTGCTCTGCCAGAATTGGACACAATACCTGACAGAGAGACAATGTGCCGCTCACTCAATCTTGATTCAAGTAAGCCAATTATTGTGGTGATGCCAGGCAGTCGCAAACAAGAAGTGATCGCCCATATGCCAGTGGTAGAGCGCGCCATGAAGACCATTCTCGAAATTCGACCAGATACCCAGTTTGTCATCTGCCGCGCCACAGACTACCTCGCCACCCTTATAGATGCCAGCCTTAAGGCCTCAGGCCTCGATCAAATGATCGGCAAAGGTCTAACTATTCTTGATTCAGACCGCAATTTTGAACTAATGAAAAACTGCGACCTGATTTGGGCAAAATCGGGCACTACAACCCTAGAAACGGCCCTCTTTGGCAAGCCCATGATCATCTTTTACATGGGCAATTGGTTTTCTTACTTACTTGTAATGCTCTTCAAAAGCGTGAAAAACTTTGGTTGGCCGAACCTTTTGGCTGGTCATCAACTGGTTCCTGAGTTAATTCAACTAGATTGTCGCGGTGAAATGCTCGTAAAATACACTCTCGATATGCTAGATGTTCCTGGCTTGCGGCAGGAAATCACCAGCGAACTACTGACCCTGCGCGCCGAACTCGGCCAGGGCGATTTTGTCGAGAACTGCGCCCAGGAGCTTCTACAAGTTGTCCAATGACCTAAAACTACCGAAGACCCCCGCTAGTATGCCTTCTAGTATCAGTCCGACCCAGTTTCAGACTTATTTGCGACTGCTTAGTTATATAAAGCCCTACACTGCACTTTTTGTGGTTGGTGCCTTGGCCGCAATTCCGTCAGGGAGTATGGACGGCGTCATTGCCTGGGCCGCTGGTGCCGGATTGCAGAAAATTATCGCTGAAGGACAAATGCAATATATCTACTGGGTACCACCAGCAGTATTGCTTGTCGCCTTTTTGCAGGGACTATTTGGTTTTATTGAAACCTATACCATTAAGTATGTCGGCGCTTCGGCCATTCGCGATCTGCGCAACCAACTGTTTAGCCATTTGCAGAAACAGCCTCTGATGTATTTTCAAGGTCAATCTTCTGGAGTACTGATTGGTCGCCTAATTAACGATATTGCCATTGTCGAACATGCTATCTCCCAAACTTTTCAATCACTAATTTCACGGGTTGTCACCGTTATATCGCTAGCCCTAGTAATTTTGCTGCAAGCATTTTGGCTTGCACTAATTGCTCTATGCATCATTTCGCTAATTGTGGTGCCTGTTTCAATTTTAAGCAGGAAAATTCGCAAATCATCAAGAGGCGGGCAAGAAGCCATTGGCGATTTAGTATCAGTAATATCAGAGTCGATTCAAGGGGCCAAGATTGTTCAATCATTCAACCTCGAAGACTATCAAGTAAAGCGCTTCATTGATACCAACAACAACTTCTTCAAGAACACTATCAAAGCAGTAAGTGCCGAAGCAATTCTCTCCCCCATTCTCGCAATGATTAGCGCCACAGGTATAGCCTGTGTCATTTGGGTAGCAGGCTCAATGCTAATCAAGCACGAGATGACCCCAGGGGCTCTAACATCGTTTATCGTTGCTCTTTTAACCCTATACTCGCCCATTAAAAATATTGGCCGCATTAACGGCACCATTCAGCCGGCTATGGCAGCGGCCACTCGCATATTTGAAGTGTTCGACCAAGTGCCCGATATTCGCAACAGCGACCAAGCAATAAAACTTCAGCCCGGTGCTCACCGTATCAAATTTGAGAATGTCTTCTTTCAATACCCAGCCAACGAAAATATGGTGCTGCGCGATATCAGCCTAGATATTGCCCCGGGAAAGTTAGTGGCATTGGTGGGCCTGTCTGGTTCGGGCAAATCGACCATGGCCAATTTGATACCACGCTTCTTTGATGTAACAGCCGGAAGTATTTCGGTTGATGGTATCAATGTCAAAGAAATAGAGATGGCCTCCTTGCGCTCTGAAATTGCAGTAGTTACTCAAGACAACTTCTTATTCAACACCACAATTTACGAAAACATTCTACTTGGTTGCACCACGGCTACAAAAGACGCGGTAATCTCTGCAGCTAAATCAGCTTATTGCCACGATTTTATTATGGAGCTGCCACAGCAATATGAAACTCAAATTGGCGAACGTGGCGTTAGACTATCTGGTGGTCAACAGCAAAGACTAGCCATCGCTCGGGCATTTCTTAAAGACGCCCCGGTTCTAATTCTGGACGAAGCCACAAGCTCACTCGATAACGAATCAGAAGCAATGGTGCAAGAAGCACTAAACAACTTGATGAAAGGTCGCACAGTTGTGGTTATTGCTCACAGGCTCTCGACAGTTCGCCACGCTGATCAGATACTGGTTCTAGAGCAAGGTCAAATTATTGAAAGCGGCACCCATGATGTGCTTCTAGCACGCGATGCCTCTTATGCCAGACTCATTCGTGCCCAATTTGAAAGGCCAGTAACTTTAAATTCTGAAGAGTAATATGAGAAGTCGTTGCTTACTGCTCATAGGTGCGATATGTCTTCTAAGCGCACCAGCAAACGCAGAAGCTCCAACACAAGCTCCGCTGAAGGCAGAAGAAGTACCCCAAGTAAACGTGCTACTGGGGCAAAAACAATTTAGCAAAGCTTTCGACTTAGCCAATCAGAAGCTAAAAGAAAACCCCGACAGTGCAGCCTTTTTAAATCGCGGCAACGCCTTTTGGTCGATATGCGACTACCGCAATGCCATTGCCGACTATGACAAAGCCCTGGCCCTCGATGGCAATTTAGTTGATGCCTTGGTGCACAAAGGTATCTGCCTGGCAAGATTAGGCAACAAAGAAGAGAGTCTCAAAACTTTTGAGCAAGCGGCAACTTTAACTAGTAGTCTAGATTTAAAGCAATGTGACCCTCATCAAATAGAGACCATAGGCAAAGCCCTAATTGAAGCTGGTCGCTTAGAAGCACTACAAAAAATGATTAATGCTTTGAAGGCTAGCAATAACATTCAAATAGCTGAGTTGGCAACTGGGCTGGCAAAGAAGCTGGAAACTGCCACTGACAAGCCAGCTCCTGAAAGCGTCACAAAGAAAGACCAGATAACAGCTGGCATGACTAGTTTTGTGGCCACGCCACACTTTGTTTTCATTGGTGACATAGACAAGGCAAAACTAGAGCGTTATGGTGCCATCGCTGAAGGTTTTTTAGATTATCTTCAGCGCAAAGGGTTGGGCGAAACCGAATTCTCTTTATCCAGCGGAGCTGAAAGTAACACTTTTAAGAAGCTTGTGAATTCACCAGAACCAGTCAGCATCTTCATTTTGCACGACAAGATGGCAGAGCGCGCCTTTCTCAAAGACCGTCTCAACTTTCCCTATCATGTTCATGGAGTCTTCATCAGCAGCCGCAACCTGCTTGTTACCTATGATGGTGCTGGCCCTGGCACTTACTTGCACGAACTAATGCACACAGTGCTCAGTCGTCAAAAGAATTTAGAGTACTGGGCGGAAGAAGGTATCCCCTCATACTTTGAGAAGGTCTATGGGGCCATATCACCCCAGTTTGTGCTGCGACATGGCTACGGTGAAAATTGGTTCCCCCAGGCGCTATCGGCAAAGGCGATCAGGAATGTCAGTCTCAATTTGGCCGACATCGTAGGTAAATCCAAGCATGCCGATGCTAGCCAGGAAGTGCAGCAACGTTTAGTGGCTTTGTTCTTGCAAAAGCACAATCACTTAGATGATTACCTAACCCTGACAGTCTCCAACCAGAACAAGGGCTACAAAACCTTTGTCGAAGCGGCTTTTGACAAGCCAATGATCAAACTTGTTCCGATGTTTAACGATTTCATTCACGACATCCGCCACCCGGCCAATGCACTAGATTTGCCACCATCGCAGATCTTTGATACGAAATTTCAACTTCACGTATTTGAAAGGGAACACTTAGGTAGAAGCGGAGACAACCTCGAAGATTTCTTGAAAGGAAAATCTCCAACATATAATGGCTACGACAAGTTTTGAGGTCATCGCCGTTGATTATCATTTACATTAACGTACTTATTTTTCTGCGGGAATAGTCTCGACTTGAATTGGAAGATTCTTCACTGTCAAATCAACAACAGTGCGGTGATAGTGCGAGAAGCGATTGACTAATACGGCTACGTGAGTGGCGTCTACCGGCAATGTAACTTTGCAGATACTAAGGTTGTAGCCGGCGGTCCGCAAATGATCCAACTCTTCGCTAGGACCAAAGAAAAAAGGAAGAAGGAAAAACACAGCAATTTGCAAACCAGTTAGTACTGCAATTCCTAGAGTACGACTGGCCTTTCTAAAGCGAAAAAGCATCAGGGCAAAGAAACTAACTGTGGGCACTTGATTCCAGAAAAGCATAGCAACAAAAGAGACAATAGTTAGTAACGGCCGCTCATATCTGTTTGGCTTGCAAAACAGAATAGGAATGCAAGCAATAGGTGACAATAGACCTATAGCGAAGGTGAGAAAGCAAATCGGTCCTGAAGTCCAAGTCAGCATGCCGTGGGTATCATGAAACCAGACACCAAGCCAGGTTAGTAAAGCTGAAGCAAATAGCCAATAAAACTGGCTTTCGTTTTCGAGCATATAAGTTGTTAAGGCTGAAAGATGCGACTTCTGTTGAGGTTCCGGTTTAGATAGTAAGGCTGCCGAGTTTGTTTCATCAACTCTCAGGGGCAGAGCAACTTCATCAATGTCTCCGCTAGCAATTAAGGCACTAGGCAGAATATCGGACTTCGCCACTAGTTCAGGGTCCGAGACCTTTAGCTCTGACTGCGTCCACTCTGATGGTTTTCGATCAGCATTATCCATACATCAATTATAGAGAGTTATACGGCAGCAACTCACTGAAAAATGATTGTCGGGAACTTAGCGCGATAAGAGCTCAAAAGCTCGTGCCCTTGCTGATCAGTCTGACTGGCATAATCTTTGGCCTCTAAAATGACAAGGAGGTTCTTGCGTTTCGCCAAGGTAGCAATCTGACTTTCGGTCAGGCTTTTTCCTTCTGAGCGAAAAGTCGAGAGGTTCTTCATCTGTGCGATCACCTTAGTTACTTCATCTGAAATATCGGCCTTGTTAAGATAAAGAGTTTTCAGCTTAGGGCAACGATTTAGCTGACTCAAAGACCCTGGCAAAAAATCGACACTATCAAGTTCGACAAATGTCAAATTGCGGCATTCAGCTAGTCGGTAGAGAAGCGGATCAATAAAACTGTCTACTGGCTCTTCAATGAGAAAAGACGTCAGTCTATCAAAGCACTGGCATTTAATCAGCTCTTTCATATTGAACTCTGCTCTTTTGATGCTCAAAGAAGACACTTGAGACTGTTGATCAAGCAAATGAAAAACTTGATCATTAGCAGTGAAGCCGTCGAGGGTGAGGGAAACAAGACTAGGCCAAGTCGAGACTATTTTTAGGATTGCTATCAATTGCTTTTGAGAATGAGCAATTCTCTCGCGTCGGGCCATGCCACTAAAATCAAGGGCGGGTCCGTGTCCATCGGTGCCAACAATTCTGACCAGGCTGCCCTTGGCCTTAAGATACAAGGCTTGAAACTCGTCTTTGCCAATTTGCTCAAATACTTGAGGATATTTGAATGTAAGCGGTACTTCGTTTTCATCAACAGATAGAACAACCGGGCCTTTCTCTACTACACGAACAGAGCCAACTGCAAGCCTCGGTTTAGTATCGCCCAGACCGCCGACCAAACCAATAGCGATGGGTGGAAAGACAATCTCTTTATATCCAGTAGCACCTAGAGGATGTGACTTAATTGGTCCAAAGTTTAAGAGTGCCACCATATCTGATTGCGGGCCAGCGGTCGCAGGCTTAGATTTATTATTAGCTGCATACAAGTAAACGCCTGCGGCAAGAAGAGAAAAAGTCACAAGAATCGAGCCAACGAAAAGCCACCTAGAATCAACCCTAGAAATGAGAGAAGATGACTGCCCTGCACTACTATCACTTACGTCAGCAGCTCTGGCACTATTGTCTTTTACCGCAATGATAGAGGAAAGCAATGGCGTATGTTTTTGCAAACGACCCAAAGCAGCAGCCACTTCATCCATAGACTGATAGCGATCATGCGGCTCTTTTGCCGTCATTCTAGCAATCAAGGAATCGACAGCAACGGCTGGCCCTTCACTAAAGCGATCAGCAAGCTTAGGCATTGTTTCCTCAGTATGCATCAACATAGTTTCGATGGCATTGGCACCAATGAATGGTGGTTCGCCAGCAATACTCTCAAACAATGCACAGCCCAAAGAATAAATATCAGAGCGACAATCAACCGCCTGTCCCTGGCACTGCTCTGGACTCATATAATAAGGCGAACCAAAAATTTGACCCTTAGCAGTAATGGCCTGACTGGCATCTGGATTTATTACTTTAGCTAGTCCAAAGTCGACAACCTTGGCCTGAAAGCCCTCCTTATAATTATCATCATTGACCTTGAGCAAAATGATATTTGCGGGTTTGACGTCGCGATGAACGATACCCTTTCTATGAGCATAAGCGAGCCCCTCAGCCACCTGTCGAAAGATATCCAAACACTGCTCAAAAGTTAGACCGACCCCGCGATTGATATATTCTGATAGCGGCTCACCCGACAAAAGATCCATCACATAAAAAGGGCACTTGCCTTGGTCTACACCCATGTTGTAAATTTTGACAATATTTGGATTATCAAGCTTGGCAATTACACGGCCTTCAATCTCAAAACGCTTCCAACTAAAATCATCCATCTTGTCTGGTCGAATAATTTTAAGAGCATAGTCTTTTTTGATGATGTTATGCTCAGCCAGAAAGACATAGCCCATGCCTCCCTGACCAAGCAAAGACTTGAGAATATATGTGCCACCAACTATGTCGCCTGGCTTAAGCTCTCTTGTGCTACCACCAAGCGACAAAAAATGGGTATCGTCGAATCGCTCAGTTTGTAGCACTGCTCTCCGAATATCTAATTTCTAGACGGGCAATACACTCCGCTTCTTCTTGAAGCCAGAGAACTGTTTTGAAGCATAAGCGTTGAAGCGATTGATCAACTCGTTGCGCAAAGCAAGAGGCTGAACAATATCGTCAACCACCATCTCGGCAGCGAGCTTGTAGAGATCGACGTCTTGACGATACTCATTGCGCAGTTTTTCTACGTAGGCAGCACGCTCAGCTTCAGGCTGTTCTTGAATCTTGTTGAAATAAACAGCATTAACAGCAGCTTCTGGACCCATCACAGCAATCCAGGCAGTGGGCAATGCCAAACAAGCATCAGGCTCAAAAGCTGGGCCGCACATTGCGTACAATCCAGCACCGTAAGCCTTTCTTACCACAACCGAAATTTTCGGCACAGTTGCTGCTGAAACAGCTCCTACCATTTTGGCACCAGCGCGGATGATACCATCACGCTCGACTTTAGAACCAATCATGAAGCCCGGTACATCGGCTAAAAACAGCAAGGGAATATTGAAAGCATCACATAGCCAAACAAAGCGAGAAGCTTTGTCAGCTGAATCAACAAAGAGTGCTCCACCCTTAACTCTTGGTTGGTTGGCAACAATTCCAACAGCACGGCCACCGATGCGGCCAAAGCCAGTAATGATCTCAGCGGCAAAGAGCTTCTTAATTTCAAAGAACGAATCAGCGTCAATTAAACGCTCAATCACCAAGTGCATATCAAAAGGGATATTTTCCTTTTCAGGAATTACTTCTTCGATATTTTTCTCAAAAACCTTAGGCTCATGGGCTGGCAAAGCTGGCACTTTCTGATCGCAATTGACTGGCATGTAGCGCAGATAATCTTTGCAGAGTTGAATTGCTTCTTCTTCTGATTTGACTAAAACGTCACCACATCCACTGACTGAGCAGTGCATTTTGGCACCACCCATTTCTTCGAGGGTGACTTTCTCACCAATGACCATTTCGGCCATACGAGGAGAGCCAAGATACATTGAAGCATTGCCGTCATTCATAATGACAATATCGCAGAAGGCCGGAATATAAGCGCCACCAGCAGCCGATGGGCCAAACAACAAACAAATCTGAGGCACATAACCAGACATATCTACCTGATTGTGAAAAATACGTCCGGCGCCACGACGACCAGGGAACATCTCAATTTGGTCAGTGATACGAGCACCAGCACTATCTACGAGATAGAGCATTGGCACTTTCAACTTGCCAGCAGTCTCTTGAATGCGAATGATTTTCTCTACAGTGCGCCAGCCCCATGACCCGGCCTTAATGGTGGAATCATTAGCCATAAAGCAGACTGTTTTGCCTTCGATTTGGCCAACACCGGTAACAACTCCGTCGGCAGGCAAATCATGCTGGGTATTGTTAGCAAAGCGAGCGTCTTCTATTTCAAAACCAGGGTCGAGCAGTAGACGCAAGCGGTCGCGCACGAAGAGCTTTTTGTCTTCTTTCAGTTTATGGTGATACTTTGGAGCCCCACCTTTCTTGATGCGCTCGATGGCGGCGGTCAGTTGCTCACTTTTACCAGTCACTTTGCCTTCCTTAACTGTGTCCATACGGCCTCTTTGGTCAGGATTAGAATCAGAATTAGAAAGTTAATTGTAACCAGATAAATTAACAAGTCGTGAAACCTAAAGGTTGATGCAAGATTAGCCTACTTTACAACAGCTAAAAAATTAACCCCACCGAGCCTGGGCATAAGTAAGGTATGACAGAGGATTTTATGAAAGCAGAGTGGAAAAAGGCGGCCCGTTGGCAGCCCCAAAAGCGACTAAAAGCTAACAATATCAGGGCTCTTGGGCTTATCGGGAGCTTGTTATTTTTGGCTAGTTTAGCTCCACCAATCCAGGCTGCACCCGCTCCAGTAAAACGCAACTGGGTCTACAGCCTCTCGCAAAAACAAGAAACCTCAGATGTTCTCAAAATCTGGGGTGTTCCAGCCTGTGCCGCTGTCAACGGAGCCAATCCCAAGGGCACTTATGTAACAGGGTTGACAGGATACGGCCTAGCGGAAGATCTTAAATTACAAGTTGGCGACGTACTCTTGTCAATTAATGGCAGAGTGATTACCAGTGCCAGAGATGCCGATCGAATTCTCAATAGTATGAGAGCAGGAGACGTCAAAGCCGTGGTAGCACGTCAAGAGAACGGCCGCGTATTTCTGCTACAGCCCCATGCCAGGTTTACCCCCCAAGTAACTGAAAGCGCTAGTTCTGGGTCTAGTTCTGCTTCTGGCTCTAATGTTTCTGAGTCTCAAGACGTCAATGTCGCGGCCAATTCGCGTTCGAATGGCAATGGCATGTATTCCTCTAGCTATAATGCGGCACGTGATATCAAAAAAAGCAGTGTCAGCAACGAATCGATGGCTGGCCTCGAAAGCTATATGTTTGAACTGATCAATAGTGACAGACAGAAATTCGGACAACAAAAGCTCAGACTAAGCTCAAGCTTGAGTCAAGTAGCCAGGCAATTTGCCCAAGACATGGCCACTCGCAATTTCTTTGACCACACCGATCCCAGCGGCAACACCCCTCATACGAGGGCACGAATGGCCGGTTTAAGCTGTTTAGTCTTCGAGAATATCTCAGTAAACTATGGCCCGCTCAGCTGGAAAGATATGATCAAAGGTGCGCAAGCAGAGATGATGGCAGAACCAGCAGGCAATCCCCACAACCACCGAGGCAATATTCTCAATCCTAATGCTGCCGTGGTAGGCGTGGGCATGGCAGTGGTTATGCCCAACAAAATTTACTGCGTGCAAGAATTTAGCCCCTCTGAAGTACCTTAAATAAGTCGGTGACCACTCCCCCGAACGGCCACCTATAATCTAGTACGTATCAAGTAGAAATAAAGTTCAAGCTTTCAAGGAAAATTTAGTGAATAACATTTTGGTGCTCAATTCAGGCTCCCAGAGTGAAAAGATTGCTGTTTTTACAAGAGAAGATAAAAAACTTACTTCGATCTATCGTGGCCAAGTATCAATTGCGGCAGACAATCAGGACAAAAGGGAAGAGGCTATCGCCGATTTAATCGGCAAAAGTCCGGTTGCCGTCGAACAATTTGGCCTAGTCGGCCATCGCATCGTTCATGGTGGCAGTCGATTTCAAAAGAGTATGCTGGCCACCCAAGATGTTCTAGCTGGGCTCAGACAAATGAACGAACTGGCGCCTTTGCACAATCCGCCGGCTATAGCGGGAGTACAGGCTAGTATTGCACTCTTCCCTAATGCTAAACAAATATTGGTTTTTGACACTGCTTTTCATAGTTCAATGGATCAAGCCCATTACTTGTATCCACTGCCCATCGAGTGGCAAGAGTATTCAATTAGGAAGTACGGCTTTCATGGCACTTCTCATCAATTTTGTAGCCAAACGGTTGCTCATCAACTGGGTAAAGACTTAGCCGATATAAATATGATTAGTTGTCATCTCGGTGGAGGCTCATCAGTATGCGCCATTGCCGCAGGCAAAAGCATCGATATTACAATGGGATTCAGCCCCCTAGATGGTGTGATGATGGGCACTAGATGCGGTGCGATTGATCCAGCCATAATTATTTATCTTCTCAAGAACGAAAAACTGACACTATCTGAGATTGAACTTGCTATCAATAAGAAATCTGGAATGCTTGGTATTTCAAAATTGAGTAGCGATATGCAAGAAATACACAAGGCTATTGCCGACGGAAATGCTCAGGCAAGTCTTGCCCATAAAATGTTTTGCCTTTCAATAGCAAAAGCAATTGCCGCCATGACTACCAATTTTTCTCACCTCGATGCCATTGCTTTCACTGGCGGCATCGGCTTTCACGATCATGCTACGCGCTCAGCTATATTGCCCCAGGGGAATATGCTTGGACTTAAAATAGATGAAAACCTCAATCAAAAACCGCCAACCAATGGTTTGATATCAAACAAAAATTCTGCCTGCGCAATTTTTGCAGTTGAGGCCAATGAAGAACTAATAATCGCCCAAGAATGCTTATCGCTCTGCCTTTGAGTAGTTACATATACTAATCATCCCTAGGGATGACTGCTGCCGACGAAAAATCGGCATAGATGATGATGCCCCAGCGGTAAAAATTGACGACTATAGAGTAGGTTCTATGGGTTATTGCCGTGCTTACATTGGCATTGAGGAGAGAACGATGAACGGTAACAAGTTTTCCAGCGCAGATCTGCACAAGTCAGACGTTGAGGCCATCGATTTTGGACTGGCTGTTCTCTCACCACGCTGGACGAGTGAAATTTTAATTGACCTATCTGCTGGTGCCAAGCGCACCACACATATGTTGAGAGATCTGCCCGGAATTAGCGCTAAGACACTGTGCCAAAGGCTGAGACGCTTATGCGAATTGCAGTTAGTCAATCGCACAACCTTTCCAGAAGTGCCACCTAGGGTGGAATACAATTTGACTGCCAAGGGCGAAGAATTGACCTATGTGCTCTCAGCACTGAAGGTATTGGGCAAAGAACTTCTAACCACGTCACAAAATTCAGGCGGCCGCAAACGCAGCCTGAAAGATGTGCGCCTAGAAGCAAAAGATGTGACTGCCAAAGAGCAGACCTCTAAAGAAGAGCAAGAAATGGGCCTAAAGCCAGAACATACTGCTCTAATAACCCTTGAGCACGAAATACCTATACACTTTTTGAATGGTGCGCACTCTTAACGACAGTGACGGAACAAGGTGCCGATTTCATCACGTCTTCTGTTACTGAACCTAACAGAAGGCGGTTGAATCCCTTCCGACCATGGGATCCCATGACAATTAAGTCAGCTTTCCATTCTTGAGCCAAGTCAACAATCTCGGCCTTAGCTGGTCCGGCAATTACTTTTGTCTCAATTTTGTTGCCAAAAACACTGCTCAAATCGCCTTGGACAACCTTGAGCAGGGCTTCTGACTGAGTAAAGGCGGCGCCATCATCTGGGGTATAAGCAGCCGGTATGTAAGCAATTCCAATGTCTACTGGTATTGGCTCAACCACATGTACAAGCAAGAAAGTATCTTCTTTATTCCAGGGCCTCTCTTTAATGTAGTCAACAGCAGCCTTAGAACACTCTGAGCCATCAATAGGAATCAATACACGCATATACACCCCTTTGCTCAGCGACACCCTTGTGTCTATTGCAGTCTAAGCTTTCTTATAGTTTACGGTTTTTTCTGCACTAAGATTGGTCTTCACGCCTACTAAACTTTCGCCTGACAATTTGCACCGAGCACGGTGCATCTCGCAATACTTCCTCAGCGACACTGCCTAACACTAGGCGGTTAAGCCCTTGACGTCCTTGGGATCCCAGAAGAATCAAGTCGGCACTCCAATTTTTAGCGCACTCAATGATAGCGTTCTTTATTGGGCCGCTTAGGGTTCTCGTCTCAAATTTGTGGGTGGGTAGATAATTCTGCAAGACTTCCTTGGCATCGCTGACAATGCGCTGAGACTCCGCTTTGAAAGTCTGATTAGGATTAGTCATGGCACTGGCCATGCTCATATCGCCTCGGTCTGCGTCAATCACACTAACAATCAAAAACTCATCATCCTCCGCCCAAGGCCTCGCCAAAGCAAAATCAATTGCTCTTTGAGAACTGCTGGAGCTATCAAGAGAAACCAGTATCTTCATATTTGTCAGTTCACAGGTAAGGTCATGTTTTGGGAATTAAGTCAGTAAATACAAATAGTAAATTCATTAGCATTCTACCTGATCGACAAAGCTGAACCCTTTCATAAGTTACTTAAGTACCTTTGTTATTTTTAGTGGGGAAATCACTCTTATCGCCTTTCATCCAATTGGTTAGAATCAGAAGAAAACGCTGAGATAGAAGCCATCGACGAAGCTAAAAACTATAAACAAATTGCTACTTACGCCCTGGCTGCCACCTGCCTGGCAGGTTATCTGGTTGAAATTGCCATGGGTGTCAACTGGCTCAACCCAGATAGCTCTAGCTTGATCAATGCCGGGGCAAATTTTGCGCCCACCACTATCGGTAGAGGAGAATATTGGCGCCTTCTTGCTTCAATATTTCTCCATGCTGGCATCTTCCATTTAGCTCTCAACCTTTACGCTCTCATCGGCTTCGGACCCATGGCAGAATCGGCCCTAGGGCGCTGGCGCTTCCTATTCATTTTCATTTTAAGCGGAGTTGTGGGCGGGCTGAGCAGCGTGCTAGCCAATCCAACCACAACATCTATTGGTTGCTCTGGGGCTAATCTCGGCATCATTGGCGCACTAATGCTCGCTTCGTGGTTAAAACGCGCAGACCATGCAGCAAGGCTGAGCCGTCCACAACTGCTTTTATTGGCAATTTTCTTGCTCTATAGCCTGGTGCTTGGCTTAGGAAGTACATACATAGACAATGGCGCCCACTTGGGTGGCTTCATCACCGGCATCCTCGCCAGTTTGCTACTGACAAAGCCAGCCAATAGCAAAGTGTACTTTTTTAGCTCAGCTCCAGCTAAAGCACTGGCCCTGACAGCTGTAGTTCCTGTCTTAATTGCCATCGATCAAAAACGAATAGAAAACAACAACGACGTCAAGTGCTGCATAGAGCACATGGAAGCCATCACATTACTGAAAGAGAAAAAGTATTTTCACGGCATTGAGAAGCTTGACGCTGCTCACGGCTTCAAGCCCACCGATGCATCGGTGCTGGCAGATAGAGCGAGGGCCCTAGTTGAAATTGGACGCTTTGACAAAGCCCTAGACGATATCAACAAAGTAATTGAGCAACATCCTAAAGATAGAATGGCCCTTATGAACAAAGCCAGCATCTATCACAAGATCAAAAAAGATGACTTGGCTATTGTTGAAATGGATAAGGCCATAGCTTTAGAGCCAAAGACAAATGGGCTATTGGGTATAGTCAGTAGCTTCCAGAATATTTTTTCAAGCACCACTAAACAGGAAAATTCAACTTACTACAACAACCGAGCTTGGTTCAAGCTGGCTAGCGGGAATATTGACAGTGCTTTAGAAGACTGCAATCAAGCAATCAAATTTAATCGCTCTTCTAGCACCGCCTACGACACCAGAAGCCTCACCTATTATCTGCAAGGTAAATATCAACTAGCTGATCAAGATCTAGTAACCGCTATTCGTCACAATAGCAAAGATGGGGCCTTCTTTTATCATCGCACTCTTACACTACTTGCCCTTGGCAAAGTAGTGGATGCAAAATCAGCACTGGCAAGATACCACGAACTTGACTATAAGCCAGAGGCATGGGAACCTAAAGTTCCAGCTGATATCAACTAAAAGGAAAGCTATGCAACTGCTCAAAGACAAAATCCTCAAAGAAGGTAAATATCTGGGCAAAGGCATACTCAAAGTCGATTCATTTATGAATCACCAGATTGATCCAGCTTTAATGAATGAAGTTGGCAAAGAGTTTGCCAGACGCTTCAAAGATCTTAGAGCTACTCGCATACTCACTGCTGAAACAAGTGGTATTGCACCAGCTTTAGCCTGTGCCATGATTCTAGAGTTGCCTCTTGTTTTTGCCAGAAAGCACAAGCCTGTCACCATGGCCGCCAATCCATTTACAGAAAGAGCAGAGTCACACACCAAAGGCTCTATCGTAGATCTGATTGTGTCGCCTGAGTATTTGAAAGCAGAAGATAGAGTAATTATTCTTGATGATTTTCTGGCCAGTGCCAGAACAATCAAAGCCCTCGTTGCTATCGTAGCGTCAAGTGGAGCCGAACTTGTAGGCATAGGAGCAGTAATTGAAAAGTCATTTGAAGGCGGGCGAGAGGCCCTTAAATACTTGAATATCCCGGTTGAATCACTAGCAGCTATCAAGAGTTTTGAAAACGATCAGATAAACTTCTAATGAAAGTTTCTCGCCGGCAAGTAAACGCCGTCAATCAAAGATGACTGCGATGGCAATGGCGGCAATAATTCAAAATGTCTGGCAATGACATTACAGACACCTTGATCTAGTTGCAATAATCCTTGCACTTGAATCAGCGAGCCAGTCACTACTAAATCACGATAAATCTCAAACAATTTCGGCTTTATGATCACATTGGCCATGCCGGTTTCATCTTCAAGTGTAAGAAAGACAAAGCCTTTAGCAGTCTCCGGGCGCTGTCTGCAAATTATCCCACCAGCGACAATAACATCATCACCGTCTTCTTGGTTATACAAAGCAAGACAAGAATGAATTTTACGAGACTTAGCCCATTCGCGATAAAAAGACAATGGATGTTTATTAGTAGACAAATTCATAGTGCGATAATCTGCCACCACTTCTTCTAACTCAGTTAAAGGAGGCAGCACTACTGGTGTTTCATAAAGGCAATCTATTTCAGTATCTGTACTAATATTAGTATTAGCACTGGCATTAGCAATTAAGGCTTCAAGCAAAGGCATTGACCTCCTTGGCCGCAATAGAGAAAGAACACGCCATAACGCTTGCCTTCGACCAGGGCAAAGAGATTCAAAAGCACCGGCTTTAGCAAGCATTTTCAAATCACTTGCCGCCAGACCACTACGTGACACCACATCTTCAACAGAAGTAAATAAACCATTTTCATTTTGCAATGCAATAGCCAGAGCAGCCTGACTGGCAGGACCTAGACCATCAACGAAACGCAGTCCTAAGCGTACAGCGAAGCCATGACTATTTATTCTTGATTCAAGGGGTTCAAGAGTACAGTTCCAGAGACTATGAGCTAAATCGACTGGCCTCACTTCTACTCCATGCCGAACAGCATCACGAATCAAAGAAGCTGGACTATAGAAACCCATAGGTTGAGCGTTCAATATGGCACAGCAAAATTCTACTGGATAGTAGCGCTTCAAATAAGCAGATGCATATACAAGTAGAGAAAATGAAGCGGCATGACTTTCGGGAAATCCATAGTTGGCAAAAGCTTGTAATTGATGGGTAATGGTTTCGATTGCTAGATCAGAAAAGCCATTTTTCTTCATACCTGCTGATAGCTCACCACAGAGCTTAGCCATCTTCTCTTTCGAGCGTTTATGACTCATCACCTTTCTCAACTGATCTGCTTGAGAAGCAGTAAAACCAGCGGCAGTGACTGCCAGTTTCATACCTTGTTCTTGAAACAACGGCACACCAAGGGTGCGCTTTAAAATAGGCTCTAGGCTGGGATGAAGATAAACTACTTCTTCTTCACCGCGCCGTCTTCTTAAATATGGATGGATAATATTGCCCTGAATTGGACCAGGACGAACAATGGCAATTGAAACAATAATATCGTAGAAGCAAACCGGTTTAAGCTTGGGCAAAATATTCATTTGCGCCCGCGATTCCACTTGAAAGACACCAACAGTATCGGCCTTTTGCAACATCTGATAAATCTGCTTGTCAGCCATATCAAGGCGACCAATATCGATATCGATACCGCGATGCTGACTTACCAACTTCAGCCCTTCTTGAATCATGGTCAACATACCAAGACCGAGCAAATCAATTTTGATTAGTCCAACCAAATCAATATCGTCCTTATCCCACTGAATCACCGTGCGTTTCTCCATAGCAGCGCTTTCAACTGGAACAATCTCGCCAATTGGTTGTCCGGATAAAACAAAGCCACCAACGTGAATTGAGCGATGGCGAGGCAGCTGATGAAGACCAGCTATGACCTTAATTAGCATCTTCACTCGATGATCATTAATATCGAAACCAAGTCGCTCTAAACCACCATTTGCCAGTCTAGCAGCAGCATCATAGGCCTCACTATGATTCGCTTCACGCGAAAGTAAATCGGCCTGTTCCTGAGAGAAACCAAGTACACGGGCGGCATCGCGAGTGGCTGAGCGACCGCGATAAGTAATTACTTCGCATACCATAGCAGCATGGGCTCGCCCGTATTTCTCATAGACATACTGCAATACTCGCTCTCTTTCTTGGTGAGCAATATCTAAATCGATATCAGGCGGTTCATGACGCCCCTCTGATAAGAATCTCTCAAAAAGCAAGTCCATGCCAATAGGATCAACCGCTGTAATCATCAAGCAATAACAAACAGCAGAATTAGCCGCAGAACCACGTCCCTGCACAGCAATACCCTGAGAACGAGCATAACGAACGATATCCCACATGATCAAGAAATAGGGGGCCAACTTGAGTTTATTGATCAAATTGAGTTCGTGATTTAACTGCTTACGGTGCTGCTCAGTAATATCAACATATCGCTTGGTGGCACCAGACCAAACCAACTGCTCAAGCAGAGCGGGATAGCTCATCTTTGTAGGCAGAAGCTTACCAGCACTTTCGATTTGTACCATATCAAAAACTTTATCTAAACTAGAAGAAGAAGAAATTCCACAATATTTTGCCACTTCTTCATTACAAGTAAAAGATGGCAATGGTGGCTCCAGCCAGCCAAGGCGAAACTGACAACGTTCGGCAATGGACAGTGTGTTCTTAATGCCAACTAGATTATCACGCCACTGGTGTGTCATCTCTTCTGCTGACTTCATATACCAACTGCCATTAGGACGCAGTCTTGTGCCAGCATTTGAGAGTGTGACCTTATGCTTTAAGCAAGTAAGAACATCATGCACAATACGCTTGTCACTAGTGGCATAGTGAACATTATTAGTCACGACCCAGCTGACTCCAGTTGAGCTAGACATCTCAATAATCTGACGAACAATCAGGGCTTCTTGAGTAATAAAGTGATTGCCAACTTCTAGGTAAAAGTCTGAGCCGAAGACTTCAACAAAGCGCTTCAACAGCCTACGAGCAGCCATTGTATCGTCACGAGCTAGAGCAGCAGGTATTGCCCCGTGATGGCAACCTGAGAGCGCAGTTAATCCACTAGAGCGGGCAAATAGCTGCTCATAACTTAAGCGCGGACTCCCCCTTTCGTGCTCTAAGCGAGAAAGAGTAATTAATGCACAAAGATTGCGATAACCGGAGAGATCTTGCACTAGAACAATCAAGTGCGAATCATCCTCTAGAGTAAGCTCCGCGCCAATTATTCCAGCAAGTGAAAGTTCCCGAGCTGCATGAGCAAAACGAGGAACACCGCCCAAATCATCGTGATCAGTAATTGCTAAAGCTGCAAGACCCAAGTCTTTGGCGCGGCCAACTAGCTCTTCTGGATTAGAGGCCCCATCTAAGAAGGAGAAACCAGAATGGCAATGAAGTTCGGCATATCTGAACAATTTGCACCTAAAGACTATCTCTTAGTCGTTTGTTGGTCTAATCAAACACTCCTTCTACAAACCAACCCTTTTCTTGGTGATCGTAGACCAGCAATACAGTCATCAAAGCTGGTAAAATTGATCGAAGGCCGCTCTTACTCCCCTTCGAAAGCATAGCTAATTCTGGCTTCTTCTCAATCAAAGCGACATAGTATGATTTGCGAACAGGCTTTTCCCACCACATTCCAGAGATTCTTTCTGGAGTGGTGATTTGATTTACGTGATACCAGTGTCCTCTATATGTTATGGCCGCGGGTCGAAAAGGTGTGTATCTATCAACTTCAACCTTAGCTTCGACTTCAGTACTAGAACTCGTTTCTTTGAATTGGACAAATACCGGCATGGCCGGCAAGTGACGCTTAAGCACCAATCCTGGCATCAAGCAGTCCTTTCTAGATTTAGGTTTAGTAGTTTTTAGGGTAGAGTGACGAAGAAATACCTCATGAACAGGAGTAGCTGAACTGGCACTAGAAGTAAAACTTGATTGACCAACAACAGGTATCCAAACACCGGCAAGTTCTGGCAAGTACTGATCATTTAGCACAGGCTTAACTAGAGCTTCTTCACCAAGTCTAGTAATGAATCGCTGAAGTAAAAGCAATACAGGCTCAGAGCTATCATCAAGTTCATCACCTCCAGTAAGTAACAGCTCTTCTCTTGAACAGTTCGAATTATCGGACTGCGAAATAGTCGCTTTCGTCTGTTCAAAATACTCTTTCGAAAATCTCGACACTGCAAGATAAATTGCAGTGAATTCCCGATTCAATTGCTTTGATTCAAGTGAAAGCCTTAATACGTCTAACAAAAACTTACTGTTACTGGACGAGCGAATAAGCTTAATTGTTCGCTCATCAAATTTATCACTATCATTAAAGAACCAGACAGTAAGCTCGTCGGCGCAAAGACCATCAGCTTGTAAATCACGAGTCAAACGCTCAAGCATTGTTTTAAAAATGAACAATGTATCGCGCAACGATTCAGTGGCAGAACCAATATCAATAGTGCAATTGTATTGCTTCTCATGAATAGGCAAGGCTGGCTGAGTATTATCTCTGCCGCAGGCTAGCTCGTAAGCATTCAATACACTACTATCAAAACGCCCTATATAAGATGAAAGAGGCACCTCCGAAAATTGTCCAATGGTTCTAATACCTAACTCTTTTAAATTTCCCTTCGCCTCTTCCTCGACAGGCAGGTAGTCGACAGAAAGAGGCGAAAGGAAAACTGCATCGCAGTCTGGGGTAACGATGTACCAGCGTTTCGTTTTAGAACGACTGGCTACCCTTGCTGCAAAAGCGCTATCAGCGAGGCCAATACGGCCGTCAACAAAACCGTAACGACTAGCCAACTTAAGTACATCTCGGCAAAGCTTATTTTCGCCGCCCAAGCGATTAAATCCTTCAGCGTCAATGTAGAAAAGTCCTGATTCGCGAGTGCTAACACGTGGAGACGCGGCAATGAGCTCCCTTGCCAATTTCTTTTGCGCACTCTTGTAAAACTTGTCATCATACTCTCTCCAAACTATGTGAGAACAAATTGCCCTTGCTTCAGTGAACGTCATGCCAGGATAAATATTGGCGCGTTCAGCTTCCCTCGAGCAAACCAGAACTTTTGCCCGACCAATACTGCTAGAAAACTGCAACGACTGATTTTGATTTAAATTTTGATCTTTGGAATTAGCGAGAAGAACTAAAGGTTTGCCTTTAAGTTCAGGCTCTATTTTTTGATGTACTGCGATCTGGAATTTGGGGATGCGTAAACAAGCGATTCTGCACATATGGAGCCACAGATACCTCAAGATTTTCAGCCATACCATCCCTCAAAATCGAACCTTTTATAGTCGGCATAATAGTGGCGATGTCATCACTATGGCCTGTTAATCCTAGTTCGAAATGTACCGGTCTTGCGAAATTGAAACTCAACCTCGAATTTGTCCCCCAGCTTGCCGACTGAGCGGAAGAATCATCATCTTTAAGCACTATTAGTGTGGCTTTCGATCGCTCTAAGGCCCTTTGCAATCTTGCATAGATGTTGCTTGTTATGATGTTTCTCTCGCCCAAATCTAGAATGACCACATCAAAGACACGTGAGCGAATCAATTGTTCGCATGCCCAGAGTGAATCTTTCACATAATCTCGCACAGAATCTCGCTTAACGGCCGTGTCGATATTACTTCTTAGAACCCAGAATTTACCTTGCTTTTCGTCTTTTGCATTATTCAAAAAGCACCAATCGGAAGCCAGTAATCTGTCAAAGGTATCTATATAAACTACATTCAAACCAGTGGCACACCAATTAGCGCAAATCGAGCGCAAAACTGTTGTTTTTCCAGAAGAAGAATTACCAACCCACTCAGTAACACGTCGCTTAAGAAGACCAGCCGAACGACCGAAGTCAATCTGCTCTACACCAGTTTTAAGAGCGCGGCCAACCTCACCTCCAGAGAGCCACTTACCCGGGAACAGATGTTCCAGTTCTTTCTTCAAATTAGCGACAGTAACTGCACCAACCATAAGCGCTACGGCGGCCTCCTTTCTGTATTCAATTTCATTTCCCCGATGAAGCAATTAAACCATACGCTCGTATGGTAGTCAACCTTTTTCTTTAGCCTTGTATGGTACGAATCTTATTTCGTGCATATAAGGGCAGTTGCGCGCATATGCGCTACAACCCATTCGGACATAAAATACTGCTTTGCCCTCCACTCAACGTATGGTAATCATTTGCTGGGAGTCATTTGAATTTCTATTCCTTATATAGCAAAAGATGGCTATTAATTTAGTTATCGCTTGATTCTCTTTGGGCAATCACCAATAGAGGGAGATCATATCTAAAATTGGAAAGTTCAATACATAACTCATTTGGTAGATTAAAATGACTGATGGCAGCGTGAGGACACCCCGTTGATTACACAAACTACCGAGTATGCCTTACGTGCAGTGGTGTTTTTGGCAATGAGCGATGGGCAAGCACATACAACTGCTCAGATTGCTGATGGTACCAAGGTACCACTAGCTTATTTATCTAAAGTACTACAGTCTTTATGCCGGGCCGGCTTAGTCTCATCTCAACGGGGCTTAGGCGGAGGATTTACCTTATCGGTGGACCCTTCAGACCTTTCCATTCTAGAGATAATTGAAACTGTCGATCCTATTCCCCGCATTCATTCTTGCCCGCTTGGCCTAGCTGAGCACGGCGGCGCTCTATGTTCACTACACAAGCAACTTGACGAGGCCCTAGCCTTAGTGGAGATTGCTCTGGGCAAATCAAGCATCAAAGATCTTATTGAAACACCAACGAGAGTTGGCCTCTGTACAATGAAAAAGAAGAGACGCAAAGGACAAAAGGCAAAAAAACTACTCACTTAATCACTATTCGACAGCGTTTCTTTTTCTTCCAGCCCTTGCGAGTCTTCAACTTAAAGCAAACAAAAGCTTTTAACTGTTCTACCGTCAAATTATTGGCTAGAACCTGCCAGAGAACCTTACGTGGTTTACTGGCATAGCCATAGCTCAAGTCAAAGTATTGCATCAACTCTAGTGCTTCTTCGCGCCACAATAACTGTGCCATCGCCAAAGGATCGAGTTCATAACTACGGCGAGCTGGCCAAATTTCATTGGCAAAAGGCTTACCATCCTTCATGCCAACCGAAATTAGACCCCAACAGTCAGGCACAATTTTGACTGCATGCTCAACATGTTTTTCGTCAGCCACCAAAGTCATCTTCTCGAAGACTTTGCGATAGTGTTCTTGCTGATTCGGCAAACGAATCAAATTGTCTGAAGCTGACTTTATTTCATAGCCATGAAGGGTGTCACTAATAACAGCAACATCAACTCGCACAACCCCACGCAACAACTCAAGCTCATCGACCACACGACTGTTAGGGTTTTCACCCAGAACTTTTTTTATCTCTGTGCGGTAGAGCAATCTACGAACGTCTAATTCTTTCAGGGTAAACGCCTCAGCAAAGGCAAAATCACAATTAGACCATACTAGTAGCTTGACTGATGCGAATTGGCAATTAAATCGCTATCGTCTGGTTCGACGATAACATTTGTAGAGGCCAAGACAAGCATGGCGAAAACAAGACTCCAGCCAACAACTTTCTTCAACATGATAGTTCTTTCTAGTATTAACGATATGCGATTGTTTTATTTGGCGAGGGTTCGACCCTTACGGCAATAAATTGCGGCAGTGAGCGGGAGGCCCCTCTGGAACAAATATATATCACAATTATTGGCACCGCCGACAGAGTCAATCTGCACTTGGCTTTCAAGATCATAATTGGGCGGGTAATAGGGCGGCTATTCAAGAGGATAGAATCTGTTTTGGCCGAATTTTTATCAGATCCTTGATAATAAAAAAAGATGATGATGAGAAGTTTCAAGAGAGTCAATATATAGATGAGCATTTCAAAAGTAGCAGTATCGTCAATAGTCTTACTATCACTAGTATCACTATCCTTAGTATCGCTAACAAATATCGAATCTCAAGCTCAAACCCAAGAACGGCCCTCCACAGCTAGCAGCGAAATAGAAGGGGCTCTAACTATTAACGCTCAAAGCTTCAACAACAGCCCTGTCGATATAACTCTCTTCAAATCATCAAATCAGCGAATTCCCTATCGCCAGCAACAAGTGCCCATAATAGGTGGCAAAGCAACAGTGACATTCACACAGATTCCGCTTGGTGACTATGCCATCAAGGCTAGTACCGCTGGTAAGAATCACAAAGTGAGACTAACTGCAGTGACATACTCAAAGAACGAAGATCGCATCTTTGGACCAATCTGGAAGAAGGGTCTGTTTCACATGAATAAGGCTGAGATGACAGTAGAGATTACGGCAGCGCAATAGGTTTAGAAATTTAGAGATTTAGAAGCTGCCTTCTATTCATTAGCTTTGCTGCCATAGCAAAGGAAAAAGAGGATGGTCCATGATGGCTCCTGTCGGTAACTCTTCTGCCAAACCAGGAAACTCCGGAGAGGTCACCCACGGCCGTGGAGCATGCACCACATCGTCGCCTAAAAATCGCGCCGAGAAAACTCTTCTACGGCGGTCTCCATCAACCGGCCCTGCAGCATGCAGAGTAAGCATATGAAAACAGATAACATCACCAGGCTCAACTTCCCAACCAAGAATTGGGAAATTCTCTGGCGCAGCATCAATATCAGGCAACTCAGCTAAACTGCCAGCCGGAAACCATTTGGCTTGATTATCACGAAAAGAGCGAGGCATTAACCATGGGCCTAAGTGAGAACCGGCCACTAGCTCAAGAGTAGAATGTCTAGCCACTGGGTCCACAGCAATCCACATGCTGCAATTTTGTTTACC
This sequence comes from bacterium, assembly GCA_018062085.1. GTDB lineage: Bacteria > Cyanobacteriota > Vampirovibrionia > Obscuribacterales > Obscuribacteraceae. Next base: position 291,236 of record JAGOSY010000002.1, on the reverse strand, counting down.
ATCAACGTTGTAGTAAGGCTGATCTTGATGCCATGGAGTGCGCTGTCTGGTGCCCGGTTCCTTCACTAGCAAATGATCATGGTAGAGCCTAGAAGTTGAACTTTGCATCAATCTTCCAGCCACTTCAGCAAGTTCAGACTGAAAGAGAAATTGCTTGTAGAACGGGTTAGTCTGCCAATTACAAAAATCCTCGACAAAATAACCGGGATCATCAGCATAACTTGCTACTTTTGCCCGCGGGCTAAGAGCTTTTAAATTTGCCTCAATTCCTTGCTTCAAGATATCGATCTGGCTGGCATCAAGCAAGCCACGAATACAAATAGCACCATCTCGTGCATAGTCTTCGATCTGTTGCTCAGTAACTTTTGCCATATAGATATTATTGCGCCAAATCGGCTCGGCCCTTAGACAGCAAAAATTGGTTTAGAGCTTGCTGCAAATCAATACCATTCATTTGAGCCAGAGGGACAAAGGGCCCAACACGTGTGAACTTGCTCTCTAGTGTGCCGTCCCGCACCGGTTGGCCGCCATAGGTAAAAACACGATTAGAGCTTCGATTTTCCATCTCACCGCTACCTACAAGAAAGTAGTGATTGAGAGACTCTTGCTGAAACATATCGGCAACCTGCCCCGTAGGGTAGGTCTCAGTAATGACATAGTGAGTTCTGGTGGAAAGATTTACTGGTGTCGACTGCTCACATAGTTGTTGCACAGTCATAAACTTCACTTGCTTGCCATTGGAGATACTGTCTTTTTCTGATGGCAAAATATTGACATGCCAAATGTTGCCAGCCTTATCTTGCTGATGGCCCATATGCACCACCATCTCATTATCCATCCAGGCACCCACAGGTTTTTTCATACCAGTGCGCAAATCAGTAACGTCAATAGTGACGTCGCCTCTTTTAGTCCAGGTACCGGCCATCACCTTTGGTATCTGAAACCACTCAACTACCGGCTGCTGTCGCTGCATAGAGGCCGACTGTTGATAAAGATTCGAATGCTGACTCTGATTAGGGTCACTTTGATTAGTCTCAACTTGATAGCCACCACGATAGTTTCCGTTACTCTGACCTTGACTATAGCCACCATGAGAATAGCCCGGAACATACGTATTAGAAACCGAAGGCAGATAATCAGAGTGCTCAATACCGGCCTGCAAGGTCTCAGCAGAAGTAGCTTGGCTGAGATTTAGAACAATGAGCAACAGTAACAGAGCAGTTTTTTTCATATACCTAATCTTCTACAAACAAAGCATCTTCATAAACATAATTACCAGCGCTTCAAGCGACTCAGGCCTTCTTCTACTTGTTTTATCAGTTGGCGACGCTCTGGAGTTTCAGAAGTTTTCTTTGCTTGTTCAAGCGATTGCTTGAGTAATTCTTTGGCTTTGCGAAAATTCTGCTGCTGTAAGTAGCTACTGCCCAGACCAGCCAATACCTGAGCGTAGTTCATGGTCATAGCCTCGACTACACCCTGGCCACCAAGCTTTTTGGCAAACTTAGATTTTTCGATGGAGGCAAAAAACTTACCGAATTGTTCAATTGATCGTTCGTTCCACTCAATAGACTTAGGCAGATCACCTTTAGCCTGATAAGACATGCCTACATAAGTACAGAGAACAGCAAGGCTATGATCTTTGGGATTTTTAGAGGTAATGTCTTCATACTGAGTGGTACCAAATTCGATAATCTGATCAAAGTCTTGCTTCGCCATCATTTGCTGAATAATCGCTTGACTGGCCCAAGAAGCGCGATCTGGAAGAATTGACTTGTACTTAAGAGCCCAGGTACAAATCTTGTGCTGTGCGCTAAAGGCGTTCGTCCGACCAGCCACAGTCGCCGACACAACAAAGGCCGCCGTAAAAGCAGCCCTAACAGCAAACAGTAGTCCGACTAGAAGTGCCGCCATCAAAGCAGTATTCAACCAGTTCTTAGCTAAATAGGCTTCGTACAAATTTTGCCCGACAAAATAGAAAAGCAAAATATTGACGATCGTGCCAAGAATCAAAATAGTGGCAAAAACAGCATAGACGACTTTATCTTGCGCCGGATTCTCTACTGGTATCGGTGGTACCTCCAACTGCGGGGCCTTCGGCTGTCTGGCCTTGATTTGACGTCCCGCCGACGGATGCTGAGATACTGATTTTTTGGCCATTTGATTTACCGTTTATTTGATTGGTACGAATTTACAGTTAGCGTTTTTTCGATTCTTTCTCTTTCTGCTTAGCGGCCTTATCTTTCAGCTTGGCGTTATCTTTGACCATTTTCTCCCGCTCCTTAGCTGGCATGTCAGTGCGCAAAGCGAGATAATAGTCGTACTGTTGAACGGCCTCATAGAGCATGCTTGACTTGGGATCTTTGCTCTTTTCTAATGCACGAGCCAAACCTACTCTAGCCTCAGCAAGACGTGGGTTGTTGGCAATTGCTGAATGGTAGCGATTGATGGCACCATCCCACTGATTCTTCTTAGCTAGCTCATCGGCCACTTTGCTATCAGCCAGGGCTTGCTGCCTTACGGTGGCAATTTGACTAATACCGCGATTGCCGCGCTCAGGTAAGCCAGAGAGAGCTAAACCTTTCTTGTATGCAGACTCAGCATTATCGAGATCTTTAATCATCAAGGCAATGTCAGCAACAGCATAGGTTTGCTTAGCATCTTGCATATCAGTAATTACTTGTTTGACTAGCTCAGAAGCCTTTTGAAAATCACCACTAGCCATCGAGGCTTCAGCGTAGGCAATACGCTCTCCGTCGGTCTTAGGTTCGGCCATGTTAGACAAGTCAGGCTTGCTACCAGAAAGTGACATCAACTTAGCTTTAGCTAAATAAAGCTCCATATCTTCGGGACTAAGCTTGATGGCCTGGTCAAGAGTTTTGATGGCTGTATCATAATCGTTAGATGCAAGCATCGCTCCAACAGCTGCTTTCTGTGCCTTCAAGAACAAGGCCTGACTCAAGCCTTTAACAGCAGCAGCATTGTTTGGACTCATCGAAAGAATAGTTGTATATGCCTTGATTGCTTCATCAGGCTTCTCTAAGCGCAAGTTAATATCGGCAATCCGCTGGCGTAAATCAAGATTATATGGAGCTTGGGTCAAACCAGATCTTAGATCTGCCAAGGCCAACTCAAGGTCGCCGCGCTCTTCGCGAATATCAGCCATTCGCAAATAAGGTTCAGCATTCTCAGGCTTGATCAAAGTTGATAGCTGAAATTCTTTGAGAGCACCAGCAGTATTACCTTGGGCAGCATAAGCCTGACCCAGCATCATGCGAGTTGGCCAGCTATTAGGGAACTGAGCTAGAGAAGTATTGAGCTCATTAAGGGCTTCATCAGTTTGGCCAAGCTTGAGAAGAGTTGCCCCTAAGCCAAAGTGAGCGCTGGAATTACCCGAATTGATGGCGATAGAACGCTTAAAATTCTCTTGGGCCTCAGCCAGACTACCTTGATCTAACTTAATTTGACCAAGAGCGGCCAAAGCAGCTGAGTGGTTAGCATCAAGGCTGACAGCCGTACGGAATTCACTGCCAGCATCAACCACCCGGCCCTGTTCCTTATAGACTTGACCTAAAGTAAAATGGGCTTCACCAGAAGCAGGAGCAAGCTGCACAGCCCGCTTGGAATATTCTTCAGCCTGCTGCAGCATTGATTCTTTGTTTGCTCTTATGGTGCCAGATGAAGACTGCAAGCGGTTGAGAAGCACTGTTGCTTTGCCGGCGTAAGCCAAAGCGTTGTTGGGGTCAGTGGCTAGCACCCGGTCAAAAAGTTCATCGGCGCCATCAAGCTTGAACTGCTTGGCAAGGGCAGTGCCCAAACCAATTGTGGCAGCCATATCGGCTGGATTGTTAACAATTAGCTCACGAAACATGCCTTCAGCATCAGCATACTTGCCCTGCGAAAGCAGCTTTTCAGCTGGCATAATGTCGTGCTTGACACGGCCAGACAGAACAGTGGGGTCGGAACTTAGAGCGGCTGGGGCATAATTGGGGTAAGCTCCAGTACCAGGAACACCCGGTACCTGCGCAATTGCCTTCACCTGGCAACAGAGCATCAGACCAGTACCAGTGATAGCAAGGGCCACCTGAGTACCTTTTCTAACCTTCATAAGACCTCCTCAAACAATCGTCTAGAGCATACAACGGCCCATGCAGCTTAGGGCAAAGATGACAGGATGTTTTAAAGAGTTGAAACTTAGATGTAGGTTTTAAGTAATAAGGGTTTAGTACGACTAGAATATTAAGGCTGTAAGTTGTCAGAATAATCTAATAATCGGCAAAAGCAAGGCAAGTATTGAGGAGACCAATTGACTGAGTCGGAAATAGCCAAGTCTTTGCCACCAAGAAAGGTTTGTCTTTCTTGTGCCAAAGAATACTCTCCCGAGATGATCATCTGTCCCGATGATGATACTTTGCTCACTCCACTGCTAGTTGATACTTTGATTGGCACAACACTGGCCGACAAATATCAAATTTTAGAGAAGCTCGGCAGTGGTGGCATGGGTCTTGTATACAAGGCAAAGCACCTTTTAATGAAAAGACTTGTGGCCATCAAGTTGATGTTGCCGCAGTTTGCCGCCAGTGCCACCGCCTTGAAGCGCTTCCGTCAAGAAGCCCAAGCAGCTAGTCATCTCAATCATCCCAATATTCTCAAAGTATACGATTTCGGCGTCACGCCACAGGGTTTACCTTACCTTGTAATGGACTTATTAGAAGGCACCAACCTATCAGCAGAATTGACCAAGCACAATTATCTGCCACTAGGCCGCGCACTCAATATTTTTGTACAAACTTGTGCTGCACTCTATCATGCCCACCAGAAAGGTGTTATCCACCGCGATCTAAAGCCAGGCAATATCATGCTGGTCGACTATGACGGTCAAAGCGATGTGGTGCAGATTGTCGACTTTGGCATGGCCAAAATACTCTCAGAAATGGACGGCGAAAACGAAGAGTTGACCAAAACTGGTGAAGTTTTTGGCAGCCCAATGTATATGAGCCCCGAACAATGCATGGGCCGAGAACTTGATGGCCGTTCTGATATTTATTCACTGGGCTGTGTCATGTATCGCACCCTGACAGGACGGCCAGCCGTAGCTGGAGCTTCAGCCATGGAATGTTTCAACAAGCATGCCACCGCGCTACCAGCTCCTTTCTCTGAAGTGGCACCAGAGCTAATGCTGCCACCATCATTAGAGACCATTATTTTTAAAGCGATGGCCAAAGAAGTTCACGAGCGCCAAGATTCAATGGCGCAATTACGTGAAGAACTATTGGCAGAACTTGGCAACGCTGACATCAGCAGTTCTATGCAATCTGGCGCAAGCTCACAACAACAGCTGAGTACTAGTCAGTCAGGTCCAACCAGTGCTTCGGCCGCTACCGCAAATTCCAGACTTTCGATCTCTGTTCCGCCCGCAACTCAAGAAGCCGCAGATAAACTCGGAGACTCCCATACCCAACTTAGTAACATTGGCATGGTGAGATTGCCAGCGCGTCAAGCACGAGTGCTCGAGTCTACTGTGTCACAGATGCAACCGAGCCCTAAAGTGGCAGGCAAAGGCATGATGTGGGCTTCGATTGCTGGTGTAGTGATTATTGCTGCTGCTGTGGTTCTAATGCCAAAAGGTTCAACTAGTAAAGACCCAAGTCATAATACCAATCAAGATTCTAGTCCAAGCCAGACTGATGTGGTGTCAGCATCTGAAGACTATGGGCAATTGATCAAGCAAGGACAATCATCTTTCGATCATGGTGACTACACTGAAGCCCTAAAGAAATTCAAAATTGCTCTAGAAAAAGCACGAAGCTCTGGTGATTACGATCGTGTGGCTGAAGTTAGAATGGCACTTGGTCGTACTTATGTTGAAATTCAAGATTTAGATGACGGCCAAAAAGAATTTCAAGAAATTCTAAAAATTCGCGAGAGCGAAAAGAAATTGACCGCTCTTGATGCTACCGAATCAATGAACGAGTTAGGCAAAATTTATCGCGCCAAAGGCCAGTACGCCCAAGCTCAGAAATTATTCAATCGTGCCCTAGCAATCAGACAAAATTACACCGGTGCAGATCACGCAGCAGTAGCTGAAACACTTGCGGATCTCGGCAATTTAGCCCTGGCACAAAAGCAATTTAAGAAAGCGACTGAGCTACTTGCCCAAGCCGAAAAAATAGCTAGTTCTACTCAAGGTCTAGCAGATCTCAATCAAGCCAACATTTTCAGTGCTATCGGTCAAGCCTACCAATTACAAGGGCAATTCGATAAAGCCACTGTCTACTACGAGAAAGCTCTGGCTATTAGAGAAAAGAGCCTCAATCCTGACAATCCGGCTATAGCTGATACTCTTACATATTTAGGCACCTTGGCCTTTGTCAAACGCGACTTTGTCAAAGCCGATTCATACTTACATAGAGCTTTAGACATCCAAGAAAAAACCCTAAGCAAAGACGATCCCTCTATTGCCACCACAGAATTTTGCTTAGGCGTGCTCTACCAGCAAACTAAAAAATATGACAAAGCGGAGCCATTGCTAGCCGATAGTTTGCGTATTCGCACCAAAGCACTTGGTGCCAATGATCCCTCTACGCAGCAGACTAAACAATTACATGATCAGGTCAAAGCCAAAATCAAGTAGAGTGTTGCAACTAGTAGCTTTACTAAACAGGAATAATTGTATGAGAGAAAACACTTTCGCTCATTAACTGTCGGCGCTTCTCTAGATATTCTAAGACACAGGTAACGAAAGTAGCATGGCTCCATGTTAATGGCGACACTGACAGAGGTTCGTTGTTAAATGGATGCACTTGCTCTGCAAGACAACCGGAGGGCAAGGCGTGGTCAGCCACCCACTCTAACATCTCTACTGCATCTTTCAGACCATCGGCACTACGGGCCGCAGCAATGTCATATTGAGCCAGCCACATGGTGCAAATGAACCAGGGATTGCCTGGTACTTTGTCAACGTCTTGCGAAATCTGATGATAATAGTCATTCTCATAGCGAGCTAAGCCACCAACCTCGGTTTTAATCCAAAGACGGTCACGAATCGCTTTCATGGTTAGCACCACTTTGGGATCATGGGGGCTCAATCCAGCAAATGCAAAAATGCTATACATGGCAGCATCAATAGTCATATCTAGATCGTAACCATCATCGGTGCGAGTGGCCATGCGACAAAAGCGTTGATCTTTCTCGCTCCACATGTGCTTAATCATGGCTTCGCGAGTCTCTTCAGCGGCCTTCTTATAAATTTCAGCGCGCTCAACTTCGCCTAGTGCTTGGGCAAAATTATAGGCACCAGTCAAACCAGCGATGACGCTACAAACCGTAAACATATGCACACCATAACGCTCCTCCCATAGATCGTAAGAAGGTAGCGGCAACTTGGTCTCAGGATCACGGAATTGCACAAGAAAATCAGCACCGTGTTTAATTAAATGAACAAAGAGGGGCCGCACAAATTCGATGTCTCTAAATTTTATAAAGTGCTGCCAGAGAGACCAGAGCACAAGGGCGGTTTCATCTTCTTGAATAGGTAAATCAAGTTTGCCATCGCGCAGCCAGGGGTGCCAACTTGAGGCAACAGATTTATCAGGATTATATTTATGCAGCAAGTAGCCTTCTTCCTTCATAACATCGCTGCAAAAACTAAAGAATCTTTGAGTCAAATCAATATAGCCAGCTTTGGTCAAAGCATGGGCAACCAAAGCACCATCCCGCGGCCACATATATGAATAGGTATCACGAGAAAACTGCGTGATATCATGATCGTTAGCGGCAATAATGGCACCACCATTATCAATTTGCGAGCGAATAACAAGTAAACTACGTTTGTACAACTCAACTACTTTGGGCGGCAGACTCAAAAAATCGACGTGGCCAGGATTAACCCAAAGACGCCAGTAGTTCTGATTGCGAGGGACAATATGTGAAAGCTGCTGCTTCTTAACTTCGGCATCAAGAGCTACCACGTCTTCATAGTTATGACCGAAGCACATCCAGTAGTAGCAGACATTCTCACTATTGGCGGCAACATCTAAATGTACCGAAACGGTAGAATCAACTGAGCCTTGAGCAATAGCAAAGCAGCCGAGCGCTCCATCTTCAGCATCTCTAAATGTGCCTTCTAGGCCAGCCATATTTTTCTTGCCGACAGCCCATTGTTCGACTCCGAGCTTTTTATGACTGCTAGTGTTAACTAAAAACCAACGGTTCTTCTTGTAGTGAATTACAGAAGAGGTTCTGGGATCATAAAAAGCCGTATCACCAACGTCATTCTCGGCAATACTAAAATCTTGGTGGAAGAAAATTCTGACATCACGCGCTTTACCACTGAGGTCTTTAACGTGCAATTCGCGCAAAAAGAAATTAGCAAAGAAATCAACCATGTCGTGGATAACAATTTCAAGCTTGAGCTTGTCATGCCGCAATAGAACATCGGTCACCAGGGTTTCTTTGCAATACTTGCGCTCAAGCTGCCAGCCATCCTGCACCCAGGCAAACTGACCATCAACCCAGACGCCAAAATGATTGACTCTTCCGACAGTCTGATTCTCCTGGCCAACATGGGGATAATAAATATCGCGCACACGATACTGCTTATCAAAGTTAATCAGTACATTGCCGTTTCCTATTGGTAGATCACGGGGCATGCAAAATTCCTCCAGCTGGCTATTTTTCTATGCCAATCAAGAAGAAGCTCTAAACCCCATACTAGAATTTAAATAGATAGCTTTCAAAAGCGATACTGGTCAAATACTCGGGTATTAATCTCGCCATTCAAAACGGTATCTTGCCATACAAATTTAGCCGTCGATGTTGGCCGGGCAACAATCATTCGACGGAAGATTAACTGCTCAGCATCGATAAAGAGATCGACTAGGCCATCTTTAATCTTGGCTCGCAAATGAATCTGATCAGTATTGTTCAGCACTTCTATATCGCTTAGTCGGTTAAAGAACCATTGACGACCTTCAACAATACCGGCCATCAAGAGCGAAGCAATGTAATAGGAACCGGCAAAAGAGACAGCAGCAGTATCGGCCACCGCTAAGGCCAAACTTGGGCATGGACCTAAACCCTCTTCCGGAGAGCGTTTAAATACCCCCTCATGGTTGGAGCAAATGAAGTTGAGGTTGTCCTCTTTAAGTTCGGCAAAATGCCCGGTACTAGTGAATTGATAGCGAAAAAGATGAGGTTCTTTAACGCTTCCAAGCGCATTGCGCATAAAACTAGTGGTAAAAACACTACCGGTCAAAAGCTTCTTTTCACCGCTAAACTTTTTGCCAATCGACTCAATTTCGACAGCAACTGTGCCGCTGTCACTATAGCTTTGCAATGCTCGATAATTTTCAAAGACCGACTCTAAAATTTCAGTCAACTAGACACCTATTGCAGGCAAATCCTGACTATCGAATTCAGCTTCACCTTTTCCTTGAGTTTTCTTGGTGACAATTTTAAGCAACAGTAGATAGAGAGCGAGCATCGAGGTGCAGACAGCAAACAAGAAAAGCATGCCGAGCTGCCAACTTAAATGGGTAAAACCATAACCGGCAAAAAGGGGCAGGGTGATACCACCAACAGCACCAGAAGTAATTACCACGCTTGAAGTAGTTGTGGTATCAGGCATGAAGTGCTCGTTGGCAGCAGCAAGAACATTGGGAAAAATAGGACCATAACCCAAACCCAAAAGAAGCACTAGAGCCAGCGTGCCCATACCCAAATTACTAAAGCAGGCCAATGCCAGAAGAGAAGAGGCAGCTAAAGCCATTCCTAACAGCGTTATCTTTATCGACGAGCAGCGGCCGCAAAGAAACACACTTATTGTACGACCAAGCGTCAGACCAGCCCAGAGCACAGTCATACTAATTGAAGCTAAGGCTAAATCTAGGGCACTGTACTTCTGCAAGAAAGTAAATAACCAGGCCGCCGAGCTTACTTCCATACCGACATAAAGAAAGACAACCAAGGCAAAGAGCCACAAAACCGGTTGTTTGATATTGCCAGTGGCTGGCTGACTAACAGCGGTAAACTTCTTTCCGGGATTTTGAATCTTGAGCACCAACGCACAAACAAAAGCAAAAGCAGCACCAAACAGATAAACGATGTGAAATGACCAAGGGCTACTAAGGCCAGCCCAAGCCACAAGAGGCCCGGCTAGAGCACCAATGCCAAAAAACAAATTTACTTTGTTCAAGGCTGCCGCACTACTGGCAGTGTCACTGAGCAAAACGCTAGTTGTCGAGGCAATACTATTTAGACCTGTGCCACAGCCAATAACAAAGGCTCCGATAGCGAGCACCACCAAACCCGGTGCCACTGCTATGGTGACCATACCAATGCCAGCAATAACAGCAGCTAAGCGCAGACTATTGCGACTGCCTAACTTTTCACAAATTACTTTACCGAGCAGCAACATCAGCATACTGCCTGAAGCACTGACACTAACAATTGAACCGGCCAAAACTAGGTCTATGCCCTTAATTTGAGCGATTTTAGGGATGAGCGGGCCGGTCCAACCTGTATTCAAACCAGCTAAGAGGGTGAGGGCACACGCTGCCATGATAATTCGCGCTCGCTGCTTGTCTTCCATAGACAAAACAATACCAGCCCTGAGCTGCAGCATGATGGAGAGCCGTTATACAAAAGACCATTTGTAACATGTTCCGGCCCGACCCTATACGTTGTATTGGCGATACTTCTCCCACAATTCGTTAGCCTCATCGGCGCGGGACTGCTCATTGAGAACCCGAGCGAGACCATCCACGATTGAAGTAATAAGAAATGGATCAATCTGACCAGCCGCTTCGTGACAAGAGAGAGCCAATCTAAAGACACTTTCAGCTTTTTCGTTTTGGCCGGCTGTCTGCAAGAGGCGAGCATAAGAGAGAAAGTGAAGAGCTTGGCTCTTGTTTTGCTCTGGGCATTCTTGCTCAAGAAACTTTATGCCACTCGCTAAATACTGCAGAGCCAACTCTTTCTTACCGGCCAAAAGGGCAATACCAGCGGCATCGAGATAGACCTCTTCAGCTAAATCAAACTCAAGAGCCTCGTCAATGCGTGATTGAGCCACTAACATTTTTGCCAGAATTGCCGCTTGAGCCTTAATTAGACCCTTATCTTCATTAGCACTAGAAGCAGCGAGCTCATAAGCTTGGCGATAACAATCTTCAGCTTGCTTAAAATCGTCTTTGAGGCGATAAAGCTCGCCTAAGCGGTTGAGGCTAAGTAAGACACTGTGGGGAGAATCAGGCAATTGCTTGGCCAAGCTAAGAGCTTCTTTGAAATGCTCTTCTGCCACAGTAAAATTGCCTTTTACCTCAGCTTGCTGGGCGAGAATCAAGACATTCCGCCAGTGAGACTGCTGTTCTAGACCGTTAATCATAATCACATTTATCCACGATGAAGTTTATCCATGAACTCATTGCTTAGCAGTAACCGAGTAAATCACCTAATTCTAACAGCAGTGGCTGGCTAGAGGCCAAGACCAGTGGCAAATTAGGGCAACATATGTCATGCTAGTTAATCGATATATTGCTGAGCAAAAAAAAGGATAGAACATGAGTATTTCTTGGGGCAAGCGCCAACGGTTCAAGTTCAATCCCGGTGGAACACTCAACAACTGGGCACCACCAATGCTACCAGCGGTCTATGCCATCACTTACAAGCAAGACCCAGCCAACAAACCCAAAGCCCATACTGTTCTGTACTTTGGCCAGGCTGATGATCTCTCACAACAAGCTCTTAGAAGTCACAACCATGTTTTGGATTTCTGGGCCAACAACGGCGGCGACGAGAGTGAGCTCTTTGTCTTCATTCTGGCAATGCCTGATTCGACACGTTGGGAGAGAGCTAGCGTTCAAGAACAGCTAGTTTCTGAATATAACCCCGACTGTAATCGCTATTAGAAAGAGAATTAACCTTCTCTTGACACTGAAGTGGGCTAAGACCCCTAAGTAGGCCGAAATTACTCAGCCTGATTCTTAGATCTCTGTCATAATGCAAACAGATGGCGATAATGTCGTGTGTTTCGTTTGTTCCGCGAAGCCCAATTTATCGTGCAATAACTCGCGAAGTAAGACTGTAACTACGCTGAAAGATTTCTGGAATACCTCTGAAAAACCCCGAAGAACAATAAAAATGAATAACAAAATACTAGTAGGAAACCTGGCTACAGCAGTTACTGAGCACCAAATCAAAGAGTTATTCGCCACAATTGTAGGCACTGTGGTTTCTGTTGATCTGCCCAAAGACCCAAGAACCGGCACCAATCGAGGTTATGCCTTTGTCGAGATGGGCAGCTCTAGTGAAGCCGCTGACGCCGTAACTAACCTCAATGGCCACGATATCAGCGGTCGCAGACTGAACCTCACCCTGACCGAGCAACCAGGACAAAAGCAGAAGAGCGACCGTAAATGGTATCAATTCGGGGCAAAATGAACCCCAGCTTAGTTCACATAAGTTAGTTTGCAACATTTCTACATTGACATCCAGTGATGATATGTGGCATGCTGCGATAGATTCTGAAAAAACGATGGTTTTTAAGCCATGAACTGGTCATCACCGTCGATTGCGCAGAACGTCCTTGTCTATCCTTGAGCAATCAAGAACCCAGAGAAATCAGGGGCAAGGTATCCATCCAATTTAAATGGATCGCAAATAGATAGGTACTGGCTTGTTAGCCGTTGTTATATAAAGGATTCTAAATTGACCACATTTGCTGAACTTGGCTTGTCCAAGTCTACTCTGTCTGCGCTTGTAGACGCAGAATACGTTGAACCGACCGAAATTCAACTGAACACTATTCCATTATTGTTGTCTGGCGTAGACATCATGGGCTCAGCTCAAACAGGCTCAGGTAAAACTGCTGCTTTCGCACTGCCCATCATTGAATGTCTGCAAGAACCAGAAAAAAGACCAAGAGCACTAGTTATGGTGCCAACCCGTGAATTAGCTCTTCAAGTAGAAGAACAGTTCGTCAAGTTCTCTAAGTACAATAAACTTCGCTGTGTCACTCTTTACGGTGGCACCGGTTACGAGAAGCAAAGCCGCGCTCTCAAGCGTGGAGTTGATATCATCGTTGCTACTCCCGGTCGCTTGCTCGACATGGTAGAGCGCCGAATTGCCGATGTGTCAGGCGTTGAAATTCTAGTTCTAGACGAAGGCGACAGACTTCTCGATATGGGCTTCATGCCACAAATTCGCAAAGTCATTTCACAACTAAAAAAAGAACGTCAAACAGTAATGTTCTCAGCCACCATCGACAATCGCGTTCACCGATTGGCTGCTGAATTCCTCAAAAACCCCATTACAGTAAAAGCCAAATCGAGCCAAATCGAGCCTACTGCTATCGATCAAAAGCTCTACCATGTTACCGAATTCGGCAAAGACGCCCTCTTGGTAAAACTAATTGCCGAACTAGAAATGAGTTCAGTGATTGTTTTCACAAAGACCAAACGCAGAGCCGGTTGGGTTAGAGGCAGATTGCGCGATGCCAATGTATTAGCTGAAGAAATTCACGGTGATATTAGCCAAAGCCAACGTGAAAAAACTCTATCGCGCTATCGCGATGGTCGCTTCAAGGTGCTTGTTGCCACTGACGTTGCTGCTCGTGGTCTCGATATTCCATCAATTTCACACGTAGTCAACTACGATTTGCCTGATTCACCTGAAGACTATGTACACAGAATCGGTCGGACTGGTCGCGCTGGTCGTGCTGGTGTAGCCCTCTCATTCGTTAACGACGAACAACGTTACTTGATTCGCGATATCGAAAAAGTAATGGGTCGCCAACTCGAACAAGAAGGCAAGCCAGAAGCACGCAAGGTTGTGCCTGCTCGCCGCTTCAAAAATTCAGGAAGAAGAAGAGTAGTTTAGACCTCATATTCAGAACTGCAATTGAGAACTAAGTAGAAGAGAAAGGCCAGGACTAGCTCCTGGCCTTTCTTGTTAGTACTGACTATTAATTACTAAAGACTGGCACGGGCCCTTAAAGCCAGTTCAACAGCTAGAGAACTTGATTCGGCCACTGTTGTAATATGACCCATCTTACGACCGGTCCTGGCCTCTTCTTTGCCATAGAGGTGCAAGTGAGCCTGGCTAATGGCCAGTGCCGCGGCAAAATTGGGATGGCTACCACTCAGCCATAGATCTCCTAGCAAATTGACCATGGCTGCCGAGTGAAATGGCACAGTGGCACCAAGAGTAAGGCCACAAACAGCTCGCACTTGCTGCTCAAACTGGCTGGTTGGGCAAGCTTCTATGGTGAGATGACCAGAATTATGGGGCCTCGGCGCTAATTCATTGACCAATAAGACTCCTTCATCGCTAAGAAAGAACTCCACACAAAGCAGGCCAACACAATCGAGCTTGTCCATAATGGCAGCGGTGATGTTTGCCGCCTGTTCTACTAGATGTTGGGATAGCCTAGCTGGAACAGAAGAAACATCAAGAATATGGTTAACATGCTTATTTTCAATCGGTCCGAAATAAGCAAAAACAGCCTCATTTGCTTGATAATTGCGGGCGCCAATAACAGAAAACTCTTTGTCGATGGTAATCAAAGACTCAGCCACAACTTCAGTTTGCTTACTAACTTGACCGAGCTCAGCAAAAGCCAGTTTAGCTTCTTCCATGTTGCGCACAATGCGCTGGCCTTTGCCATCGTAGCCAAAACCAGCAGTTTTTAATACCGACGGAAAACCAACTTGTTCTAGAGCAGTTAGTTGATCAGCTGACTTAATCAGAGCAAAGGCACCAACAGGAAAGCCATTGGCAGCCAAAAACTGTTTCTCCCGCTCACGATTTTGCGCTACATATAGAGTTTCAGCACCAGGATAAACCGGGGTTGTTCGTGACAAAATCTTGATGGTCTCAACGGGAATATTTTCAAACTCAAGGGTAACAACATCAACTTCAGCAGCAAAATGGGCTAAAGCTTGTTCATCTAAATATGAGGCGCAGACGAGCTTATCGCTTACATGACCAGCAGGACTCTTTTCTTCATCGCTATAAACATGAACCTTGTAGCCCATTTCGCGCGCGGCCACGCAGAACATGCGCCCTAACTGCCCGCCACCGAGCATACCAATGGTGGCACCCGGTTGAAGTACTTTCATAGAGGTAAAACATCTCCTAAAACTTTATCGGTCTGCACTTGACGATAAGCGCGCAACTTTTCTCTAAGTGCTGGTCGTTTGTTAGCCAGAATTGCCACTGCCAGTAGTGCGGCATTAATGGCCCCTGCTCTACCAATTGCTAAAGTACCAGTAGGAATACCTGCTGGCATCTGTACAATTGAAAGCAGCGAATCAAGCCCTTTTAGAGCATGGCTCTCTACAGGCACACCGAGCACTGGCACCAAAGTTTGAGCGGCAATCATGCCAGGTAAATGGGCGGCACCGCCAGCACCGGCAATCACCACTTCAATGCCACGCCCTTCTGCGGTGGTGGCAAATTCAGCTAATAGTTGTGGAGTGCGATGAGCGGAGACGATTTTGCACTCGTGGGCAATCTCAAATTCATCAAGTACTTCATTGGCATGCCGCATAGTCTCCCAGTCAGACTTGCTGCCCATAACAACTGAGACAATTGGAGTGGTCATCGAAGGGCCTCATAAACTTTCAGGATCATTATTACTTAAAAAGTTGTGAAGGGGTAAACTCTATTGCTAAGTGAATTGCTTAGTGAATTGCTAAGTGATCAAGTAGGGCTGAAACCGCTAACTCAAAGAATAGGCCTTAAGCGGCAGTTGAGAAAATTCTCTAAAGTGATCTCATTAATAATTGAGTTAATCAACAGCTAACTGCCTACCAATTGCAGTATTCTTGGCTTGTGGACCATAGAGGGATCACGTATGTGCGGAATTATAGGCGTATCAGGCACTACTGACGCTGCTAGAGATGTATTTGTCGGATTGATGAATCTTCAGCATCGGGGGCAAGATGGCGCGGGCATTTTGACTCTGGCGGAAAGCGGCAGTGAGCTTTTCAATCTACAGAAAGGTAGCGGCTTAATTGAGAACGTCTTCTCTGAACGCTCATTTAAGAAAGGCCTGAAGGGCAAGACCGCCCTTGGGCACACACGCTATGCCACAATCGGCAGACAAGACCCCAACTTACTACAACCTTTCTTTGATGCTCGCTCAACTATTGGTATTGGTCACAACGGCAATATCGTCAATGTATATACATTGCGAGATGAACTAGCTGAAGCAGGGCTGGAATATACCCCAGCTAGCGAATCAGACTCTGAAGTAATCCTAAAATTATTGGCCCTTGAGCTAGATGGCCACGAACCAAATGCACAGCAGATGTTCAAAGCTATTGAAGCCAGCATGCACCGGCTGGTGGGCAGCTATGCTGTGGTGGGCATTGATGGCACTGGAGGCCTCTTTGGCTTCCGCGATCCTGATGGCATCAGGCCTTTAGTCTTTGGCAGTCGAGTTAACAGTGAAGGGCTGCCAGTTTATGCCCTGGCCAGCGAATCAATTGCCCTTACTTATTTAGGCTACACAATTGAGAACGAAATTGCGCCGGGTGAGGCAATCTACATTGGGGCAGATAGAAAAGTGTCTCGCCAAGTTCTCTTTCAGCGGTCTATTTCGCCCTGTATGTTTGAATCGGTCTATTTCTCAAGAGTTGAGTCTGAATTAGAAACGCACTCTATATATGAAACTCGCTTTCAGTTGGGGCTAGTTCTAGCCGAGCGCATCAAAGAGCTCGGAATTGTCGCTGATGTGGTCGTACCGGTACCAGAAACCAGCAGAAGTGCTGCTATTGCTATAGCGGAAGCGCTTGACCTGCCCTTCCGCGAATCACTGATCAAAAACCGCTACGTCAACCGCACTTTTATTCTTGACGGCCACGCAGCCAGACAAGAAGCTATACGCCGTAAGCTTTCACCAATTCCTTCAGAAATTAAGGGCAAGCGCTGCTTAGTCATTGATGACAGTATCGTGCGTGGTACTACTGCTGCACAAATTATTGAACTGATGCGCCAATCAGGAGCAAAAGAAGTGATCATGGCTTCTACTTGTCCGCAAATTCAATTTCCTTGTTACTACGGCATCGACTTCCCCAGTCAAGATGAATTAGTTGCTTATAACTGCACAGATGAAGAAGTAGCTAAAAAACTTGGTGCCGATCGCGTGGTCTTCCAAACTATTGAAGGCCTGCGCAAAGCCTTGAGGAAAGATACCCTTTGCACTGGTTGCCTAACTGGCAGCTATCCAACCGACATCGCTTGTGGCAGCGACTTCCAATCACAGAGGCTGAAAGACCGCACCACTCTAATTCGCAAATCATAAGTAAGGAGAAAAAAGTTGTCGGTTGACTTGCAAGACCTGATTCTGGAATACGACGGTTCGGTAAAACGGGTCTGGCGACCAGAAGGCGACGACGGCTCTTACTGGTTTGAATTTACTGACGACTACTCAGTTTTTGATTGGGGCAAGATGCCCGACACAATCGCCAACAAAGGCAAGGCTCTCGTTGCTCTCGGTGCTTTCTTCTTTCAACATCTGGCTGATAACAAAACCTGGATTAATCTCAGCGAGTCAGTTCACCTCTCGATATTCAACCAAGAGTGGTTGAATAAACGCGTCAATCAGCCACTGTTTCAACGCCTCACCACCCATGGTGCGCGCCATCATTTTCAAGGCTTGGTAGGCAGCGATGGCAAAGCTGTTGCAATTGAACAAATAGCTAATACCCAGGCTTATATGTCAGTGGTCAAGGCTGAGGTGCAAAGACCAGAGCCAACAGCACTACTTGATCAAACAGTGTTTTACTACAGCCATGAAATTACTGATGCCCGCAGACTGGTGCCTCTAGAAGTTGTCTTTCGCTTTGGCATGCCCGCTGGCAGCTCACTCAAAAGCAGATTAGCCGCTGATCCTGGCTACGCCCAGACCCTTGGTCTTAGTAGCGTACCCGAAGAAGGGTGGTTTGAGCGGCCCGTGCTTGAGTTTTATACTAAGCTCGAACCAAAAGACAGACTCTTATCCATTCAAGAAGCTCTGACAATCTCGGGGCTTACTCCCAAACGCTTTGAAGAATTATCTGAATTAGCTTTTGCTACAGCTCTGGCTATCTACCATCACTTCGCTGAGCGCGGCATTGAGTTATGGGACGGCAAATTTGAGTTTCTCGAAGATCATAAGGGCTTGCTCTTAGCCGACAGCATTGGTCCTGATGAGCTGAGACTAGTATTCAACGGCCATAGCCTCTCCAAAGAAATGATTCGTCAGTTCTATCGTGATTCAAGTTGGCAACTAGCAATAGCCAAAGCACAAAAGATGGCAGCCAGTCAAAATCGCCTTGATTGGCAAGCAATTTGCACTAAAGATTTGAAAGAGCAACCAAGCCCTCTATCGCCCCAATTCAAAGCTGTGGCAGACAAGCTCTATGGCGTATTAGCCAACCACACCATTGGCTACGATGTCTTCCCTCAGCATCCAACTTTGCCTCAATTTGTTGACTCAATCAATATTGCGGCTGAAAGAAAAGTATAAAGTTTTAAAAGGACAGATAGATAGATGAAAGTTCTGGTTGTTGGCGGTGGAGGCAGAGAGCATGCAATATGCTGGAAGCTCGCATTAAGCACCAGAGTTGAGCAAATTTTTTGCGCCCCTGGCAATGGTGGCACTGCCAAAAGCGACAAAACTACCAATATTGATATTGCCGTGATGGATTTCGACAAACTAATTTCCTTCGGCAAAGAGCAAGCCATCGACTTAGTTGTAATTGGGCCAGATAATCCTTTAGCAGAAGGCATTGTCGACAAAATGGAAGCTGCTGGATTGCGGGTTTTCGGACCTAACAAGAGCCAGGCAAAATTAGAGTGGAGCAAAGCTTACGCTAAAGAAGTTCTCAACCAGCTAAATATAGCAACGGCACGCTTCGCCACAGCTAACTCACAACAGACTGCCGAAGCTGTTGTCAAAGCAAATCAGTGGGCCAGAGTAATTAAGGCTGACGGCCTTGCTCTGGGCAAGGGTGTGTTTGTCTGCTCCAACGAAGAAGAGGCCTTGCAAGCACTCAACACCATTTATAAAAGCGGCAAATTCAGCGATACCAAAGTCGTAATTGAAGAAATGCTCAGCGGCGAAGAAATCTCACTCCTGACTCTCTGCGATGGTAGGACGCTGACACCACTTTTACCCAGCCAAGATCACAAACGTCGCTTTGATGATGATTTAGGCCCAAACACTGGGGGCATGGGCGCCTACGCCCCAGTTCAATTATATGAAAAGCACAAAGAAGCAATTCAAGATAGGGTCTTAGAGCCTTTACAGAAAGCCCTAACAGAAGGCAAACTCAATTTTAAAGGCGTGCTCTACATTGGCCTCTTGATGCACCAAGAAAAATCAAACGTCGACAAAACTAGCACAAATCAGCCAAGCAAGAATCTGCCTGAACCCTATGTCTTGGAGTTCAATGCACGCTTTGGTGATCCCGAAACCCAAACGATTTTGCCCTTGCTGCAATCAGATCTATTTGATGCCCTATATGCCTGCACAGATCAAAGCTTAGACCAGCAAAAACTATCCTGGTCAAGGCAATCATCGTGTTGTGTCATTGGTGCAGCCCAAGGCTACCCAGAGAGCTCATCAAAAGGAGAGGCAATTACTTTGCCGCTCCATAGCGACAACGAGCAAATAATTTTCCAGGCTGGTACCAAACTACTCACAACTGCTACTGGAGAGCAGCTCGTCACAGATGGCGGGCGCATATTTGCTGCAGTTGGCTTAGCCGACAAAATGGAAGACGCTCGAGAGCGAGCCTACAATTTAATTGCCAGAGTTCAATGTCAATCGCTTGATTATCGTCGGGACATCGCCAAGAGGGAAGCATGCCAATCAAAATAGCTGTACTTGTTTCAGGCCGTGGCTCCAACTTGGAGGCTATACTTGCCGCCATTGAGAAAAAAGAATTGGCGGCCGAAATTGCCGTAGTGCTTTCTAACAACCCCGATTCTTATGCTCTAAAAATTGCCAAGAAGCACAATATACCAGCCGTCAGTGTTGACCATCGTGGCGTATCGCGCAAAGAACACGAAAAACAGGTACTGCAAAAGCTGAAGAAATTCGCTCCAGAGTACCTGGTCTTGGCTGGCTATATGCGCATATTATCATGCGATTTCCTCACTCACTTTAAAGATGATAACGGCCTCTATCGTGTAATCAATATTCATCCATCGCTGCTACCAGCATTTCCTGGCAAGTCTGCCTATGAAGATGCCTTCAACTATGGCGTGAAAATATCTGGTATCACAGTACACCTAGTAGACGAGCAAGTGGACCACGGCCCCATACTGGCCCAGGCGGTCTTTGAGCGCAAAAGTGGCGACACCTTAGAGACCTTCCAAGCTCGTGGCTTAGAACTAGAGCACAAACTATTTCCGCAAGTGCTAGCACAACTGGCAGATTCGAGCCTAGCGGCCATGACTAATTTAAATCAAGAGAAAGTCGCCGAACCAAGTGAAAGTAAAGAAGACCTCTGTGTAGCCATTGTGGCCAAAGCCAGCGCCGGTGCAGATGAGAATGGCAGAAAAACTCTGGCATTGCCTCTTTACTGGCTCAGTGGCAAGAACTTAGAGCAGACCGAGAAGCTCACTGCTGCTCTCAAAGAAATCTTAGCTGATCAGCTATTAGAAGATGTCTGGTGTGTGGTTGCTAGTGAGCGCAGCACTTGGCTAACCCAATGGCGCGAGCAAGGCTTCAAGTGGTTTGCTGAAAGACAATATTTGCCTGGTGTGACAGACAATTTGGCTCGCACAGTAGAAGAAGCACTTAAACTGAGTGGTCTAGAAGAGACGCAAATAAAAGTTGCCTCGGGCTCAGCCTATCTATTTGATGATTCTTTCAACATCAAGCAAGTAGAAAGTCACTGCCGCTACCGCCATTATCATCCAGTCACAGACAAGTTCCGCATTCACGACTTGACTGCTCCGCACTTGTCTAAACTACTTGAGTTCCCCCAAGTACATCTGCCATCAACGCCAGAACCAGAAATTGTGGCGCTTAACTTGAACGACACAGAGCTTGAGAACTTGAGCCGGACACGAACCCTAGCCCTTAATTTAACTGAGATGCAAGCAATCCGCAGCTATTTCGAGCAAGACTCAGTGATTGCCGAGCGCTCGCAGTATGGCCTCAGCCAATGGCCCACTGATGTTGAACTAGAGGTAATTGCCCAGACCTGGTCTGAGCACTGTAAGCACAAAATATTCAACGCCATCATTCACGAAAAGAGCGCACATGTTAAAGCCGTTCACACTCTCACCATGAGTATGGCCGGTACCTCTGCCACCAAACCAGCAAGAAGAACAGAAGCGCGCACAATCACTAGCTTGTACAAGAGCTATGTGCAAGCAGCCACGAAAAAGCTGGCAGAAAAGCGCACAGACTTACTTTCGGTCTTTGTTGACAATGCTGGCGTAATAAAATGGAACGACGACTGGGGTATCTGCTTCAAAGTTGAAACCCACAACTCGCCTTCGGCCTTAGAGCCATATGGTGGAGCCTTGACTGGAATACTAGGTGTCAATCGCGATATTCTCGGCACCGGTCTTGGTGCTAAGCCAATCTGCAACACCGATGTCTTCTGTTTTGCCTATCCGGCAGATGACCTAGTTAACCGCCCGACGATGTTGCCAGCCCAATCAATTATTCAAGGTGTGCGCAAAGGTGTACAAGATGGTGGCAATAAGAGTGGAATTCCTACTGTTAACGGTGCTGTCTATTTCCACCCGGGCTACCGTGCCAAGCCCCTAGTATTTTGCGGTACCGGTGGTCTTTTGCCTCTTACTGTTGACGGCAAATGCGGCTACGAAAAGCACACCCAGAGCGGTGATGCCATCATTATGGTGGGTGGTCGGGTTGGCAAAGATGGCATTCATGGTGCTACTTTCTCGTCTGAAGCATTAAACGTTGACTCACCAGTCTCTGCTGTACAAATCGGTGACCCTTTCACACAAAAGCGAGTGACCGACTTCATATTAGAAGCACGAGATCTTGGTTTGATATCAGGTATCACCGATAACGGTGCTGGTGGTCTCTCCTCATCAGTTGGAGAGATGGCACAAATAACTGGTGGCGCCACCCTTGAAGTTGATCACATCCCACTTAAATATCCTGGCTTAGCTGACTATGAAATTGTCATATCTGAATCGCAAGAGCGAATGACTCTGTCATCGACGAAAGTTGAAGAATTAAAAGAGCTAGCAGAGAAGCACAGTGTTGAGCTTACAGTGGTCGGAAACTTCGATGATAAAGGTTTCTTCCGTATCACTAGGGCTGATAAAACTATTGCCTTGCTTGATCTCAAGTTCTTGCACGATGGTGCTCCACGCCTTGAGCTTGAAGCTCACTGGCAAGCACCAGTGACCATTGATGAAGTAGAACAACCACCAAAAAGCTTAGGAGATGCACTGCTTGCCCTTCTCGCCCATGCCAATATTTGTAGTCGCGAGCCAGTTATTCGCCAGTATGATCACGAAGTACAGGGTGGCAGTGTCGTTAAACCACTAATGGGGCCAGAGCAAACTGCACCCTGCGATGCTGCGGTAATTCAGCCACTTCTGAGTGAACCTACAGGGTTAGCAGTATCAAACGGCATGTGCCCACAGTTAAGTGACTTCGACTCACACCTCATGGCTATATGTGCCGTTGATGAAGCCGTGCGCAACGCCGTCTGCGTAGGCGCCGACCCTAATAGTTTGGCCCTGCTCGATAATTTCTGCTGGCCCGACCCAGTAGCATCGAAATCAAATCCTGATGGCAAGCGTAAACTAGCCCAACTGGTGCAGGCCTGCGAAGGCTTGTATGAGGCCGTTCTGGCTTACAATGCTCCGCTTATCTCGGGCAAAGACAGCATGAAGAATGACTTTGATGATGGCACCGTGCGCATTTCCATTCCACCAACCCTACTTGTATCGGCCATCGGCAAAGTACCTGACATCGAGCAAGTAGTGACTATGGACTTTAAATCTGTCGGAGACCATATTTTCTTGGTCTCAGCTGGGGCTCTAGGCTTAGCTGCCACCACCTATGCTGGCAATATGAACTGGACATCTTCACTCTTACCTGAGCTCAATCTTGAACAGGCCGCCCTTCTTTATCAGACTATATTTAGCGCCATGCAAAATAATCTGATTGAATCATGTCACGATTTATCAGAAGGCGGACTGGCTGTCGCAGTTAGCGAATGCATAATCGGCAGCAATTTGGGCGCAGAGCTAGATGCTGAAGCCGTTGTCAGCGCAGCCGAAAGTGGTGCTCGCTTCCACGACCTACTGCGAGAGCGCATGGACGTGGCTCTGTTTGCCGAAGGGCCAGCAAGGCTGCTTGTCAGTGTATCTCCGCCTAACGTCGAAGCCTGGCTAGCTCTCTGGCCCGATCAAAAAGCGCTAGCTAGTGATTGCAGAATAACCACGGTAGAGATTGGCAAAGTAACAGCCTCGGGTCTTAAGCTCGTGGACAAGGCCAGAAAAGGCGAAATTATCGCACTAGATAACGCCAAGCTCAAACAAGCTTGGCAAGCAATTCTCCCCTTTGAAGAGGACTTCAAATGATCAGGCCAAGAGCGGTTGTACTCAGCGGAGACGGAATAAACTGTAGCAACGAAACAGCATTTGCTTTAGAGCAAGCTGGCTTTGAAGCAGTGATTAGCCATACCAGCGAACTGTTGGCAAAACCGAAACAGCTGATGAAATCAGAACTATTGGCGCTACCGGGTGGCTTTTCTTTCGGTGATGAAATCGCCAGCGGTAAAGTATTAGCTGTCAAAATTAGACACCGTATGCTCGAAGTTCTGCACTCATATATTGAAAAAGGTAGTCTGGTCTTAGGCATCTGTAACGGCTTCCAGACTCTAGTGCAGCTTGGACTGTTGCCCAATTCAGAAGAAGGCAGCGAGAGCACTGTTAGCCTCACCCATAATTCTGGCGGCAGATTTATCAACCGCTGGGTAGAGATGACAGTCAACTCAGAGAGCACAACTAGCACCAATAGCCCATTTTTCAAAGGCCTAAGCAAAATTAGCCTGCCCATCAGACACGGCGAAGGTCGCATTCAAGTGAGACCAGATGCCAAAGACACAGACATAGCTATTTTGAAAGAGCGAGCAGCACTTAACTACAACGAAGATGTGAATGGTAGTTTCGACAAAATTGCCGCGCTCACCAATGGCAAAGGCAATGTGCTTGGCCTAATGCCGCATCCAGAAGCTTATATTCGCCATTCGCAGCATCCGGCTTTTCAGTCAATCAAACGCAAACGTGTTTCGGAAATTTCAAATAACACTTCCAATGAAACTGCCTCTGAGAATTCTTTTGAGACATCTTTTGAAAATCCGCCTGATGGATTGACCATCCTCAAAAACGCTCACGCCTCACTAAGCTAGGAAATTGAAACTAAATGGCTCCCGAAAAACAAACCTACGCAGCTGCAGGAGTCGATATCGACAAGGCCGATCGCTTTGTCGACCGCTTAAAGAAACTAGCTAGGCGCAAAGAGCACGAAGCTATGTGGCAAGCAGCCGGGGGATACGCTGCGGTTTATCCAAGTTATAGTGGCAATGGAATTGCCGTCACTACTGATGGTGTGGGCACGAAACTGCTAGTCGCTCACAAGCTGAAAAAATTTGACACCATCGGCATAGATTTAGTGGCCATGTGCGCCAACGACCTAATTTGTGTTGGTGCTACACCAAATATTTTTCTTGATTACTTTGCCGTAGGAAAACTTGACGATAGTGCCGATGACATAATGGCAGGAATAGTGGCCGGCTGTGACCAAACAGGAATGCTCTTAGTAGGTGGCGAGACCGCTGAGATGCCTGGGGTCTATGAGCACGGCCACTTCGATTTAGCCGGATTTGCCGTCGGTCAAGTGCGCAAAGAAGACTTGCTTACCGGAGCAGAAATTGCCCCTAGTCAGAAACTAATTGGTGTAGCTTCTAGTGGCATTCACTCAAACGGATTGTCTTTAGCGAGAAAAGTATTGCCGGACAACGAGGATACCTATCAGGCTCTACTAACGCCAACTTTGCTCTATGTCAACGCCGTAATGGAAGTTCTAGAGAAGCACCGGGGCAGTGTCAAAGGCATAGCTCATATCACTGGCGGTGGCTGGACTAACCTATTTAGATTGAACGGCGACGTCGGTTTTGTCATCGACAATGCCCTGCCAGTGCCAGCCATACTCAAGGCCATTGGCGAACATGTCAACGAAGAAGAGATGTATAAAACCTTCAACATGGGCATGGGCTTAGCGTTGATTGTGGATGAAGTAGCTAACTCTAAGACAGAGACCAATTCAAAAACAGAAACAGTCTCTCAATCAATTATTGAAATATTTGAAAAGCATAAAATGAAAGCGCAGGCAGTAGGACACGTTACCGAACGTGCCAAGACACTTAGTATCTCGAATCTAACAATAAGCAATTAACACTCAAGGGCTAATCAAGGAAATTAACGACCAATGAAAACCGTACTAGTCAGCGTCACCGACAAAACCGGCCTCGACAACTTCCTCACCCGCTTAGAGCGCTTCGATACTTTGCGCTTAATCGGCACCACAAGCACTGCTAAATATCTAGAAGAGAAAGGCTTCAAGTGCACCAAGGTAGAAGAGTTAACAGGCTTCCCTGAAATTCTCTCAGGTCGCGTCAAAACATTGCACCCAAAAGTATTTGCTGGCATTCTCGCCAGACCAATCACTGAAGACCGCAGCTGTTTGGCTGAAATGGAAATTTCAGAAATAGACTTAGTCGTAGTCAATTTGTATGCCTTTGAAGAGGCTCTGAAGAAAAACTTGGCCGAGCAACCTATGGTTGAACAAATAGATGTGGGCGGTGTTGCCCTACTCAGAGCCGCTGCTAAAAACTTTGAACGGGTAGCAGTAATTAACGAGCCCAGCCAATATGACAGCGTCATTGCAGCAATGGACGCTAACAAGGGCGAGATTCCACTAGACTTCCGCAGAAAGTTGGCCTATCAAGCTTTCGCCCGCACAGCTAGCTACGACCAAAGCATCTCCAGCTACTTAGGTAAACTTGTTCATGACGCCCATACAGCTGATAGTGCTGAAAAATCTGAAGCCGCTGTGCCAGAATTTGCTGACAAGCTGACCATCAATCTCAAGCGTCAAGAGACCTTACGCTACGGTGAAAACCCTCACCAAGCAGCAGCTTGGTATCAGCTCGAAAGCCCAATAGCAGTTCCTGGACTATCAGCTGAACTACAAGCTTTCCCACCATTTGAGCAACTGCAAGGCAAAGAGATGTCGTCCAATAACATCACTGATACTTACGCTCTTGTCAAAATATTGCGTGAACTCAGTGCACCAGCAGTGGTTGTGATCAAGCACAACAACCCCTGCGGCGTAGCTCAGGCCAAAACACTAGCCGACGCCTATGAGCTAGCCTACGAATGTGACCCAATGTCAGCTTTTGGTGGCGTCTATGGCTTCACCGGCAAAGTCGACGCGGCTCTAGCCGAGCGCATCACTCGCAACTTTGTCGAAATCGTTCTTGCACCTGAATATGATGAAGCTGCCCTTGAAATATTCAAGAAAAAGAAAAACGTTCGCGTTCTCAAAAGCACAGTTGATACAAAACTGGCCAAGCAGCGCGACTACAAACTGAAGCATCTTTCCGATTACGGCTTCCTTTTAGAAGTAGATCAAGATGTCCCAGTTGAAGCCAGTACCTTCACTTGTGTCACTGAGAAGAAGCCCGATCCAGCTTTGCAAAAAGATATTGCCTTCACTTGGTCGGTGGTTAAACACCTCACTTCAAATGCCATATTTGTCGCTAAGGATGGACTCTCACTAGGCTTTGGTATCGGTCAAACTAGCCGCATCGCTAGCACCGGAATTGCCCTGCGCCAAGCAGGAGAGAAATCAAAGGGTGCAGTGATGGCTAGCGAAGCCTTCTTACCGGCCACAGACAATATTGAAGCAGCAGCCGAAGCAGGAATTGCAGTAATCATTCAGCCTGGTGGCAGCATCAAAGACGCCGACGTAATAGCCGCCTGCAATAAAGCAGGGATTGCCATGGTCTTCACCGGCCAACGCTGCTTCAAACACTAAAGGGGAACAATCGAATGAAATCTGGAAGTAGCAAAAAATACGGTGCAATTCTTGCGGCCTTTTTGGCCCTTGCTACTTCCAGTCTCTTCATGGCTCCCACAGCCGAAGCGAAGAGCGATGATGAAAGTACAAAACCTACAAAAAATACAAAAGAGACAAAAAGCAGAAAGAGCTTGAGCGACGATATCGAAAAACTAGAGAATGTTAGCTATATGCCTGGCCTTCCAAGCGCTGATGATCGAGCCCATCTCTTCTGCCTCTACACACCAAAAGCAAAAGCAGAAAAAAGCTTTCCTCTAATTATTTACGTCCATGGTGGCGGCTGGACCACCAGGCCAAACTCAATTCCTCGTTGGGTGCCAAACTTTGTGCGAAAGGGCTACGGCGTTGCCATAGTCTATTATCGCCTGGCTCAAGAAGGCATTTTTTCTTCGCAAATAGAAGACCTCAATACTGCCTTGCGCTACTTCAAAGGTAACGCTGACAAACTACACATTGATGCCAACCACATTGGCTTATGGGGAAGTTCTGCCGGAGGTCATCTCGTGGCCCTTATGGGAGCCTCTGCCAATAGCCCAGCTCTCGATATCGGGGGCGACAAATCAATTTCACGCGACGTGCAAGCTGTCTGCGATTTTTCCGGACCAGCCAATTTATATGACCTAGGCACCAAGCAATATCCTAAAATGCAATGGGATACTGTTAGCCCCACTTCCGCTCTATCTATGCTCTTAGGTGGCACTGCTGCCAGTCAAAAAGCCCGCGCTCTTGAAGCCAGCCCAGACACCTACGTCTCACCTGGAGACCCACCGTTCTTAGTTATGCATGGTGAAGACGATAAAGTTGTGCCCATCGAACAAAGCGACGATCTAGTAGCGGCCTTGCAGAAAGCCGGGGTCGATACTACTTACATTCGCCTGCCACATGAAGGCCACAATATTGAACACGGTAAGAATATTGAAACAGCCCGCAAATTTTTCGATAAACATTTGAAAGGTGAGAAGCACTAGAAATTTGTTGTCGGGATCTATGCCATTTATAGTTTTCTGAAAAAGGGAAGATTTTTTCGAAAAAATCTTCCCTTTTCGTTTTTGTAGTTTTTACGATTCCAAAGCTGTCAGTTTTTCTTAAAAAAATATGACTGCTTTAGAAGGCGCAATTGACGGTGCCACTCAGTGTTTTTTTTAAGAGACTAATAAAAGCGAGCAATCTTGCCGTCATCTCGTAGTTCCATCACCACCGAGGCTGGCTTCTTCGGCAAGCCCGGCATGGTCATAATTTCGCCGGTTATGGCCACGACAAAACCAGCACCAGCAGACAACCTAAGCTGGCGAATATTGAGTTTGAAGCCAGATGGTGCACCAAGAAGCGAGGGGTCGTCACTGAATGAATATTGAGTCTTCGCTACGCATACAGGCAAATTACCGTAGCCGTTTTTATCAAGCCACTTCAATTCTTTCAAAGCTTCGTTGGAATACTCAACACTGGCAGCACCATAGATAGTTGAAGCGACTGTGGCGAGCTTCTCTTTAATCGGTGCATCCAGCTTGTAGAGTGGAGCGAACTTACTAGGCTTAGCAGTCTGGGCCATAACCAAATCAGCTAAGTCAAGGGCGCCATCAGCACCTTTGGCCCAAACATCGGCGGTGATGGCGTCTATTCCCTTTGCTTTGCAGAGAGCGAGCAGATGGGTCAACTCTTCCTCACTGTCACCAGCAAATTTATTGACGCAAACAATGGCGGGCACACCAAACTTTTGCACATTAGCCACATGGCGCTCTAAATTGCACAAGCCCCGCTCAATTGCAGGCAAGTCATGTTTAGACAGGTCAGATTCGGCAACGCCACCATGCAATTTGAGAGCTTTCACCGTAGCAACGAGCACCACTGCATCTGGTGCCAACTCAGGGCGCAAATTAGCAACAATGTCGCAGAATTTCTCAAGGCCTAAATCAGCACCAAAGCCGGCTTCGGTCACAACATAGTCGCTTGTATAAAGTGCCAGCAAGCCAGAGAGCACGCTAGAAGTGCCGTGGGCAATATTAGCAAATGGTCCACCATGCACAAAAGCCGGAGTGCCATCGAGGGTTTGCACTAGATTAGGCTTGATGGCATCTTTCAAAATAATAGCCATGGCGGCAGCAGCATCGACTTGTTTAGCAGTAACAGGAGCAGCAGCAGTAGATTTAGCAACCACTATATTGCCGAGGCGCTCACGCAAATTAGCCATTGAATCGGCCAGACAAAGTGTGGCCATCACTTCTGATGCAGCAGTAATATCAAAGCCCGTTTCGCGAACAATGCCGTTGGCTTTTCCACCTAAGCCTTGCACTAGATTGCGCAAGCTGCGATCGTTCATGTCCATAGCCCGTCTAAAGCTGATGGCGCGTTGATCGATGCCGAGAGCATTGCCAAAGTGAATATGATTATCAATCAAAGCAGCAAGAAGATTATTGGCTGCACCAATGGCATGCAAGTCGCCATTGAAATGCAAATTGATGTCATCCATGGGCATCAGCTGCGAATATCCGCCACCAGTGCCGCCTCCCTTCTGACCAAAGACCGGCCCCATTGAGGGCTCACGCAATGCCACAGAAACCTTGAACCCACCTTTTAGGCCACGGCCTTTGCCACGCTTGCGCAGAGCTTGAGCCAAGCCAACCGAAGTGGTGGTCTTACCTTCGCCAGCCTTGGTGGGTGTGATTGCCGAAACCAATATCAACTTACCGCGCACTTTACTCTTGTCAGACAAGATGCGCTCAATAGCCTCATAGGCAATCTTGGCCTTGTACTTGCCATAAAGCTCAATGTCATCAGCGCCAAGGCCGAGGTCTGCGGCCACTTCGGTTATGGGCCGGAGCTTGGCGTTATTCGCCAGGTCAATATCTGACGGTTGAGCGCTGCTAGATGAAGTCGACGAAGTAGAAGTGGTGGTAGCTGTTTCCAATTTTAAAATTCCAATTGCCTGACTATAAAGAAAAGAGGCTAACTCATGGCTAGCCTCCCCAAGATTATACTGACTTATTCGCCAACCTATTTCTTAAGCTCTCTGACGAGGCGCATGAGGTAAAAGGCGAAGTTGACGTAATCAAGAACTATGTTGAGGGCAATACTGGTAGCTTCAGGCCAGCTATTATCTGTCGATTTGGCTAAACGGCAGAAGTCAACCAAGAAGAACCCGGTAAAGACCACCAGTCCGCCCACAGCATAAACAATGTTGACGCCAGCGGCGAAGTGAATGAAGAATTGGCTCAGTCCAACAAGAATCAAACCGAACAGAGCAAACATAAGAAAGCGCTGCATGGGCCTGAAATCAACTCCAGAGAACGCTCCGATGGAACCGACCACGGCCATAGCTCCAGCAGTACCAGCCAAGCAAACGGCCACTGTATTAGCGCCTATGGTCTCAATATAGCCTTGCAAGCCAAAACCGACTATTACACCAAATACGGCGTTCCAAATGGCCAATCCGACCATTGCAGAAACCGGTGAATTAACCCTAGGCAAGAAGAACAAACCGCCAAAGGTTATAACCAGCGAGGCTATCCAGAGAAACATGTTCGGCTCAGTCTTGATGCCGAAGAACGAACCGGCGGCAAGAAACATGAACGAAACACTTGTGAGCAATGCCACCTTGCTCACTAATGTGCCCTGAGTCAAAGCCTGGGCATCGAACTCGGAGAACCCAAGCCCGCCGCGCTTGGCCGCCTGCGTGGTCTCAGTGTTATTTTTAAATGATTCCGAATACGGTTTTTTGTCCATTGCTTTCACCTTAAAGGCCCATATCAATAACGATATACCTCTACCAAGCTAGCAGCAACTTGATGACAACTGCAGGATATTCATTATTCCTTAGCAGGTAGAGAATGGGTCACTCCATCCTTAAACTTAAAGAAAAGCGCGCAATGGTGGAAATCAAGGTCGTTACTGATCTCGTCGTCATTGAAATCGTTGCTATTCAAAGTGATGAAGCACTTCGGGTCGGTATGGTTCGTTTCAGCATCGCTCAACACTGATGAATAAACAAATGCGTCTTGTGGAGAAAGCTTCAGCGTCTCCTTTAGCTCCAAAGCTTTCCTAACGACATCAGCAGTCACAGGCAATATTCTTGCAATCTCAAGAATCTCGGTCACGACTCTGTCAAGGGCCTGCCGCTGCTCCTCGATACTGTCAATTAGAACACCAGTAACTTCTCTAAAGCTCTCCTGCTTAGACTGATAGCTACTGGAACGAGACAATTGTCTTAGCTCATCCCGCAAGGAAGTGTGCAGGAGTGTTCTTTGTTTGGAACGGCGAACCAGAGTTTCATATGGCTCAGTAAGAGAATACGCGGGAATGGCCAAGTTAATTCTGCCTTCCTTGGCGGCAGCTAGAAGCTGCTGGCAGTAAGTTGCCTCACTCTGCTCATAGGCCAACTCTAATACGAAATTTGACTCACAGTACACGATCAAAAGGAAGTCTCGACCTCAACAGAGCCATTCTTAATCTCGTCCAAGAGACCTGATTCAAGTAGGCCAGGACCTACAGAAGTTCCAGGTCCAGGTGTTGTGAGGTCACTCAACCAGGTACTTACTAGAATCTCAAAACTGGTTTGGCTTAATTCACTCAATGAGCTTTGAATGTACTTAAGATAGGGCTTAAGCATGGGCTCTGGGTCAAACTCATAGTCTGGGGCTTTCGTAAAACTGAGAGCCGAGTCCTTGTTCCATAGGTAAAATCGATTGGGAGAAGCCAGCAAAAAATAGGAAGATGTAGTAGGCAGACCGTGAGCCATGACATTGCGACGCAGTTTGACAGCCCAATCGCTTGTAATTTCGCGCTTAGCCGTTATTTCAACTATCAGCTTTGTTTGATGATCGGCGGACCTAACCGCTAAATCAACGACATTTTTCATAGTTTGAACACTCTTGGAAATACCTAGTTTAAGTATAAGCGATCATCCTCGAGACCAAACAAGAAATTAGCTACCGCCCCTTCTTCGCTTCTTCTTTGATTTTTTGCTTGGCTAGTTCTTTGGCGCGCTTGGCCGCTTGTTCAGCTGCTTTTTCCGCCGCTTTCTTGGCTTCTAGCTCACGCACACGCTCTTCTTCTTTGAGTTCGAGATAATAGTTGTAATTGCCGTGATAGACCACCAGCTGGCCGTCTCGAATCTCGACAATCTTGGTGGCAATTTGGGAAATGAAATAGCGGTCGTGTGAAATAACCACTACTGTGCCATCAAATTTCTTGAGAGCGTCTTCTAGAGTCTCTTTGGCAGGAATATCCAGGTGGTTGGTAGGCTCGTCTAAAATCAAGAAATTATTGGCGCCCAGAAGCATCTTAGCCAAGGCCAGGCGGGCTTTCTCGCCGCCGCTGAGGCTCTCTACTTTCTTGAATACACTATCTCCGCCGAATAAGAATCGCCCGAGTAAAGAGCGCACTTCTTCAGTCTTCCAGAGAGGCACTTCATCTTGAATAGTAGCTAAAATGGTCTTATCTAAATCGAGCGCTTCTGCTTGATTTTGTTCGAAATAGGCAGGGCGAACATTATGTTCACCAAGCTTGACCGAGCCGCCGTCTGGTTTTTCCCGACCAGTTATCAGTCTAAGCAATGTCGACTTGCCAGCTCCATTTGGTCCAAGAATAGCGATGCGTTCGCCTCTTTCAATCTGTAAATTGGCGTCTAAGAAAAGAATATTGTCGTTGTAGCCATGGGTCAAATCGCGGATGGTAACAACCTCACGACCACTGCGGGCTGCAGCAGGGAAGTGGAACACCAATGTGCGCTCACCATCATCCGGCTTCTCTATTAGTTCAATTTTGTCGAGCTGCTTTTCTCTACTCTTAGCCTGGGTGCTGCGAGTGGCACTAGCCCTGAATCTATCGACGAAGCGCTGTTGCACTTCCATCTCTTTGACTTGGCGCTCGTAGGCAGCCAACTGAGCGTCGCGGTTCTGTTCTTTTTGCAAAAGATAAGTGGAGTAATTTCCCAGATAGGTAGAAGATTCGCCCCGCTCCATCTCAACTATGCTGGTGCAAAGACGGTCGAGGAAGTGGCGGTCGTGAGAAATAATGGCCATCGGTGTACTTAAATCGCGCAAGAAGACTTCGAGCCATTCAATGGTGCGCATATCAATGTGGTTGGTAGGTTCGTCGAGGAGAAGCACATCAGGCTTCTGGAGCAAAACCTTACCGAGGTTCATACGCATCTGCCAGCCGCCGCTGAACTCACTGACAAAACGATCGCCGTCGCCAAGGGCAAAGCCCATCTCGGCCATCATTTTTTCAACTTTAGACTCTTGAGCGTATCCACCTTTGGCTTCATACTCACGCTGCAAATTGTCCATCTTCTTCAAGAGTTTATCGAGCTCTTCAGGAGTGGCAGTTTCAAGAGCGTTGTGCACCGCAGTCAGTGCATGGTGGATTGTGTTTAATTCCACAAACGAACTGGAAAACTCTTCGCGCACAGTGTTAGTCGGGGTAACTGCAAATTCTTGGTTGAGATAGCCAACGTGCAAACCGGCCTGGCGAATGATTTGACCAGAGGTCGGTTCGATTTCACCAGTAATAATTTTGAACTGAGTCGATTTGCCGCCGCCATTTGGGCCGACAAGACCGATACGGTCGCCTTGTTTAAGTTCCCAGGTTACGTCTCTCAGCACCTCGCCTTGAGGATAAATTTTGCTGATATTTTCGAGTCTAAGCATTGGATTCCCAAAAGAGCGATAAAGAGTAAGAACAGAGAGAGTAAGGACAATAAAGAGTACGGACCGAGAAAGTAAGAATAAAGAGTGAACGGTAAGCGAGTTACTAAGACGAAGTCTGTTGCAGCTCTAAGTACTACAGATTCTAGCACTTGGCAAGCCGCTTGTCAGAAGGAAATAGTATTAGGTAGACGCCCATCCGTCTATGTATACGAGCTAATCTCAATCTAAAGAATTCAAAAAGTTGAAAGCGTTCTAGCCTGCCAAGCCGCTTTCGACCTCTTAACTACTTAACAAGTTCGTGTACAAGAGGGTTTACACGCCGTAATTCTTCAAAGTTTTGCCTAATTAGGGTACTCTTTCAAGATCATGCAGAACTAGATGTGAGATAGCCGTTGAGCGCAAAAATGCCAGACAAAACAAGCCAGCCCATTGCCCACCCTGACCAAGCACCTAACCAAGCACCTGATCAGACAATCGACCGTAAAGCCCTGATCAAGGGGGCCAAACGAATCGTAATCAAGCTCGGCACCGCTGTCTTGATGAAGGATGAGGGCGGAATCGCGCTCAGCCGCTTCTATTCGTTCGTCGAAGGCATTGCTGGCTTAGTAAAGTCAGGCAAAGAAGTGCTACTGGTCACCTCCGGCGCCATCGGCCTTGGCTCCCGCACCCTGGGCCTAACCTCAAAACCCAAGCTATTGCCCCTCAAGCAAGCCTGTGCCGCCGTTGGCCAGGGCCGCCTTATGGCCCTCTATTCAGACGCCTTTGAAAAAATGGATGTGATCGCAGCCCAAGTCTTACTGACAGAAGAAGATTTTTCCAACCGCAGACGCTATCTCAATTTGCGTAGCACCATCACCCAACTCTTAGAGCTGCATGTTCTGCCGGTCATCAACGAGAACGACACAGTATCAACAGCTGAGCTAGAGATGCTCAAGGGCGACCACAAAGATGTGGACATAAAAGTCAATTTTGGTGACAACGACAAGCTATCAGCTCTGGTGGCCAGCAAAATCGACGCCGACCTGCTGCTCATATTGACCGATGTGGAAGGCCTCTACACAGCCGACCCTCGCTCTGGTCCAGAAGCCAAACTAATCTCAGTTGTCGATGTCTTCACCCCAGAAATAGAACAATTGGCCGAATCAAAGGTCGTCAGTGAAAAGCCTGGTCGTGGTGGCATCAAGACCAAATTGGCGGCTGCTCGCATTGCTTCTCAAAGCGGCTGCGCCACCATTATTGCCGGTGGCAAAACCGAAAATGCCATAGGGCGAATTTTTAATGGCGAAGATCTAGGCACACTCTTCCTGCCCCATGGTGGCTTAAGCGGCAAACAAAAATGGATTGCCTTTGCCACCACGGTCAAAGCCACACTGGTAGTAAATACAGGGGCAAAAGAAGCCCTAAAGAAAGGGAAAGCCAGCCTACTTCCCGCCGGAGTAACCGAAGTTAAGGGAACTTTTGAGCGCGGCGACGTCGTAAGTGTGGCCGGTAGTGATGGTCATGAATTTGCTCGCGGCATTGTCAATTATTCAAGTGATGAAGCCCGTCTTGTATCAGGGCAACATTCAGAAGCCCTGGACGAATTGAAGGAAAGCCGCAACTACGATGCCTTGATTACCCGAGACAATATTGCTTTTCTAGACTCATAAACGGATAGAAAACTGGATATACAGAAATGACAGCCACAGAACTTCCTAAAGACGCGACCAGTCAAGAAAATCAAGTAGAAAATAGCGTCATGGAACTAGCTAGATTGGCATCTCTGGCAGCTCCAGCACTAGCTTCGACTAGCCTGGAAAAGCGCAATCAAACAATTTTGAAGTTCGCTGAAATTCTTGATTCGCGCCGAGCCGAAATACTAGAAGCAAATGCCAAGGACGCACTGAACAAAGATGCTGTTGAGTTCAAAAGCGGACGCATGGCCATCGACAACAGCAAAATCGATACTGTTATAGCGGGCTGCAAGGCCCTCGTGGCAATGAAAGATCCACTAGGGGCAATCGACTTTGCTAAAGAGTTAGATAACGACCTGCGCCTTTACCGCGTCACTTGCCCCATTGGTGTAATTGGCATCATCTTTGAAGCACGGCCCGATGTACTGCCGCAAATTGCCGTACTTGCGCTCAAATCTGGTAATGCCATTTTGCTCAAAGGCGGACAAGAAGTTGAGCAAACCAACAAACTTTTGTTCAGCTGCCTGCAAGAAGCTCTCAAGCTTGAAGGTTTACCGGAGAGCAGTGCGACCTTGCTGGCATCGCGCTCAGACGTGGCAGCACTTTTGAAAGCTGACCGCTATGTCGACTTGATCATTCCCCGTGGCTCAAACAGCCTGGTATCGTACATTCAGTCAAACACTAAGATTCCAGTGCTCGGCCACGCCGAAGGCATCTGCCATGTTTATGTGCACCACAGTGCCAACATTGAACAAGCAATCAAAGTGGCACTAGACGCTAAATGTGACTATCCTGAAGCTTGCAACACTATGGAGACTTTGCTGCTGGATAAAGATCTCACAGCAGAAAATCAGCTGGCAATTTTAACAGCCCTGCACAAAGCTGGAGTCGAACTTAGACTTGATGACGTCTTAATTACCCTGTGTCAGAATTTCGATTTGAGTTCCAAGCTATCCAATGATCGACAGACCGGCCCAATAGTCACTGCCGCAGACGAAGCCGACTGGTCAACAGAATACGGCAGTCTCTGTCTGTCAGCCAAAGTAGTTGCCGGAGTGGATGAGGCCATGGTTCATATCAATCAATACGGCTCTGGCCACACCGATGCCATAATCTGCCAAGACAACTCAACATGGCTTAAATTTTTCAATGGAGTAAAATCTGCTGGGGTTTATCACAACGCTTCCACCAGATTTGCCGATGGCTTTCGCTACGGCTTTGGCGCAGAAGTGGGCATCAGCACAAGTAAACTTCCACCTCGCGGACCGGTAGGCTTAGAGGGTCTAGTAACCTACAAATACAAATTGGAAGGCGCCGGTCATAGGGCTAGCGACTATCATGGAACCGGTGCCAAGCCTTTCCTTCATACAGACATAGAGAAGAAATAGATGACAGAAAAGCGCGACCAATTGCTAGAACGCATCAAGCCATTGCGAGACGATGTACGCATGCTCGGCTTCATTCTAGGCGACACAATCAAGCGCTTTGAAGGCGAAGAAGTATTTGGCTATGTCGAGCAATTTCGCAGCCTCTTTAAAGAAATGCACCGCAACAAAAGCATAGATAGTGAGCTAAATCTGGCCAATCATCAGAAGCTACAAGAATTGCTCAACGCCCTTGATCTAGATACTTCTATTAAGGTGATCAAAGCATTTCTCACCTATTTTGACATCATCAATATCGCTGAGCAAAATCATAGGCTGCGCCGCCGTGCCCAACACGACAGCAGCGGCGAGCGCAAATATGAAAAAGATTCACTCTCAGAATTCTTTGGTGGCAGCAATTTAGAACCCCAGCAACTCTTAAATGTCTTGAACAATCTTGATATCGAAATTGTCTTTACTGCGCACCCCACTGAGCTGACTAGGCGCACAGTAATGCTCAAGCAGCTGGAGCTGGCTCAACTGCTCTACAAGCGCGACCACCCACCGCTTTCGAAACACGAATCTAGCGCCATCGAAGCAGGGCTGAGATCGGTAGTCGAATCACTCTGGCTCACTGACCATGTTATTTACTTCAAGCCATCGGTCAATGACGAAGTGCGCTATGGCATTTATCATTTTGATCATGTGGTCATAGATGCAGTAATCGATGTGCACCAGTCGCTTGAAGAAGAATGCAAGAAACTAGAAGCTAATCTCAATGCAAATTCAGAAACAAAATCAAAAACTAACTCAACTAACAATAATCGCAACTTCATCACCTTTGGCTCTTGGATAGGCGGAGACCGCGACGGCAACCCCTTTGTCACCAAAGACGTCACCCTGCAAACTCTCGACTATCAGCACAGTGTCATACTCAATCGCTATCTTAAAGACCTAGAGCGGCTCTTCAACGAACTTAGTCAATCAGCCAACTGGATTGATCAGACCGAGGCATTCAGCCGCTCGTTAGAACAAGATAGCCTGGCACTGCCAGCAGTGACCCAGAAATACGCCCACCGTTATACCCTAGAGCCCTATCGACTCAAGCTTCTTTACATACAAGCGAAGCTGCGCAACACCCGTGATCATAAAATTGAAGGCACAAACGCCGAGTTTTATTCAAGCGCCGATCAGTTCAAGAGCGAGCTAAGAGTAATCAAAGATAGCCTGGTCAAAGCCGGTTGCCGCGATAGCTTACACAATATGAACCGCCTAATTGCTACTGTCGATATATTCGGATTTCACCTGGCGAAACTTGATATTAGGCAGCACAGCAGCCGCCACCGCGATGCCCTTGATGAAATTGCAAAATCACAGGCCCTTCTAGAAAACGGCTATAGAGGCTTGGATGAAACTGCGAAAATGGCTTGGCTCACCAGCGAACTGGCAAGCAAACGGCCATTAATTCCAGGCGACCTGCATTTCTCTCAAGCAACAAACGAAACAATCGAAGTATTTCGCACCATGGCTCAAGGCCAAGATCTCTACGGCGCTTGCGCACTAGATACCTATATAGTGAGCATGACTGAGCATTCATCTGACTTGCTATCAATTTTGTTGCTTGCCAAAGAAGCTAGCATTTGGGCATCAGAGCATCATCCCCATAGAAAAATTAGCATCGTCCCGCTATTTGAAACAATTGAAGATTTGCGCCGGGCACCACAAATGTTCCAGGAGCTTTTAGACAATCCAATCTACAGAAAATATCTAGAAGAGCGAAGCAATCTGCAAGAAAT
This sequence comes from bacterium, assembly GCA_018062085.1. Classification (GTDB taxonomy): domain Bacteria; phylum Cyanobacteriota; class Vampirovibrionia; order Obscuribacterales; family Obscuribacteraceae. The sequence continues at coordinate 252,626 of JAGOSY010000002.1, read as the reverse complement.
TATGATTGGCTACTCAGACAGCGGCAAAAATGGTGGCATAGTCACAGCCAATTGGGAGCTATATAAAGTTCAGAAAGAGCTGGTGGCCATAGCCCAAGCAGATAATATTGAGCTTAGGCTCTTTCATGGCCGGGGCGGCACCATCGGTAGAGGCGGCGGCCCAACACATCAAGCTATCTTAGCCCAGCCACCAGGTACAGTAGCAGGCCGAATTAAGCTGACCGAACAAGGTGAGGTAATCTCGTCAAAATATGCCCTGCACGATATTGCAGTGCGCAACTTCGACCAGCTAGCCGCCGCTGTACTGCAAGCAACCGCTGCCCAGCCCCAGTCAGATACTGCACTTGAAGCTGCGGCAGAAGCTGATTCAGGCGCTGAAAATAGAACCGAAAATAGCGAACCAGTGCATTGGTTCAATTTCATGGAACAGCTTTCGACATCGTCATTTAAGGCCTATCGCTCTCTTGTTTACGAAGACCCTCAATTTGTCGAGTTCTTCAGCCAATCGACGCCCATTGGTGAGTTATCTAAACTACAGATGGGCTCGCGTCCCACAAGGCGCAACGCCGGTTCTGGCTCGATTGACGACTTAAGGGCAATTCCTTGGGTATTTGCTTGGACCCAAAGTCGCTACATGCTGCCTGCCTGGTATGGCTTTGGCAGTGCTTTCCAGGCTTGCTTAGAAGCGAATAAAGAGATAAACCCAGAAGCTGACCGAGAAATCCTGGCGATGACCCAAGAAATGTATATTAAATGGCCGTTTTTTCGGGGCTTAATCAATAAATTAGAAAACGCTTTAGCAGTAGCAGACATGGACATTGCCGCCTACTACTCAGAAAATCTGGTAGACCAAAACTTGCAAGAAAAATTCTTCAAGCGCATCTTGGCTGAATATGAATGCACCAAAAAATTTGTCTTGGCTGTATCGCAGCACCAGGTCTTACTGGAAGAAGTGCCATATCTCAAACATTCAATTGCTATTCGCAATCCGTATGTTGATCCACTAAGTTATCTACAAGTGCGACTAATTGCTCAATTGCGCGAACGCATCAGCAAAGAAGGCACAGAGACAGCAGCCGACGTCAAGCAAGACAAGCTGCTTGAGACAGTCTTGATGACAGTTAATGGCGTGGCCGAAGGTTTGCAGAACACCGGCTAAATCAACCGATCTTGAAACTTCAACTAGCTTTTCGCTGTGCTTCTCTCAGCTTAGAAAGAGGCAGTGAAAATTGAGTAGTAGACCCATCCGGCAAGGCCAAGTCTAGCTTAACGGCCGGTTTGCCATCCACCCCCTTTTCTAATTTAATGGCCGATGGCACGATAGTCATATTGGTCTTCAGCCCCAAAATCTCAGTCTGCATGTTGACTTTGATGCCTTTGATATTTGCCAAACCAACAGCATCACTTCCACTTTGAATGGTGGCTGAGATGTTGCGTTCTAAATCAATCGAACTAACAATCGCTTTGCTGTTTTCAAGGCGCTTATTGACCTCAATGTGTTTTTCCCTCATGGCCTCAGAGGCAACATCAAATTGCCCAGTACCACTTTTCTTCATGCTCATGCGCTGCACATCATCAGTGTTTTGGAACAAGCGCATGGCCTCACCAACCTGCTTCAACGCCTCAGGTTGATTCATAATTGAACGCATTGGGCTATCTTTGTTGAAATCATTCTCTCTCAATGAAACTGTATTAGTTCTCATTCTCAGCAGACCCTGGGTACTTCCTGTCGAGCGCAAAAACGGGCCAGAATTATCATGGCCTAAGGTCATTTCATTGGTATGGCTAGTTCTAATTCGACCTCTAGGCCCTTGAACATCTGTAGTAAAGCCACTCATATTGGCAAGGCGAATGCCGTCGTTTGTTTTGGCCAAATCGAAACTGATATTTCTGTCCATATGACTGGCCACAGGTCGATGACGACCAACACTAATATTAGGTGCATCACCAGTGGTGGCGGTCTCCAACTTGGCATTGACGTGTTGCCAACCGTTGGCGCGCCGACTAATCTCAACCGATTCTAGGTTGCTGAGTTTGTCTATGCCCTTGCTTATTTCTCTAATTGGATTAGGAGCATCAACAATTTCTCGAACACCGGGAAATGCACGAACCTTCTGAAGGGAGTCTCCAATTGTCGGTTTCGTCTCACCCAAAGAGAAGCTACTAGCGTCGGCAAATTCACTCGGCAGCTTAGTGTTACCCTTTCCAGCAAGTACACGTGATGCCTCGCTCCACAAACTGGCAGCTTCAATACCAGAAGGTTTACTCTTATCAGAGACAGCTTCAGAACGTTCACCTTGGGCCTCACGTTTAGGGGCCGTGATTTGATCAGTCATTGAGCCTCACTAGTGCAAAGAAAAGTAGTAATCGCATATTAGCTACGCTCATGGTAAGAAAAATTTGTTTCAAACTTGTTGCAAGACCGAATGAAATGCTTAACTGCCTGGGCAACTTTTCCTGACTACATTAAGAATGGTAATTTGAGCGTCAAACGTTGAACTTTTTTCGACCGCCCAACGTACTAGTTGGTATGACTAATATAAGTACTTACCGAGGTGCATTTATGAAACGGCCCACAAAGGTCTCAAGTTTAGGTATTGCCCTCGGCGTTGCCGCCCTCACCATGGGCATCGGACCCTTAGAGTTGCCAGCCTGCGCCCAGGATGTAACTCCAAATGTTGGCCAATTCCAGCCGCCAGGCGGGTATGGCCAAGACGGTCCCGGCCAGCAAGGAATGCCGCCTGGTCAGGGTCAAGGGCAGTTCATGGGTGGACAAGGTCAAGGTCAGGGCCAAGGGCAATTCGGCGGTCGCTTCCGTGAGCGCATGGGCCAGCGCATGGGCGGTCAAGGCCAAGGAGGCGGACAAGGTGGAGGGCCCGTTGGACAAGGACCTGGCGGCGGTCAGGGCATGGGCGGTGGACAAGGCGGACAGGGTCGCGAACAGTTCATGCAAAAAATGAAAGAGCGCTTTGATGCTGACCATGATGGTCAATTAAGTGACGCCGAAAAATCACAAATGCGTCAATTCATGGAACAGCGCCGAGAAGCCAGACAAGCCCAAGGCGGACAGGGTGGAGGCCCCAGCGGACAAGGACAGGGTGGACAATCCATGGGTGGTCAGGGCCAAGGTGGCCAAGGTCAAGGATTCATGGGCGGTGGTCAAGGCGGACGATTCCGGGGTGGCCAGGGTCAAGGATTCATGGGCGGTCAAGGGCGCGGCTTCGGTCGGCGCGGCATCAATGGTCAGGGCGATCAGGGTGGTCCTATGGGAAATCCCAATCAACCACAAGGCATGCCCCAACAAGGTATGCCTCAACAAGATTTTCCGCCACAGGGCATGCCGCCTGAAGGAATGCCACAGCAGGGGCAACCTCCCCAATAACCAGCGAAAATTGCGGCTGTAGTCTTTTGCGGGTATAAAATCGATATTAATGGCAAATTCTGAAATCTCAGAACCAAGGGTATCAATCTGCAAAATCCAAGACTAGCCGCACTGCGAAAAACCATCGCCTCTCTGACAGCCCAAGGCAATCAGCAAATGGCGGGCGGCAACTATGCCTACGCCGAGCAGTTCTTTGAACGTGCGCTAAAAGAATGGCGTGCCGGTGGTGGCAGCAAGGCTGAAGAAGGTTCGCTCATCACTCAACTGGGCAAAGCCTACGAAGTACAAAGAAAATTCGAGCCGGCCTACGACCTATATATGCAGGCTTTGAACAATCTCACTGGTCAAGAATATGACGAAGTCTATGCTGCCTTTCTCTATCTAAATGAACGCATGGGCGCATTTACAAAGAAAGAGCCGGGGTATTAGGTGTGCCTTAATAGGAATGACGAAGTCTTCCAGCCCTTGCGTACTAACTATTAGTTAGCTTAAGACTTGGGTATCCGCTAATACAAATAAGCCGACTGGTCTTCACGCCTGCACTGTTGCTCAAATAATTATCTAGCAATTCGGCAAGCTCACCATCGGCAAAGTGAGTTTCAGAATCGCCAACTTTGCCCGCATCAGCATTTCTCGTATTGCTCTCGCCAACGTGCGCTTTCATCTCACTACTGGCGGCGGCAGTCGCCTTAAATGCTTGCGGCCTGCTAGTTCTCTGCTTTCCCATTTAGCTCCGTAGATTCCAGATTTGAAAGAGCCTGGTTTCAGGCTCTTCTCTATTCTATTACCTTACAGCTTCTCAAACAAACTTGGTGCAGGCGCTCAAACTCATCATTTGAGAGCCAAACTATGCCCAGCAGTGCGAAGGCTATGTCACTACTCTAGAAGAACAATCTCTACTCTGCGGTTCTGTGAGCGATTTATACCATTAAGGTTCATCATCTTTGGTAGAGTCTTGCCACAACCCCGCACTTCAAACTGAGTAGAATTCACTCCGTGCTTGGCCATCCAATCGACAATCGCCAGCGATCTCATCATAGATAGCGCTAGACAGTCCATATTATCGGCCACCTCGTCAGTGTGCCCTTCGAAGAAAATGGGGCGTGTCTGGTGATTGGCAAATTCTGTTGTGCGAAGCTGTTCGAGTACCTGGTCAGTGCCAGGTCGCAGGGCCCACTTGCCTTGCTCGAACATTTTGTCGCTATCCAGCGTAACCACCGTCTTTCCTCTCTCGTGGACGATTGCAGAGAGCGCCGAGTTATTGCGAACACTGGTATTGAGGTTATTAGAACCGCTATTGAAATTCGAAGCACCACCATTAGCTAGTGCAGCAGAGAAGCTACCAAGAAATTGACCCAGGCCAGAGGCGAAACTGCTTGGGTTGTTATTGGAGCTACTGTTAGAGCCTCTATTTGCACTAGAGGTGCTACTCAAGCCACTGTTGACAGTGGTCACAGTACCACTACCTAAACCACCACCAGCATTAGCACTAGCACTGCCCGTGGTGGCAACATTAGTAGAAACACCACTAGAAATTGTATTCGTACTACTAGTCTGGGAGGTCGGTGGCTCCATGATGAAGCTAATATTGTCAGCATAGGCGTCGTTCAACTTGCCATCCATTCGCTGCATATCCAGACCTATTGAAATAGATCGAGTGCCCGCCGGAATGATGCCTTGCTGTTGCTTGAAGACGAGGCTCAATATACCAGAGCGATCAACTGCTTTGACTGGCCCTAACTTAACTGTACCAATCGGTCCTGTCAGTGGGTTTTGACCATTGAACATGACTACCAGAGTAGCACTGTCATCGCTTGTGCCATCGCCGCCTAACCAACCAGAAAGTTCAAACTTGACGTTACCAACATCAATCTTGCTAGCCTGTGAAGAGACATCAATTGTTTGTGTTGCCTGAGAAGACTGGCCGTTGCCGCCGCAGAAGAAATTCTTTCCTCTCGAGTTCGCACCGAAAAGGGGAGGTCCTGCAGAGTTGCTTGACAGCACATCACTGCGCCCACCGTAGGTGCCCACTGTAAATTCACCAACGGTGGTCCAGCCTGGAGTTCTCACCGTGTCGCACTGTGGTGAACCAATACCAGCCTCAGCACCGCCATTCTCGAGAAGGTTGACACCGAACATAGACTGCTGTGCCTGACAAGGCAAACTAAGCGATGCAGCGACTAATAGAGCTGCTACAAAAAATCGTTTCATCGATCGGCCTCATTTAAGGTGTGGACGTTGCAAATCGGACAATCACATCCAGAAGGAAAGACCATCGACTAAGGTAGGGGCAAAGCTTATCACATAGTGACGACAAAACCGGATTTATCACCGGCCCCTTAAACTACCCCCTTGGTTTCGAATCGCGCAATCTCATGTGTAATAATGGCGCACCGACTTAACAGCGAAGGGCGATTAAAGTGAACGCGCAGCAGTGCGGTAATGATTGGAGTTCGGCGAAGACATGAAAAACAAGTTTCGTATTCTGATACCAATAGTGGCATTCTGCTGTGTATCGGCCCGCATGACCGCTATCGCGCAAGAGCATAGCGCTGTCGAACCTGACACAACCTGGACTATCGCAGACGCTGAGACACCGCCAGTACCATGTCAGCAACCCGTGCAAGAAACAGACTACACCCCACCAACATCATCATCGCCATCATCTTCATATGATCGCTACGCCACTCCGCAAAATCAGCCGACAAATAATTCATCATCATATCCAGCATCTACGTCATCTACATATGACCGCTATGCCACTCCGCAAAATCAGCCGACATACAATTCGCCTTCATCTCCTTCTCCTTCGTATGACCGCTACGCCACTCCTCAAAATCAGCCCACATACAACTCGTCATCACCATCACCATCATCATCTTCGTCATCTACATATGACCGCTATGCCACTCCACAAAATCGTCCCGCCAATAACTCGTCATCAAATAACAGCTCGGCAAACCAGCAAAATCTTCCAGGCGGCCTAACAGTCGTCACTGGTGATATCGCCGACGGTGAGGACCTTGGACTACTCGGTGTAATGTTCTTGCAAGAGGAGCAGCCAGAGATCGTAAAGGTTGCAGCCGACCCGCCCGACAAAGCTGTCATCGACAATATCAGCAATCTAGAAAAAACGGCCACTCAAACCACGAAAGATACATTTAGCCCAGTAGCAACTCAAGCAGAATCGCTTGGTTCATCTCTTGCCGATGGTGGCACTCAAATAGCCGAGGCCGCAACCTGTTTCGATATTGCCTATAAAACCCGTTCAAAATTCGTGCCGCCTCTCGATCCCTCACTTTTGAGTCCCGCCCTAGGTCTGGCCAATAGTGCATTTGGCGGTGACAACTTCGAGAGCGCCATAAAGTGGTATCAACAATCTCTTGAAATTTTGGAAAAATGGACGCCAAAAGATCCTGCAGAGAAAGACGCAGCATTAGCAAAGTCTCTTGGCGGACTCGCTGGCAGTTATCTTGCCCAGGCTGATGGCAAGAGTGCTCTGCCCTATGCCAAGCGCATGTATGACTTAGTTAAGGCTAAGTATGGAGCACAAAGTGCTCAGACTTGCTGGGGTGCAGCCACACTGGGAGAGTGTTACCGGCTACTGCGCATGAACGAGCAGAAGGCGCTTCAAGATGAGATGTTCGATATTTGCCTAGCAAAAGAAGGCGGCCCAAAGCGCTTCAGCAGCATGAAACCCGGAGCTGGACGAATTAGAATCAGTGCTTCTGGTGGAACTTTAAATCAAGAGTCACGTTCGCCTCTTGCAACTTCAGGTTATGAATTGGCTGCTCTGATTTCTAACAATGCACCACAAACCGGACAAGGAGCGAATCAAACTTTCAGCCAAGAAGTGCCTGTTCGTTTTTGGTTTCCCTCGGCCGCTGTGCCTCGCGCAGTTGTTATTTGTATTCATGGTATGTGTCTGCACTCTGGATCTTACTCGGCACTAGCTGGTTCTCTACAGGCAAGGGGCTATCTGGTAATTGCCCTAGATGTTAGAGGTTGCGGAACTTGGAAGAATTCTTTCGGTCAGAACTTTTTAAATCTCGATGGTACGCTGTCAGACATTCAAAACATCGTCGCAAGAATACATGGTCTTCTTCCGAAAACGCCCATATTCCTACTGGGTGAGTCTATGGGCGGTGGCATCGCTCTGCATGCTTCAGCTCGTAATCCTGAGCACCTAGCCGGAGTAATATCGAGTGTGCCAGGGGCCAGCCGATTTGATTCTGCAAAGGAAGCCTTAATGGTGATACTGCACTTGCCTTTCGGACTCAATAACCCGATCAATATAGGCAAGAGCCTGCTTCAAAAAGCGACTGGCAATGCTCAACTGCGCGAAGTATGGAAAAGCGATCCGCTATCGAGGAAAACGCTTTCTCCAAAAGAATTGATCGCATTTCAGCTATTCATGTCTGAAAATGGCAAGTTCGCATTCAGAATTAAGTCTAAGCCTGTGCTTATAATTCAGGGAATGGATGATCGCCTAGTCAAGCCGCCTTCAACCCTAAAGCTATACAAACGGGTCGCCAGCACCAACAAGACTCTGCTCAAAGTAAATTCAGGCGAGCATCTAACCTTTGAAATGAATCAATGCACGCCGCCCGTTCTCGAACAACTGGTGAAATGGGTTGACCGCAATTCGCGCTGACCACAGCAGAGTCGATTTAAAAAGGTGCGGAAAAAAAATTGTCTCAATCGAAAGCACTCTCAGCAATATTTAGCCAATAGCTAAGCTGACTTTGTGACATTGGCAATATTTGCAAGAAGGCCCTTGCAGCCTCGACTGAACAGCGTTGAGCCGGTATAAACTCGATTGTGCCTGGTGCCAGCGCCAATTCAAATAGAGCGACAAAGAGAGCGGCTACCGCCAGGATAGGAGCCGTGTCTAGCCAAACTGGTAAGATGCGCACTTCAATTGTATTTTTGTCGGCAATGCTATAGATGCAGTTAATCAGGTTGACATCGCAATATTTCGTCAGTTTGAGAGCTTTCAATTGCTGCTGCGCTTCCAGCCAAGAGAGCGCGCGAAAATCCACGGTATTGACAGTATCGAGTAGCTCAGTTGGCCAAGCCCCTAAACGGATGCAATTTGGGTTGGTACCAATAAGCCGCTTAAGGAGGTCGCGATAAGAAGAGTAGAGATTGACAAAGTTTGCAATGGCATTGGCCGATTGCATAGCTTTGGCATCAAAGTGAATATGAGTGGCCCCTTCAACCGGAGCCTGAAACTGAAGCTGTCGAGCTATGGTCAACAACTCATCAAGTCGTTGCTCGTGATTACTATCGATAGGACAAGTAATCAATTCACAAGGGCGTTCTCGTTCTCCAGGCAAGGGTGCTGCAATCGCCACTGACGCTCCTGACTGATCATTGACGCGAACCATCCCCCCTTCGCCGGCAGCAGGTAAAGTTCCGAATAATTCGGCAATGGAGTTCATTACTTGAGCGAGGGGTAAAGCCGGATCAGTCTGCTGTTCGATCAGGCGCAGAAACCGTTCATCATCACTGACGATACGATACCAACCAGGTTTGGGTTTAGCAGTGCGATTTAGATCTGCTTGTAATGTCAGATCGTCAACACATTGAGCAATTCGCTGCCGCTGACCATCTAGAGCTTCAAATCCGAGGGTCAAGCTATGAAAAATCGGAGTACCGGGTACTTTGCTAGGCTCAGATTGCGGATGGAAATATCTTCTGACAGTGCCATGATTCTGGCGACTAATTGCCTCAGCTAAATCAAGGCGTGTTTTACCTATTGGTGCCAACAATTCAATCTCAACACCAATACGCCAAGCAATGTGAGTCACGACAATGTCCTATTTTCTAGCGAGAATCACTGACTTTTTTATCACTTCCTCGTTTCCTAGAATCAGATTTTTTTCTACTCTGACTTTTGCATTCCAGGGGCTAGATTCACCCCAAAGTTTTGCCAGAGCGACAGCATCATCATATGTGTGCCCACTATCTTGCCAATATGTCAGACCCTGATTGCTATTGACTGAAGCAAGGGCTTTAATACGGGCATCGACAAGATTTTGCTCAAGCTCGGCTGAAGCCAACGGACCGCTAAGTAACTTGAAGCCAATGTGAGTCTTTACGTCACTTACTTCTTTGTTCCACATCTTGGCCAACAATTTAGCATCGATGTAAGTGTACTTACTTCTGCTGTAAGCTTCCAAGTCTTTCTGCTCTTCAGAACTACCTTGTGACTGTGCTATCAACTGGGGTTTTGCTGAACTGCTGTCAGTTTTTTGCCGAGGACTATAGGCTTGAGCGCCTAAAACTTGTGATGTGAGGTCAGTAGCCGATGCCGCATGAAGAGGCACGGTTGCAGCCAATAACATAAGCCCCAGAATTGCCAGGCGATCGCCACGAGCTGAGGTACGTGCGTTGTAGACATCAGACGACTTAGCTTTCATGTTATTCCTCGGTGAGCCTGAATAGTCAGATGAGTATACACCGCCAATGCATTCTTACTAAAATTGAACAGATAGTTAATCGCAGCGGTTAGCAGAATAAACCATATCGACTCAATTGCTATGACTGATAGAATATTGGTCCGACAAATACATCACGTGCATCACATCTGCTTGTCTTAACTAGCCGACAGACATTCAGATAAAGGAAAAATACGATGCTCATAAGCAGCCAATTTCAAATGGTGGCCATACTCTGTTGCACGGTCCTCGGAATGTCGCTTGCTTCGCCAGCTCTAGCCGATACCCCAGAGAGTACATCCGGGCAACAGACCGCAGAGCATTCTAGGCAAGCAATTGGTTTAGATGCGGCTGTCACCAATCTTGACTTGTGTACCCTCGCTTACCAGCTCTACCACCAATCATTGTGCCTTCCGCTCGACCCCTGGTACGATGTCATGTCTCGCGTCGGTAGTGATCGGCGCACCAACATCTGCCGTTTAACGCAAGAATATGCAGCAGGACTTTCACCTGTTGCTCCAAAGTTAAATAGTTGGGATGGCCCAAACGGAGTGCGCCAATTTGCTCAAGCTAGAGTCGACGAGGGATTTTACAGCGGTCCGAGCGCTGCCCGTTTTGGCACACGAAGCAATTTAAATCTTGACCCAATTCTAACTAACTATAAGCGCATCAATAGCAAGCTACCAGCGTTCACCGGAGATGGTGAACGGTTCATGTCTGTGTTCGCGCCAGCTAGTATCACAAACAACATCAAAACAATAGAGGGCATTCGCTACAAAACGCCTCCCAGTGGAAGTTTTCCTTATAACGACGTTGAGCATTTTCAAATTCGCGACTATCCTAGTGGTGAGGATCATCTGATCGTATTCGAGGGTGGCACGGGCAGCACCACAGACACCAGCAATCCAAATATTGGTATCAATGGAGAACCGTCATGGAGCCTCATGGGTTTTGTGCTCATGCACAAGACGCCAACAGGACACGACGCCCACATCGTTTTCCGCGGCAGCCGCAGTGGTTCATCCCTCGGCAAAACAGTTTGGAAAGCACAAGATGTGCTTGGAGATTCTAAGGGTAACCCTGACTGGATCACTGACCTTCATGGCAACAAACAAATTGAACAGCCTATGATCAGCAAAGTTGGCAAAGTCACACAGGGATTTGCTCAATCGCTGCCAAGCATGCTTGGACCGATCACTGCTTGCTGCAAATATCTAGAGCAACGATATGGTGCTCCCGAGCACATCTACGTCACTGGTCATAGCTTGGGCGCAGGTCTCGGCAGCCAGTTTGTCAGTGCCGTTTTGCAGGGAAGCTATGGTGATGCTCTACGACAAGAAGTGAGAAGCTGGCCCTGGGACAACATAACTCTCGTGGCATTTGCGCAGCCAATTCCTGGTGATCCGACTTGGGCTGCCCAATTCGATAAAATATCGCCGTCTTCTCAGCACTACTGGGTAGACGGCGATGCTGTAGTGGAAGCAACTTCAAACCGGCTTGTGGGCATGGCGATTGACCAAGGTGAACATGCCGGCGTACAGACAAAGCTAAGTAAGCCAGCAAAGTGCAACGACAACCCACATGAAGTGTTCGTCATTCGAGCAGCCCTAGTGCGAGACATGTCGACAGAAAATGCTCAAAAGTCTCAGCAGCTTGGCCAGGAAAACACCTGGGGATATTACTCAAATTTCTTGAAAATGATCGCTGGCCAACCTGATAGCTACGTATTTCAAGGGGCACCAAATCCCAATTTCGTAACTGGTGCCAATCTGCGACAGATACTTCAAGAGTCTAATTTCGCTACAGAAATGGAGAGTTGGCTCGAAGCAGTCTACGCCCCGATGATTGCAGATAAGAGCAGCTATATTGGACTGAAGTTCCAAAACACACTGGATGAGCGCAAGAAGTTAGTGCTCGACATAGTAGAGCGGATGAAGAAACCAGCGACCGATAATGCCCAAGAGCTGGAAAATCTAGTGAACGACTTTAAGCTCATTGACGGCAATCTTGGACTAACCAATGAAGAGAAGTGGATTTTCTGTGGTTTGATCCTTGCCCGTTTCCAAAATACAACATTGACCATCGACGACCTTCTATCCAAGCCAGAGATCAAAGAATGTCTTGAGTCAAAGTTCATTTGATTCGCAATTAAAACAATCAAAGGCCGCAGATAATGTGCCCCCCAACTAAGACAAAGCAAAAATGAACACTATTTTTCTCGGACTTCTAGCTGTAGCAATCTCAACATTACTGGCAGTCGGCGGCATGCTTATAGTTCGAAAGCGAGTGGGCACAAAAGCCCTGACTTTAAATCACGAAGTCGCTGGTTATCTACTTTCGGTGGTGGGAACGCTCTATGCTGTTCTGCTCGGCTTTGTTGTTGTAGACGCAATGGAGCACACTCAAGAAATCCGTGTTCTCGTGGAGCAAGAGGCAAGCGGCCTAGCCAACATTTTCTTGTGCTCCAATGGACTTACAAAGGAGAAACGAGAATCAATTCAAAGAAATTGCGATCAGTATGCAGAATGCGTAGTCAATGACGAATGGCTAGCCATGAGTCAAGGGAAATATAGTCCGAAGTCATTCACTCTCGCTTGGTTGCTCTGGAAAGACATTACTACTTACAAGCCTGACACCGAAGGCGAAAAGGCGATTCACCAACAGCTAGTTTCCGAGATTTGCAACATGACTAACAATCGTCGAACAAGAATAGTCAATGCTACTCACGGGATAAATCCACTGATGTGGACTGTATTGATCGTCGGTGGAATTTTGACAGTCATATTCACATATTTCTTCTCAGTTGAAGATCTAAAAGCGCAAATACTAATGACTGTCCTAGTAGCACTTACACTTTCTTTGAACATTCTTCTAGTGTTCGTTTTCAGTAATCCTTTCGCCGGCGACTGCGCGGTAAAGCCAGATGCCTTCAAGCTCGATCGAATGATTTTCCAAAATTTCGAAAGAGGTGTGGCTCCAAAAATTTGAACTTCAATGTTTCTTTGGCAAAGCTTCGGCTGCTTGCCTGTGTTCACCTTTTTTATCTTGAATCTCCGCTTGAAAGTACAATGCCTTGCCACATCTCTCTTGCGGACATTCCACCATGTAGCAATCTAAGAGCTTGCTGGCTTTATCAATTTAGTTCAGATGGTAGAGAGTTCTGAATTTCGAACTAGTAAATTGCGAACAAGTACAAAGGGCCAGATTAATCAGAATCTCGGCACTTCTCAAGACCTTCCTGGCCAGTAGCTTCACTCCCGAGCTAGGCTAAGCGATCGACCAGGTTTCAAGTTCGTTTATAGTAATTAGTTCGCCTTGTCGCAACACAGTAAAGCGCCGCGGTGGCCTAGGTGCTGAACCTAACAGGATGCGTCCATCTTGGGCTAAATCAAATACGCTGCGACAGTTGGGACAAACAAGAACGGGCTTACTTACTTTCATAGCGCAGTTACAGGTATCGACACTACTTTCCGAACAACCGCAACACATCTCAGTTTTGAAGTTGAGAATGCCACTACGTCCCGGACAGATACGGCTAAAGGCAACGATCTTATCTGGAGCAGTACGAATGGCAAACCCAGGAATCTTGCGAATCTCTTCTTGCTCAGGATTGAACACAACATACTTCATTCGAAATTCAAACGGCCTACACGTCCAATCAGTAGGGAAATCAGACAAGTTAAACTCTATGCGGTGTTCAGCCGCTGGCATATCAGCCGCCTGGAAGAATCCACCGGGCTTCATGGTAGGTTTCAAAAAACGCGCAAGAGGAGAAGCCACCAGACTAAATGTAAAAACAAGCGGTGCACCAGCTACGAACTTAAGTGCAGTTCGACGCGTTACGAGCCGATCTCGATCTAGGGCTTCTTCATCTGGTTCACTGCTGGTCATATTCCCTCCTGGTTGCTCGGGAACCCATTACCACAATGACACACTTATAGCAGCTTGTCAGTGCCCGCAAAATGCCAATAAGCGGCCATTAAAGTTACAGGGTTAGGACAAACCACTGAGGCAAGCAGCCGCCTCATTTTTTTCTTCCAACCTTAATAAACCGAGGGTCAATAGTTATGGCACAAGAGCGACAGGAAGCTGAAATCAGCAACATCAAACCCGTAGAGGGAGATGCTCAAGGCTTCAAAAACTTGGGTGGCTCACTACTAGCCGAACGCCCGAACGATGCTTCTCCTGCCTCCCCCACCTCTCCTGCCACCGCTAAGTTTGAAAGCCCAACTCTTTCAGATCTGCGGGCTGTAAACTCAAATGATTGGGCGACTTATCGGGCAGACCAAACTAAAAGGGAACAGCAAGAGTCGAAAGACCACCCCTCCCAGACGCGCCGTGACGCTGACTTCAACCTACCCGAATTTGTGACTCGACGCAGAGAGCAAGATGAGCGGGCTCTGGCAAAATTAGACGAAAAGGATCTCAAAGCAGTGGGCGATGTGGCCAGCGCTTTGGCCGGTCGGAACCCAGCTGATAGCGCTCTCAATGCAATTCAACAAGCATTTGGCGACAAATACGACCAGAACAAAATGGAAGGCTTCGATAGAGCACTCAAGCTTGAATTAGAGAGAAGAGGCTTAGACAAGACCTGGTCTACCGGTATCGCCTGGGGTCCAGAAGGCGCTAGCATTCAGATTCAAGACAAACGAGTCAATTTGGCCCAGAACGGCGGTACCGAGTATCTCTCTTATCAGAGCACAATTGGTAAGTTTCCCAATAATTAGCGTAGTTTTTCAGCGCCCATACCTGCGTCATCATTTAATTATCGCCGTCAAATAACTAAGAACGGACACCTCAATGAGAAAAATTGCCAGCACAATAGTGGTGCCGTTTCTCTCTAACTTGGCCGTTTGTGCTGTTTCTGTGGCAGCCGGCAATAGCCACCAGGTAAATTTCTTGACCAAAAGCGGCATACAGATAAGAGAAACCAACCCAACCGAGCACAAGCTGGTAATCGCTATTGCCAGAGCCATATTTAAGCCATTCAATAGGGGAACAAGATAATGCCGCTGTATAACCAAGATAGGATACAAGCCTAACACCACCAAACAAGCGGTTTTCCAGGCAGGCGTTACCGGCTTACCAGAAATAGTCGGCTCCCATCCAGGAAAAGTCGAACCAATAACCTGTATTCTGGTGGATGCTTCAAACTCCTTATTTTCCTCTACTAGAGCCAGTCTCTGCTTAGAATGCAACCAGAACTCTAGGTCCTCTGTTCCACCGAAGCGAAGAATACTGCTCCAGTAATTGGCTCGTCCGGGTACAGGAGCTTGCAGATAGCTCCCTCTGTATCCAGGAAAGCTTGACTGGGTTGCTTCAAGTTTGCGCTTCCACTGAAAATAGCTATCTTCTTTTCCAGGTGCCACATAGGTCTCGATAGCCACAACAGAGCTGCCATGCTCAGAGAGAGCGGCACTGGCTACCAGTTCCTTCACCTGCCCCTTAAACTCGGCAGCAAGACTATCAAGTTGCGACTTTCTTTCTGGAGAATTCAACCAAACTGAGCGAGTTTCTTCACTGTCAAAACGATGAATAACCGACCATATTGCAGATAGTTTTTCATCTTCTTCGATTTCAGAAGGAGCGATTACAGGCGGAATAATTTCGGCACTAAAAAAGCCCTTAAGAGCCAAGGCACCATAGGCAAAATCAGTCAGCCATCGACTGAAATCTGATGTCTGAACCTTATCAGTAGAAGCAATTTCAAAACTGGTGGCGGTGCTTTTTATCATGACTCAAATGAAGTGTATTGGCAAAACCTAAGGATGTGGTGTAATCAGCAAAATTGTTATGGTGCCAGTTTTTGCTGGATAGTAGCACCAGAAAATTCTGTAAGCTGCTGGAGTATTGTTTTCAGCGTATGCCTCAAAAACGTCAGCACCATCCGGACCTTCCAGTGAATCGAACTTATGAGTATTTAGACTTGGGTGGGCAGGGTTATTGGCGAGGAAGCGTAGAGACTTTCTTACGGCCTTAAATCGTTTTTCAAGTGCCTTGCTGTTCTTAAGATCCTCAAACTGTTGAAGAGCAACTGGTGAATACCTAAGCTCGAAAGGCAATTACTCTTCCTCGTCCTGGCCCAAGTCTAGACTCGCAAGTTGACCAGCTTCTGCTTGAGCGACTGACAATTTGAATGAAGCAACTCGATCTTGGTTCTCATGGAACCAAGCTTCGTGAGCGGGGACAAGCTTGACGGGATCTAGCAGAATCTGACCAAGGTCGTTTTTCTTGACCTTGTAGCGAACGCCAGCAGGTGTCTTGATGGCCGAACCAAGCTGGACTCTGTTTCTGCTGTCTGGTTCCGTTTCTTTTCCTGTGTCATGCCAGGTGGTCATGAAAGAAGCCCCCTCTGTTACAAATCCATTCTTGCACAAGTGGGCAATTCCCGCAATGTACCAATTCCCCACTAAGAAATAAACAGTGCTAAAGCAACTCTCAGTCGAAAATTTGCCAGCTACGGAATCGGCTTGACTGTTGGCTTCGGCACCTGATGAGCTTCAATTGCAGGGAATTGATTTTCGTCAATGACTCGCATGATATACCAGTGATCTGCTAATTTTTCTGTCCAGATTGTTCCATATGGTCCAATCGGTGGAGGACAATTATCTTCAGAATAAAGTACTCCCGATTCAGAATAGCGCGCATTGGAATAACTAAGATAGACATTGTTTTCCTTGGGCTTCTGGACGGCGCCAAGTTCCAGCGCCTTCAGTCGGCCAGAAATAGATACCTTAGGATTGCCAGTAATCGGCAGCAGTGAGTTATAACTGAACTGTCTGTAATTTGTGAACTCACCCAATTTAAGGTCGGTCATTGACTGTTTTGCTAAAACGTTCAATTCTGCTTGATGGTATTTGAACCATACTCTAATTTCGTGGTCGGTCATTAAGCTTCGCCTTGCAGCTCGGACTTGCTCATCATGAGAAGCATTCAGTGCGGCTTTTACAGCTGGAGTATAGTTGCGAATTCGCTCTGCCTCCAAGCGATTCCAGTTCTCATCAATTGAAGGTTCATCTATGTCGTATCCGGGCGCAATCTTTCGTTCTTCAAGCGGTGTTCTAATAGCTGATACTTTCCAACCATCATCATCAATTATATAAAAGTATGACTCTGTTCCGGGGGGCATATGTTTAACTCGCGCCACTGCACATGCCTCTGACAATAGCCGCACTTTAATTTGATTTTCATCCAATTTTAGGAATTTTCCTAAGCCAGGGTTTTCCTCCGAACCGGCTTTGATGGAATTGCCAGTTATTTTCGCCTCGCCAGTTAATTTTGAACTGGCCTTCTTTGTATCTAGTGCATTGGCATTCAGTGCTTTAACCGTTTGGCGCACGAGAGCTTGCAAAGCCTGACTGAGCTCATTGTCTTTGTTAGAGATGAAGTTGTTCTGATTCTGATAGAACCAGGTGTGCGCCAACGGTATAAGTGGTTCGATAGAAGGGCCTAGGTGCCCACCTCTTCCATCAAATATGATTTGGCCTAAACCCGTATGGACAATGGCAGGCCAACCGTCAAACTTACTGTTTCGCAATGCAATTTCTTGTTGTGACAGTATCATCTGCACTTCTCTTGTCACTGGCCGCCCGTCTTTGTCTCTGATTACCGCAAGTTCTCCAGTCTCAGGTTTTTCATAATCAAGAGTGTAAAAAAGATCACGATTCGCATACCAATTACTGCTAATTGGAAAGGGGTATACAATTCCGTTGTAGTCATCAACCGCTACTACATGCGGTGCTATTTTGAGATTGAGGTTCTTAAGCTTCGCTTGCGTACCTTTATCGTCTAGTGGGAGACTCAACACTTTCAAGCCATCAAGTCTTTTATCAAGCAAAATACTTGATGGACCGGTCTTGCTGTCGAAGAACTCAATTACTTGGGGCACTTCGGGGGCGTCTACAAGAAGGTCTTGGCTGTAGCTTACTCCCTCGCTGTCACGTTTGCGCTCTGCTCTCTTTGCTTTGAGAATTTCTTCGTTCGGGCAATCTTGAAGTGAACTAACTCGCAATGGAATTTGCAATTTAGCTCCAGCACGACTAATGGTGACGTTAATAGTTTTATTGGGGTTATATGTGATCGTTTTACTTAAACTTTTATAGATACGAACATAGGGTGCATCTATTTTGAATCTCTCCAAACGGTCATTGGTTTGAAGTCCAGATTTTCTTGCCGGTGAGCCATCTTCTACCGCTTGAAAGAAGAAGCCTTTTGCATCTCTATCTATTCTCACACCCGCATAACCATAGGTACTCGGCGGGTCATTTAGCGTGTTGGAACTCGCCGTCTCTGCTGGTTTACTACTGCCCTCGCCAGGTGCCTGTGCCAGTGTTGGCGCAGGGAGTTGCAATGTTAAGGCAGAACAAGCAAATATTAGGGCGACCGTTCTTTGCATTAATTGACCCAAGACCAATAAAGGCGACGCATTCAAGACATCGACTCTATCATACTCAATCTTCTTCAGTGCTCGCTATCTGATACCAGCAGGCAATGGCGGCAGCGAGGCAGACCAGAGTGGCTGCAACGGCAATCATGTTAAGCATGCCGACATTACGCCAGCTGACGAAATACGAGATCCAGGGCAGGTGCATCATGTCCACAGGCCAATACCAAAGAGCAGAACTTTATTATTATGCTCGGCCTTCGCCATAGCATAAATGGTGAAATCACGCTGAGAGCGCAGGGCCGCCAGCTTCGCTCCCTAGTTCCTCTTCTATCTGTTCCACCGTCGGCAGGTTTCCCCTTAGTTGCTCTGGTAAGGAGTGGGCCGTTATATATTCAGCTATCCCAATAGGTTTTCGAGTGTCGCGCAGGGCGTACTCCGCTATGAACTTGTTTTTGTCCTTGCAGAGAATCATACCAATGCTCGGCTTGTCATCAGGATGCCGCAACAGGTCATCAACTGCAGAAAGGTAGAAGTTCATCTTGCCAGCATACTCAGGCTTGAATTCAGTTGCTTTCAAATCAATGACAACATAACTGCGAAGTCGGACGTGATAAAACAAAAGATCAATGAAGAAATCCTGATCGCCTACTTCAAGGTGGTACTGGCTGCCAATGAAAGCAAAGCCAACACCGAGTTCTAGCAAAAAAGATCGAATATGGACTATTAGCCCAGTCTCAAGATCGCGCTCGAGTGCTTCGGCATCGAGTGTGAGGAAATCGAAGTTATATGGGTCTTTCAGAGTTTCTCTGGCTAAATCCGACTGAGGTGAAGCTAGGGCTCGCTCAAAATTACTTATTGCTTTGCCTTGTCGCTTGTATAGTCCACTCTCTATTTGGTGGGTCAGAATAGCGCGAGACCAACCATAGTGCAATGTTTGAATCGTATACCAATTACGCTCCACCGGCTCCTTTAGTTTTTCCAAAATAACAATGTTGTGCCCCCACGGAATTTGTGCCACAGCCTGTGGCACAAATTCAGATTCGCCCTTATAAGCCAGGTACAAGCCCCTAATCCGATATAGATTACGACGAGAAAAGCCCTTCATACCAGGGAAAGCGGTCATTAGGTCATTACTCAGCTGTTCAAGCACTGCTTCACCCCAGCCCGATTTTTCCTGCTGCTCAACAATTGATCTGCCGAGTTCCCAGTAGAGTCCGATTAGTTCAGTATTGACTGCCACAGCGGCTTTTAGCTGAACGCTGCGAACACGGTCCTTAAGTTTTTGCAGGAATGGCTCATAGCCCTCCAGTTTAGTCAAATCAAGCGAGCGTGGCTTCTGTGGTTTGGTCATTAGAATCCTTCGCACAAGCTTGCAAAAACTGGCGGCATCACGTTTACGTGCTTTCCGCCAATATAAACTTAGACTATCGAAAATGAACTGTGCAATTGCACAGACTGAATATGGCTATTAAGAACGCTCCAGAATGCCTACTTCGCGCCCATTGATTTAAGTCTAGCTTCAATTTTCAAAGCTTCCGCTTCTTTACCAGCCATGTGCAAAATAGCACCCTGAGTGCGCAAGACGAGCATTAGATTTGCTTTGGTGCTAAATTTCTCAATTAAGGTTGCAGCCTTCTTTGAGTACATTTCGGCTTGAGGCAGATTGCGAGACATCATAGCCACACCAGCCATATTCGAATACAACATCCCGAGGTTAGCTCCGACCATCTGATTGTCTGGTGCCAATTTATAAGCCTCTTCTAGCTTGCTCACAGCCAAATCAAACTTGCCTGAATTCATGGCCTCAGCGGCCTCATTGTTGAGGCGCAAGCCACGCATCGTTGGTGGTTCAGAAGCAGAAGGCGGATTGCTCAAGGTTGAAGCCTTAACGGCAGAAGAGCCCGGTGATGCACCAGAAATTTTCTCAACATCTGCACTTTGACCGCTGAGAAGATCAGCAGCTGGGGCATAAGCCGCAGCCAGAGCACTAGTGTCACCTTCGCTCAAAGCACAGGGCTTATCTTCAGGATAGATCGTGCCAAACATAATATCGCTAGAGCTACTGCTATGTTTAGCAATACCTAAAGCGTGACCGATTTCGTGAAGGGCAACTCGACGGGCATAATTGTCAGTTAGAGTTGGCATTGCCTTTGGTGGCACGGTTAAAAGCATAATCTTGGCTGAGGTAATGCCCTGGGCATCTGGCACCACAATAGTCTCGCCGTCTTCAATAGCTGAAGACATTTTAGCTCTATCATTAGTCCACTGACAGGTGATACCTTGGCCGCCATCAGTTTTATCTACGAATACAAACTGAATTTTGCCAGCACTAGCAATCATCCAATCATCAAAAGCTTGTTTAACAATTGTCTCTAACTGCGGCCGGTAGCCGGGAACACCTTTGCCAGAAACAATACAAACAGGAATCGGCAGTCGACTCTTAGGCCAACTGAAGTGATCTGCTGCAAAAGCAGAAGAACAAGACAAAAAAGCAAGACTCAATGATAGAGGCACAAGCAAAGCACTAGCTAGACCAAGACTTCGCGATAAAAGCATAAGCTTAGCGACTGGCAAAGACAGAACCGGCAACGATATTTTCATTGACTCATCCACCTTACGTTAGTTTACGCTTTGCAGCGTCAATGGCGCAGTCTGCTCTATCTGCCTGGCTAAATCAAAAGGAAAAGGAATTGGCTTGCGCGACTTCTCATCAATCAAAACTATAGTCGACTGCGATACAGCACAGCAAACACCATCTTTATATACAACCTGAGCCAGTTTAAGAGAGCTGCGACCAATATTGACTAGCGCGGTGCCAACTTCCACATCACCGGGATAGTGCAATTCGGCCTTAAAATCAACATCGATATTTGCCAGTACCATGGTTTTGCCTGGCCCAGCTAAAGAGCCCTCACGATTGAATAGAAGAGCAGCACGGCCAGACTCGAACAAAGTAATGAACACCGCATTATTCACATGACCGAGCTTATCGGTATCGCCATAACGCAGGTTTACCTTGGTCCAGTGCTTGTAGCACTTACGATCAAGTAGTGCCTCTTTCGACAATGCAGGTTTCATTATTTCGATATCTCGCGTTTATACAGGCTTTTGCACTTTGAGCATGACGATAGAAAGTGGTGGCACTACAACAGAAACAGAATCTTGCCGACCATGGTGCCAGTGTGAGTCACTATGTACACCACCATTGTTGCCGATGCCACTACCGCCGTATATAGCAGCGTCAGAGTTGAGCATTTCTTTCCAATAGCCACCTTGTGGCACACCAACTCGATAGTTCCACCTAGGTACTGGGGTGAAATTACACAGCACCAGAATGAAATCGTCTAGATGCTTACCTTTGCGCAAGAAGCACAATATTGATTGTTCATTATCTTGGCAGTCAATCCACTCAAAGCCACCAGGATTGCAATCATACTCATAGAGGGCAGGCTCTGTCTTATAGAGATAATTGAGATCGCTTACCCATTGCTTAATACCAGCATGAGTCGAATGCTCAAGCAAATGCCAATCAAGACTGCGCTCTTCGTTCCACTCAATCCACTGACCAATTTCTCCACCCATAAACATCAGTTTCTTGCCTGGGGAAGAATATTGATAGCCAAAGAGTAAACGCAAGTTGGCGAATTTCTGCCAAGCGTCACCGGGCATTTTAGACAGCAGCGAATACTTACCGTGCACTACTTCATCGTGCGACAAAGGCATAATGAAGTTCTCAGAGAAACTGTACATGCTTCTAAAAGTAAGCTTGTCGTGGTGGAACTTACGGTGAACAGAATCTAGACTCATGAACTGCAAGGTATCGTTCATCCAGCCCATATCCCACTTGAGGCCAAAACCCAAGCCGCCAACATAGGTGGGGCGAGTTACTTGAGGCCAAGCAGTTGATTCTTCTGCCACCATCATTACTGATGGATACTCCGCATAAACTTTCTCATTAAGCTGCCGCAAGAAATTAATAGCTTCAATATTTTCTCTGCCACCATATTGGTTGGCTACCCACTCGCCATTCTCTCTGGCATAGTCGAGATAGAGCATTGAAGCCACTGCATCCACGCGCAATCCGTCGATATGGTACTTATCAAACCAGAACATGGCATTGCTCAAAAGGAAGTTAGCAACTTCGTAGCGACCATAGTTGAAAACATAGGTGCCCCACTCGCGGTGCTCCCCTAGACGAGGGTCGGCATGCTCATATAAGTGAGTGCCGTCAAACAAACCAAGGGCATGGCCATCGCGAGGGAAGTGAGCTGGAACCCAATCAACCAAGACACCGATACCGGCCTGGTGCAATTTGTCCACTAAGTACATAAAGTCTTCAGGCGGACCAAATCTGCTGGTGACAGCAAAATATCCCGTAGTCTGATAGCCCCACGATGCATCAAGAGGATGCTCTGAAACTGGCATAAGCTCTACGTGTGTGAAATTCATCTCAAGCACATAGGGAATCAGCTTGTCGGCCATCTCGCGGTAAGTCAACCAGCGATTCTCGTCTTCTGGCACGCGCATCCAAGAGCCAAGATGCAATTCGTAAATAGAAACTGGCTTAGCCAACGAATTTTTCTTATCGCGGCTTTCCAACCACTTGGCGTCGTTCCACTTGTAAGTGTCTAAATCCCAAACTATCGATGCTGTGCGCGGTCGCATTTCACTAGCGAAGCCGACAGGGTCAGTCTTTTGTACATGACCATTGGCGCCATCAATGAAATACTTGTAAAGAGTGCCGTGACCAAGGGCCGGGATG
This sequence comes from bacterium, assembly GCA_018062085.1. GTDB lineage: Bacteria > Cyanobacteriota > Vampirovibrionia > Obscuribacterales > Obscuribacteraceae. The sequence continues at coordinate 229,653 of JAGOSY010000002.1, read as the reverse complement.
AATGAAGACCAAATACCCGAAGAATGGTTCAAGACCATCGGATTCTTATCTGCATTCCACTCATTGAAATCACCGACCACTGACACTCTAGCGGCATTAGGAGCCCAAACAGCAAAATGAGTGCCTTTGACGCCGTCGCGCTCAAGCTCATGGGCGCCTAGCTTTTCATAAATGCGATAATGTGTGCCTTCTGAAAATAAGTGCACATCAACATCTGAAATGAATGCTGCGTTACCCGATTCTTTGGTGGTCATGGTCAATTCCTTATCTCAACACCATGCTGTCAGCCCGGTACTGACAACTATTCACAGCTGCGAATAATTATGTCATCTTCTAAATATATGAGTTTATTGTTGCTATGTGTTTAGTAATTATTGTCATGGGCGTATCTGGGTCCGGCAAGTCAACAGTGGCACAGGCTCTAGCTTCAGCCCTACATTTGCTCTATTTTGACGCTGATGATTTTCACAGCGATCTTAACAAAGCGAAAATGGCCCGTGGCGAGCCGCTGACTGATGCCGACAGAGAGCCTTGGTTGAACAGCCTCGCCAGTGCTATAGGCCAATGGCAAAAAGAAGAGCAAGGTGCAGTACTGGCCTGCTCGGCCTTGAAAGAGACTTATCGGAATCGCCTGAACGCTGGCCAGGACCTTGGCCTTGGGGCTGAGAATGAGCAAGAGCATCCAAATAGACCCGAGGCAGCAGAGCTGGTCTATCTCAAAGCAACTTACGATGAAATTTACCGGCGCATGGAGCAGCGCCAAAATCATTTTATGAAGGCAGACATGCTCAAGAGTCAATTTGCCACACTAGAAGAGCCGGACAACGCCATTGTGGTAGACGCCACTCGCTCACTAGAAGAAATCGTTGCCCAGGTACTTGCAGAGCTAAAGAGTTGAAATGACTATTTCAATTGGCTTTCTTCGTGCCAACAGGAACGTATGGCTCGGTCTTTCGTGGCCGAGTCGGTGGTGCCAGAATGGCCATTTCTTTACCATTCCAGGTCATCTTCATAACTGGAGTTTGCTCAGCTTTGCGATCAAACCGAACTTCTTGCTCAACACTATCTTTAAGCGCATTAAAAGCATCACTCAACTTGGTCTGCTGACCGTTACACTTTAGCGACTCAATCAAGCCATGAGTAAAGACACCATTTTTATAACGTTTCGACTCCCACGAGCACTGACCAGCACCACTTGAAGAAATAACGATTGTGCCCTCACCAGCAATGCTACCAAGATCAAAATTATTGGTACGAATCAGACCTTTGCCACCATTGACTGCAGCGGCTCCACTATTGCACGAATCAAGAACTAAGAGCACTCGATCACATTGTGTGCGCCGCCTAATTGTTCTGGCTAAGTCTTCAAGCTCTATAGCAGTAGAAAATAAATTATCAACATTGGTATCATGCAAAATTAGAAAATTCTGGCCAGCTACATCTAGTTCTTTCGGGCTACCGTGTGTAGATGCATAAATGAGAATGACGTCGTCTTCCATCACCCGGCGCGGCAACCAATCATCGCCTATGATGCGCCTAATTTCATGCTCGCTGGCATTTTCGTTGGTTAAGAGTACTACGTGATCTTTAGCAAAATTACCATAGGTGGTAAGAAAATTAGCAAAGTCAGTAGCATCTTTCGCTGCATATTGCAGACGCGGAATGCGCGGATCTTCAAAATCATTGATGCCAATTACCAAGGCCCACTTGTCTCTAATAGGTCTATCGGTAGCAATAGACTTATCAAGATCAGTGGCAGTAATTTGTTTGGTGACGACAGTTGCAGTCGGCGGAGACTTCTGGGCAACAATATCGAGCGCCGAGTCGTTTTCGATATCTCGGCCATTGACTGATACGTGAGCTAGATGGAAGTAGCTCGTTTCCGCCAGCTCAAGCTTGACGTAGCGAGCCTCTATTGGCTCACTGAGCCTAATGTTCCAAACAGTCGGCGTCTGCGTAAAGGCTTTGATCTGCCTCCAATCTACCTTATTGGTTGACACTAGCACCGTCAAACCTTGAGCACGTTCTTGCAGTTGGCGCCTGCGATTTTCAATAACTAAACTATCAACCAGGCAACTGCGCCCCAGATCAATGATTATATTGGGGTGGTCTTGCAGCTCTGTATGAAAGGCAAACTCAGGAGCAATCACCTGAGTCGACACAAGGCGCGCCGTATGCAAATCCTCTGCACCTGTGAGCAAACAACTTTTTTTCTCATAACCCGGATATGTCGAGCTAACCGAATAGGTGGCCGACTGCGAAAGACAATACGACTTTGGCTGTTCGCTGGCAGCGCTGACTGCAGAGCACGACAAAGAAACCAACTGTAGCGCTAGAACACTGACTAATCCTAACAAAAAGAGATGTAGGCAGAGAAATATCAACAGCCGCCAATTTTTAAGCACTAGCCAACACCCGACAGTCACCATTTCACAATGGCACAATCTAAAGGCATGGACATCGGTCCAAAGGCTTAGGCCTTTGGTCTAGTTTCTACGATTATCAAGATCGATTGTGCATCGTCCATAATGATGAGACACTAGCAAGCAAGAACGGAAAGCAAGAACAGAACCCAAGCAAGGAATCAACGGCATGAACAAAGTCTGCACTAGCAATCAGCAAGCAGTAAGGATAACCAGCGCCATCATCTGCCTGTTTACCCTTTCGGCCTGCGGTACTCAGCACAGTGGTGATCAAGGCATTGTCTACGTCGCCGCCCGAAATATTGACCAGCTCACTCCAATCAAGATCTCTGACATCGTTGAAGTGAAGCGCGGTAACCATTCTGCGGGAAATGACTTACACAAGTTAGAAGACTTCCTAGGAAAAGAAACCAAATTCCTCATTCCTGCTGGCGAGACCATGCATGACCTCAACATAGATCTAACCTCGAAGAGTCAAATCGATTGGGCAAAATTAGATCGCAATGGCTTTAGTAAGCTCGTTCCAGTTCTGAAAACGACAGCAGATGTACCAGAAGGCGGCATCGTATCTCTAGCCAATCTGGCTCCGTCTAGGGTCGCACTAAAAGACACACCAGGAAACGTCATGACCTACCTTCGAGATGGCGGCACAAGCATCGAAGGTTATATTGCCCTCAAACCATTAGCAAAAGGCACACCGGTGTCATACGAGGATGTGAGCGACACTTCCTCAATATCAAACATTCGCAGCTTTGTTGCCGTTCGAGATTTACCAGCAGGAGCTGTGCTAACAATCACCGATCTCAAAGCCAATATGAGCAAGGAAGATGAACAAGAACGATTCAACGCAGACTGGGACCATGACGAGAAACAAAAGAAAATTGCTTTCAAGGATACTTACGACTTTAACGAAGACGAACCACAATGAAGGCTAAGTTATCATTGCAACCTAACAGCAATTACTTTAGCCACAGGCCCATGGCTATACCGCAACTAGTCATGTTCTTTGTAGCGTTACTTTTCGTCAGCCCGGCGGCCCTTGCTTCTCAACCACCATCACTAGATACAAGACTAACCTGGCTACCGACTGGTACAGTTGAAATCTACGCGATTGATAGCCCACGGCTTTTTACAATGCCGACAGAACCAAAAATGCCAATCTCTACGTTGCTGGCTTTATCAACCTGTTTATCCGGACCACTTTTGCAGTTCGATACAAAAAGAAGCGGTATCTCACCACTGCAAGAAAAAACTCTGATATCTTCTCTGCGCGGCTCGCAATTAAGACCAGGGCAAAGCCGAAACGGCAGCAAAAGTAGCTCTTGGCACCAAGTTGACATATTTAACTTCAAAGAACCAGTCAAAGAAGAAATGATCTCTTACCTACAATCCCAGGGGGTCAAACACATTGCCGGTGGCAAAGATCCAATCTGGAAAGCCGAGACCCAAGGCCTAAGTCGCTTTCCCAGCCCTAGTTATTTTTTGGCAATGCCCGATAACTACACAATTGTGATTGGCAAATCCAGCGACCAAAGAATACTTCTGGAATCATTACAGCGCTATCACCACAAGACGCCTTGTGCTTTTTCACTGAACCACCCTGCCTGGAAGTACGTCAGCAAACAAAGTGATTTTTGGTCAATCGCATTCTTGCCACTCGCAGTACCGGCCTCGAACCTATGCAACGATGAATTTACAGAAGCGGCGACTGGTGTAGTGGCACAATTTTCAGCGAAAACTAACATCTACCAAATCGCTTGCCTAACTAAAACTGCAAACTCACTAGCCCTAGTTCGAGAGCGTGTAAAACAAGCGCGCATCAAAGAATCTAGCCGATTGAAGCTGAAGAGCATATCCCCCAGAGTCACAGAAATTGACGCATACTCGATGAACCATACAGAATTTGACTTGATGATGATTCTTGCACTGATGCAAGCGCTGCTCTGCCGCCAAGTAATTTTAGGTTGATCGAGCGGCTATCGGCCTACCGGCTGCATGTTTCCAGCGAAAGGGAAAACTACGGCCGGTAAGAACTGCGCGTTTATTGAGTCTATCGCCAAAGATGCATCCGAAGAAGAAGCACACAATGCTTGCGGTCACCTTATGCAAACCTGCGGCATTGCCCCTGAATTTCGCAACAAACGCATTCGCATGACGGCCTGGGTCAAATCAGCTTTAGTTGAACCCTCGATTGGACGAATCGAACTCGATATAATCGGAAAGTGGGGTTGGTACTGTCGATGGAGAGACACTTTCGACAATATGAACAATAGACCAATCTTAGGTAACACTGATTGGCAGCCAGTGAAGTTTGACATCGACACCAAACACCCATCAGTAGTCCAAATGTTTGTTGCCACCCCACTCACTTGTCACTTTACTGTTTATTAGTAATGACTGGTACTAAATCGTACTGTGGTAAAAATCTGGGGGCATATGAAAACTAATAGCGAAACTCGCTGCGATAAATCAACAGCACTCGTGGTTATTATTGCAATCGTGGCACTAGTATCGCTTATCGCCTTCCAGCAAAGCTATGCTAAATCGCACAACTACGGTATCGAGCAGCCCGTAGGCTGGTTTGGCATTGCCGAATACTATTTCCGCCATCCATTTGGTCGCTGAGACAACTTAATATCGCTGACCCTGGATTGCCGGTTTACCCTTGTAAATTGAGGCCATAGCCCAAGAGTTGGTAGCGAAAGCTAACCGTCTCACTTACCAGGAGTGAATACAATGCGAGAGACCGACAACATCTGCCAAGACAGTAAGAGCGAAATAACTTCTCAATATAGACTTCTTGATGAATGCAAATCGGGCAAAGGCTTGTTAGAACTTGCCAGAGAAACAGATGATCAAGCGAAGTTTGACAAACTCGGCTTTCCTAAAATCGACATGAGCGGCTTTGGCCAAGAAGCACCATATAAAGCCACTGGCCCTGACTATATTCGACACAGAATTGGCAACATATTTACTAATGATGAATCATACAGCGACAAACTAAAACGCTCAGTCGAAGGGCAGATGACAGCGCAAGAGCGCAAGCAATACGAAGCAGAAGAAAAGGCGTTAACCCAACATAAAAGAGATGTCTTAGATTGGGGACTAAAATCAACTTTGAACGCAGAGCCTTACCCTAAAGCACCAAACTCTCCAATGCATGACGCAATTGACAGAAGAGTACAAGAAGCTGAAGCCGCCCTTGGTAAGCAAGTGCGAAGAGAAATGTCGTCTGGCGAACAGCGCAGACTTGATGAACAGTTCCAAGAATATAGAGACGCCATAAGAAAAGCAAACGAGACCAGAGATCCACTCGGCACTGGCGGAATGTACCGGGCCAAACCAGAGCCTGGGCCGGCTGTCAAAGACTACTTTAAACGAGTTGGAGCGGCAGCTGAAGATTATTTGAAGCGGCATTAAATGCTCTTAGCGCGACAAAAGAAGGTCTAATCTTACTGACCCTGACTTGCCAAACAACCCTCCTAATATAAATGCACTACCCACCCATAACTAGCCGGAGCAAACTATATGAGCGATCGTGTTGAGAGAGCAGTAGAAGCAGTTAACGGAACCCAACCCATCACCCGCCTAGTCAACAGCGAAATGACCAGAGAAGAACAAGTGCAGTTTGCTCGCACACTCTGGGAAGGCGGAACCAATCCCCGCTCCAACACACCTGGTGTTTGGACAAGAAATGTAGGCGGTGCTGAGGTGACATTCCGCACAGTTAACGGCGAGAGACAGGTTTCGGATATCGTTGTCAACGGCAGAGACATTTACGATACACCTGAACAAACACGCAGTAGCCAATCGAGAGAGCAGGCCGCCACTGGCCGGTCAACACCGAACCGAGGCATTGGCTCTGATAGCCGCTATACAAGCGCACCTGAGACCACAGAGACAGCTGTCACAGCACGTGCACGTCAAGAATACGAAAGGTGTGTAGACACCAGTGGCAACCGTTCCTCAAGACTTGAGCGAGCAGTATGCTCCGATACCGCTGGCTATACCCCTCCCGGTGATCGGAGACAACCAGTGCAAGAGCGCACTGCTGTTCCCAGCAAACCATCCTCTAAGTCTATGAGCTTCAGCCTGCCACAGCTCGAGTTAATTTAAAAAGCAATTGTTCAAGCTCGAAATATTACTAGTGCTTCTACTATTAGACCCTGATTATTCGCCCCTTACTCTTCAACAAACAGCCCATAGCCAGCACCACGGACATTGCGAATGACCGACTCAGAATCTGGTTTGTCGAGCTTGAGCCTCAACCTCTTGATACAACTAGTCAGAGCCTCGGTTGTTGAGTCACTTTCGCTGGGCCAAATATGCTCTAGCAAGTGAGTTGGTTGAAAAAATTCACCGGGATGCCGCAGTAAAAATTCTAGTAAGGCAAACTCTTTCGGCATTAGATTGAGCGTTTTTCCAGCTCTTTTGGCCGTATGACTTTTGGTATCAATCTCGATATCACCGGCCTCTAGCTTGCTACTGAGCAAGGTGACAGGGCGCCTAAGCAAAGCCGTTATACGAGCAGTCAATTCTCGCCCGTCAAAGGGTTTTGAGAGATAGTCGTCTGCGCCTTCACCTAAGCCCATCAGTTTATCTTCAATGGCTTTTTTGCCGGTAAGCATTAGAACTGGTGTGGTACCACCTCTACTGCGAAAGTCTTTGAGAATATCAATACCCTCAACTTCTGGCAGATTCCAATCAAGAATTACGACATCATAGGGGTCAAATCTTAGCCGTTGCAAGCCATCGCCGCCATTTTGAATGTGTTCTACTATGTGCCCTTCTTTAGTCAGCCAGCGATTAACGAGCGATGCCAATTGCAGGTCATCTTCGATAATCAGAATCTTTGCCACTAAGACCTCCTATGACAATTACTTTTGTAGTTCACTTGCGTTGTTCTCTTGCGCTGCTCTCTTTCGCCGTTTTCTTTGCTTCCATAGCTTTGTAAACCCTCTCGGTAGCAGGAATAGTAAACCAGAAAGTGCTACCTTTGCCTTCCACCGAATCTACAGCCATTTTACCCTGGTGCATCTCCACTATAGCTTTAGCAATAGCCAACCCTAGCCCAGTTCCTTTATGAACCTTCTGGTCTGCGGCTTCGACTTGCCTGAAGCGTTCAAACACAGTGTCTAGTTTGTTTTGTGGAATACCCCTGCCGCTATCAGTAACAGAGATACGAACGAAATCTTTATCTACCCGCACGTCAACAATAATCGTAGACTTTGGTGCAGAATACTTTGTGGCATTAGAAAGTAGATTTATCAAGACCTGAACCAAGCGCTCTTTGTCAGCGTAAATTATTATAGAAGGATCAATGTTTCTCTTCACTTCAATTGATTTTTGCTGAAACAAAGAAGCGATAGCGCTAATCGATGTTTCAACCAAATCACGAACTGAGATTTTATCAGCGACAAAATCAATAAATCCTGATTCAAGCTTATCTAAATCAAGCAAGTTATTGACCAGCGCCATTAGACGATTGACGTTGCCTTGGGCCGCATTCAAACTGCCTTTCATAAATTCATCTAACGAATCACCAAGTTCAGCTGCCAAAAGTGAATGGGTCATCTGAATCGAACTAAGCGGTGTGCGAATCTCATGACTAACCATGGCGACAAACTCGGCCTTCAATCTATCGAGGTTCTTTCTTGCCGTAATGTCGTGCACGACACAATAGAGTGAACCTTCCACCTCCGACCAAGTGACCGACCACTCGGTATCAGCCACGGTGCCATCAGATCGTGTGACTCCACACTCTAGAGAGGTCTCTTTAGTTGTTTCAGCAACCTTTCGCAAAGAGAGCAAAACCATGTCGCGATCTGCGGCGACGAGAATATCAGCCAAGCGTCCGCCAATCAGGTCTTCGTCACTGTAACCCCAGTGTTTGTAAGCAGCCTCGTTGATATCAGTAAAACGCATACTCGAATCAATCGAGCAAACCACATCAGCGACATTTTCAAGAATCGCCCGTTCTCTGCGCCGGAAGATCACTAAAGAATCATGCATTTTGTGGTAAAGCTTGTCTATCTGAGCTAGTTCATCATCGCCTTCCAACTCTTCAGTTGGTGCCTTACCGGCTGCCATCTTTTTTGTATTGGCCATGATCACATTTAGTCTATCGGCGGTTCCACGCCTAAAGTAGAAAGCCAGACCAAAAGCTGTCAAAAGAGAAAGAAGTATGGATAAGCAGAGCACTATACGAATAATTTCGCTGTATTTGCTTACATCTATACTTTCTACATCTTTAGAGGTTGCTTGTTGTTCTGTTAGCTTATTGCTAGCTTGAATAAGCGCCTCAAAGTGCCTTCGCATTGACATGTAGTGCATTGTGGCACCAGCTTTATCACCAACGCCCAGACTTTCTGCTGCCCTGTCGTGTTCTTCGCCTATAGCTCTTACAAGTGAATCGAGGCTCTTCCATGTTTCGCTGCTCTTAGGGTTACCTTCAACTAGAACGTGAATCTGTTTGATCTCATCTTTCATTCTCTGAGCCGTCTGTCTAGCCTGGCCCAACATTTCAGGCTGTTCAGTACTCTTGTAAAGCATGATCTGCGTCACTCGCTGAACATGCAGACCCATCAACGCGTAAACACGATTGGCAAGTTCACGACCTTGCTGTTCTCTCGCTCGGGCCTCATCGGCTTGCCACAACAAGACAAAGAGAACAGAGACAAGAACAAGCTCAAATACTACAGGTACAGCCACTGCAACCAAAAATTTTTGAGAGATTTTCAGGGTTTTCAAAGTGCCGACCTAAAGCTTCCGCAGCGAGCACTATTAAATCAGTTGTGCCTCGGTTTTGATAGTGCACAGACAAGCCAACAAGCCAAATAGTCAACGATGCCAACATGCTAATTAGCAAACGATCAATCTAATAACACTGACCGCGGTTTGCCAACTAGCCCTTAGTAAAGTAGCGCCATCGGGACCACCTTACCAACAGACAAGCAACATCGTGACGAAGTTTTGAAACTGAGACTGGCACTAACCAGTTGGCTAGCCAGCAGTCTTGAGGCTAATAGAGAAAAATGGAGCTAAAACAATGACCTCAAATTGCCGCATGGAACAGACTGATAGCTGTGATACTTCGTTCGCAAACACTGATAGCTATTGCTCAGCTTCCATTTCATTCGAAGATATACAAGCGCTGACTTCAAGGTTGGCTACCCAGCTGAGGACCTGCGTCAATGGCATGGTTAATTCAGGGGTCTTACCAACCCTCGAACTAGATCAGTGCTTTGAAGGTCTGGGAGATGGTCGGGAAGAGGGTCGGGGAGATGACTGCGAGCCAGTACCAACGCCGACCTGTGAGCAAGACTGCGAGCAGCCAAGCCCTCCACCATGCCCGGAAACAGCAGCCGGGAGTGGCGACTGTCCAGAATCAGTGACGCCAGAAAGTCCAATAGATGTTCCAGTAGACATACCTGAAATAGCGGATGATGCCCCAGCACCGCTACCAGAACCTGCTCCAGAGTATCAACCAATAGTCGATGCACCTCAAGAATGGCATGAAGGCTCGGCTCTTGAAGGTGGAGCGCGAGTAGAACTGGGAGACGGATCAATTCCTGAGGTCTTACAGCGCTATGCCTCATATGAAAACGGCATGCTCGTCATTGACGCGAGAGGCGATGAAATACCACCGCTTTCAATCACAAGAGATAACGTCGTCATCCGCAATGCCCGCATCAAAGGCCTGGATGGGCCAACGGTTGGCATTTATGGCGCCAACAATGTAGTGGTGGAAGGTTGCGAGGTTACAGGGGGAGAGCGCGGAATCCTAGCCGATCGCTCATCCAATGTCACAGTCAAAGACAACTGGCTACATGACTTCAGGTGGTCTGAGCATTACGACACAACTGCCGTAGAATTTGACCACGTAAGTGGCGGCAATATTGAAAATAACAAAGTCACAGGCCTGTACAAATCAGATGCCATAAGCATGTTCGAGAGTCAAAATCTCACGGTTCGCCGCAACCATCTCGATATCACCATTGATGAGTGGTCGTCTTCGCCCATGATGGTAGAGGGCAACAGCAGCAGCGGCATCGAGATCTCAAACAACGAAATCAATTACCCAACAGGAAACAATGTTCCCCCAGGCATTCTAGGTGGAAGCGATCACAGAGCTTTCAACAACGTAGTTAACGGAAACCGCACCGTAGGCGCCTGGCAGATGTATGCCTATAACAATGTCTGGCGCGGCATCTACTTCGATGGCGAACTAATTTCGCCCACGTAAGTAATCTTTACGACCCCAGATTGCCAACTTACCTGCTCTATATTGAACTCACCCAGACCGCTGCAGCCCCTATGGCGCTTACCTATTTTCTACTTACTTTGGAGTATTTACTATGACATTAGAACGCGCTGAAGCCAACTCTGCTGAGTCGCAAAGCTTTACTAAATTTGATGGGGTATTTGCTGAGGCTTATTCTGATAAATCACTCGGCAGTCTTCAACAATCAGCAAAAGGGCGCCCCGAAGCAAGTTCCATTGATTTCGGAGCGCAAGACATATACGCCTCCTCAGACAGAAGAGAGCCCAAGCTCAACGAAGCTTCTGAAGCTGATAGAGTGACACCCTTGGCTCAACGCCAGCGATTGGACCGCATTGCCGCCAATGCCGACGTTAATCAAGCTACAACCCCAGCCGACAAGCAAAATCTGCCATCTTCAGTGAAAGACAATTCCGCAGCTGAGCCCAAGATGAATGAGATTGCAGAGGCCGATCGAGTCACTCCCTTGGCCCAGCGCCAGCGCAACGATCGCCTAGCCGCTAATGCCGACCTAGATCAGGCGGGTGCGGTGAAAGAGCGCTAATGCCACTACCTTTTGCCAAACATCAGTTGATCGAGCCCGCGAATCAAACCGTTAACGGCACCGACCTGGCGCAAGGCCAGCAAGGTGCCGTCAACATATGGCAACGCACTGGTACCAGCGTCATGACGCACCGTCAACCGTTCTTCTGGCAATCCAAATATGGTCTCAAATGACAAGACATAGCCAGGCAGCCGCAGGCTGTGTATAGGCGTGCCTCTTACTTGGGCACCACGGGCAGCACTGTCGCCTACCACGTCCTTAATTTCACGACCCAGTTTATTTTGCCTAACGGCCTCTAAACACTCAGCTAGTTCTCTGGTAGTGCCGCTAGGAGCATCCATCTTGGTCGAGCCAGCATAGTCTAAGATTTCCCAGCTTGGCAGATACTCAGCAGCCAACAGGGCAAAGTGCTTAGCTAGAGCCGCTGTGATACTGAAATTGCCGCAAGCAATGACTCCGATATTCTTGCTAGTGGCAAGTTTCTCAATAGCAGTATAATCTTCGGCAGTTAACCCTGAGCTACCAACAATCACGGCAACGCCTTTGTTAAGAGCATACATGGCGTGCTCTTTGACAGCAGCAGCACTGGTGTAATCAACAAAGACATCAACTGGTTGAGCCAGAGCCTCTTCAACTGTAGCGGCGACAATTACATCACTGTCGCAATTAATATCAAGCTCTCTCAGACTTTTCCCCGCAGAACTTCTACTGACTGCCGAAACTAGGCTCATATCTTCAGTAGCACAAATGCCTTGTGCTACGGCTTTACCTGTCCAACCGGTGACACCGGCGACGCATACTTTTAGTGTCACAAAGATGGCTCCTTTCTATTTTCTACTTTGGTAGTAATCGCCAAAAAGGCAGTAAAGACAGCCGTACTGGCTAATAGCAGCAAAGCAGAGCCAAACTCGCCACCGGCATACGAACCAGTGAACTGCTTAATTAGACCAATGAGCATAGGTCCAACAAAGCCACCAAGATTACCAACCGAGTTGATAAATGCTAAACCTGTGGGCTGCGCTGGCACCGAAAGCGAGCTTCGCGTCAAAGCCCAAAAAGGGCCGACACTGCCCCAAATACCAAATGCGGCCAAGCTCAGCCCTGCCAATTTGAGACTATCAGGCAAATACGTGGCTGCCACTAAACCAAGCACTGTGATACCAGAAGAAGCCACCACATGATAGCGACGCTCGCCACTGCGATCTGAGCTGGCAGCAATCACTAACATACCTAAAGCCTGCATCAAAGCAGGAATAGCCGAGAGCAAGGCCACAGAAGAATTAGTGGCAGAGCCAAAAGTCTTGATTATTTGCGGCAGCCATAATTGAAAGCCGTACATGCAAACTGTGGTAGAAAAATAAAGCAGGGCAAAGCGCCAAACAACTAAATTTTTAAGAGTAGCCCAGACAGAAAGTTGTTCATTTCTTTTTGCATCATCACTATTACTTAAATTACTCTGGCTTGCATGACTAGCTAGCAAATTTTCAAGCATGCTCTTCTGTTCAGCACTAAGCCACCGTGCCTGGTGCGGGCGATCGGGAAGTAAAAATACTACGGCAATACCAAGGGCAATGGCAGGCACGCCAGTGACAATGAAGAGCCACTTCCAACCCTCTAGACCCCACAGGCCATTGATCTCAAAAGCCTTGGCAGCAACAAAACTTCCCAAGAGGCCTGCCAAGGGAATGGCTGACATGAACCTGGCTACCGCCGTTCCATATTGCTTAGGGGGAAACCAAAAGGTTAGGTAGAGCAACATGCCAGGAAAGAAGCCAGCTTCAGTGGCGCCCAGGGTGAAGCGTAAGACATAGAAAGAAAGAGCATCTTTGACAAGGCACATAGCCACTGTAACAACGCCCCAAGCCACCATAATTGTGCTAATCCAGCGCCGGGGGCCAAGGCGCTTAATTACAACGTTACTGGGGATGCCAAAGAGACAATAGCCCAAGAAAAATATTCCCGCACCCAGACTAAAGACCTGGTCACTAAATTTGAGCTGGGCGTTCATTTCAAGAGCAGCAAAGGAAAGGTTGATACGGTCTAAATAAGAGACGATATAGAGCACCAGTAAGAAAGGAAGAAGTCGCCAAGATACGCGAGCAAGGAGCTTCTCTTCTTCTGATCTTATTTTTTTCATTTGGTAAGGCTACTAAGAAGCGGCAATCTTGTAAACAGCAAGCCTAAATAGAAAGAAGAAAAGCTGCACAGTGCTAAAATTGGCAATTATAAAATCAAGGTGCTTATGCGCGAATTTACACTAGCACGATCAAAGAAACTACTGCTGTCGATGGCCATATTGCTTTTGACGTTAGTTACGGCGACACCGATGGCTCGTGCCGACCTACAAGAGGTGCTGGCCGAAATCTTGCGACATGATGAAAAATTGGTAGACAACCGTATGCGCACCCTCGGCAGGCAGCGACCAGCGGCACGGAGTGCCTATGCTAGTTTTCGCCTTCTACCTGACGGCACTTATCGTGACTGGGTGATGAAGAGAGGATCAGGTGACCCCTCATTTGATGTTGCCTGCCGCACCGCCGTGGATGGTGCAGGCTTCGCGCGCTTCGACGTCAAGCCTTTTATCGTCGTCAATGCCTCCTTTCGCTGTGACGCCAACAGCGGCTCAGCATCGCTCTCCTCACCTGACGTTATTGGTGGTGGCTCAGACGTTGAACGCAAAATTGCTCAACGCCGAACAATTCACATGAATACTATTAAGATAATGCAAGCGCGCATCACCGGCGCAGAAAAAGTACTGGGGCCAAACCACGCAAAGCTTTCAGAGAGCATAAACTTCCTCGCCAATGAGTACAAAGAAATCGGCGACTATCCCAGTGCAGAAAAGAATTTCAACCGCGCCCTTACTATTCGCAAAGTGGCCAATGGTAGTGAGTCACCAGAAGTCGCCCAAACAGAATGTGACCTAGGCGAAATGTACTTAGCTAAAGGCGACAAAACTGAGGCCGAAAAGCATTTCAAGTTAGTTATCGATATGCCCAATCTCAAGCCCCAAGCCAAAATCAAAACCATGCAGGCCTACGCAAAGTTGTATTTGAAAGACGGAAAGCAGACAGAGGCCAATGCCTTGTACGCCCAAATCAACGACATTATGGCCGGCAAAATTAGCGCCAAGCCGGTAGAAAAAGCTGGTGAAAAAGCAGCAGAGAATCCTACAGAAAAGACAAAAGAGGAATCTAATGGCAGCCAAAAGTAGTCCTTTTGAAACAAAATCTAAATCGACAGCAAAGTCTAAATCAGAATCCACAACCACCACTAAAACTAGCTGCAACTATTGGCTGCTTAAAAGCGAAGAGGCTGTTTTCTCAATTCAAGACTTAGCCAAGGCACCAAAGAAAACAACTTGCTGGGATGGCGTGCGCAACTATCAAGCTCGCAATTTCTTGCGCGATTCAATCAAGTTAGGCGATCTTATTTTTTACTATCACAGCAACTCAGAGCCATCTGCCATAGCCGGTATTGCCGAAGTGGTGAAAGAGGGTTATCCCGATCACTCAGCATTCGATCCTGATGATGTGCACTTTGACCCCAAAAGCGACAAAGCCAAGCCGACTTGGTACATGATTGACGTCAAACATGTTGAGACTTTCAAGAAGCCCCTGCCCTTAGAGCTTCTCCGTCAAATTCCCGGTTTGAGTGAGATGGCACTGCTACAAAAGGGCAGCAGGCTATCGGTGCAACCAGTTACAGCAAAAGAGTGGAAGATAATTACCAACTTAGCAGCTAAACAATAGCAATCATCAAAGAATTGAGCTGGCCCTTAGGGCAGCATCAAATATTCTTCTGCAGGAATACATTCATTAGCATTGCCTAGGTCTGGTTTCTTGACAAAATCGAGATACCAGTTAGGCACATGCAAGCGATTGCTTGAAAGGGAGACGAAAAGAGGGGCAATCTCAACGTTTTTAAACAAACGCTTGAGACGATAAAATTCGCGCTTGAGCGAATCAACTTCATCTTCAATATGATAGCGACCAGCATGCATAGCCACAAATTCTTCAGCGCGTTCAGGATCCCAGCCTTGCTCGACAAGAGTGGCTATCATAGCTGGTTTGTGCTGAGTTACTTTAGTCATGCCACAATCGTTGTGGGCAATCAGCACCACATGCTTGACGCCGCGCGATAGAGCATAAACCAATGCAAACTCAGCACCGATTAACCGACCACTAGCACGCCTTATGACATAGGCATACTGACTAGGAACAGCTGGGCGATAGCGAAATTCGATGCAGGTCGAAATCAAAACGCGGGGCTCACCGGTTACTTCAATCTTCTGACCAAAGTTATGAGAACCAATCAATTCAGCAATCGGGCTTCCCACCCAATGGGCTGGAATATCAGCAGGAGTATCAATAGAGGTTAGGCGCGTATTGAACTTGACGCTCTGGGTTACGCCTAGCGGATCATCTTTTCTCGACATCTATACTTTTCCTACTTTCTTTCTTTGCGTTCTATTTATTCGCCGCAGCTAGTTCTCGCTCTAAGGTAGCGATCAATTCTGGCTCTACTTCACTAGACTTCTCGGCAGCAAACAACCAACCGAAAACAGCAGCGGCACAGAGGGCACCGACAACCTGTGACAAGACAAAGGCAGGCACGTCAGCTGGCACAATGCCAGTTAGAGTGTTAGTAAACATGCGCGAGATAGTGACAGCAGGGTTGGCAAAACAGGTTGAGGAAGTAAAGTAAATTGCCCCAGCAACATAGGCAGGAACTGCGATACCTGTATTTGAACTTGAGCGAGCACTGCCAAGAATAATGCCAATCAGGCCAAAGCTAGCGATGAACTCACCTAACCACTGACCCATACCCGTGCGAGTTGTAGCCGAGATAGTGACGGCTGGCAGGTCGAACATCAGATTGGCAACAACCACACCGATTATGGCCCCAGCCAACTGAGCCACAAAGTAAGGTGCTACTTTCTTCCAACTGAATTCACTGCGGAGGGCTAAGACCAGAGTGACAATAGGGTTGAAGTGAGCCGATATAGAGCCGAAGGCAGCAATCAAAGCTATAAGAACAGCCCCTGTAGCAAAGGCCACACAGAGAACAGACACAGCCAGGTTGCCTAGGTCTAACTTATCGGCTAGAGCTCCGGAACCAACCACAGTTGCAAGGAGGAACGCTGTTCCCAAAGTCTCTGCCGCCAGTGCTCGTGCTAATTTCATCTTTCTAGTCCTTAGTCGGTGAACTTGCTGTCTGTAAAACAGAGGGCAAAGTTTAACCTATCAGTGGAATTTGGACATTAACCCCAAAGATTGCTATTTTGGGACCACTACTAAAAACCAACAAAAATGCCAAGAAAAAATCACCCCAAGAAACATTCACAAGACCACCACCAGCAACAGCCAAAAGATCGTTCCGAATTCCAACGAAGCAAATCGAGCGCTGCAAGCAATAGAGACGATGGCCGCGACTACGACTTGGTAGCCAGAGCCGACCAAGAAGTGATGGCAGCAGGGTTCACGCCTGTTTTTGAGCTAGAAGCTATTGCCGAACTAACATGCCAATCGGTCAGACAAATATTTGATAACAATAGCTCTATCCAAGATTTGAGAACACTGCTCTGGTCTTCAATAGACAACCGCGAGTCGCAAGACCTTGACCAAGTTGAATATGCCGAAAACTTGGCCGATGGAAAAATTCGCCTGATCATTGGCATTGCTGATGTTGATTCATTTGTGCCCAAAGATAGTGCTATCGATTTGCACGCCCAGCGCAACACTACAACTGTCTACACCGGTATTGTCACTTACCCAATGCTGCCCGACGAACTCTCGTATGACCGCACTTCTCTTTTGCCCGACCAAGATCGCTTAGCCATGTGCACCGATTTAATAATTGAAGAAGACGGCACAGTAATTGAGAGTGATGCCTATCCGGCTCTGATAAGAAACAAGGCCAAACTCGATTATAACTCGATTGGTCAGTGGTTCAGCAGTGGCACTGAGCCTGCAAAATTTGCTCAACTAGCAGGCCTAGAAGAACAACTCAATATTCAAAACCAAGCGAAAGATCACATTCATGCCCTAAGAAAAAGCGGCGGCGCCCTGGCTCTGCACACGCAAGAGGCACGCACGGTAGCAAAAGATGGACATGTACTTGATTTAGAACTAGTTGAGAGCAATCCCGCCCGCGACCTCATTGAAAATTGCATGATTGCAGCCAACATAGCCACTTCAAAATTTTTAGAAGCGAAAGGCTTTCCTTCAATTATGCGCACAGTGAAGACCCCTGAACGCTGGCCGAGAATCATAGAAGTCGCTGAATCTTATGGCGACTCTCTTCCAGAAACACCCGATGCCAAAGCCCTCGCCTCTTTTCTTACAAGACAAAAAGAAGCAGACCCAGAGGGCTTCAGCGAGTTATCTTTAACAATCGTCAAACTGCTAGGACGAGGCGAATACATAGTCAAAATTCCCGGGCAGCATGTTCCTGGCCACTTCGCTTTAGCCGTGAACGAATACACCCACTCGACAGCACCAAATCGACGATATCCAGATTTAATCACACAGAGGCTACTAAAAGCAGTTTTAGCAGGCGAGCCGTCACCATATACGACAGATGAACTAAGCGATATCGCCGCCAATTGTTCCAGACTAGAAGGGCAAGCAAAAAAGGTAGAGCGCACCATGCGCAAAATCTCGGCAGCAGTATTACTCTCAAGTCGTATTGGTGACATTTTTGACGGTATCATCACCGGTGTCAAGCCTGAAGCCACCTATGTTCGTACTTTCAGGCCGCCAGTCGAAGGCAAATTAATAACTGACCACGGCACAAATAGACATCACCTAAAAGGCTCACAAGCTCTAGACGTGGGTGATCGCGTCAGAGTACGCCTGCTATCAACAGATCCAGAAAACGCCTATATTGACTTTGCCTTTGTGGAAAGACGCTAACTAGATATTAGTAGCCACAATTTTCCGCAGCACTAATCTGGCCCTTTCGCACCGCATCAGAGAATAGTTCATAGTCTTTCTCAGCTTGATCAGCGTAGGCAATAGAAAACAGACCTATTGCTTCTTCAAAAGTAGTCTCTTCACCAAGATAACCACTGAGAACAGCAGCATCACCCGAGCGAGCATGAGAGCGAGCAAGAACAGCACCCATGACTTCAGCGCTTTCAACTAAGCGCGGACCATCCCACAAATCAGGCTCTAACTTAACTTTCGTGTCACGCAGTTGACGCACATAGTAGTGCTTACCATCATCAAATTCGGTCCAACCCAAGAAAATATCGCTGGCTGACTGAATAATGCGCTGGCCAGCAACAACTCTTTGTCCATGATTCTTAAATTCACTATGTCCGGCATAAGCCTCCAAAACAGAGGCACGCGCTTCTTTCAGCTGCAACATCAGTGGTTCTGCATCTGGTGCCAACATCAATGCAACAGCACAAGTAGTGCCAACGCTACCGATGCCTACAACTTTAATGGCCACATCAACCATTTTATAGCGGTCGAACAAACGCTGCCTATCATCTTGTAATGACTGCTTATAAAGCTCAAATGCCTTAAGAGTCTGCTCACGGAAACTATCAGCTTCACTACCTTTGAGGTGATAAACTGCTGGTGGTGTATCTTTGATGCGATAATCACCGTCATGCTCTTCTGTCATTTTTGGGAAATAATAAGATTGAATGGTGCGTTTTATGGCCTTCTCTGTCTTATCTTTAATGCGCTTTTGCAAACGCGGATCAGAAGTATTCTGAGCAACAGCGCTCCAATCAAAGCGGTCATACCAGATATCAAGAATACTCATCTTCGAATATTCAAGCATCTTCAAGCGATAGCCCCGGGCAACGGCTTCAGCGGCCTGCTGACAATGCCTGGGCTTAACATCATTGTTGCGACCAGCCAGGACAAAACTAGCAGCGAGACGCTTCACATCCCACTCCCAGGGGGCAGGAAGAGTTTCATCAAAATCGTTTAAATCAAAAACAATGTTGCGCTCTGGTGTAGCAAAAGCACCAAAGTTTAGAAGGTGGGCGTCACCGCATGTTTGCACTTTGACTTTAGTAACAAAAGACTCACCAATGTCAGAAGCAAAAAGAGCAGCTGTTCCTCTATAAAAAGTAAAGGGCGAAACTAGCATACGGCCATAACGAATAGGTATTAGCTCAGGTCGGCGGCCGACATTTGACCGCTCAATCAACTCAATTGGGTCGGGGCGGTTGCTTTCGGGCTTAAAGCGAGCCAGCAGTTCATGGGGCACAGCCTCGTGCAAGATTTTGCCGCGATCGCGCCTATCATCGCGGGGCGAAACCGTGTTGTCATGCAGCCTGGCTGTGTCTATCTGCTTCTTCTCTGACTGACTGCTGTTGGTTTCCAAGTCATATTCTCCCAGTGCTGAACCATGAAACAAGTGCTCAAAATAGTTATTCCCTCCAAGTAGATTAACCTCAAGCTTACGCTAACGTAGATTTTGACCTTCGCCCCCAAGAAGGGTCTATAATCGATAAAACCACGGAATATTAAAATAGAAGAGTTTAGAGTTAGATGCCAGATACGGGCTCAGGAAATGCTGGAAACCAGAAAAAGATCTGTGTCGCTTGCAGCAAAGAATATGTAGGTGAGCTGACGACCTGCCCAGCCGATGGCACGACTCTCACTCCCTTGAAAGAAACTGATTTGGTCGGCACTGTACTTGGCGACCGCTACGAAATTTTGGAATTAATTGGCGATGGCGCCATGGGTCAGGTTTACAAAGCCAAACACCGCCTTCTCAAGCGGATTGTGGCTGTAAAGATGATGCACCCCAATTTAGTTTCTGGGGCTGCAGCTCTTAAGCGTTTTCAAAAAGAAGCCGAACTGGCTAGCGCTCTCAACCACCCCAATATTCTTACTGTCTATGATTTTGGCGTCACCGATGGCGGCGTGCCCTATCTTGTCATGGCTTTCTTGGTTGGCACCAGCTTGGCTGAACAAATAGCTGGTGGTGCCAACCTAGAACTGAAGCGCAGTGTTCATATATTCAAGCAAGTAAGCCTAGGCCTTGCCCACGCCCATGAAAACGGTGTAGTGCACCGCGACCTCAAGCCAAGCAATATCATGCTAGTGCAGCTTGATAACGACCCCGACTTTGTCAAAATTGTCGATTTTGGTATCGCTAAACTACTCACCCCGACAGAAGGTGAGACCGATAACTTAACGAGAACCGGTGAAGTATTCGGCAGCCCACCCTATATGAGCCCAGAGCAGTGTCGCGCCCTTCCTGTAGATGCGCGCTGCGACATTTATTCGCTCGGTTGTGTTATGTATCGCACAATTTCAGGCAAGCAGCCAATTACAGGCCATGACTTAATAGAGTATCTCTACAAACACGTCAACGAGACTCCTGAAGCTTTTAGTATTGTCTGTCCTGAGCTCAATATTCCCGCCGACCTTGAAGCCATAATTTTCAAGGCTATGGCTAAACAACCAGACGACCGTTATCAATCGATGGGCGAGCTGAGAGAGGCTCTCGATCATGTCTACCAAGGAATTCCTGGTGATTCGCTGACACGCACAGATATTCCTCGTCTAGATATACCAGTTATTGAAAAAGTTGAAATACCTGAAGTCAGTGAGAAAAGTGACTCTAAGCAAGAAGAAAGCGCTGCACCTCAAGCCAAAGCCGAACAGCCAAGTACAACTAATAACGTTCTAGCAATTATAGCGGCCAATAAAAAAGCTGCGCTCATTGCTGTTGGGGCAGTGGCCTTAATATCCATATCATTTGCTCTCAATCAAGGTTTTGGAGGAAGCAAGAGCGATAGTGAAATTGAGAAGCTGCAACTAGACGCTCAAGCAGATTACAACAAAGGTGCTTACGCTTTAGCGAAGCAAAAGATCCGAGCGGCTATTAAGCTGGCAGAAAAAACAAATTCGCCCAAAAACGCCGGCAATCGCTATTTGCTTGGCATGATTCAATACGCTCAAGGTGAGTATGATGAATCGCAATCAAATCTAGAGACAGCGCGCACTTTATACATTGCCAACGGCAATGACCCCATGCGCGTAGCCGAGTGTGAGGCTTTCATTGGCAGAGCTGAAACGGCGTTAGGCCAATACAAAGATGCAGAGAAAGATCTCAGACACTCTCTGGAGTTGCGCACAAAAATGGGCGGCAGCAACAATTATGCTATGGCCGATTCGCTTACGGGTCTCGGTTATTTATACATGCGTCAAGGCAAGTTTCAAGATGCCATCAAAGAACTGAAAAGCGCCCTAGAACTAACCGAAAAAGAACGCGGTCCTGATAGTCAGAGTACAGCCAGCGCCTTAAACGACCTAGGCCAGGCTTACCAACTAGCAGCTAATTTCAAAGCCGCTGAGCCACTATACAAGCGTGCTCTCGCCATTCGCAAAAACAAGCTCGATGGCAATAGCCCGTTCATTGCCGATAGCTATAACTGTCTAGGGGCACTCTGTGCATCCACTGGCCGCTTAGCAGAAGCGAAACTTTACTACGAGCAGGCTTTAGCTATACAGCAAAGAACACTGTTAGCATCAGATCCAAGGCTGGCACAAACCAGACAGCAGTATGCTGATCTGATTTTAAAGATGCACCACCGCTGATACCTAATTTAAAATGACTGGCCGCAACTAAAAACTCAAATAGGATTTCCCTTTGTTTCTTTGAGAGGGTCGATTCGAGGTTTGCGGAATGAAGTTGTAAATTTCTGGGAACGATTAAGCTGCAGAATATCGTTTACTGTGCTTTCAATGGTGGCACATATGGTATCAAGCGGCAAGTCATCGCCATCCTTACCAAAAGGCTCTTCGATGTCTTCAGCGATTAACTCAAGACCAATGAGAAAGTACGAACCAATCAAAATCAAGGGTAAGCTCAACCAGTAATTAAACTCAGGCTCGATGTACCAGGGCAGGGCCAACAGATTAAGAGCGATACCTTGACGCATAAAGGCGCGATAAGACAGAGCAAGTGGGCTGTTTTTAATACGCTCGCAGGCGCCACAGATATCCATAAACGAGCGCAAATGAGTATCGAGCTGAATCATGATAAAGCCGTCAAACAAATCCTCTCTTTTCCACTCTAAAACTTTTTCGTACATCTTCCCGGCTAGATGAACCGGGGCATTGATCTTAACCCCTTCAGGGATATCTCCTAATCCAGGCAAACTGCGACTGGCTTGAGAATCACGCAAATGATGCTTAAGAGCATAGGCAAAAGAAACTATTAATTCTCCCAGTTCGGCCTTGTCACCAGGGCCTGTGGGCACATAGGTGCGCACCTTAAGGCAGAGATTGCGCGAGTCATTGACAAGCTGGCCCCAGAGCTTGCGCCCTTCCCACCAACGCTCGTAAGCAGTGTTAGTACGAAAAACCAAAAGCAAGCCCAGAATGACGCTTGTATAGCCAGCCGCTCCAGCCTCTTTGAAAAGGTGATTGGAAAATTTCTGAGTGACAACCACATCAACGGCAAAAGAATATACCGCCATAAAGGCCAAATAAAGCCATACCCGCTTGAATACAGGAATTCTATGAAAGCGGGTAAAGGGGTAAATCCAAAAAGCGAAGGCCTTATAGATCGGCCCCTTAGACGTAGCTGTAGGAGGGGCCAGGGCTGGCATACCGACAGAAGACACACGACCACGACTAGAGGCCGAATAATTCTGGGGTTCTTTCTCTATCTCTGGGTCAGAAGGCATGGCACGCTTAAGTCTAAGGTAACGACGGACAATATTAATGCAATCAGCTCAGTTAGTACAAGGCGCTTTTGCGTTAGCATTAGGCCTGACGGTGAAAGGCAGCTCAATTGGAACTGCCACAATTCAAGATGGAGATTAGCGCCAAAGTGAAGCAGACCAGTCCTAGCCAAACTTACAAGCAGATCACTGAGGCCTTGAGCCAGCTTGAAGAGGTGGCAAGCGGGCGGAGGCCACTGTCTCTGAGCGACCAAAATTGGCTATCAGACCTTGGCAAGAGTTTAACTAGAGAAACTTTACCGATTGCCATAAACGGCCAAATAGTCGATTTGCTAGAAGTTGAAAGTTTACTCAATTGGCAAGAGGCAGCCTCAGCCGAGAATAGTGAGGCGCTGCCAAAAATTCTGCAAAAATTTAAAACTAGTCTGAGGGCAATGCTTTGCGCCTCCAGCCACGAGCCCGCTTTTCTAGCCGAAGACTCGCACAAACTGCCGGTTCACAACCTTGCAGTAGCAAGTTATTTGAAAGGTAGCTATACAGCAGAAAGCTTTGCTGCTCTTTTCGACTTTTGTCAAGACAGGCAGGTCTTTGCCCTCTCAGTTAACGATCAAAACGGCCTTGTACGAACAGCAGAAGCAGAAGAAAACTGGGACATGAGCGGTCGCCAGTGGGTGACTGATACAGTGCGCTGCGGTGACATGGAGCGTGCACTTAAACCACGGGCATGGCGCCAAGCAATACTGACACTATGTCGATTTTATGGTCAGAGCGAAGAAGTAGAAGCCATAAAAAAATCTATCGCCAATCCTGAGTTCTATCGCTCTGGAGGCCTGCTTGATGGAGTAGCACACATTTTTCTCCCAGAGACATTAAAGCGCGATGCCAGCTGGTTTAACAACAAACGTCTTGAGTCACACGGTTTAGCTCTTAAAGCCATTTGCGACACAGTGATAGCCGCAGCCAACGGTGAAGACTGTGGCTTTAGCGAAAAAGAGATTGCCGATAACGCCGAACTGATTGCCACAACTATAGTCATGGTGGCATCATATTTAAAAGCAATAAACACCAACGAAACTGGAGAATTTGACTTCAACGCCCCTTCGGCTGGCCCCTGGGAAGAGATACCCTTCCCTCTCGGCCTCACTTGGGATACAGAAGCCATCCGCAGCGGCTTTGAGAGCCTACAGACATTGTTGGCCCTAACAAGTGGAAAGACTGATGCCATTTTAAGTAATATCAGCCAAAATAAATACGGCCAGTGGCTCTATTCTCAAAGCCAAAGAAACACCCTAGCAGAGCTGATCAAAGCGGCGAGAAGCAAAATTTTAGAGCGGCTTTTCGGCTCGCCTCTGCCAATTGAAAACCCGCATCGGCCTAGTGATTGCTCTTTAGCTTTCATTACTACCTCTAGCATTAAAATGCACGACCATCCCATCGAAGATGTGCGCCTGCAGTATCGACTTTTAAGCGCAATTGAGCAATTGCTAGTGCGCGACCACGGTATTGTCCGTTACGCTCCCTTTAACTTACCCTTGGCCAGTGGTCACTCTGAGCAAGTGTTCGATAGCTACTTAGCAGATAACTACTGGCTTCTACCAGAATTAAGAGCGGCTATATCGGGTCATTCATCACACCTAAAAGACTATGGCTCAAGTGATTGCAGCACAAACGACGATTATCTTGCCAGAGTAAAACAAGCGAGGCCGGGCAGTGAAGCCCAGTGGTGCTTTGTTTCTGTTTTAGCAGAAGGCTACAGCCGCCAGGTAGCGAAATTGCTAAATATGAAAGGCTCAGCCCAGGGCAACCTAAACGAGCAGGAAGTGGCCGGTTTGATAGCCCAAGGTCACGCCCAAGCGACACGCTACATCAACCGCTCTTACGCTCGTATTACTCCTGGCAATGACTCTACAAATGTCCCTAAAAATGACTCTTCTAAAATTCAGCATTATAAAGCCAATGGCATGCCCTGTCCCGGCTATGCCATTCCCGAAGCCTATGAAATGGTGTCGCCGCTCAACTTAAATGGGGCAGCGAAGTTGCCTTCGGGACAAACAGCAGTGGCCGGAGCAAATACACCGTTAGCGTGGGGCCAGGCCTCATTGCACAGCGCTTCGACTATTTATCTCAAAAACCTGCAAAAACTCGAACAGAATCAATAGCAATGGTCTTTTGCATGTGGTAGTTCTACCATTGCCTTGACAAGACATATTAAGTACTATTAGCTTGTCAAGTAAGTGCGGGTTGCATGCCAAAATTTTCCGCCGACGTCGAAAAGCCAACACCATCTACTGACGGGCAAACGCCTGACACTGCTCATCTTTTGGAGCAAAAGCCAGGGCAAAGTTACCTCGAAAAAGGTGTAGACAAAGCTGTCGGCTTGGTCATTTCAGACGAAAAACTGCGCAAAGATGTCGACCACTATGGCACTGAAATAATCAAAACTGCCGCTCTCTTCACCCGAGGCAAGTATGGCGCCATTGGCACAGTGGCCCTCTATGGCCTAGCCTCAGCTAGTCCTGAATCATCAATAGCGAGGCAAGCCGAAGATTTTACCCTCGGAGCAGTGAAGGGCGGAGCGACCCGTAGTCTGCTTAACCATGTCACTACTGCTTTCAAGTCGGCCCCAACCAAAGGTGTTCTTGTCGGTATTGGCTCAAGGGCCATTGATATCACCGTGAGCCACGACACCTTCACCGCACCCTCAAAGACTCTCAGCCGCCTCAACCACGAACTACTTGACCCAAAAGTCTTAGTTTTTGATGCTGTCACCTGGACAATGGGCGAAGGCCTGTTCAAAGGTGCCAACGGTTTACTCAAGGGAGCGCTAGCTAAGAATGCCACCGCTGGCTCAATCAGTATGGGCGGCTCCTTCGGCCTTGTCACCGGAGGCTCGGCTGAGATTGTCAGACAAAAAGATGCTGGCGAGAAATTCGACCTAGGCAAGGTCATTGAAAAAAGCTTGCTGGAAGGCTCGGTCATGGCGGCGGCTGGCGGCATCGGCCATAAGCTCTCACCAACAGCAAGGCCCGAGATTACCCGCGGCGAAATTATCCAGATCAACGACAAGAGAATCGAAAGCACTACTCGTGGTGTCAGTGATAATAAAGGCAGCACTACAATAGTTTCTGGAGACGGCCTCACAGTCACTACAGGCACGCAATTTGCCGACTTGTTCAATCGGGCCAAACCTACTTCTCCCTTTAGCCCTGAGATCGTCTCTGATAAAGTTGCAGAGGCCAAAGATGCTAAACCAGAAACTAAACCAGAACCTAAGACAAACCAAAGTAGCAGTGCCGCACAGGCACGCGAATTTATAATAGATGCAGGCAAACCACAACTGCAATCACTGCGAAACAATGGTGGCGAAAATGCCTGGCTGAAAGTGCGTGAAGTCTTAAAAAATGCCGATGGATCGCAAACTATCGGACCAAAGAAAGTTCTCTTTGTGCAAAAGCTCGGAGTCTCCGAGGCACTGCACCCAGATGCAGTCAAAGCCGACATAATTGTTAGCTCCCACCCAGAAAAGTTATCAGGTAACGATAGAGCTAGGCACGCTTTTCCAGAATCAGAAGGCAAAGTCTGGCTTACAACAGGTCGGGACAATAGACTACTTCTATCAACCGGCGACAACCCTGTCAGCCAGTGGCGCAAACAAGGTTATATCGAGCCTGTTCGACTAGACCACGGCAACACCACCCTCAGTGTTATGGCACCACTTTATATCGGAGAGATTGGCAAACTCGATAGTCCACAAAGTAAGGCCGAATGGAAAGAATTCGACCGACAACTAGCAGAAGCAAAAAAACACGGTGTAGACTCAGTTTCAACCGATGTCTGGTGGGGCCTAATTGAACCAACCAAGGGCAAATTTGATTGGACCTATTATGAAAAAGTCAGCGACCACATTAGCAAAGCTGGCCTAAAGTGGGTGCCGATTCTGTCGTTCCATCAATGTGGCGGAAATGTCGGAGACAACGTCAGTGTGCCACTACCCAGCTGGGTTTGGTCAGAATTTGGGGCAAAAACTCCAAGTGGTTCAGCCGAATCTCTAAAATACAAAAGTGAGCAAGGCCACTCTAGTACCGAATATCTATCACTTTGGGCAGACCACATAGTACTCGATCACAAAAAAACTGTAATGCAAGAATTTCAAACTCACTTCGCCCCCAAAGCAAAAGAAATTGCCGAAGTAAACATTAGCCTTGGGCCGGCCGGTGAATTACGTTACCCCTCCTATAATTCGCACGACCAACATGCTGGTTATCCGACAAGAGGTGCGCTACAGGCCTACTCTGACTTAGCGCAAAGCTCGTTTAGAGACTATGCCATTGCCAAATATGGTAGCGCCGATGGAGTAAGCAAAGCCTGGTCAATGCCAAATCTAACAGCTGAAGGTATAAAGCCGCCTTCAGAAGCTGAAGGATTCTTCAAACGCGGTGACCACTTCAATATGCAGTACGGTCGCGATTTCTTTGACTGGTACAACCAATCACTTATTGATCACGGCCATCGAATGATGAGCACCGCGCTCGATGTATTTGGTCAAAAGACCTCACCCTTCTATGGTATAGATCTTGGCGCCAAAATTCCGGGCGTACACTGGCGAGTGGGAGAATGGCAGGGCAACAACGTCATTTTAGGCGACCGCATGGCCGAGCTAAATGCCGGTTTAATTCGCACCAGTCGTGGTGACTGGGATAGAAATGCTGATGGCCGTGGCTACAGACCGTTACTTTCAATGTTCGCAACCCTCCAACCAAGCACACCCGGAACAGGCTCAAGAGTAGTGCCGTTCTTCACGGCAGTAGAAATGCGCGACGGTGTTGATGGCCCAACTGGTAAAACCATGCCCAACTCATTAGCTAAGTGGGTAGGAGAAGAAGCCAGTCGTCAAGGATTGTTCTTAAAAGGAGAGAATGCCCTCAACGGTAATCTATATGATGGCGCCAGTTGGGACCGCATGAAATCGTTGTTGAATTTACCGAAACAGCCGGGAGACTATCACGGATTGACATTCTTACGTATGTCAGATGTTGTAAACAACGATACTGCCAGAGCAAAAATATCCGAAATGAATTATGCTCGTCGCTCAGTTGAAACCATCACACAATTCTTCCGCAACTTCTTGCGAAAATCAGCCTAAACCCTTGAACGGTATATAAGTAAGGTCAATAAGTGCAAAAACCAAATTTGAGCTTGCTTGAAATCGGTAATATGAACTTCGGCTTTCTCGGCATTCAATTTGGCTGGGGATTGCAGCTAGCAAACATGAGTGCCATCTACAGCAAGCTAGGGGCCTCACCAGATTCAATTCCGATACTATGGCTGGCTGGACCAATAACTGGCCTGCTGGTACAGCCCTTAATTGGGGCCATGAGCGATCGCACTTGGAACAAACTGGGGAGGCGCCGACCATATTTTTTAGTAGGTGCCATTTTCGCTTCTTGCGCCTTACTCTTTATGCCAACTTCGCCCTCACTACTGTTTGCCGCCTCATTACTCTGGATTCTCGATGCCAGTATCAACATCAGTATGGAGCCATTCCGAGCCTTTATTGCCGATAAACTCAATGCCTCGCAGAGCACATTGGGCTTTATCATGCAGAGTTTTTTCATTGGCATTGGCGCCACCATGGCCAATGCACTACCTTTGCTCTTTCATCAGATGGGAGTCAGTGGTACTGGTGCCAATGGTGTACCATTAACAGTTGAATATTCTTTTAAAATAGGCGCACTGATGTTCTTAGCCTGTGTACTGTGGACAGTATGTAGCACTAAAGAATACCCACCCGAAGATCTTGCCGCCCTAGAGCGCAAACGGAAAGAAAACCCAGGCTTAGCCGGGCTTTTCAAAGAAGTCTGGCATGAAGTACCGGCTGCAGTTATGGCCATGCCGGCAACAATGAAGCAACTAGCAGTGGTGCAAATCTTCACCTGGCTTGGGCTCTTTTGTATGTGGATGTTTTTTGGTCTAACAACCGCATATTATATTTTCAAGGCGCCGTCAGCTTCTTCAGAGCTGTTTGATCGCGGTACCGAATGGGCCGGATGGTGCTTTGCCATTTATTCTATTGTTTGTTTCTTAGTGGCCTTTCTTCTTCCCAAACTGGCCCAAGCCACAAGTCGCAAAACCGTTCATGCAACGGCTTTAACCCTGGGCGGTCTAAGTTTAATTTCGGTTTATTTCATACATGACCCACAAATGCTGCAGCTGACAATGATTGGGGTTGGTGTGGCCTGGGCTTCAATCTTATCAATGCCCTATGCCATTTTAGCCTCGGCCATTCCGCCAGGTCGCACTGGTGTTTACATGGGCGTATTCAATTTTTTCATTGTCATTCCTGAAATTCTTGCTTCACTTGCATTTCAACCACTAGTAAAATATGTGTTTAACAATCAACCAGTTTTCGTGGTAATGATGGGTGGGGCATCACTTTTAATTGCAGCGCTAGCAGTAAGCAGAGTAGAAGATCCAGGCGCAAATTCTGAACAAGCTGACCAAGCGCAGGAATTTGCAGGACACTAAGGAACATGGGTGAAGAGCCTGAAACTAATAGCAGAACCAATTTTACCCATCGCTGCAGCACTTGCTGAAGGTGCTATATGGGACAATGAAAAGAATTTGCTTTATTGGATCGACATAGAAAATTGCCTGCTTAACAGCTTTGACCCAAAAACAGCCACAAATAAATCGCTAAAACTACCAGCGAAACCGGGCTGTGTAGTAAGGCGCGCCACAGCTAGTGGTGGCGGCTTCATTCTGGGCCTGCCTGGAGAATTCGTCCACTTAAAAATCGATGGTGATCTCTCGAACAATGTTCACACTATTTCGGTCTTAGCCAAGCCAGAAGAAAACATAGTTGGTAATCGTATGAACGATGGGAAATGCGACCCAGCAGGCCGCTTCTGGTGCGGCTCAATGGATTTAGGCTGCAACTACCCCAGTGCCAATTTATGGATGCTCGATAAGGTCAAGAAACTGACGCGTAAGCTTTCTGATGTCACCATATCTAATGGCATAGCCTGGAATAGCAAAAAAGACACCATGTATTTTATCGACACCGCCACTAATCGAGTCGATGCTTTTAACTACAACAATGAAAGCGGTGCTATCACAGACAGGCGCGAGCTCGTGACAAACCAATGGGGCGGTCACTTCGATGGCATGACTATTGATAGCGAAGACAACCTCTATGTAGCAATTTGGGGCGGCTCGTCTGTGCAAAAGATTAGCACTAAAAACGGCAAGTTACTGGCAACAATAGTGGTGCCTGGAGTAATCAATGTGTCGTCTTGTGCTTTTGGTGGCGATGACTTGCAAGACCTTTTCATCACCACAGCGCAAGACTTGTCAGCCGACACTGACCCACAAGCCAATTTTAATGCTGGCAATCTCTTTAGCATTCACCTAAGCAACTGCGAAGGTCTTGCAGCCAATCAATATTTAGGTTAAGGTCAATACTTATGAAGGCAAACTATGTGGTTTTCTTAGCCGGGTCAAGGCGAACAAAATTCCACTGCTCTGTGTTTGTCTTGCTGAAATGCACAAGGATAGGGCTTTGCGGCCGCATCAAATTGGCCAAACCAGTGTCGTAGATAACAGACTTGTTGCCAGCTACAGTAAATGCTGCCCGCATATTCTTCTTGTCGACAGCACCAGAAACAACCTTACATTCTTTAGTTAGAGCATTGTAGTAGTTGCCTCGTATCGCTCCTTTTTTGTTGACAGCTAACTGAAACAACATTGTCGAATCGGTTTGGTCGCCTTGGGTAAGCGAGAATACTCCCAGCGACTTCCAGTCTTTTACATCCTTAGCCTCAGCTGCAGCCAATACCGCTGGCATTGCTTGTTTAGCGTTTGCAGCTTGGGGGGCAGAAGTAGTAACCGGTACAGAATCAGCAATGATCTGAGCTTGTGTGTAATAGTCTGCCGCAGTGGCACTGGGCTGACTACCGTAGTAGACAGTATCGCCTTGATAGGTGATGTTGTTGCCATAGTCATAGTCAACTGGTGCATTGTTTACTGGATAATCCCAGAATGTAGCTAGATCATCCCAATCACCATAACCGTAAGCCCAATCATCGCCCCAGGCTCCGCCCCAAGCATAAGGATAGCGCCCCCACCAATCGCGACGGAAGAGTCCATCATCTCGAAAAGCATTACGCACGCCAACTCCACGATCGGTCATAGCACTAGCAGATAGCCCCCTGCCCACACCGCTACCGGCCAGAGATCGACCAAAGCCACCATCAGTAGCTAAGCCTCGCTGGGGCGCAGCATTCCAAACTTGATCGGCACCACTACGCAAGGCACTCTCAGAAGTGTGATCGAGCACGGTATCTCCGCGATCACCAAACATATCGCCGACGTAATCATCACCAAGACCGCGATCGCCGAGGCCGCGATCACCATAGCCACCACGATCGCCAAAGTCGCGCCCACCACCAAAGCCACGGCCACCACCGAATCCGCCGCCGCCTCGTCCACCACCACCACCACCGCGGGCATTTGCCTCTTGCGGAAAAATAGAAGCAGACAGTGACAAAGCTATGAGCAGACTAGTAGAAATGATTCGGCCGCTCTTGGCTGTGAGACTAAAGAGTCTAGATCGCATAATCTTTTTCACCTACTTATCAATACTGTTTATATTTCTGGTTCTGAGTTTTACGGTTCTAAGTCTTGTCTTGTTTCTAATTTGAGTCGCGGCGCATCACAAGAATCTCTTGAGTATCAGGAAGTGACTTGCCTTGTGAAAAGCGCTTTGTTGACTTCCATGTATAGTTGTTATCATCAACTTTGTGCAAAATATATTGTGCACGAGCAAGAGAGCCTTCATGATCAGAGCCTCGGGCATTCACTAACCAACTATCACCATCTTTCTTCCAGCGGCCCATACCCAAGCCACCATCGTTGTTATAGTGCCAGGAGCAAATTGAATTAAGAACTGGGTTCCAACCAATTATTTCAGTTTCACTAGGTCCATTATTGTCTGCTTTACTAGAATAAAAGTTGACTAACAAGAACTTCTTGTTAGCAGTATATTCACACTGAACTCGGAGGTCAGAATTAGACTTCGCCCCCCAAGAGCCGACCATCCAAGATAGCTCACTAATAGGAATCTCAGACGATTTAGATGGTAAGTCGTGCTCAAATACTGAAATCATCTGCCAATGGCCACCCTCTTTACTATGAATGGCTGTATAACGTGTGCTACCCGAAGGCAATTTGCTGCTGCCAACTTCTATGGCAATGTTGTTGGCAGGAAACTTAACTGACTCAACCTCAATCACTAATGGCTCAAGCGAATGGGCCCTAAATAGATGGGCAAAAGACTTCTCAATTTGCTCTCGTCCGTGCAATTTCTTACCAGAAGCTTCAGTTAAGCTGCCATCGGTTGACCACTGTGAAGCCAGTGCTTTAGCATCGCCTTTGCCGTAACTAAGCGCATACTGATTGGCCTGCTCCCTAATCGTGGCCTCATCTTCAGCCTTAATTGCTTCGGCATTAGCTGCACTTGCTTGGTTGGTTTTGCTGCGAGAAGAGCTAGATTTAGCGTCTACTGCATTGAATCCGCCAGCAACACTTCCAAAAAATAGAATTCCTATAGATGCCAAGGTCATACTAACTGGCCGATGTTTGAAATACATACTCAATGGAAAAAGATCCTCCGTAAAACAGATATGAACCACTAATCTATACGAACTAAACGAACCAAATGCCATAAAAAGGAAATCAGAAAAAGACTCTGAAGGTTAAGCTGATTGAGTCTAAAGAAAAAGAGGGGTTATGTGATTACCACTGTGGCATTGGCACATTCGAAAGAGACATCGGTGCCCATGAAAAGCATTTTGAGTAGGTCACGATAAAAACCATATAGTGGAATTCGCTCAGCCACTTCGTCTCTCATCTGATCGCGCTGCAACTTGAAAGAGCTGTGAGACGGCCCGGACATGTGGTCTAGCTCTAGGTAATAGTTATTTAGCGGCTGTACTTGCACTTCAAACAAGCGCTCGTGCCATTGCACCACACTCTTTATTGCTTTCCAACCGGTCTTTTTCATCTCAGCAGGTAAGCAAGTTAGATAGTTCTTGGTCTCCAAAATTTCAACCAATCGGTCACCTTTGATAGAGCCATTGCTCAATATGCCAAAATCTTGCAGGGCACCAAGCCGCTCCCAATCAATGCCAATAGCTGTCATGGCCTCTAAACGGTCGTGTACGGCCAGACAGGTCGCCTCATCGTCACAGACTATTTTTATACCAAAAATATCTTTGACATACTTACTAAAGTGACGTAATTGCTTATCACGGCTCACTAGTTCATCAATGACAAAAATTTCGTCCGTAACTTTATTCCATAGCTCTTCTTCAGCCTTGACCCTGCTAGTCAGACGATTGACGCCGTCAGTGGCTCTGCCCCGAGGTAGATACTCAATAAAGTTAGCAGATAACTCTAGAGGCACCCATTCGAAATTCTTACGATAGCGAAAGTTGTCGAGCATGTGCTTGCCCAGATCAATATCTGTAACTGAAAACAGCATGTCTTGAGTGATACGTTCACGAATAAGGAAGGGTCGATCTTCATCGCTAGGCAATAAGCCGATAACATTGCTATGCAGCTCAAAGTCATCCTCTAGTAACAAAGTAGAAAGTAGATGTGAGAGCAAGTGAAGATTGCGCTCACCTTCTAGAATATTCTGCCGAAACGACTCACGCACTTGGGCCATCAAGTCACGCGAAAGTTCTATTTTGACATGACTATTCGGATTAGTTTCTTGTTCTGCCTTTTTCTCTGCCAGATAAGAAATAAATTGATGCAGCACCGGATCGTGCATAACCATCAATAGAGGCGAGTGCAGAATACTCATAGAATCAAATCTCAACTAACTGAACCACTAAGGCTGCAAGTATAAAGCGAAAATCATTTTTTTCCATTGTGTGCATTGTCTCTGTAAACGATTAGCAGCCAATTAATGGCCGTCAGCGCCACTTGGCTACCCGCGGCTGAGGAAAATCTCTTTATTTCAGGCTTCAACCATTAAAACCGCCTTAAAGCTGTTTACTATCGCTTGATGTGCGGCTGTTTACAGCTACTAAACAGGTATAATCGGCAGTAATGCACGTGACAGCGTGTTTTTTTTGTTTAGGGAAAGCTCATAAATGATCATCGTCAACGAAGTCTCAAAAGGCTACGGTTCTCGCACACTGTTCGACAATGTCTCAGTCAAGTTCAGCCCAGGCAACA
The DNA here is from genome assembly GCA_018062085.1 of bacterium. Lineage (GTDB taxonomy): Bacteria > Cyanobacteriota > Vampirovibrionia > Obscuribacterales > Obscuribacteraceae. The sequence continues at coordinate 195,493 of JAGOSY010000002.1, read as the reverse complement.
GATACGGCCTGACAGGTCCTAACGGCGCTGGCAAATCTACATTCATGAAAATTCTCACCGGTGAGCTAGAGGCATCTAACGCTGGCACTATCACCCGTCCGCGCAAAGTAGGCGTGCTCAAGCAAGATCAATTTGCTTATGACAATGAACGCATTATAGATACAGTGGTGATGGGTAACGATATTCTCTGGCAAGCCTTCAAAGAGAGAGACGCCCTCTGCGAAGTAGAGAACCTTACCGAAGAACAGATGAACCGCCTCGGCGAACTAGAAGTAATCATTGCCGATGAAAATGGCTATACAGCTGAATTCGAAGCGGCCGAGATTCTTCGCGGCATCGGCATCGAAGACGACGATCATGAAAATCTTATGAGCACACTGGCCACCGACTATAAATTCCGCGTGCTGTTAGCCCAAGCGCTGTTTGGTGAACCCCAAGCAGTACTCTTAGACGAACCAACCAACCACCTTGACCTCGAATCAATTCACTGGTTAGAGGAGTTTCTCTGGCAATACGAAGGCATTCTCGTTGTAATTTCGCACGATCGCCACTTCTTAAACTCGGTTTGCACCCATATTGCAGATATCGATTACGACACCATTATTGTCTACCCAGGCAACTATGACGACATGGTCGAGCACAAGATGCAGGCTCGTCAATCAATTGAATCAGCCAACAAAGACAAAGCTAAAAAAATCGCCCAATTGCAAGAGTTCGTACAAAGATTTGCTGCTGGTCAGCGCTCTAGCCAAGTACAATCAAGACGCAAAGAGATGGTGAGACTAGCACCAGAACAAATGAAACGTTCAAATATTCAAAGACCATTCATTCGTTTTGAACAAGAGAAACCCTCGGGTCGTGAAGTTCTTCAAGTGAAGAATTTGACTAAATCTTTCGACGACAAAGTGCTGTTCAAAGACTTCAATATCGACTTACTGCGCGGCGAAAAAATTGCCATAATCGGCTCAAACGGTGTTGGTAAAACCACCCTGTTGCGTTGCTTGATGAACGAACTAGAGCCCGATTCTGGCACAGTAAAATGGACTGAAGCAGCTACCTGGAGCTACTATCCACAAGACTATCACGATGCCATAACACCTGGCAGCAGCGCTCTTGACTGGTTGATGCAATACATGGTTGATGAAGGTCACCAGCACGTGCGCGGCCTGCTGGGCAAAATGCTCTTCTCCGGTGAAGACAGTTTAAAACAAACTGAAAATCTCTCTGGGGGGGAAGCTGCAAGACTGCTCTTAGCCCGCATGATGATGCAAAAAAATCCAGTCTTAGTTTTGGACGAACCCACCAATCACTTAGATCTAGAAGCTGTATCGGCATTAGCTGAAGGGCTTTCTACCTTCCCCGGTACAGTCTTCTTGGTCTCCCATGACCGCGACTTGATTTCAGATGTTGCCACTCGCATTTTGTCGTTTACATCAAACGGATTGCGCGACTTCCAAGGCACCTATGAAGAATATCTGCAAGACAATCCATTAAAAGAGCTGGCCGGGAAGGGCAAACGATAGAGCAAAAGATAGACGCTTAAATACTGAGACAATTTGGCATAAGTAAGCTATGTCTAGCACAAGCGACGATCATCTACCATCCACCAGCCTCTTTCGAGCCTTCGCTAAGCAATCTATCTTGCTAGGTGCTGGGCAAGGTGAGATTAAGGTAGACCGGGCCGTTTTACTTGATTGCTTCCTGGCTAGCGGGATTCTTGAGGACGATCCCCGCGGCGGCGCCCTATTTAAGGCCATAAGGGCAGCCGGCGAGCAGATTGATTTCGAGCAGTTTCAAACGCTGCAGAACGTCAGCCCCGCCCTATTCGAACAAGTTTTGACAGGTCAACTGGCCATTCCTCGCTTTGCTGAATTTCGCCAAGAATTACAGGTGATATTCGACCGAGTGGCGAATAATCGCGATGGCCAACTGGCCAATTATATTCCCCAACTGGAACGGGTCGACCCTGATAAATTTGCCGCTTCGGTCTGCTCGGTAGACGGCCAAAGGTTTTCTCTAGGCGATAGTGAAGACTTTTTCTGTGTTCAATCTTGCTCAAAACCAATAACCTACTGCCTCGCTCTTGAAGATCAAGGTGAAGAGGTTTTACACCGTTATGTAGGCACAGAACCCAGCGGCAAGACATTCAATGAACTAACTCTCAATGCCAAAGGCTTGCCTCACAACCCCATGATTAATGCCGGCGCCATCATGTGTGGTGCCCTAATTAAGAGTGGTGCCGATGCCTCCGATCGCTTTGACTACGTCATGAGCAAATGGAAAGAATGCGCTGGCAACATGAAGATTGGCTTTGACAATGCCGTTTATCTATCAGAGCGACAAACCGCCGATCGCAACTTTGCCCTCGCCTATTTTATGCGCGAGAAAAAGGCCTACCCACCCGATGTCAACTTACTCGACATCTTAGAGTTCTACTTTCAGTGCTGCTCAATCGAAACAACCACAAAAGCTATGGCTGTCATTGCCGCCACCCTGGCCAATGGTGGCAATTGCCCGCTAACTGGTGCTCAAGTCTTTCGCCCTGACCATGTTAAAAACTGTCTTTCTCTGATGTCTAGCTGTGGCATGTATGACTTTTCTGGTGAGTTCGCCTTTCGCATCGGCATTCCAGCTAAAAGCGGAGTATCAGGCGCCATCATGTTAGTGGTACCAAACGTAGCCGGTTTGGCGGTATGGTCACCGCGACTCGATGAGTTAGGTAATTCAGTTAGAGGCGTCGACTTCTGCCGCCAACTGGCGTCACGTTTCAAGTTTCACACGTTTGACAGCACCACGGGCTTGACCGATGATCGCCTTGACCCAAGGCGCAATCTTTTTGAATCACGCCTCAGCGGTATCAACGCTTTTTGCTGGGCCGCCGCCGAAGGTGACGTAGCCGAAATGCGCCGCTTAGTGGCAAGGGGAATTAGCCCTGATGTAGGCGACTATGATGGTCGCACGGCCCTGCACCTGGCAGCCTGTGAAGGCAAAGTAGCAGCCTTGCGCTACTTGATTGAACTGGGGGTCAACCTCAACAGCGTAGACCGCTGGGGCAACACCCCTCTTGACGATGCCGTGAGAGAAAATCAAAATCACAGCCACAAGCCAATTATTGCCATGCTTTCAGAGCACGGTGCTAAACAAAAGAACACAGTACGAAGTGCAACAAACTAATACACTATAATTCAGCCATGCAAGCAATAGACCCACTCAGCGTCATATACAAGTCGGTTGGTGGTGAGGGACCTTACTACCAGTTGGTCGAGGCCTTTTATCAAGGGGTAGAGAAAGACCCAGTACTACGCCCGCTCTACCCAGAAGATTTAGGACCTGGCAAAAAGCACCTAGCCCAGTTTTTGATTCAACGCACAGGTGGCGCAACCACCTACAGTGACGAACGAGGTCATCCGCGCATGCGCGGCCGCCACATGCCCTTTAAGATTGGCCAAAGTGAACGCGATGCCTGGGTAGCCAACATGGAAGCTGCCTTAGAGGTTGTGCCCGAGTTTCAAGCGCACAAAGCCACACTAAAGGAGTTTTTCGCCAGTTTTGCCACATTTATGATTAATCAGCCTAGCTAAGCAGATATATATATAAATACAGGTAACAAAAGCTCTTTTTGATTAGGCCGGGCCTTGAAGGGGATAATCTAAGTAAGACCATTTTGAACTTAGGGCACTATATGACTGATGGCCATTCTCTAACTAGTGGAGCGCTTCTACAACTAGCCTTGTCGGCCCTGACAAATCATTCAGCCGACGAGGCTGAAGAGAAATTGGCATCTATAATTACTTCTCTGGAACAGCATTACGGTGAGAACCAGAAAGAAGTAGCTAACGAACTGCAAAGGTTAGCCAAAGAAATTGAAAACAATGGCCAAATTGAACAAGCCATCGAGTTTAAACAACGCACTACTGAACTAATGCTGCGGATATCAATGGAAAGACGTCGGGGCTTGAGAGAACGTCCAGCGATTGCAGAGCTTAGCCCTCAGCAGCAGACCAACAGTCATCAAAGGCTTCCGGCTTACACCCCAGCACCTCCAGTGACAAATGCAGCACCCTCTTTAAATCCCACCTCCGGCACAGCTAATAATTCACGCACCACTAGAGCCAACCTTGGTGCACTTTCGCCTAGCTCCGCCGATTCAATACTTGGTAAAAACACAGGGGCAAGTCTATTTGAATCGATTCACTATGTCGTACAAAGCTGTGGCAATTTTGAAACTGAACTTCATTTTTATAGCGATGTCTTGAAAGGCAAAATGACATGGAAGTCAGACGACCTACACCGCAGAGCAGCGGCGATACGACTGTCATCTGGGCCCGAATTAATTTTGGTAGAGAGTCAAATTCCCGCACCTAGTCTAAACGTCTATATGGTCACCGCAGTTGGTGCTGCTCGCGAAATTCTTGAGAGTTACGGATTTCTCAAGCGCGGTGAGCTAAAAACCCCGCTAGGCCACGCCTTGATCTTCAGCGGCCCTGATGGCAGCACTCTTGCGATTATTTCAACAAGTGGTAGATAGAGAAAAGTCAAAGACAATATTGGAGAAAAACAGTGAGCGACTTACAAGTACAAGTAGAAAAAGATGACTTCGAAAAAGCCTGGGTGAGCAATTATGTGCCAAAAGACTCGGCTGCTGATGCCATTTTGCAAATAAAAGACTATGCCTACAAAGCCTTTGACAAACTTGATTCGGATGGCAACGGCTATATTGAGAAACACGAATTAGAGGCTCATTTGAAAGATGAGAAAACCCCAGCCAGAGAGAAATCATTTATTACTTTCTTGCTCAACAACCAGCAAGCAATTGCTGATGCCGTGCATGAAGGCAGCACTAGCGTCAAAGGTGGAATCACTCGACTTGACCTAGAAGCGTATTTCAAACTAGTTCTGACAATGTTCAAGAGCTAATATCAAGCAATTAATAGGTAGTAACTGTGTCCCACTCAAACTGCGAACACAAGCACAATCTTCAAGAAAGCACAGCTCAGAACGCGTCAAACAATCAGAAGCACGATCATGACCATTTGGCCTCTCGGCAACAGAGCCGCAGCAAGCTAACACTCGTACTCGCTCTCACCGCCAGCTTCATGATTGTAGAGGCAGTAGTTGGATGGTACACAGGCAGCCTCGCACTCATAGCCGATGCCGGTCACATGCTGGGCGACGTGGCAGCACTTGCCCTTGCTCTCTTCGCTGTATGGTTATCGAGCAAACCAGCTGGGCGCTCTCGCACCTACGGCTTCCATCGTGGTGAAATTCTGACGGCCTTGGCTAACTCTGTGCTTCTGGTGGTGATATCTATTGCTATTTTTTGCGAGGCTATTCGGCGCCTAAGCCAGCCACCAGAAATTCACAGCGTGCCGATGCTTGTGGTTGCCGTTATTGGCTTGATTATCAATCTAATTTCAATGAAGCTACTAGGCGCCCATAGCCACGGTTCGCTCAATGCAAAAGCAGCTTATCTTGAAGTCTTTGCTGACATGTTGGCCTCTTGTGCCGTTATTGCGGCTAGCTTGATCATAATGCTTACCGGCTGGTACCTGGCCGATCCTATACTGAGCGGCATTCTCGCTATTTTTATAGTCAGTCGCACTTGGGACTTACTAAAAGAATCTGTGGAAATTTTGATGGAGAGCGCTCCTCGCGATTTTGACCTAGATGCTCTCACCAAAGCCTTCATGGCCGTAGATGGCGTAGTGGAAGCCCATGACTTGCATGTCTGGACAATCACATCTGGACTACTAGCCATGAGCTGTCACCTCACTATAGAGCCCCAAGCAGACTGGCAAGCAGTGCTAAATCAAGTCAATTTATTGATGGAAAAAGAGTTCAAAATCAGTCACACCACAATTCAAATAGAGTTAGCTGACTCGGAACGCAAATGCAATGATATTTGCGCAGTGCCTTAACTAACGCCTTTACTAGCCACCAGCTTTCTTCAGCTGGCTATCCCAGCGGCGATTTTGATCGCTATCAGTAGTATTGGCGCGATTAATGTTCTCCACTGGAGCTGCACTATTGACCGCATCTTTAGCAGCTTGCATCCCAACACTCAATTTATCCCCGACATAATCAAAAGCATTACCAATAGTTTTGCGCAAGGTTGGACTATTGTCGGTGACACTGAGATTACCATCCTTGAGATCAATGCTCATTTGATTCTTACCAGCAGTCACTTTAACAGCATCAGTGTGACCATCTTTGTCAGAATCAACTATCTGAAGACCGGGAAGGCCTTTTGATTCAGCCTTTGAACCAAGTAAGTCCATGAAGATTTTTTGGTCTTGAACCGTGTTGAGGGTTTCCTGAACACATTTAACGTCACCGGTTTTCATGCATTCAGCAGTCTTCTCTAGTTTCTGGTGACCATTTAGTGCGTCGCTCATGGTAGATGCCCTCGTTCCCAACATTAGATACATTACATCTTATTATTGGCAATTTCTTGGCATTTTAAACACAAAAATAGAATGAAGCGCTTTGTGGCACCCCATTCTATTTTGAAAATCTTCCGTTCAGTTGGTTAGAGCTACCAGCGAGGGCGACCGTTGCCGAATAATAGGCCAATTCCAACGTTGGCTAAGGCACCTTTACCGGCTTTTCCTCCGGACAGCTCACCAACAATAGCACCCTGTATGGCGTCTTGAACTATCTGACCACCAAGCTGTCTGTTGTCGTATCTGCCGCGATTATCGTAGCGTGGATCATAGCTTGGGTCATAGACTCGGCCATCGCGACCGTGACGTTGGTCAGGGAAATATGGAGGGGTGCGATACTCTGGTTGATAGACTGGCTCTCTGCGATCATAATATGGTTCTGGCTGATGCCGATGGTCTATAACTGGTCTGTGAGGTATCTCGCGAGCATAGTTGCCATCTTGGCGTCGAGCATAGGCGTCTGCCATTTCTTCTGGGCGATAAAGGTTGCCGATACAGAATCTTTGGCCATCGGACCGACTGATGACGATGTCTCCAGAGCGTTGATTTACAGCGAGGTTATCGCCATACCTAGGATTCTCAACCTGAGCAACTGTATTGACAAGATTGACAAAATCTCTAGGACGCATGGTGTAGGCATCACGCTGCAAGGCATCCATAACTGTCCCAGCATTGCCCCGGTCTAATTCTCTTGCAAGATCACGCGGGTCAGCAGGGTTAATTCCCCGACCACTTCTGTTGTCGCATGGATCGCAATCTCTGCCCATCGTCAGTACCTCTTAGAACGCCGAACCGCTTATACATCTATTAAACCCCTCAGCTGGCTGGAGGGGAATGGGGAATCTACGCAGGAACCTTAAATATGATCACCCTAATCAGGCCCTAGCAACAGTTATGCTTGCGTTTGATAACTATTTTAGACATAGAGAGGACGCAATAATTGAACGGCTTAGACAAGCAACACTCAAATAGAAAAATCAATTTATGTTGGGCCCTTCTCATCCTATTGTTATGCCCAGTCAGCCAAGCTTCTGCCCTGACAGACAGCGAAGTCACTAGCGCTGTGCGAAAAAAGAGCGGCCCCTGGATGGTGAGCGAACTAAAAGGGCGAAAGCTAACAGAGACAAAGCACTATGAGGAGGCCGCGGCAATCTTCTCTGGGGTTTTAGCCGACAGGAAGATACTGGGTCTAGATTTGCAGACAGAACAACTAGCTTTAGCTGAAATCTATGAAAAGTGGCAAAAACCGGCCCAAGCCGACGCAATGTACAAAGAAGCAATTGCCGGGCGCGAGCAAAGCGCTGGCGATGAAAGCCCAACTCTCATTTATTCATTGCAATCTTACGCTGATTTTCTCACCCGCCAAAAGAAGGGCCCAGAAGCGGCGATGCAAAAGAAACGCATCATATATATAAATTCTCAGGGGGGCAAAGCACCAAAAGAACTAACAGCTCTACTGAAATCGCAAAATCCAACTACCTTGCCTTCTGAAACCGCTGCCAACGCTGTAAAAGTTGGACAGCTCTACCTCAAAAGAGATCAAGAAAGAAGAGCCCTACACTGCTTCAATAAAGCAATAATGCTTGACCCTAAAAGTTCTGACGCCTATGAAGGTCGGGGAGAAGTGTTCAATAGACTAGAAAAAGAAAATCAAGCTCGCCTTGATTTTGACAAAGCCATTGCTCTCAATAGTAAAAACGCCCAAGCCCTGTTTCACCGGGCCTTGCAGCTGCGGGTCAAGAACAATGAAAAAGCAGCACTGGCTGATTTCAATCAAGCACTAATAGCAGCACCTAATGACAAAGATATTCTTGGTTATCGGGCCAAATTACACCAAGACCTACACCACGACGAATTGGCTATAAAAGATTACACTCAGGTCTTAGAGTTAGACCCCCATGCCGAATGGGCGCGCTGCCAACGTGGCCTCTGCTACCAAGACATGAAACAATATGACAAGGCTATTGCTGACTTTTCTGATCTCGCTCAAAAGTATCCCGACGATTCCAACTACTCTGAACTGAAACTCAAAGCAGAGAAAGCAACAAGAGCCAATAAATAGAATGAAAGAGAAAGTAAGCAAACCAGAACTGGCCAAATTAAAAGCCTTCTTTAGAGAGTACGCACCAAGCTGTGTACACCCAGCAGAAGGTCTGCTCAAATATCGCTTCACCACCCCTACTTATGCTGCAAATGGCAAGACTGTGATTGCCGGAGGTGACGATAACGCTGAGGTACCCGAGCGTTCTTCCACCGGGCACTACCTACAAATGTATGATTGGGATGCTTGCTTCTTCTCACAAGCAGCACATTTGACCGAACTGGCCGGCCTAAATGGTCTAGGCTTAGATGTCGTAGCTAATTTTCTCAGCCTCAAAGCCGCCAATGGCCAGATACCACGCACGATTTCACCGCAGCGCATCTGGGACAAGGGCGACCAGTGCAAGCCGTTCTTGGTGCAAACGCTTTGGGCCGAATTTAAGCGAGCCGAGCAGACAAAGAAAGAAGAGTTCGGCCACTATCTAGATGATCTAGATTGTTATTTGAAATTTTTTCAAAGAGAGAGAAAAAAAGAATTTGGTCTATACCATTGGCGCAACGTCTTAGAAAGTGGAGTGGACGACAATCTGGCTCTAATTGCTCCCAGAGAAGCAGCCAAAGATGAAGACGAGTCGGTGGGAAACTTTCCCGATGGGGCAATACTAGCGAGCGATCTCAGTAGCTACCTTGCTCGTGAATTTCTCTGTTTTGCAGATTTTTGCGCTCACTTCAAACGCAGTCAATTAGAAGCTGAGTATCGAAGCGCTGCTAAGATTTTGATTGAAGCAATTGAAAGCAAACTCTGGAACGAAAGGCTTTCTATCTATTGCAATTACAACCCCATCGACAAAAACGCCATAGAGTTGCGTAGCTGGACAGGCCTTGCACCAGTACTAATGGATTTAGCTTCAGAAGAACATCGAGAGCGCGTCATTCAAGAGAACATACTAAACGCTGAGCACTTCTTGCGTATACATGGTTTGGCATCGCATGCAATATCAGAGCCACTAGCCAATCAACAACGCCGAGGCCTCTATGGTCGAGCCATAGTTTCAAATTGGCAAGGACCAGTTTGGGTGCTACCAAATGCCCTGGCCGTAAGAATTTTGAACAAATATGGTTACAAAGAAGAGGCCCGGGAAATATCGACCCGTATTGTGAAGACCCTCCTGAACAGCTTGAGCAATTACAATACACTGTACGAAAATTACGATGCCGATACGGGCAAAGGTCTCTGGGCACCACAGTTTATGAGTTGGAATATCCTCGCTCTAGAGTTAATTAAGACTCTCGAATAAACTTGGAGTAATAGTGCGCCACTCTCTCATATCGTTCACTCTATCGGGCCTTTGCTTACTGTCTATACTTACAGGCCCTATCCAAATTGCAGCGTGTGCTGCCACGGTAGAGCAAAAAGCAGTAGAGCAAAAAACGCCCGAACAAGCCGAGCTAGACCAACCAAGGTTGGTAATCAAAAACGGCAGCATCTTCATGGTATTAGATCCAGATGGCACCATGAACGGTGGACCATCTGGATCGTCTGGAGCATACGGCCTCTATCTTGACGACACTCGCTACTTGAGCGGTCTAACAATTAGAGCTGACGGCAAGCCGCTCAAGACCATATCAAGCAAGAGCAAAGATGGCTACAAAGCAAGTTTCAACTATCAAACAGACAATAAGATAGCAATTGATCGAGAAATTGTCATTGGCAATGGCAGTCAAGATCACTGCGCTATGGTGGTAGAACGGCTTACACTAAAGAACTCTGAGGCCAAAGCCAAAGAAATCGACTTAGTAATCAATTTCAATTTCGACTTCAAAGACATGTTCGAGGTGCGCGGTCAGGCAAGAAAAGCCCACGGTTCACTAGCCACCGACTTAACTAGTGATCAAGTCAGAGCGCGCTACACCGGTCTAGACAATAAAGTTCTCACTAGCGCCATGCAATTTAGTCAGCCAACTAAACTGGCCAAACTAAATGGCAACGAAGCTCGATACCAAATCACATTAGCTCCTGGTGCAAGTCAGACCATCGAATTTGCCGCACTGCCAGAGCCAACTGCTCTAACTAAAATCGACTTTAATATGCATAAGCTGCAAGCCGACAAAGATTTTGAGATCTGGCAAAAAAACAACGTCGCAATCACCTGTGACAACCCACTCCTTAATCAAGTTTTTGCTCAGGCAGTTCGTGATTTGTATGTTTTGAAAATAACCACTCCGCGCGGTCCTGCTTTTGCTGCCGGTCTTCCTTGGTACAGCGTGGCCTTTGGCCGCGACCAGGTAATTACAGCCCTGCAAATTCTTGATTTTGCTCCAGACAGCGCCAAGCAAATAATCACTCTACTAGCAAACTATCAAGGCAAAAAAGACGACAAATTCACAGAAGAAACCCCTGGCAAAATCATGCATGAATTGCGCACAGGCGAAATGGCGCGCACGCGCGAGATCCCTTTCATTCCCTATTACGGCACCGTCGATGCTACTCCACTTTGGCTGGTGTTGGTCAATCGATATGTAGAGAGCACAGGCGATCTAGAGCTGGCGCGCTCACTCTGGCCCAACATCGAAGCAGCGCTGGCATATTTGAAAGCCAATACACAAAGCGACTTTCTCTTCTATGGCCATGCCGTAGATGGCAAAGAACCAGCTCTGACCAATCAGGCTTGGAAAGATTCCGGTGATTCAGTGATGCACAAAGACGGAAAATTGGCTAAGCCACCAATTGCCATATGTGAGGTGCAAGGCTATTTGTACGATGCTTGGATCAGTGGTGCCACGCTAGCAGAAAAGCTTGGCAAAGTTGAAGAAGCAACCGAACTGAAAGAAAGAGCGAAAAAACTAAAAGAACACTTCAAACAATCATTCTGGCTACCTGAGCAAAACTTTGTGGCTCTGGCCTTGGACGGCAGCCTAAAGCCTTGTTCAGTAGTGACTTCTAATGCCGGTCATTTGCTAAGCTCAGGCATCATAGATAGGAAAGAGGCCTTGGCCATAGCTGAACGCCTACTAAAGACTGACATGTTCAGCGGCTGGGGCATCCGCACACTTTCAAGTCAAGAAAAAAACTACGACCCCGCCAGCTACCACAACGGCTCAATTTGGCCTCACGACAATGCCTTGATAGTGGCTGGTATGCGCAAGCATCGCCTGGGCAATGCAGTAGCCACTGTCGTCAATCCTTTGCTAGAAGTGGCCATGCAGAGCAAAGACAAACGGCTTCCTGAGCTGTTTTGCGGCTATCCTAGAGAAAAAGAGGCAACACCGAAGCCATACGCCGTCTCATGCGTACCGCAACTCTGGTGTGTTGGTAGTGTTTTCAGCATGGTTCACGATCTCACCGGACTAGTTGGTCGCGGCCGAGCAGTCGATGACTGTCCCCAATTCCCCCCAGGGATCAACTGGCTGAAAATGGAAATTCCAGACCGCAGCAAAAAGAGACTGATTGTGATTGAAATCAACCGCCAAGGCAAAAGCGACCAATTTACAACCCAAGTAACAGCCCGACAGCTTTAGCAAGGCTATTGACAAATAATCATACCTTCTCTTCAGCGAAGGGCAAAGTGGCGCTGTTTAAGCTATTATGCTTGATGTCTCAACGAGCCTGTTGACTACTCACTAAAGAGAACCTGACCATGACAGACATTCGCACTTTCGATCCCAACTCAGTTGGTCAGAAAACCGAGAATATTTTCGGTCTGCCTTTCACAGCCGACGAAGCAACAATAGTAGTCATACCTGTGCCATGGGAAGTGACAGTATCTTATCGAGAAGGCACAGCTGGCGGGCCAGAAGCAATTCTTGCGGCTTCGTACCAAGTTGACTTATACGACCCTGACTATGTCGATGCCTGGAAAATTGGTTTAGCTATGGAAGAAATTCCTAGTGAAATACGCCGACTCAACGACGAAATGCGACCCACAGCCGAAGAATATATCGGCATGTTAGAAGAGGGTCACACTCCTTCTGATCACCCAACGATGAAGCAGATGCTAGAAAAAATCAATGCCTCTTGCGAAAAAATGAACGAGTGGGTGCAAGAGCGAGCAGCCGAGCAGCTCGACCGCGGTGCCATTGCCGCCGTACTCGGCGGTGACCACAGCACGCCTCTCGGACTGATTCGCGAACTAGCGAAGCGCCACGACTCATTTGGTATCTTGCACATCGATGCTCACGCCGACCTGCGCGATGCCTACGAAGGCTTTACCTATTCTCACGCATCAATCATGTTCAATGCTATCAAAGAGCCGACACTGACCAAGTTGGTGCAAGTTGGCATTCGCGATTATTGTGAAACTGAATCAGATCTGGTGCTATCATCAGGCGGAAGAATCGTCAGCTTCTATGACCGAGATATCAAAACTAAAATGTTTGAAGGCATGAGCTGGATGCATATCTGCCAAGAAATAGTCAGCCAACTGCCTGATGAAGTCTATGTCAGCTTCGATATAGACGGCCTAGACCCTAAGCTTTGCCCTAACACAGGCACACCAGTACCTGGTGGCTTAGAATACGAACAAGCACTATATCTGGTGCGCATGGTAGCCGAAAGTGGTCGAGTAATTATCGGCTTTGATGTTAACGAAGTAGCACCTTCAAACAACGATGAAGACGAATGGGATGCTAACGTGGGAGCCCGTCTACTCTATCGTCTAGCCAACCTAACAGCAAAGTCAAACGACCAATTCTGAGAATTTGAAAAGCAATTATATCAAGCCTATTCTTAAGCTGATAGTACTGGCACTTTTTGTCTGCCTAGGCGAACGCGCCGCCTGGGGTCAGGGCTGAGCGGCCGCACGTGGTGTGGTCCCAGGTCTGGGAGCAGGGTCAGGTAAGTTTCAATTATCAGTTGGCTGGCGCGCTGCGCGAGCCGACAAGTCATACAATGGCACTGACTACAATTCGAGTTTCACTAATAACTGGAAGCCCTACATGCGCCAGAGTGTGTTGGATGTTTCAGCGCGCTACTACATCAACAGACGAGTAGCCATAGTTGGCACCTTGCCAGTTTCAATGAACAATTTCAGCATGATTTATCCACCCAAAGGGCCTGGCATAGGTCAGAGGGCTGGTTGGGACATTAACGGAGTGGGAGATCTCGCCTTAGTTACTCAAATCTCTCTAGTCGATCCCAAGGACCATCCTTTTGAAAATTGCATTGTCGGCCTAGGCATGAAAATACCCACCGGCAACTGGGACGAACGACGGGTTATTCCCAACCTCAACGGTCAAAACTTTGCTAGTCGCGCGGTCTATCCGGCCGCTGTCATGCCAGGCGATGGTGGTACAGGAATTATTGCCACAGTTGATGCCTACAAAACTTTTAGAGTCAACAGATTCTTGCGAGGCAAGACACTCTTTGTCGCCGGTTCTTATTTATCGAACCCACGCAACACCAATGGCACCTCGTCAATCATTGGCAGTGCTGGCGTGCCCCTGACGCCAAACTTTTTGGATGAGTTGACCAATTCAGTTTCTGATGCCTACAGTGTGCAAACAGGCGTATCGATGAAAGTGCCTGGCACCTGGAACAAACCGAAGTTGAAGGGCCTAAGAATGCGGCTTGTCGGCCGCTGGGAAGGAGTGCGGGCCCATGATTTGTTCGGACCAGCCGGTGGCTACAGACAACCAGGCTGGGCCATGTCTGTGGGCCCAGGCCTGACTTATGCCAATGGCAAAGATGTCTTGATGATTGACGTGCCTATTGTTTTTTCAAGGTACATAAACGCCAGCAGATCAGCTGTGCCGGGGCCATCAAATGGTAATACACCTGCGCCTTTTAACCCAGATCGCAATCTTGGGCTTGTTGCGCCAGTGAGTATTACAATGCGCTATGTGCGCAGTTTTTAGAGCGACAGCGAAACAAACTAAACAGAGAAATCAGTCTGTGGGGCCTGTGCGGCCTCAGGCGTCTCCAAATCAACTTCGCCTATCAAAGCAGCTAATTCAACTCTTAGTTGAGCAAAGCCTTCAAATCCGTTGTCTATTGCAATTTTTCGGCTCTCATCCAGGCGGAAATGCATGCACGAAAGAATTGCTGACTGCAGCTGAGCATTGATCTCACTATTTAAGTCACAAGGCAAAACAACATTCATAAGCGGCGTGAGATAAGGCTGCAAAAGCGAATTTCTAAAGTTGATCAAATCAACTAGGTCTTGAGCCGCACTAATAGGCGAATTAGGGGCAACTGGTTTGCTCGTAAGCGGATGAACACCAGTTAGTGCTTCCCACATACAAATACCAACTGCCATCAAATCATCGGGCACAAGCAGAGGATAATAAGCCGGTGTCGAAATCATGCAAGTATCAAATTCGCCTTCTAAGCAATGCAAAGAGCCAAAATAACCCGGGTCAAGTAATCTGATACCACTGACGTCATCATTTTCGTCGCACTCAATAAAAATATTGTCAGGAGTTAAGTCACCATGATAGGCATTGGGCATGGCTTCCATAAAACTGGCAAGCAAGTGAAACAGCGCCAAAATTTGCTTCTGCGACATCTCTCTTTCAGCGAGCTGTTGGCGCAACGTTAGGCCGCGCAATACAGGCATTGAATAATAGGCGCGCTCCTGGCACTCTCCACTGCTCTCAACCGGCACCACCAAGGGCCCGGCTAGCTCTATCAAACGGGTCAGCTGCAATTGCATCATCTGGTCTGGAATTGGTGTAACCGGTCCAGTTTGAAAAGGAATAACTTTGAGTGCTTGCGTAGAAAATTTCTCAGGCTCGGCTATGTCGCTTGGATCTTTAGCTACTTTGTAGACTCTTTCGTTGCCAAACTCATCTTCGGCATGAAAGAGAAAACAAAAACGACCACTAGAAATTTGACCGTTTAGCATAAAGCCATCAATTTTGACACCGAGCCAATTTGTCCATGACTTTGGCTTTGCTGGCACCCCACTGAGATCACGGGTAGCCAACTCAGATTGTACTTCCACAAAGGCAGCAGCGTCGCTCTCAGGCGGTTCAATTCCAGCCAGAGCACAATTAGTGAGGAAGGTATCTAAAGCTTCTTTTCTTTTGAGAAGAGACTCGGTGCTCTCTTCATGCATACTTTTCAACTTGTGCTAGCCTTTCTCTTTTTAGAATCGAGTTATTTATTTAAGTTCCAGGGGTGTGCAAATCGGTAACTTTGGGTGGAATATCCTTAGACACAGGCTTTGGTTTAAAAATTGGCAAGGGGTCAATTGCCACCTTCGGTAACGTGCCCACTCCTGGCACTTCGGATGTACGCAATTTCAGCCCATCTAGCAAGCTCGGACTATGAGCTTTAACAGCAGTGCTAGACACAAGCAGAGAAACATCTGGACCCAATTCAGCCGGTTTGCTCACGACAGGGCCAGTACGCACTGGTAACTGCTCTAAATGCAAGCTTGGCAGAGCACCAGTGCGCTGAGGGCTGACAACGTTCTCCAAAGCAGGTTTTGTCACTGTGCCAAAGACACCACCCATGACAGCACTTGAAAGAGTCTTCTCAGCCAGCTCTGAAGTTGTTGCCAACTTTCCATGCTTGAAGAGAGAACTAGCCTCGGCACTGAATGCGCCACCAGCAGCTCCAGCTAGAAATCCGCTAGCACCATTCATCAGCTGTCGACCCACCGTGCCTGAAAGTCCTTCTGGCAAATGAGAAGCCATACTCTTAATACTACTTAGGCCTTGAATACCAATCTGCGCCTTGCCCATAATATACATAGAAGTGCCGCCAATTCCAGCACTACCCAATCTATCTGTCCAGAAATTCTCACCAGATTTGGTGACAAGGCCTTCGTAAAGGCCCCCGGCAGTTGCCAAACTACCCACGGTGACGCGACCAGTCGCTACCGATTCACCTAGAGCGACAGTTGAAGCTCTGGCACCAATAGCTGCACCAGCAAAGCTCACTCCTCTGTGCATCAGCAAAACGCCACCAAGTTTAGCCACACCAGACCCAGCCTGTTGAGCTATCCATTGAGAAGAGCCAACCTCAGCAACATCAGGGGCGTCAACCAGGTTACGCTTGGCGATGTTGCCACCAAAATGATTTACAGCCTGCGAAATGCCATCATAAGGCTGCTGAATGGCAGTGTACTTGAGAGACTGCCAGAACTCTTGCAATAGCGGCGCACTGCTGTCAGCCACTGCAGCTTCGACCTTACTATCTTTACTATTGTCTTGTTCTGGTCTTAACGGCATTTTCGCAATTCCAAATTTATCTAGAGCCAAACTATAGTCTTTAAAGACTTCTCCACTTGATCAACAAAAAGCTCGTACTCACTTTGTGGGGCTTCAAAATGAATTTCTTGCACTGCTGAACCAGTTTTATCGCTGTCGATAAATAGTCCCATATCGACTAGTCCACCTTTCTTCCAAATACCCTCGACGATTAAAACACGCTTGCCATTTAGCTCTTCAGTACGGCTAGAACTAAGCAAAAAGAAATCAGGATCAGATGCGTTTCTGACGACAAGATCTACAGAACTAAATTCTTCCTCTGACAGCTCATGGTCTGGTTGAGACAATACTTTGAGAAAATCGGAGGCACCATCAGGAGCAATGCGCTTACCTCGATAATAAAAAGACAACTTCACCTCGGCACTTTCTTGCGCTCGAAACTCTCTTAAAAAATCAGTGGCGGTGCGTTTCTCTAATAGACACTCTACCCAGCCGTCGGGCAGCTCCATAGACTTAATTTGTCCTTGATTCTTCAATTTTAAGGCAGTCTTATTCATTATTCTCTTAATTCAATCAACGGTTATTCAACTTGTCATGAGCCACAACGCCTGAGTAAACCACGGCTCCGGCAGCCACGGTACCTTTTACCACTTTCCCTCCAGTTGAACGCATAAATTTGTGCATTGCTGGTTCCTTCATTGAGCGGAAGAGTTTATCAACAGAATAGCCCTCCTCAAGGAAGTCATTTCTGCTACCCCACTGATTTGTGAACTTAACCTGGCGCGTTACTGGATCGTAGCCGTGGATGTTAATCACATGCCAACCACCACCCATGCCCACAGCAGACTCTATGCCATAGAGTTGAGAAAATGGCGGTCTTGCCGTGTGCACCTGCATAACTGCAGGAAGTTGGCCTGATTTCTCAAGCTCAAGAATAGCATCGGCAAGCTCATCTGCAGTACTTACATCTCTCTGACCAGACCATTGCTTGGCTTTATCACCGGCAGTAAGAACGAAGTGATTGTCACTCACACCCGTTGCTTGTTTGTTCACGCCTTCTAGCTCATTGGTGAAGATACTGGGAGCATCCATTTTCGAGCCATTGCGGTCGCGCAATTGCACCCAATTTTCTCCGTCAAAGTATTTGACCTTTTCTCCACCCATCAAACTATCAACACTCTTTTCATACTTAATTTCGCCCGGTTTAGCGACACGCATAACCAGCTTACCATCAGCATCATAGGCAGTCGCACCAGGCTCCAAATTGCGCAGTTGCTTACCAGCACTATCAAAAACTTTGTCAATTTTCTTCTCTGGTAGCACACCGTACAGAGCACCATTCTCAGAGTAAATCAAGCTATCGGCATCAACATTCTTGATCGGTTTATGATCTTTAGTGTAAGCCTGATCTCCAGGCTTAAACTGGGCTAAGCGATCGCCTTCTTTGTCATAGAGCATCTGTACTTCAGATTTGCTCTTGATTTTGCCAATCAAATTACGATCTTTGTCAAAGGCAAGACCACTACTATCAACCCGACGACCATCACTAATTATGTGTTTACGGCCCTGCCAGTAAGCATTAACCATAGCATTTTCAGTCAGTTGGCTCGACCAATCTCTACTGCCGTCGGCCTTGAGCTTATCGCCCTCACCATGCTGGCGCTTAAGGGCTCTGCGAGCCTCAAAGTCTGGTTTGATACCATTATCTAAGGCCGTCATGTCGACAGTATGGCCATCTTTGGTGACAAACTTACCATTGATAGCTATATCAGCCAAAAGCTGCGCATTCTTCTCGGGATCTTTAGCATAATTACGCACTTCCAATGTCGTGACGTTGCAGGTGCTGTTCATTCCCTGGTCGACGGTCCGTGGATGAACAGCGTGTGACATCAGCTGTTCAGCTAGGTCGGCTCTCTCTGCCTGCGACAACACTGCCATAGGATTTGCTTCGAGCAGGCGATTGACATGGAGATATAGAAGCGCTTTTTTCTCATCAGTGATACCACGCTTAGCAGCTTCAACATCAAAGTCTCTGAGTAACTTGTCAAACCGTTCAAAGCGCGCTACATCAGGAAAGGCCTTGGCGGAGAGGCGAGAAAGGTTAGCTTCTTCTACGGCTAAATTAGCGCTGAGATAGTCGAGCCTATCACCAGTAAGCTCCATTTTTGAGCCGTTGATTGAGTCAATTGTAACCGTGCCTTTTTCATCAATGCTATGAAAAGAACGGATGCTGCCATCTCCATCGGCAACCAGGTCGCCCCTGAACCAAACTTCGTCCTTGGAAGTTCCATCAGCCTGTTTCACATGGCCCATCCACACACCGTTTTCTTTCTTAACAACGGCGCCATTCTCAAAAGTGACTGTATTTAGCTTGCCTTCAGAGTCATAAGTAAAGGCGCGCTTGCCATTGACACCATGGGCTTCAGTAACTTGGCCGAGAGCATTGTGACGAACGGAAGTATTGTGTACATTATCGACAACGGCTGAAGAACCATCAGCGCCCTTTACGATAACGCCGTCTTTGTAAGTAGTTACGGTGGTGCCATCACCAAAATCTCTGGCTCTACCAGTTGGCTCAGGGGCGATGAAGGGCTTGGCCTCCAACCACTCAGGGTGAGTCTTGGCCTCGCTCTTGACCTGATGAAACTCGCCAGGAAGCGAGTTATCGGTGCGGTGACCAGATCTAAGCAAGTCGACCATTTTCTCTCTAACTTCACTAGCCAATTCAAACTGACGAATTTCTTCTTCGTTCATGCCGCGATGTTTAAGAGTTCGCAGTTCACTTGTGAGACTGGCAATCTCTGAGGCAGGAATCTTGTTGTCTTTCAGGAGCGCATTTATTTCACTAACACGCAATGTAGCGGCGTCATCAAGTGGGCGCGGATACTTAAGAGCACCATCTTTCTGTAAATAAACTACTTCTTCTGGATTCAAGCCCTTAGACTTCAGCCACTCATTCATCTGGGCCTTGATTCCAGACTGCTTGTCGTGCAACATTGCGTTGCGTTGGGCCAAACTGGCATCGGCAACTTCACGGCCTTTAGGTGAGAGAACCGAGTAAGTATCTTTGAAGCTAGCGTCAATCGAATCAATTGACTGCCAGACATTGCCATCTTTAAAGAATGTTCCAGGGCCTCTTATTGCAACAATTTTACTGGCACCACCCAGAGTGGCATAGTTGTCTACACCATCACCATCGATTAAGGTACTTGCGATCTGATACTTGCTAACCAGAGCGTCTTGCTCAACTTTGGAAAGCTGCTTGAATCCGGGTGTATCGACTGGATTGACCGGTGTAGACCAATGCTCAATGCCGGCCAATTTAAACAGTTCTCGCTGATCAGGAGTTAGGGCAACTTCCCAACTGCCGTCGGCATTGCGAACTTTAGGCCAGTCATTGACTTTGGCAATTGGTTTAAGTCTAGAAACCCCATCCTCACCCACTACTGTCATATCTTTCAATACAGCTGTAAGTTCAGCATGGCGCTCCGCGGTAATGGTGCCTTTCTTAGCTAAATCATCAAGACCGGGCTTGATCTTAAAGTTGAGATAGAGATTGCCCATAAATTCAGGCGGAGCGATTTGGTGCTCTTTGATTGCTTGCACGATACGGTCGACGCGCTCAGGTGGGAAGCCTTTGCGTGTCAGTGATTCTTGAGCAGCTAAAGCACCATCAAGATGGTGGGTGAAGAAGTTAGCCTCAGCACCCTTCGGTGGGGGGAAGGCAAATTTGACAGAATCAGAATACATCGAAGCAAGAAGAGCATCTTCTAGTTCGTCTGGCTTAAGACCAGCCTTGCGACCAACTTCTAACACTTTGGCCATTTCGCCCTGGGTGTGAATCCAATTGACCTCAGGGTCTGGATGCATGCGATCGCCAACTCGATATGAAGCAAAGTGCTCTCTGATTTCAGACATGTTGTCGAGAATATTTTGCTTCTGTCTATCTGTCAGTGTCTTGTCAGACATCAAACTATCGTAGGCGCTACTTGGTTTACCGTTGGCATCAATGGCGCGAACATCCTTCAATTCGCTAGCAACAAGAGCAAGCGATTTCTCTTTGCTCTCAGCGTTCTGAACGACGAACTTCTCTTTAACCTTTTCCTGGAACTCAAGCGGCCGTCCATCAACACCAACTTCAACTTTCGACTTCAGCGCCTGGCCATCAATGCCTCTTTCAATTAGTAATTTATTGTTAGTAGTATCGTAGACTCTTTCATGACCGTCCAAGCCAAAGGTTATACTGCGGTCACCCTGTGAGTAACTGAAAGAACCATCACTCAAAACTTTGTATTCGGTGGTGGTGGCACCATTGACCCGGCCATCCAAATCAATATGCTGCCATCCGCCTGCAGGATCTCGTTTCAAGCCTTTGCCATCAGGCAAGGTCACTTTATCTAATTCACCAGCCGAACTATACTCGTAGCGATAGTGATCACCTTTGGCATTCCAAAAATCACTGACTCTATTACTATCACCGTCATATTGAAGACGCGCACCTTCAGGAGTCAGCACCTGAGCACGACCATCCGCAGCAGTAAGAGTTAGTTGGCCATCATTATTGACCTTGAGCTTTCCGTCTAGATCAACAGCTGTGCCATCAGCTTTAGTCTGCACGACCTTACCATCGGCTTTGACATCAATAACACTGCCGTTGTCGAAACTAGCTTTCTGAACCTGGCCATCATGGTCATAGTCGAATTTGACACCAGAGTTATCTTTTTTCACTTCACGCACATAACCAAGCGCGTCGGTGGTGACTAAATCGCCTGTATGCTTATCTTCAATTATGCGCGATCCATCGCTACGAAGAGTTGACTTACTTCCACCTTCAGCGTGCCATGTGACACCACCCTCTGCATCAACCTTCATCGAACCGTTGACTTCATACTTGCCACCAGGGGCGGCGGGGTCTTTAACAGTCCACTTAACCCCATCTTCACTGCTATAAACATTGCCGTTAGGGAAAGTGACCTTTCGTACCTCACCTTCAAGATCACCAGCTTTGTGATAAGCAACAGACAACTTGCCCTCTGGTGTTATCACTTCGGCAATGCGACCACTGCGGTCTAACTTAGGCGGATGAACTTCAGAAGCGGCACTAACAGCTTTAACTTCCAGAGATCCTACTGGACTAGTATGAACATCCGGACCGTCAGCATTGCGGAAGACCGATGCGGTTCGACCCAAGCCCTTAAAGGCGACTGTGAAAGCACCAGCCATAGCACCGCCCGAGAGGCCACCCATAAAGGCTTGCTGAGCCACTGCGTCAAATGACTCACCATCAACGCCACCGCGTACACCACCTGAAAGTGAACCGCCGACAACACCAGCGCCAGTATTCAGTGCATATTCTCTCATTGAAGCTTTGAGACCAGCAGAAGCTTCGGTCTCAATTGCTTTGGCAAGATTTGCTTTAAGAATTTGCTGAATTTGCGGTACATCGACAGCATCAGCGGCAACTTTTTCAGCAATTTTAGCAATTGCTTTATCGTCAACGCCTTTAGCACCATTCGAAATAGCAACTGCCACTTGCTCAGCTAGTTCTTTTTTGATAGTACCTTCAGCGCCCTCTTTGAGAAGCTGTTTACCGCCTAAGACAGCGACATTGTCCACTTCGGACATTGCCGCGCGAGCTGCAGTCAATGCGCTTCGCTCGCCCAGTTTAAGCATCTGAGCGGCTTGCGCGGGCCCTAAGAAAATAGTAGCAGCATCAATGGCACCAGTAGCACCATCTTTAACTATCTGGGCACTGGCAAAGTCATAATCGGCTCCAAGAATTGCTGACTTAGCACCAATCTTGAACATTGCACCGCCAACACTGGTGGCAGCCAGTAGAGACAAGCTCACACCACCGGTGAAGGCAGCTCCGCCAACACCAGCGGCAATAATGGCTCCGTCAACAATGGCGTCAGCAGCGGCACCCTCTGACTTTTTATAGAGTTCAAGTGACTTATAGAGATTATCTTCGAATTGCTGCCGACCTTCTAGAGGCATCTCTTGATAGGCCTTAGAATAGTCGCCCATGGCTTTAGAGTACTGTTCAAGCTGATCTTGAGTCATTTCACTGGTGCCATCCCAGTGCTTGACTATAAACTTACCAATGCCGTCGGCACTCTCGTATACTTCAGAGCGGGCATCGTTGTATGACTCACGCGCTGATTGAGGGCCGCGCAGTTCGCGGGCTGCCTCAACTTTATCAGCGCCACCGAGTTCGTCTAGGGTATCGCCCGTAAGGCTTGAGCCATACTTAACTTCATAAGCGTCTTTGGCAGCCTGCAGTTGATCTGGAGTAAAGCCCTTGAGCACTTCCTTGATTTTGTCTTCGTCCTTACCAACACCAAGCATGGCGGCCCGCAGCTCATCTTCAGGCTTCATTTCACCTTGCTGGCGAGCAATATTCAAGGCTACTTCGCGCTCTTCGACAGACATGAACCCTAGAGTCTTCTCCGGATTGGCAATCACTTCTTTCCAATCTTCAGGAGTGGCTCTATCTTTCTTTAAGGCATCGTAAACAGCTTTTTCATCGTCATTAAAGAGGCCTTGGTAAAGCTCAGCTTTTACTGCAAGTGGTATACGACCGGTTTCTAACAGCGGTTTAGCAAATTTATCATATTCATCTTGGTCAAGAGCTTTGTGTATAGCAGTATTGAACTTCTCTGCCATGTCTTTGTCTTCAGGCGTTTGCGGATTGCGCAGACGATCGCGAAGAGTGGGGTCTTTGCGGAAACTTTCTTCTAGGTCGGCAACAACTTTAGCCTCATCAACATTGAAGTTGGTAGAATGCATCTCGAGCTTGGCGACAATGTCAGATTCGGGTTTTTCGCCCTTTGCTACTTTGTCGAGAATACGCATAGCCGCATCGCGTTCAGAACCATAATCTAAGGCACTAGCCACTTCGGCATTGAGCTGTTTCTTGAATTCAGGGTCTTCTCTATAGCGTTTTTGCTCCTCTGGAGTCATTTTCTCCAGGGCACGAATGATGTTGTCTTCGTTGTCGTCGAAGAATCCAGTTTCGTCTTTTATGGCATCAACAACAGAACGCTGCGCTTCTTTGCTAGCTTCATAGGTAGGAGCTTGCATTTTTTTGTCTAGAGCTTCGCGGGTCCGAGCCATTTCAGAATCGCTCAAATCGATAGCAAGAGTGGCCTCAACTTTCTTGCGGTACTCAGGATCGCTCTTTAGTCTTTCCCAATCTTCTTTCGGCATGCTCTCAATGGTACCAAGCACTTTGCCCATGCCATCATCGAACATACCGCCATGGGCAGCCAATCTTGTCACCAAACTGCCATCTTTACCAGTGGCAATCATGTCTTCCCATTTTGCGACTTCGCGCTCATTGCCAGCCGCATCTAAAGCGCTATGAATCTTGTTGTAGTACTCAAGATTTGCCTTGTCAGCAGAATTTAGATTAGCAGTATCGCCGCTCGCCAGCTTTTGGCCGGCCATATAAGACTGCTTTTCAGCAGCGCTCATTTGAGCCAATGAGGCTTCGATTGCTTCTTCGTTATCGCCAAAAGCACTAGTGTTGTCAGCAATCTTGGTAGAGGCATCTAACTTACCAGCTCTAACATAATCCATCGCATGGGTGGTATCACTATTAGTGCTGTAGGTAGTTTCAGTACTGTATTCATTGCTAGAAGCTGAGCCAAATGCCTCATTGACCTTCTGCTCACCGCCATTTTGCAAGAACTGCGCCCGCGCTTCAGGCGATGCGCCACGGAAAGCTTCTTGGAACATGTCCAAGTTTTGTGACCTCATGGCAATGTCTGCTACAGCCAAAGTATCGGCCGCAGTCATTTTGTCAGTGCCCTTGAGATAAATGCTTAGGGCATCTTTGGTCTCTTTGGGCAAATTATCATCATTTTGCAGAACTTCGCGCAACGATTTGCCGTAGCGCTCTTGGTAGGTCTTATCTAGAGCCTCAATTTGTTGCGAATTCAAGGTCGAAATCGTATCGCGCAGATCTTTTTCACAGTTAGCATTAGAACGAGCACCAATGCCCCATTCTTTGTGTTCTTCTAGAACAGCATTGATACGAGCGGCATCATCATTCTTGCCTTCAGCCATGGCCGTGAGCTTAGTCAGATCAGAACCAGATAGCTCGTCTACCAGTTCATCCTTGAGACTATGACCCGTTCTAGCGCTGTAGGCTGCATCAATAGCCTTCAGTTCATCAGTTGACTTGCCTTTCAGCAGCTCTTCGATTGTTTTCTTGTCAGTACCTATGCCAAGAAATCCGCCATTGGCGGCCTGATCAATTGCTTCTGCAACTCGCTCAGCCTTACCAAGGTCAGCTCCCGAAACTTTATCTTTGGCATTTAGGTAAGTCAAAGACTCAGTCAAATCTTTACCGCCCAATTTTGAGCGAAGAACTTCGTCTATATTCTTGCCGTGCTTGTCTTTATAGACTTCATTTAAGACTTTGCGCTGATCTTCATTGAGATTTTTCAAAACTTCTTTGGCTAAGACTTCGTTGGCGCCAAACCATTTGCCCTCTGTGGCGTTATAGAGCACCTCAGCCTGCTTGCGCATGGCATCAACATCAACAGGTTTCTTCACTGGTTCTTGAGGCAGCTCGGCTGGAGGCGTTACCGCCGGCTGATCTCCTGGCTTAACTGTCGTCTGATCGGCGGGCTTAACCGCTGGCTGATCCCCTGGCTTAACTGTGGTTTGACCTTCAGGCTTAACTGCTGGCTGATCAGCCGGTTTAACGGCTGGTTTAGTGTGATCCGTCAGCTCAATCTTCTGACCGGGCTTAATCTTGTCTGGGTCGGCAATACCATTCTTTCGGGCGACCTCGCCCACCTCGGAATAGAGGCGCTTATTGTAATCACGAGCACTCTCACCCTCGTTCTTCGGCAAATGTTTCTCGACGATATGGCTGAGAGTATCGCCTTTCTTGACTTCATGCTTAACGAGCTCAGGCTTGCCTGCCTCGGTCTTGGCAGCGGCATTTGCTCCGCCATTTCTCGATGAATCGAAGAGTTCCACTGCCGGTAAATCTGCTTTAGCTTTACTGCCGGTTTTGTCAGCAGTGCGCAGAATCGCTAAGCTATCCTTACCAAGAAGTTCAGGAGCAAGATGTGACTCTTTCTCCCCAGGCTTTTCACCCTCTTTGGGCTTATCTTTCACGACGGTAGCTTTATCGTCTGCCAAAATTTAAATCTGCCTAGTAAATTTGCATAGTAAATTACCCTTCTATATACCCCAAAAGAAGGTGTTTTCCGACACGCCAGCCCGTAGCCAGCGAAATCACTAAAACCCATGCCTTGATTACCTTTCAAGGAGAATGACAAGAAAAGCTTGCAACGAAAGCAAGAACTTAATCTTCCATCCGACTACTTCCTCGCTTCATATTTTCAGGAGACTAGCGAATAAAAGCAGCAAAAGACTTGGCCACAGCCTGAGCGCTGGCTGGACGCTCGTCTCGCTTGATGCTTAGCATGCTCATAATCAAGGCTGAGAGCCAACCTGGAATGTTCAGATCAGGGTCAAAGGGTGGTGGGCTATCAGAGAATTTGCGTTTAAAAGTATCGTAAGCACTATCTCCCTTTATGGGAGGAATGCCAGAGAGAGATTCATAGAACAAACAGCCAAGCGAATAAATATCCGAGCGATTGTCTAACGGAGCACCCTGACATTGCTCAGGACTCATATACAAGGGGCTACCAAATATTTCACCGGTTTGAGTCAATTTCAGGGCTGACTCGTCGTAATTCTTGGCCAAGCCAAAATCAACAATTTTGGCGACGATGCGACTTTCACCCTTGAGTAGCATGACGTTGCTTGGCTTGATATCGCGGTGCAAAACATTCTTCTCGTGAGCATGAGCCAAGCCCAAACAAATATCATAAAAAAGTGGCAGAGCCTGAGTCAGCTCAAGGGGCCCTTGACGCTGCACCAAATCAGACAAGCTCTCACCTTCGATGTAATCCATGACAATATAAGCTTGACCATCTTGCGAAATACCAAAATCATAAATGGTGAGCAGGTTGGGATGGGTCAAATCAAATGCTGCCTTAGCTTCCATTTGAAAACGCTGCACAGACTTAGCATCAGAGGCTAAATTGGAATGCAAAACTTTTACAGCCACATTTTTGTTCAAGAACTTGTGTTTAGCCAAATAAACCGTGCTCATACCGCCCGAACCCAAGCGATCACCAACTTCATATTTACCAGCAAAGATAGAACCGGGAGCAAACCGATCAGCAATACGAGAAAGATCAGCTCCGTCATAAGGACACGAAAGCCAACCCTCTGGGAATTCTTTGGCACAAGAAAGACAAACCATTTTGTATTTCAGCCCTTCTTCTTGGGCCGCACTAAGCTCAGCGAGACTATCCTCGGTCTCTTGCTTCTCAAAGCCAATTTTGTCTATCTTCCGAGCACTATAAGCAAAAATGGCACTAACCTCAGCGGCTAAGGCGATGAAGGCCAGCAAAAGCGCACTGGGCAAATTTACAATTTCATGAACGACAGCCTGCTGTAAGGCCCAACTGATTGGCACCATTCCAATAAATGCCAAAATTGATAAGCGAAAGAACTTGCCACCAACCGTATCAATAGCAAGCAGTCTAGTGATACCAAGAGTGGGGCGCGATAAGAAGATCGACACCTCAAGCAAGCAAAAAATCAGATAAGTCAAATACTTAAAGACGACACAACCCTGCATGGCACAAAATCCATCTACGGCTCCCCCCGCTCCAAACATAAAGGCCAGCACCAGTATTAAACTAGGTAGTCCCAAAAGCAAGCTCAGCGACTGATGAACAAGAGGGCGAGTAGCACCAACAAATTCAAGAGATAGTACAGTCAATGCCACGAACATAAGACAAAATGATGTGTCAACAGACAACAAGCCTGGCAAAGTCAAATAGCCTGCATCAGCCGGTTGATATATCGGTAGAGCTAAGTTCCAGTCTTGTCCCAGCAAATGCTCAAGCCATAAAGCCGCCCCGCTAGCGGTACAGACTACCAGCAGAGCGCGACTCACCACCTGGACAACTTTGTTACTAGCATTTATTTTCATCACCACCGGCAATGTCGCTACTGTCAGCAGACACAACCAAAAAGCGGTGGGGAAGCCAGTTAATTGATCAAAAAACAACCGCTTCAATACATCTATCGAGAACACCCAGCCGACAATCACGCACAAAGACAAAAGACCAGCAGCGATCAAACTCATATCGGCAAGGGATGAAATCAGCCGCACCGAGCGCAAAGAAACAGCAGCGCTGTCGCCGCGATCAAATTTCTCGGTGCGGGTCATGGTCCGACTTGTTTGCATACCAGAGCGAGCCGTAGGGGCATCCGCAATATTTCTGACGTTACTAGACTTAGCCTGAGGAGAAACCACAGTAACGACTTCCTCTGAGGCTGCAGCACTTACTTGAGTCTTATCGTCGTCACTATTCATATAGTTAGCTACTTGTTTTTAGCAGTTTTTAGAGTACTTAAAATTGCTGCCTTGTACGTCTCTTTTGTTTTAGGGCCACCAAGCTCATGCATCAGCTTCTTTTTGCTATCAAAGATCATTACCACCGGCACCATATCTACATCTTTGTAGTAACGAATGATGCCCAGATCTTCGGCAGTCTTTATGGCACTCTTTCCAACTGTAGCTGAAGAGTCAATTTCGACAACGCTTACCTCTTCACCAAGTTCATCGGCTAGCTCTTGCATTATTGGTCTGACTTTTGTGCACCAGGCCTTGCAATGCTGATCGTAAACCAACACAACCAAAACTCTACATGCTCGCTCTTGATTGCCAAGCCCAGAAGACTCAGGGGCTTGAGCAATTACTGCATTAAGGGGTGCAGCATGCGCCAAAGCCACAATAGATAACGAAAGCGAAACGGCGCAAAGGCACGACAGAGCAAAAACCTCGGTAAGTAAGAAGAGCTTGACTAGCATAAGCACCTACATAAACCAGAACAGTAGTTTAGCTTTGCGGCCAATTCTGTGCAATAGCACAGTGACCGAGTGAGACAACCGTAATAGTATTTCTTTAGTCAAAAGCACATCTAGCGAGGCAAACAAATGTTTGGAGGCGCAGTTCGATCAATTTTTGATGAGTCCTGTTTAGAGGCCAGCTGGAAAGTCTTCTTCCTAAGCCTAGGTATAGAGCTAGGGAACACCAGCTTCAACTTATCCTTTGGCACTTATCGCCCGCATCTCTGGTTGGCAAATGAGCAAATCTCTATCGAAATTGAAAGTTATAGCAATAGAA
Organism: bacterium; assembly: GCA_018062085.1. Classification (GTDB taxonomy): domain Bacteria; phylum Cyanobacteriota; class Vampirovibrionia; order Obscuribacterales; family Obscuribacteraceae. The sequence goes on along the minus strand of JAGOSY010000002.1, from coordinate 166,624 downwards.
ATAGAGCCGGAGGCAAACCAACTCGCTATCAAGAAGCTGCAGAGCAGTCAAATTTTCCCATACTATGCATCAAGGGTATCGCCCTGCCAAATCGCTATTCAGTGCGACTGTTTGCCCCTAGAGACAAGGCCCATGCCTATCCAAAATTTTACTGGGCAACATTTGCCGAAGGAGCAGGCCAGAAACTTTGCTTGCTCGAAGGCAATAAATGTTGGTACTTGCAAAATTCTGCATCAATTGACTCGACCGCAGCACTAGCACCCCAAAGAGACAGCGAACTAATATTAAAAGCCTTCGACTGTGCCAACTCGGCAAGGCTTAGCTCTAGGGAATACCAGTTATCTTGTGGGTTTGCAGAGTGAGGCGATAACCGAAATTTAGGGCCACCTCAACTGCGGCCTGGGTGTTGGCACAACTTCCAGCAACAGAACCTGTATCAATTGGCATGACAAAGACAGAAGGTTCACCAGCGTCCGCCACTAAAGCTTGAGCTGGCCTGGCTATGCGCATGCTCTCACCGACCTTCTGAGTACTCTCAAGCGGCAAACCATCGCCGTTATCATACTGACCAGCGGCAATGAGATACTTATACGAACTGATCTTGGGCAAAAGCCGCTGATTCAGTGCACTGGTCTTAGGGCTACAGACAATATGAATGCGACTACTATCTGGCAAATCAACATAAAGTGTGCCATTCGTTTCAATTTGCACAATGAGCTTGTCGCTGAGAGCAAGCACGCTCTCAACTAAAGGTCCGATATTCTGGCGAAAGGGCTCACCACCGGTAAGGACAATTAGCTGACAAAATGGCGGACGCACTTTCTCGATAGCGGCCATTAGCTCGGGCAATTGAGGCCGCCAATCAGAAGACTCAAATTCAGTATCACACCAGAAGCAACAAAGATTGCAACCGGCCAACCTAACGAACACTGCTGGCTGACCAGTAAAGGGGCCTTCACCTTGAAGCGTGTAAAAAACTTCTTGCACCCAAAGATGGCCATCATTTAATTCTTGGGGACGTAGTGGATTATCGCCTCTCATGCAGTTGTAACTTCAACAAAACAGTTCTCTGTTTCCCAGAGAACAATCTTAGAAATACTCACGTCAGTTTCTGCTAAGAGTTTTGGAGCCACCTGATTGAGTAGATAAAGAGCCAGATTCTCGGCTGTGGGGTTGCTATCAAGTAAAAATAGTTTCTGATCTGGTATTGCCCTTAATGCGGCAATTGCTTCTAGGTCGCCTTGCCAAACTATGAACCCGTGGTCCCAGTTCTCTTCAATCCAGGGCAAGAAACGCCCTTTCAATATAGAAAAATCAATTACTCGACCAATTTGATCTAAGTTAGAAGTAGATTGAGCATGGAGAAAAACTTTATAGTTATGGCCATGAAGATGGCGACACTTTGATTCGTGTTGATATAGACGATGCCCAGCACAAAACTGCAACTTGCGAACAGCTGAGATAGTTTGCTTACTATCCACTTTTCACTTCCTCAGCTAACTGAACTAGACTAAGCAAGGGGTCACTGATGCCAGCTTGCTCAAAGCCTTTTGCTCGCAGTAAGCACGAATTACAATGGCCACAGGGCGGGCATACACCGTTGTAGCAAGTGGTGGAATAAGCCAAGGCCTCCAGACAGCCAGGCAGAGATTGGGCCAGGACAACAGTATCCTCTTTAGTCAAATTCATCAGTGGGGCTGCAATTGTGAGCGGCGCATCTAAACCGCTGGCTAGAGCTGCCTGCATTTTTTCAATAAACTCTAAGCGACAATCAGGATATCCGCCAAAGTCTTGCTCTGCCACTCCAATTACAACAGTGTCGCAACCCAAGACATAGGCACGGTTTGCAGCCACCGAAAGAAACAAGATATTGCGTCCCGGCACAAAAGTAGAGGCAATGCCCTGAGGTAAGCTCTCGACGCCATCATAGGCCTCAACCGGCTTAGAGAGATCAGTAAGGGGGCTTAAACCAGCAAAGATTTTACCCAACTCTATTACTTCTTGCTCCACACCAGCCATCTGGGCGATGGTTCGAGCACTGACAAGCTCAAGGCGATGCCTCTGACCATAATCAAATGTCAGAGCCCGCACTAAATCAAAACGTTGTTTGGCCCAATAAAGGCAAGTGGTACTGTCTTGACCACCAGAAAAAACTACTAAAGCTTTAGACATTGATTGCAAGCAACATAGAACTGAGGGGCCCAAAAATTGTAGCAAATAGCCAGTACATAAGCTCTACTTAGAAGTCTTCTTGGCCCTAGTGTATTCAGCTGTGGGCCAAAATGGAATACCGCCCCGAGGAGTAAAGCGCCCCTCCACCTTGAGATAGTGAGGATCTAGCAAGGTGATCAAATCATTGGCGATACGATTAACACTCGCTTCGTGAAATTCGTTAAATTGACGAAATGCCCCGAGATAGACCTTCAACGACTTGCTCTCCACGCAGAGTTGTCGCGGCCGGTAATCAATAACAATTGTGGCGAAGTCAGGCTGCCCGGTAATTGGGCAGAGAGTTGTGAATTCTGGCGCTTCAATATGAATTGTGCCAACAACACCGTTTACATTTTGCTCAGGATCAGCAAAGGGGTTAGGAAAGCACTCAAGAATAGCGGCTTTGGGATCGTCATAAATCTGCTTATTGGTTTTGCCCAACTGGGCAAACTTCTGTTTTTTTGCTTTCTCGGTCATGGTAAATCTTGCTTCCAGTATCTAAAGCTCACAACTGCCTATTTTAGCTAATAAATGGGCTCAAACCAGCAAATTCAAAGATTTGCAGGAATTAGCAGAGATTAGCCACTTTGCAGCCCTTGTCAGGTGTTATTGCCCGCAGTCATTGCCAAGTCATTTTAACGACACTTGGTCCTAGCTGTGGCATCTTCAAAGTGTGTGCCTTGCTCTCGCTTCTCACAAGCTCATCTTTGCCATTGCAAACAAACAGACGCAAGTCTACTGACTGACCAGCAGGCATGGGCACGGCCAAGATCAATGTTCTTTCTGGGCTATCTTGATTGACCAGCATTGGTCCGGCAGCATCTGTGGGCACCAAAGCACCGCCGCCTAATGCGCTAGTATTGCCACTGATATAGAGCTTCTCGCCAGGGGCAAGCTTCAGTCCTGAGACCACAAACCTGACGAGAACTAGCTTACCTTCAACCACGACCATCTCTGCACTAGCCTTGTTTGAACTCCCGCAAGTTACTTCAAGCGCACAGCGACCATGCTTGAGCAGAGGAGCATTGAATACGATTTTGTCGTCAGCCCACGAAGAAATTGTCATCTCTTCACCGCCAACAGTGACCTTGCTAGCTTTATCTAAGCCTGACCCAAAGCCTGCACCATAGATAGTGACCGGTTTGCCGGCAGTGGCCGCCGGTGGTCGTACCGCCGCGATAAAGGCGGCGGGCGAACTCGCCTTAGTCAACCAAACCGCAAGAGATCGGGGCGGTAAACTAAGTTCACTACCTGACTTAAAGGCAATACCCGAAAGATCACCGTTGAGTGCGTCTTCGACACGCTGGTTGGCAGGCAAACCAAGAGCAGTAGAAACTAAATTACCGACAGCAGCTTCCCCTTTACTCAAAGAGAGCGCCACAACGGCAACTTGATCTCCGGCTCGACGCTCAAAGACATAGAGATCTTTAGAGCAGAAAATAGTTTTCTGCTTACCGGAGCTTAGAGCCAAATTTGAATGTCTTCGGGCTGTGAGTTTTTGAATCAATTTATAGTTCTCAGATGATTGATCGAAACTCTGCATCATGGGACGGTCATAGGGGTCTTCACCGCCATTAGTATCATCATGCAAACCTTGCTCGGTACCATAATAAATGATGGGAATGCCGCGACTAGTAAGAAGGGTTGCTAGAGCTAGTTGCATAGCTTTCTTATCTTGATTGATACTGGGAAAGCGCGACATATCGTGATTGTCAATGAAGGTCAAAAGTTCATTGCTATCAATGAAATCTTTGTTCTCTTGGCTAACGACTTGATCAACTAGTCGCAGGTCGCCGCCATCCGCAAACGACTTACGAATAGCATAGGCCAATGGAAAATCGTAAAGCGAAATACCACCCTTATTAGCAAATTTGACGGCATCTTTATACATTTGATCGTCAATACCAGTAAGCCACCACTCGCCCAGAACTAAATGATCAGCGCGGTTATATAAGCTATTTGCCAAGACGTGCTGCCAACCCCAGTTCATATGCTTAGCGGCATCAAGCCTAGTACCATCGGCTCCATGACTTTGAAACTTTGCCGCTGCTTGTTTTAGGTAAGTGTCAACATACTGATTTTCTTGATCTAAATCGCCCAAATAAAATATGGTGCCATATTGCAGCTGATAAGAATCGTTAAAATCACTAACAGCAGGCAAGTGATGGAAATATTTATTGCGGTCGTTTTCTACGTCACTTCTATACTGACCGTTATCATAGAGGGCACCATATTCACCACGATTGTACGGGCTAGTATGATTAAAGGGCATATCAACAAAGACTCGCATATTGAGATCGTGGGCAGCCTTGGTCAAAGCATCAAAATCTTTCCAACTCATCTCACTGTCACCAAAATGCTCATCAACTCTCATAAAATCACGAGCATGATAACCGTGATAAGGCGCCACCATATTGCCAGCAGCATCATTATCTGGTTTGTTGATGTTATCAATGCAAGGCGAAATCCAAATGGCTGTGCAGCCTAAACTCTTTATATAAGCAAGCTTCTCTCGAACCCCAGCTAGATCACCGCCCCAGTATGCCTTCCAGTTTTTGCGGCCGCCATCAAACAGGCCAGGGCTCTGAGGTGGATTATCATTGTCTTGGCGCCCGTTGAAAAATCTATCTGTAAAAACCTGATAGATAATATCTTTATGAAAGTCTGAAGCTTGCACCGCAGAAACAGACTGCAAGGTCAGCAAAGAAAATACAATTGCGGTCCAATCAAATAATTTACTCATCAACTTACCGAAAATAAAATTGGTACTTGGCGCTTTAGAAGCTCTCTCACTTCAGCATCTTTAATAGCAGCTATAAAATTTTGCCGCGAAAGAGCCAAGATTGCAAGCTCATTAGCACTCTTGAACGACTCAAGGATTTTACTAACTTTCTCACTCTCAATTACATTCTCATGAAGAGTAGCCAACTTAGCTTCAGAAGTTTGCATAAATAACTGGCCAATTTCTTTTGACAAAGAAGCTTGAGCTGGATCTAGGCCAAAAATGGTGAGAGTTACAGCACTAGCATTGCCACCGTAAGAAGAACAGCTACCTAAAATTGGACAAGCTGTTTGCTTCACAATCAACTCAAGCTCTAGCAAGTCAGTTGCTAAATCGAGAGCGACAACAATCATCGCTATTGGCCGTCTATCAATAATTTCGCCCACAGCGATGGCCTGATGCTGAGCCAAACGAACACTTGTATGAACAGCAACAGACATTTCATTTGCCACAGCTTCTGCCTGCTGAACGAAAAGACGAGCACGGTTGCTATCTTTTTGTACTTCTAGTGAATTTAAGCCAGTTGTCTGTACATGCAAACATTCGAGATCAAAAGACTTGGCTTTGGCAACGGTGGCAGCAAGGGCAACAAGAGCGTGACGTTCAGTTTCACCCTCTTCTTGCAAAATCACTAAAAGACGCGACCGGCTCTCAGTCAATGACCTAGTCTCATAAGTAACAAATGATGTGGCACTGAGATCTCGTTTTGGTCGAAGGAAACCTTTACTCTCAGCCGCCATAACATCTTCGCGAGTTATAATACCGACTAAGCACCCGTCATCTACAACTGGAATACGGCTAATTTTATAGTTATCGAAAAGCAAAACGGCTTCAGCCAAAACCTGCTCAGAATCAACAGTGACCGGATTTGGCACCATCAACTTTTTGGCACTTAGATTCTCTTCTTGCTCTTGATTTAGAATCAGCAGATCATGCTCTGTCAGCATCCCCACAACTTTTTTGTCTTGATCTAATACCGGAAAGCCATGGTGACGAGAAGCAGCAAACTGTGCACGTATTTGCCCTAAGGTGGCAGATTGTTCTAGGGTTTCAACTTGGCGCTCCATAACTTGACCAACAGCAATTGTCTGCAAAAGAGATGGCCGGTCGACAGATTCAGAATCAATACCGCCCCATTCTAATAATTGATCATAGATAGAACCCGGGTCTAACTTCTCGGCCACGAGATAACTAACCACTGAACAAATCATCAAAGGTAATACCACATTAAAGTCTGTGGTCATCTCAAAAATTATCACCACAGCAGTCATGGGCACCCGGGCAACGGCACAGAAGACAGCGCCCATACCAACTATGGCAAAAGTGACAGAATTAGCAGAACCACAAAGCTGTTGCTCGACAAAAGCAACCAGCAAACCAAGACAAGCCCCCATCGTCAAACTAGGGGCAAACAGACCTCCTGGAGCACCAGAGCTATAGGCAACTACAGTTAATACAAATTGCAAGACCAAGGCCAGCAGAATAGCATTTAGACCGAGATTGCCAGCCACAAGTGCTTCGCGCAAACCGCTATAGTCGTTATAGAGCGGTGGTACAGAGGCGACCAAAATACCTGAAATTAAGCCAGCAAGACCACAAGTGATTGTCACTGGCCATTTCAAAAAATCACGGTTAATAGTCAGGCCACCAATAATAGATTTATTAAAAAGGGCGCCAAGTAAACCTGCAGCCACTCCAAGAAGCAAATAGAAAGGAATGTCTATAGGAAAAAAGGTTGACAATCCGTTCAACTTACTCATTTCAATATCAAGACTGTGTACTCCGACTAAGCGAGAAAGCACTGCCGCCATAAAACAAGCAACAACAGCTGTACCAACGGTAAAGCCCGAAATACGACCAATTAGCTCTTCTAAAACAAAGAGCGCACCTGCAAGTGGTGCATTAAATGCAGCCGCCAAACCGGCACCGGCACCAGCGGCAATGAGCTGAGCGCGATGCTTGGGCGAAGAGCGAATCAATTCGCTGGCTTTGGCTGACAGAGCTGCTGATAGTTGTACAGTTGGGCCTTCACGCCCCATAGATAGACCAGACCCGAGTGCCACCACGCAGCTCACTAATTTCACAGCTGCAGTACGCAATCCAAGATCTTGCGGCACTCCCATAATTGCTGCTTTCACTTGAGGAATGCCGCTTCCAGTCGCCGCTGGTGCGACAAACTGAATTAAAGCCCCCGCGACTAGACCGCCCAATGATCCAACTACTGGCAAAAACAAAAAGTGCCACTGGCCCAAATTAGCATTGGCAAAGTCAACGCCAGCAATGCGCCAAGCACCAAGAAAGCCCACTCCATCTTTGAGTAAAACAGCGCCGATGGCTGCCACTAAACCAATTATGCAGGCTTCTAGCAAATTGATATTGGTAGGGCCGGTCAGATCAAGGTGCTCTTTTTTCGTCATAGCTATCCTTAAAAAGGGGCGCGGAGTACACACCCCGCGCCCCTTTCACAAGCAATTTATATTTAGTACTTTATGCTGCCACCACGTTTAAAGTGGTTAAAAGCATCAAGCGAGTTATCAGTTGTGCACTGATAGCAGTTTACTCCTAGCCTAACTCTATCTTCGTAATTGAGAGAAAGCTCAGCATACTGAGGCTCGTCACCGAAGTTAACACCTTGAGTGGCCGCATCGTATACGGTGGCAGCAAAGTAGATGTTATCAATATGTGCCCAGCGAGTAGCCGAATAGCACATTGGGCATGGTTCAGCTGAAGTATACAAGTCACAGTGTGAAGTAGCGCAAGTTTGCGGCAACTTAAGATTTGGATTTGATTTATTGATTTCGCCAAGATTAAAAACGCCCAACTCTCTGCAGGCTTGCCTAATGGCAGTAGTTTCGCCGTGAGCAGTGGGGTCGATCCACTCTGTTACGTGGTTGTGTGAAACCCAGTAGCGAATTACTTTATTAGTGTCATTGTCAATTTGCACAATCACTGTGCTGAAAGGTCCGCCGCCGTTTTGCACAGACTTTAGGGCCTCAGCGCAAGCTCGGTGCATCCACTTGTTTCCAATTACTTGAACACCATGGTATTTCAAAGTCGGTTTAATATTCGATGTTTGACATGGCAGACGCTTTATATCGGCTTCAGGCAATTTGCTCTCATTGCAATAACCATCCCATGGCTGCAGATAGCTGAACATGTCTTTGACTTTAAGCGGTACTGGCTTATTTGGATACTCTTCGCCTGTTGCGTCTGTATAAGCAGTAATTTGATCTTTAGTAGGATCGTACTCATTGCCAAAGAACTTCTTTTCGGCAGCAAAAGATGCGGCGCTCGTACTAACCAGGCAAGATAGACAGGCCACTAAAGCCATCAAAAAATTCCAGCGGAAAATTTTTGCTGTTGACATTCTTTCTCCCAAAAGCGAAATATAGATTAGACAAGTATGATACTTTGAAAACAGATGTCAAAGTATCATATTGCTAATCTATATTTGTCGCTAAGTGCTGAAAGAGTTCAATTTATACCTTAGTGCCAACGTCTGCGACGATTGTGTTCGCGGTCAGTCACTTCGCGGGTTATTGTATTATTTAAGTTATCGATTTGACGCTCTAATGCTGTCCGTTCGTTGTTGTTAAAGCGATTGCCATTACTTTTGTACTGTGCTTCTCTGCTAACAATTGCGTCGTACTGCCGCTTCAAATCGTTAAACTCATTTTGAGTGAGCGAACGATTATTGAGACCATCTTGCATGCGGGTTAGGGATGCACTCAACTGGCTGTCAATACCAGCCCAGTAAGTCGCACTGACCTGATTGTTGTAACCGTTGTTCCAGCGATTTCTACCATGATTGCGCCGACCATTGTTCCAGCCGTTATTATTGTTGTAGTTATTGGCACTAGTGTTAGCGTTGAAGTTATTGGTGGCACCAGTTGAAATTGCACTAGTGATATTGCTGTTGATACTTTGCAAATTGGTCAATACTGACTGCATTTGGGCAAAGTTAAAGTTACCAGAGTTTACATAATTGTTTTGCTCATTGGCGTTAGCATTCAATTGATTTTGATAGAGACTAGCTTGATCAACGCTCATTGTACCATTGGCCACAGCAGCAGATATTGAAGCGTTAGCCTGAGCCCGTGTGCTATTGAGATTATTTATTGATGTTGATTGCGCGGCATTCATGCCACTGTTGTTGCCAGCCAAAAAATTGTTTGAATTGAAAGAGCTGTTGTTATTTGGACCAAGCACGTTGCGTAAAGTATCAGTAAAACCTTGAGCTTGAGCGGGTTGAGCTGATAAAAAAATGGCCGAACTGAGCAGTGGTGTCATCATTGCAAATGCAACGAATTTGAACTTGCTTCTATAAATCGAATTATTCACAGCTTTCCTCACTTATTAATTACTAGGGCCAGCGATTCTCAACGCCTCGTGTTTTCAATGACGGAGCCCTGACTAAATAGTTCCAAGATGATACAAAACCGGCCCACACACCATGTTATTATGCTAGAGCTATCTGGAGAAAAGAATGTTTTTACTCAACAAGATACTTCTTGTGCCCTTACTGACTTTCATGCTGCTGGCAGGACTTCCTGCCCAAGCTTTGCCTTTCCATCATGCCAAAGCCAAGATCGTCGGTTTCACCAGGGTGGTAAGGGCAGGCCAGATTTGCAGCGTCACAGTACAAACCGAACCAGGAGCCTATTGCCAGATCACGGTACAAAAACCCAACGGCAAAGCAAGCAGACATCCTAATCTAATAGAGAAACGTGCTGACACTGCCGGAACAGTCAACTGGTCATGGCAGATGGTAGAAGATGCTCAAGCAGGCGAACGCGTAGTAACAGTCAAATGCATTACTGCAGACAACGACGAAACCACCATCCAGAAAAAAATGAAAGTCTTATAGGTGAAATTAAATGCCGGTAGGCTTAGCAATACTAAGTTCTTCCATAGCATCATCAAAACTGACTTTATTCTTCCTTGAATACTGCAGAGCTTTAACTGCTTGGTCGACTCCGAGATAACCGTGCTTAAGCAGATACTGACAACGCAATGAAGCAATCAATGTCGCTTCATCAATAGCACCAGACACCACAAGCATTTTGCCAATCAGGGCCGGATAGCGGCTGCTCAGTTCAATTGCCTCAGAGATATCAGAATCATTGACAAATCCTGTCATTTTGAGCAATTCGCCCAAGACAGGAGAAGGAATATTATCATCGACGCTACCAGCCTTGCTACCGCCCTTGTTACCATGAATCAGGCGGTAAATCTCATCAGTAGCTTGCTTCAGAGTGACAGCACCCTGGCTCACTTGCTCGTGCAGACCTTCGGCCTTCTTGAAGAGTGACTCTGAGATTAGACCAAGGGCAACAATCGCCTCACCAAGACTGAGCTGCTTACTCAAACTCGTCTCCATGGCATTGAGAATTTCGTTCTCACTGGCAAGGCCAGACATTACCAAGAACTCGCCAAAGCGAACTTGCTTTTTGGCCGGTGAGGGGCTCAGCCCATGGGCCTCTAATCGCATAGAGATATTGGCAGGAAGAGCATGCTTCGGCGCACTGCTCACTAGCATCTCGACAGCTTGAGGCAAAGACATGCGACCTTGACGCACCATAGCCTGAAGGTCGAGAGCCTGGGTCAACAGGGAATGGCTGATCAGATTATTGAGAATCAGCACTCTGCCAAGCCTCATGCCTGTTTCATAACTGATCTTCTGAGCATTATCAACCTGTTCGGCTGAAATGAAACCAGAATCAACTAATAGACAGCCCAAGGTAGCCTTATCGGTAGCCCCCTGAACACCAATTCGCTTTAAGGCCTCAGCCGGTAGTAGCCCCTTAGCTCGAACCAATTTTGCTGCTTCTTTGGCCCGTTCTAAAGAGCAAAGATTTTGCCCAATCAATGGCTGCAGCTCAACGGCGAGCTGCAATTCAGTCTCGCTGATACGACCCGACAGCACTAAGGTGCGCCCTAAGGGCAAGCCAAATTGCGGTGCTACCTGAAGCGCATCTGTCAAATCTCGCTCACTGACGAGGTTTAACCTAACTAGCAGTTCTCCAAAGCGAATCATAAGCGCACCACTTGAAAATGCTCAATCGACCTATCAATCATAAGATATTTACAGCACGCGCAGCGAGCAAACCTACCACCGCTAGAGAAATTGCCGATTGCACCATCATCAATGCTTTGGCCCAACGAGAAAGCACGGGTACATCAGTGGGTGAAAGAGCTGTGCTGGTATTAAAGGCAAGAAAGAGATAGTCAACAAAAAGTGGTGCCCATTTGTCTTGATTAGAGTGGGCGATGGTCATTTGAGGAAAGAGAAAGGCCCCATGGCTATGAGTATGTTGATCACGCAGACTGCGCTGGTGTGGACCGCCAGCATCTAGGCGCCAGTACCAAACAGCAAAGACCAAAATATTGCTGAGCCAAAGTGCTGTGGCTGAATGCAAAAGTTGTTCAGGGTCCACCACATGGGCAGGAATAGCCCTAACCAATAAGACCACCGAAACAATCATGCCCAAGGTTACGGCACTAATGACAAAGAAGCCTATGGGGCGACAAAATTTGTGATGCCCTCGGCTGTGTAAGAATTCAGATGGTGCAAGAGTAAACAGCACTAAAGCTATAAGCATCCATCGCGGCCCCAAGGCCAGAGACTGAGGCAGAGCAGCATAGAGTCCACCAGCAGCTAAAAGTGCAACTAAGGATGGCCACATTGGCTCCATCTCTTTAGTTTCTTGAGATTTTGTCATTAGCTCTTGCTTTCTTGCTCGGGCACTTTATTTACGGCTTCTTTCGAAAGCGCTAATACTCTCTGCTGCAGAGCATTGGCAATACGCTCGGGGGCTTCCTTTCCTTTACCTTCCTTGGCCAACTGACTGCCAGTCGCAGGCTCGCCAAAGATCACACGTATAGGGACATAAGTAGGGAAGAAAGCTCCTGGGGCTAAGGCCTGACGTGTACCATCAAGATAAACAGGCACAGCTTTTACATCACTCTTTTCTAGCAGAAGACCAATACCTTGCTTGAAGGGTAAAAGACGACCGTCAAGAGTTCTCTCCGCTTCAGGGAACCAGACCAAGTTATTACCCTGCTTCAAAACCGACACAGACAGTGCCAAGCTAGAAAAAATAGATTGCTTAGCTTCAATCGGGATAACTCGCGATAGACGACTGAGGAATGAAAACACTGGGTTACCAAAGGCAATACCAGTCCAACCGGCCCATTGTGTGTTCTTCACTCGCTCTTTCGGCAGAGCTGCAGCAATGACAAATGCATCTATATAGCTGGCATGATTGGGAACGAAGATAACCTGTGGCACATCTTTGATATTTTCAGGATGAACAGCTTGCACTCTAAAGGGGCTCATTACCATCATGGTGAAATTATAGAGAGTTTCGGCTGCGCCAATGCGCCAGCCCGTTAGAGGTTGGACAAACTCTCTTTGCTCAGCCGTTAAATAATGATCAGGATCATCAATTGGTGAAACAGCACCTTCGCCGCCTTCAGATGAGGCCACGATCTCACTTAAAAGTTCGCGCACAGTGGTCACTCTTGAAACGGCTTCGCCGGTCAGTTCTACACCAGTGTGCTCGACGAGTTCTAAAGTCAGATGCATCCATTCAAGCGAATCTATATTGAGATCAAGTTGCGGACTGGTATCAAGTCTAATCTCTTGCTCAGGGAAGCGCTCTTTCAGCCATTTTAAGCAAGCGGCAGCAGCAGGATCTTCCACCAATATTTGATCATTAGAATCAAGCGACTCAGCACTTTTTGCTTTACTCGCGCCTTTACCTTGCTTTTCTTCGGCCACGGCCTGGTCATAACGAGCCCGCAATTCATGACGCTTAATTTTACCCAAATTAGTGCGGGGCAAAGTATCTTTGGTGATGGCAAAATTGGTTACTTGTAAGTACGAAGCGAGGTTGCTAGAAGCTACCTTAAGAGCACTAGCCAGAGCAGCTCTAACATCTTGATCGCCAATTACTTTCATATCAGGCATAACTAAAGCAACCAATTTGTGATCTACTTGCAATAAGCCAATTTCGGCAATGGCTGGTTGTTTAGCAATGCGATCTTCAACGTCTTCTGGTTGAATCTTCTCGCCGCCTTCCATGACAATGGTAGAAGAGGCTCGTCCAATCACATGCAACTTGCCATGCTTCATCACCCCAAGATCACCAGTTCTAAACCAACCATCAGCAGTAAATACTTCTTTGGTTAATTCAGGAAGGTTCTTATAGCCAGCAAAGACATTGGGACCGGTGACGACAATTTCACCGGCATCCTTATCTAGCCTTTCATCAGGTTCAGCCAAAGGGTCTATGCGTACTTTGACACCCTTAATCGCTTGACCAACCCCTTCAAGATCACGATCTTCAGGAACACGAAAAGTAACTAGCGGTGCCGTTTCTGTTAAACCATAACCAACCCCTATCTCCCAACCAATTGCTCTTATCTTGTAAGCCAATTCACTGGCAAGTGGAGCACCACCGCAGGTGAACAGACGCAAAGTTGGTCCAAACTTCTTTCGTACAGGCGCAAAAAGTGTCTTGCCCGGACGCAGATTGAAAAATCTATCCATGCCCAGACAATAGTTAATGGCAGCATCAAATCCGGCACCAATGATTTCGTTCTTGTGAAATTTGCTTTCAATAGCTTGATAAAGAGAACGCAAAAGCCTAGGCACTCCAACAATGACAGTGACTTTGCCATCGTTGAGGGCACGCATAATCTCAGGCCCTGTCAACGACCGGGGTAAAACAATGGTGAGGCCCATCAAAAGTGGTGCCATCAAACCAGTGTTAAGCGGGTAGACATGAAAGAGAGGCAAGGGCAGCATAACGCGGTCTTTGGGCTTGAGCAAATCAATCTTAGAAATAACTTCGTCAAGCTGTAAGAGCATATTGGTGTGGCTCAGTGGCACACCCTTTGGCGTACCTGTAGTGCCGGATGTATAAAACAAGACAGCAATATCAGTCGGTGTAAGCTTTAACAACTGCGGATTAATGTCCTCAGCTTTTTCTTTCGAAGCAGCACTAATTTTCTTCCAGCTTTCTGCCACTTCATCATCATCAAGTCGAACGATGCGATGTTTAGATTTGGCTTTAGCACCAGACTTCGGCAATATTTTTTCGAGACGCTTAGAGCCTTTATCATCAGTAAAAATCCAACCAGCCGAGCTATCCTCAATAATGTGTTTAATCACATCATCATTTTGTTGAGAATCAATTGGCACCACTGTTGCCCCTGTATATATGGTGGCAAGAGCAGAAATAATCCATGACGCTGAATTTGGTGCAAAGAAGACGACGTTGTCACCTTTGTTTATTCCTTGGCTGAGCAGAGAAGCAGCAACATTGCGAATCTCAGAGAGAAAGCCATGATAATTCAAAGTCACCGAACCATTTTTGACAAAGCTGACTATGGCATCTTGAGGACCATATTCGCTAAAGCCATCGATCAGATCTTTCAAGGTGCGCCCGCTAACAGTAGCGCCATCAGTCTTGTCCGGGGTTTCCAAACTAGATTTTTCAACCTTGTCGACTTCTGCGACCATATCACACCTACTTAAATGAACTGCAAAATTGCCTTAATTTTACTCGGGACTTGATTTACTGTCTTCAGTCTCGACCTGTTTACTGGGAATTTCCACCAAATGATTGGGATTTGCCCCTTTGCTTCTATCTAGGGCCAAGAGTTCAGCCTTAATGCGGCTGGCCACTGTGTCAGCAGCTTTTTGCCCTGCGGCAATGCCACGCTTCAAAATGTCTCTGTCTTTGGTCATGCCTGGAACAAAGTCAACATCGGGATAAATGAGAATGTCAGAAGCATGGGCTTGTTGCTTGTCAGCATTGGCCAACATGATATCCATTACTCTCATCATCAAATTCTTTTTCGACTTAAACTGCTTATTGGCTACTGGTTTGATGGCCGTATCCACCAGAGCAGCGACGACTATATTAGCGCCCATTCCTTGAGCAATGGTTGAAGGCAGGTTAGCCTTTAAACCCCCATCGACATAGAGTTTGCCTCCCAACATCATCGGCCGATAAAGAGTGGGAACACAGTTGCTCGCTAAAACCGAACGGGGCAAATCGCCAGTCGCCAGAGCAGTAGTTTCGCCGTCGGTCAGATTAGTAACCACTGCAGCAAAAGGAAGTTTCAATTCGCTAAAGGTTGCCGGTAGCTTGCTTTGCAGTAGTTTTAGATAGCCATCGCCACTGGTAATTCCAGCATAAGGTCGGCCTTTAAAAAGATAAGCAATCGGTTTGATAGGGCTAGTAATAACACTCAAAATCGCACCTTTGAGCATGGCATTTTGCATGGTGTCATCAAGATACATTTTTTCAATGTCGTCCACCGAAACACCAGCACAATAGAGGGCACCAACAGTAGAGCCCATACTGGTACCAACTATGCCGTCAATTTTTATGCCATGTTGCTCAAAGCTGCGCAAAACACCAATTTCAGCAACTGCCTTACAGCCGCCTCCAGAAAGCGCCAGAATCAAACGCGGTTTTGTTTCTTTGAAAGCTTCAGCTGTTGCCGAGTCGACGGCAATATTGGCCGGCGGAGAAAGTGCATCGGCACTGCGATTTATCGCACCCTGGTGCACTGCTTTGCTATCGCTTTTGGCATCTGTCAATGGCGCTATAACTTTGACTGTTGCCGGCGCCAGAACAGGAACTCGAACCGGAGCTGCAACAGGAATAATCTCTGGCTGGCTCCATGCCTCTGCTAAGGCGGCATTGACAGTCAGACCTGATAAAACGGTGAGATAAGCCAGAGCTGGTTTTATATTGCTTCGACGCACTCAAAACACCTCTTTCAGTGCAGAATACCAGGCAAACAACCGCTTGTTTACTCTGAATATGCACCCAAGGTGAAAAGACTGGCTCTCAGCTCTTTGGTTCCTTGCAAATAAAGTTAACGTGAATCAATATACAAATAGTCAGCTAGTAGTCGGCTAAGTAGCTAGTCTAGTTTAGCCATCGGATCAATTTCAAAATTGCTCTGGTTCCCAGCCATCTGATGAGGTTTACGGACATCTTGACGGACAAATCCGTCAGGATTGGTGGACCAACGGATGGCCACCTCACGAACAGTAGTTTTCTGCCGGTTACTGCTGTCGATTAGGCCAGCCTCGATATTCTCTCTAGAGCGCGCTTCTATCTGCTTCAGCCTGACAGATGGGCAGGCTTGTTCGGCCAGCTCTGTATCTGAAGTAAGTTTGGCTTTGAGGTTGTTCATGAAGTCGGCAACGGTTTTAATGTTCATCAATTTCCCATCTAGCTAGATTGCATAAACCTAGGCTAGCCGATGGCAAGCACTACCCGGTATAGGCAGAACCATAACTGACTATAGGAAGCGCTATAAAGGGTTATTTCCAGGAGTATTCGGTAATCATGCCATCAGAGTAGGTGACACGCCCGCCAGTGGGGTCGTCTCCAGCTTGAACGGGTCTAACATGGCCATGACCAGCTCTTTTGGCCACTTGGCGACGGCGCCGCTTACTAGTAGAAGAGGCTTTAGAATGTCCAGCACTAGAGCTGACAACCTTTGCCTTAGAATCAGTCGAAGTTGGGGCCGGTGGATTGTTTTCGCTGGCGCTATTGAAAGGATTGGCCTTGAGCACAGGATCAATCATCTGCTTGGCGCCATTAACTACATGAGGCGGCAGGTGCTGTACTTTGTGTATAAGCCAGAAGCCCCCCAGAACTAAAGCCGCAAGAATCAAAAGAGCAATACCGCCACGCACTGAATAGTGGAGAGCTTCGCGGGCGAAAGATGCCCGAGCAATCTGCCAGCCTTCTTCTTCAGCCAGAGGGCGATCCATTTCTAGTTCTAGATCTGGTTCTACTGCTTTCAAGTCAAGATCCAGAACAGCGCTTGGTTTAGAGGGAATCAATGCCAGTAACCTACTACTTTTATTTTCAACAATATACTCTTTCAACAAGTAGTCAGTATGACGCAGACCAAGCAACCTTCCATTAGAGCACTCTCAGAGTAGAATTAGGCCAGACTAACTGGACATACATATGCAAGACTCAGGTGTATGAAAAACTCAGCCTTTATCATCACCCTGGCTCTCAGCTTATCAATCGCACTACTTCCTTCAGCAGCCCAGCTCGATGCCCAATCGGCCTGGGCCAAATCAAAAAAAACTTCCAACACTGAGAAAGCAAATGCAAGCCCTGCTACAGCACCAATGGAAGCCTGGCGCGACCTCACTGTTCCCCCTTGGGCAGCTCTGTTGTGTATTCATGGACTGAGCCTGCACGCCAACAGCTATGCTTCTTTCGGCAAACAAATGGGGCACTTAGGCATTCCTACTTATGCCATTGACATACGTGGTTTTGGTTCATGGCAAAACCAAAAAGATACAGCCGATCTAGATTTTCCGTCGGCTTTCGAAGATATAAAGGGTGCCCTTGTCTCAATTCGCAAAGCTCACCCTGGTTTACCAATTATTCTTCTAGGTGAGTCAATGGGTGGTGCCTTGGCTTTGCAAACGGCAGCTGATAATCCTAAATTAGTCGATGCCCTAATTTGCAGCGTTCCCTCTAGAAAAAATCAAGGTCAAAAGGGTACTAATATCAAAGCTGCACTTGGTTTTATTTACACACCAAACAAAGAACTATTAGTCGGTCCTAAGGTCATTGCTCGGGCCACAAGCAAGCCTGAAGTAGCAGAAGAATGGGAGCAAGACCCGCTCAACCGCAGTCGATTTTCAGCCAAAGATTTAAATCACTTCCGTAACTTGATGAATCAAAATCGCAGCAAGGCGCAGTTAATAACCGACATGCCAGTGCTATTTTTGCAAGGGGCTAGTGACAGGCTAGTCAAACCATCAGGCACCCTTGAACTATTTAGTAAGATCAAGTCATCGGATAAAAATTTAGTGATGGTAGGCTCAGCCGAACACCTCATATTTGAACAAGGTCAATTTGCAAGCGACATGGTTGATCTTGTCTCCAACTGGATCGAAAAACACGTAGTAACAGGCGCAGACAAGCCAGAGCAGACAAGCAAAAAACAGGCTCAAGGCAAGGCCGAGGTAGAAGATGCTGGCAGCTTCAAGCAAGCCCTTGGTCATTTCAAAATTGCTGAGGGTGAAATTTTACTGGGTGAATATAAAAAGGCAGAAGAACACCTCAGCACGACCCTGCAGGTAGCACGGGGAACGGCTCTAGCAGCCAGAGCACACAAACTGCTACTAGAGTTACCTGAAAAATTTATCGCACCATCAATGAGTACGTCTGCAAAAGATTCACTGGCACTAACTTCGTTGAATGCCGCTAAAGACAATACCAAGCCGACAATTTTAGTCTTCTGCGCCCCCTGGATTGCCGCCTGCAACACACTATCGGCCGATATCACTGCAGCTCTGGGCAAAGACGCAGATAAAGTCAATGTGGTCTGGATTGATGCCGACCAAGAGAAGAACAAACCTCTACTTGCTGAATATGGTGTCAAACCACTGCCAGCCATACTCTACCTCAAAAAGAACAACGAAGTTTTGCTCTATAGCCTGGGCGATCCAGGACCAACAGCTATCCACAGCAGGGTGCAACAGTTGCTAAAGGCTGAACAATAATTTACCTAAGCCTCTCAAGGTGCCGTGATTTTTTGCTAAGATGAAATCAGCTCTTGACAACCAGATTTTAGGCAAACCATAAAATGGCTCAGTTCTCTGAACAGTCAGAATCATTTGGATGCGATCACACCGATTCGCTTGCCTTTATCAATGGGCGAGAAGCTCTTGAGACGGCGAATTATGGCCTGGCCGTCAACAACTTCACTATCCTGATAGAACGTCATCCCAATCAGGCTCAGTACATGTTTATGAGAGCTAAAGCCTTTCTCGGGCTATGCGCCTTTGAGCTGTGTCAAAAAGACCTCGAAAAAGCAATCTCGCTAGGTTTAGCTCACCCGGAGGTACAAGACCTGCTCTCACATGCACTTAGTGAAAGAGAAAAACGGGGCACAAATCAAGAATTCAAGCCCGATTTCCTTGCACTGGTCGCCCTCAGACGCAATTACAGACTGCACTCGCTAATACTTAGTGTTGACGAGGCTTTAGCCGAAAGTAACTTTGCCCTAGCTTTAAAACTCTTAGATTTGGCAGAGCGACTAGTTGACCACAGCGAACTTTCGTCAGACTTAGGCTTTAGTCTTGGTAAACTAAGAGCACAGGCTTGTATAGGCAATCATGCCAAGCTAGATGCCCTTAAAGTAATTGACTTTCATCTCAACCACGCCTATGCAGTGGGTCGAGACGACCAAGTGCGCCGCTTTAAAATGCTACGCTCGCAAGCCTATTCCTAAACCTTAAACGATTTGGCTTACTAGAAAGGCGCAATTTCTTATAGAGTAAAAGGCGATTGTTCTGGAGAAAGTAGAATGCGTCGCGACATTTTTACAGCCGTTTTTGTCACCGGTTTAATTACACTAGCGGCAGCTAGTGCCACTTATGCCAATGTGCAAGCGCCCGCAGCAAAAGTGACAGTGGCAACTACCAACAAGCTTCCTGAAAAGCCCGTAAAAACAGACGACCTAACTCGCGAGATACGCGCATACGAGCACAAATATTTCGAGCGCAATTTCGAAAGCGAAAGTGATGATCAACGCCTCAATCGGCTTGAGAACTTCATTTTTGGCGCTACAAACAGCGGAGATGCCGCCCACAGAACAGCACAAATCATAGCGGCAGTCGGGCTGCCTTCTGAATTACAACCAAAAGCAGCTGAGACAACAACAACAACAACGACAACACACACTAATCAAAATACAAAAGAGCCTACCTCCGATCAATCGCCGGGTCACTACCCACGAGTAACAGCCCTAGAAACCGCCATTTTGGGCCAGAGTTACCAGACCGATGCCATTTCCACAAGACTAAATCGCATGGAACTAAAGGCTTTCGGCGCCCAATCCAATAGCAGCGATCTTTCCGCTAGAACCGATGCCCTCGACCAATATGCCGAAGTTAAGCTGCACGTCAAACCAGAAAATGCTCTGGCTGTCAATCCACGCATGAGCACGCGAATGGATGGCCAAGTACCGAGCGCTGCGGCTGGCAACCTTGGTACATTTGAGGCCAATCCATTTGTTAGAGGGCTACGCAGCGTCGCTTCTGACCTAAATCCCGTTAATTCTATTGCAACAAGCAGTGCAACAAGCAGCTACTCAGCAGACGAAGATGATGACCCTGCTGCCGAAGCCCGAAAAGAAATGATTGAACAACAACTTATTGATGCCGCCAAACCTAACGCTCCCTCTAGTCATGAGCGAACTTTGTCACGGGTAGCCTGGTGCGAAATGCAGTTGTTTGGCAAGTCTTTTCCCCAGCTCCACCTCTTACAAAGACTACACCAGCTCAACGCTAACCTCTTTCCCCAAGACAAAGAAAAAGATATTCAGTTGATGGATCGCATCGATATAATCGTCAAAGAAGTAGTGCTGAGAAAACACCCACCAGCCTAGGAGCAATTGGCTATGCCACTACTTACAATATCAGAACCAAAGTAATGGAGCGCTTACTCTCTATAGCTAAAGCCCTAATACTGATATTGATTGTTGCTTTTGTGCTCATCTATCAAGTCATAAGCAAACAATAAACTACATGCCGCCTGGTTGAATGTGAGGCGTATCAGAAGGGCTATTAGGTGGTGGCGGTGGCAAGCGATCAACAATCTCTTTGACCTCAGGTATCTTAAACATCCCTGTCTGCTGCTGGCGCACACTTTGCCCCTTGGCCACCATGCCTTTGACTATCGCCACTGAACAATAGCCATGAACAGCTACGGCATGAGAAACACTGCCAAGCAACAACTTAGTTAAACCGGTGCGACCGTGTGAACCCAATACAATCAAATCAGCAGACCAGATGCTAGCCACATGCAAAATTACTTCGCGAGGATCGCCTTCTCCGACTTGAGTGGTTACCCGACCAGGTCCGACATGATCAATCAAATCTTGAGCCATCGCTTCCATCTCACTACGGGCCATGGCATGTAGTGAATCGTGTTGCCTGGTTAAGCTGGTGGCACGAACTGCACTCTCTTCAGATGCAAACGAATCAGTTAGAGCTTGCACCACTGTCACCAGTTTAAAACGAGTGGAAGCAGACCAGTTGAGGGTCTTAACCCACGCCAGGGCAGCACGAGAATAAGGTGAATTGTCTACGGTCAAAAGCACGTTTTTGAAACCTTCCTGAAGGTTTGGTGAGTCAGTGCTTGGTTCACTTTTGACAATCACTACCGGACACTGAGCTTGCATCAATACGCCTTGGGAGACACTACCAAGCAATATCAGCTCCATACCCTTATGGCCCCGTGAGCCCATGATAATCATGTCCACTGCATTTTCTTTGGCAGCCGCAAGAATTTCATTTTTGGCATCGCCTTGGGCAATTTGAAAAGTCACCCGACTACCCGACAAATTCCTTTCTAGCTCTGCCGCCATTCCTTTTAAGGTGTCAGCAGTGGAGGCAGCCATTTCTTTCATCAGCACTGACTGGTCACCGCTTTTACGACCAAAAGCTAAACCCATTTCAGGTGCCTTGAGCACAGTGAACAAAATTATGTCTGTACCACCGGCCCACTTAAAACTACCCAAAGCATCGATAGCAGCCTCAGACTGAAAAGATCCATCTATCGCGGCTAGTATTTTCATGATTCTCCTGAGCTGTTACTTACTTGGACAATTATATCCGCAAGATATTAATGTCCAGTTTAGTTGAATCTTCTTGAAGCATGTCACTAGCCAGTAACCGCAACTACGAAAATATCATGTATATAAACAAACTTGGCTTCTAGAGTTGTTATAGTACCTATTACTACCGCTGGAGGTCTTAAAGCATGAAACGCTGGCAATCACTCACTATTGTGTTGAGTTTGGCGCTCATGATCGCCCCGGTGAGCCTAACGGGCTGCTCTTCTGGGGGCGTAAAAGAGCACTATGTTTCACCTGAAATTCAAGGTGTGTCACAAAAAATCAATTTAGATGAAGTACAAAAAGCATTCTTTGAGACCAAAGGTGACAAAGACTTCAACAGCAAGATGGCTAATTTTGAGAAGCGAGTAAACGAAATATACGATGGCGAAGGCGTTGTTTCTCTTGATGCCACCCACGAGAATTCTCGTTTGACTGTAATAGGCTATATCGACAAAGACCAAAAACCAGGGTTTCAAACAGGAGACGAAAAGCTCTTTGCAATTGAACAAACCGGAGATGTAGTAAACAACGAACTACCATACCGAGTGGCTGGTTATGACGGAAGACCTTACTATGAAGGTCACCGCAGCATTCTCGATAATCCGTTCGTACAAATGATGGTAATGTCGCATCTAATGAGCAGTTGGGGCGGGCGCTACCATACACCTTATGGCAACCACGGCGGCCTTATGGGTTACCGCAATACCTGGCGGCAATCGCCACAGTACGCCCAACAGAAAACAGCCAATCAAGGTTTCTTCTCTAGATTTAAGAGCAAGTCAGATGGCAGCTTGACTAGTAAAAGTGGATTTGGTGGTTCCTTCTCGTCGCCAGCCGGCACTACCGCGAAAAGAAGCTGGGGCGGTCTGGGCGGCTTCTCTTCCTCTTCATCACCAAGCGCATCGTCTAGCTCTGGCTGGGGCGGCCGACGCTCATCGGGCTTCTCTATGAAGAGATCGGGCGGCTGGGGCGGACGGAGAAGATAAAGATGAACTACTTGCTGCGTGTTTCAGATCACCTCAATCAGCATCTAGTAGTGATTACCCTTGATCAACAAACCGCAAAACAACCAGCAGTTGACATTGTTTTTGAAATTCTCGGCGCCGAAAAGCCTGAGGAGCTAATTGAAGAAGGTCGACTGCCCCAAGGACAGATTGAAGACTTGCGCGCCCTGCAACAAATAATTTTCGACCGTGACAGCGATGGGCTTTTCATTTCTAACTCTGTCGATTTTGTCGCCAACGGTGAAGCACTTGATCCAGAGGCACCACTTCTGCAAGCATTTGTACCATCGGAGCGCGACTCAGTTAAGTATATGCGCTGCGATCTTGTGGTGCTAGACAAAAGTAATTCTAGTGCTAGTTCTGGTCAGCCCAATAATGCCAACCAGACCACAACAGAAAAGAAAGTCGAAGAATTTGGCCGAGTAATGTTCTTACATCAAATCGCTGTTGGCACCATTATTGATGTCACTAAAGACAACGGCGACCTAGTTGATGTGATTGCTTACGGCGAGCGCGAAAATCTAATTGAGATTGACGTCAAAAAAGCAGCTTACAAATTAAGCGAAAAAGGCAAACGTATGCACGACTCGTACATTGCTGAAGCCCAAGATCTAATTAAGCGTTTTGATATCTATGGTGACGTTGATGTCGACAGCGCTGGCACCGCTCACTTCGACACCAACCTTGGTCGTGACCTACGAGTAGCGGCCTTTGAAGCTGAAGGGGTCGATCCTTTTAGGGCACGCTTCTTGCTTGGTCTCAACGATGGCGAATGGGACAAACTCGACAACTGGACTGAAGTCTTTCAAGACCCGACATGGTACGGCCAAATATTTGCGCCAGTCGAACAAGCGGCCAGCGTCGAAGAAATTGGCGAAAGTAATCTTAGACGGATAATCGAACAAGCAAAAGCAACTTTGAGGCTTTCATGAAAGACGGTTCGGCCAACGAAGAAAAGCGCTGCGAGGTTCTAAACATTCTGGCCCGCGACGGCAGGACCACTGCCGAAGCCATTGCCAAGCAAATAGGGCGCTCAGTCGACGAAGTCAAAGCGCTAATTACTCAATACGAAAGCGAAGGTGTTATAAAGCGCTATAACGCTGTTATTGACTGGGAGAAAGCTGGTTTTGACAAAGTTACAGCTTTCATTGATGTTCGAGTAGTACCGGCTCGCGACGTAGGCTTTGACGCCATCGCTGGTCGCATAGCCCGTTTTCCTGAAGTTCGCAGTGTTTGGCTGGTCTCTGGTGGCAGTGATTTAAGAGTAGTTGTTGAAGCAACAAACTTGCGTCAGCTAGCCAACTTCGTTGCCGAAAAGCTCTCCACCATCAATGGTGTCACCGGAACAGTGACCCACTTCCAATTGCGTCGCTACAAAGAGGATGACGTGCTTTACCTAGAAGCAGAAGGCAGTGAGCGTTTGGTGATTTCTCCTTAGCTATGACTAGCCTCAAGCCCATTGCCAAAATCGCTAGCGCTCTTCCGGTCTCAGGAATAAGACGTTTTTTTGATATTGCCGCCTCAATGCAAGATGTAATATCGCTTGGGGTAGGAGAACCAGACTTCGTCACCCCTTGGTCGATAAGAGAAGCAGCTATTTACTCACTAGAACGCGGTCAGACAAGTTACACATCTAACTGGGGTCTAATTGAACTAAGGCGGGCTATTAGCGAGCATCTAGAACATCTCTATCAGGTCAGCTATCGACCAGAAGACCAAATTTTAATAACCGTAGGAGTTTCTGAAGGCTTAGACATCGCTCTGCGCACCATACTTGATGCTGGCGACGAAGTTCTAGTACCAGAGCCCTGCTATGTTTCATACAAACCTTGCATCAGTCTAGCCGGCGGTATACCTGTAGCAGTTGAGACCACCGCCGAAGAAGGTTTTCGCATCACAGCTCAAAAGCTAGAAGCCCATCTTACTAGCCGCACGAAAGCAATACTCTTAGGCTATCCATCCAACCCTACTGGCGCCACCATGCCGCGCTCATTGATGGAAGAAATAGTAAAATTTGCTGAAGCGCATGGCTTATATATTCTCAGTGACGAAATCTACGATCGCCTCACTTACGAAGGCGAGCATACCTGCGTACCTTCAATAAATGGAGCGTTTGAGCGCACCATACTCTTTAACGGCTTTTCCAAAGCTTATGCCATGACCGGATGGCGTATCGGCTACATTTGTGCGCCAAGTGACATTCTTGCCACGATCATGAAAATACATTCTTACACCATGCTCTGCGCCCCTATAACTGGGCAAAAAGCAGCGCTTGAGGCTCTCAAAGGCTCTGAGCCCCAAGTACAAGATATGGTTGAGCAATACAGCCAGCGAAGACGAGTGATAGTCAACGGCTTCAATCAAATTGGCCTTGATTGCCACATGCCTGCTGGGGCATTTTATGCTTTTCCTAGTATTGCCAGCACCGGCCTAAGCTGCGAAGACTTTGCTGAGCGCTTGCTCTATGAGCAGCGAGTAGCGCTTGTTCCGGGCACTGCTTTTGGTGCCGGTGGAGCCAATCATGTCAGATGCAGCTATGCCACTTCTATAGACAAAATCGAGCAAGCACTAGAGCGCATCAAATGCTTTATCGACCAGCTTAAAAACGCAAACAGCTAGAATTTAGCTTTACCCCATTGACAATAGGTCGCTAGGCGCCCATCATGCGCCTGAGGTGGACATGCCTATAGTGGTCAAACACGCAGAAGCGCAGCCAGAGAACCAGCATTCAACAGAAGGAGCTGACAATACTGACGTGGGCATAGCGAGACAAGCACTCAACCTCTCTGAACTAAGCGGCAAAGCGTTTGTCTAATCAGCATTACAAGCGCCTGTAGACGGTTTAACGCAATTAGTAAATCACCTCGCTGACAGCAAAATTTTGCCTACCCTCAAGCTTGTCGAAGCGCCAACTGTGCAGCCCTTCGCCAGCAAAGAATGGTTAGCATCAACAATTGGCTCTGGCTTTGGTATGGTGGCTCCATTTCTCCTCGTGAAAGGCTCTTCCAGTAAAGCCTTAAGCCAAATTGGTCGCTTAGGTGAAACCAGCGAACTTAGTGCATCAGTGGTAAGAACCATAGCATTGAGCCAAGCTGAGGCAACCAGTATGGGTCGTCTAGCAAATACAGTAAGATTTTTAGCGCCACCGGTAAAAATGGCCCTAGATGGAGCAATTTATGGCTCTGTGGTGACACCATCGACAGATCTAAACAAAGGTTTCTGGGAGCAAAGGGGCATTGCCGCTGCTAGCTCAGCTCTTACCTTTGGTGCCATGGGTCTAGCCAGCCGCAGCATGATGGTAGCGGCCGAAAGCACATTTAAGATACCAATTTCTGACTTGGCGTTTAGTCGATCGACAGCTGGTATAAGTTTCAGACTGAGCACCAATGCAGCTGGTGGTTCTATTGGTGGTGCCGTTAGTGCCGAAAGTACTTCTTTGCTCTCAGGCAATGGTCACGCCACAAAGGAACAAATAGTCGAATCTATGGCTGCCTTTGTGGTGACCGGGGCAGCTCTCGATGGTGTTCATATTGCGGCAGATTTGCATCAAGCCCACGGCAACGCAAGAAGAATCACTGGTGAGCTAATGGCTCGCCAAGCAGCAGCTCCCGAGCTAAGCATGGCAGACAGAATTATGTTAGAGAAATTACAAAAAGCACACTTCGAATATTTCAGAGAGCAGAGCGATAAGACCACCGGCTTGACCAAAGACCGTTCTACCGAAACCTCACCAGCTAGTATTGCCGCCGTGGGATTTTCACTCACCGCCCATGGTATCGCCGCAGAACACGGTTGGATTAGTCGCGACGGAGCAGCCGACTACACATTGAAAGTACTAAAGACCTTATGGCAAGCCCCACAAGGTCCGGCAGTTCAAGGCACATCAGGCGATCACGGCCTTTTCTATCACTTCCTCAATGCGAAGACCGGCTTACGTGCTGGAAACAATGAAATATCAACGGTTGATACCGCACTCTTAATGTCTGGTGTTCTCTTTTCAAAAAACTACTTCGAACTAAACTTGCCCAAAGAAAGAGAAATTCGCGAACTTTCTACTAAATTATTCAGCCGGGTTGACTGGAATTGGGCCACCAACGAAAGCGGTCGCCTCAGTATGGGCTGGACACCAGAAAATGGTTTTATCAAAACTGACTGGCGGGGTTACGACGAGGCATCGATTTTAATGCTGCTTGGAATCGGCTCCCCCACTCATCCTCTGCCGACCAAAGCCTGGGAGCAATACCATTCAACTGATATAGTGAGCGAACAATATGGCCACAAAGGTCTTGAGTTTGGTCCGCTTTTTGGCCATCAATACACTCAAGTATGGATAGAGATGAAAGGCATTCGAGACGCTCGGGGCAGACAACTCAGCCTTGACTATTTTGATCACTCACGAGCGGCAGTCTTAAAACAACACGAGTATGCCGTGCACAATCCTGGCAACTGGAAAGGTTACAGCGCCCTAGATTGGGGTCTAACGGCCTCAGATGGCCCTGGCTATCAGATCAAAGCTGTCGACGGTAGGCCCATCGAATTTCAAGGATATGCCGCACGGGGATTTCCTAAAGCCCTCGATGACGGCACCATCGCACCAACGGCAGCGGCAGCATCATTGCCCTTTGCTCCTGAACTTGTCTTGCCGACTCTAAAACACTGGGTCAATGACCGACCAGAAATTATGGGGCGCTATGGCTTTCAAGACGCCTTTAATCCGACCTTTGACAAAATAAAACCATCGGGTTGGATCGGCCCGGAAACTCTTGGAATAGACCAAGGCCCGATTTTACTTATGATCGAAAACTATCTCAGTGGCTCTGTCTGGCAGACAATCAAGCAAGACAAATACCTAAATGATGCACTGAACAAGGCCGGTTTTAGAAAAACTGAATTAATACCAGCCCCTATTTATTAGTCATAAGCTTGCGGGCGTTAGCCAAAATTTCTTCGATTGCCTTGGTTGGAATTGCATAGTTTTTGCCATCCATGCCACCAGATAAAACAGCTACTACCTCACCCTGACTATTCAAAAGCGGGCTACCAGAGGCACCTGGCTTGGAGAAATAATTACCAAAGAAGCGCTCAGAAATGACTTGGTTAGTACCGGGTTGAAGCTCACTGGAAAATTTGAAAGTATGCTCTGAGGCATTGTAACTAGCCGGGTCGGTCACTTTCACCCTGGTGCCATCCTGCTTCACCCGAATGGGCATTTGCTCAATACTTTCAATGCGACCGGGTCCTATGGTCAAGCCTTTGACTGCATATTGGTGACTAACAGGCAAGACTCTATCCCCAGGAAGAGCCGCTTCTTTGGCAAACTTAAGGGGCTTGAAACCCTGCTGAGATTCTATCTTGAGCACAGCGAGATCTTCGGCTCCATTCATTGCTACAACGCGAGCTTTTCTAATAGTGCCGCTATAGTCTCTGGCGTTGATCTCAATCTTTCCCGCTACCACATGATGGTTGGTGACAATCAGGCCATCTTCAGAGGCAAAGAAGCCATTGGCGCTATAGCGGTGCTGACCGCCGGGCACTTTAGTTGAAGTCAAAAACACTGAACTCTGACGAGCCGCCAAAAATGAAGCCGCGTCGGGCTCCTGAAGGTTATAGAGCCTAGCTCTCGGACCGCGGAAATATGTTTCGCCAGCATAGGTTGAAGCCGGTTCGTATGTGTTAATGCGCACATAGTTGCTGCCACCACCAAATAGCGCTCGATTGGCCAGAGCAGAGCCAGCCAAGCCAGCAGTTGTTATGATCGCTAAATCAACGGCAAACTTTCCCCCAGTGCCTGCAAACTTGGCCCGATTAGCCTCAAGATTATCAGCCGAGCGCCAGGTGTCGGCTAGAGTTGATGCAATTTCACCGGCCGGTTTAAGCAAATCTTTGACCGCCGTACCAGTTAAGGCCACAGCCCCAATAGCTAAGCCTGGTCTAAGCCAGGGCAATTTTGCCTCAGCCGCTCGCAGGGCAAAGCCGGTAGCCACAGAAACAGCAACTTCTACGCCAACTTCGGGCAGTCGCTGCTTGACGGCACCAATGGCGTCAGCACTTCCGCTCGCCAGCACATAAACTTCGCGAGCCAACTTGTCATCAGCAAATTTCGCAAATTGCCGGTCTTCATCGAACTTATCTGGTTGAAACGGCATTAAAACCCCCGCAGAAAAGCTTATATAACAAAGCTAATTATGGATATCGGGGTTTTACGAAAGGCGGAAATTAACGAAACGCTAGCACTGGTATTTTTGCTGCAATCGCTTGGTTCAGACACTGCTGGGCGGCTGCTATCAAAATACCTGGATGTTCGCAAGTCTGGGGCATACCAGCTACACCAGCGTGAGGGTCAAAGCCGGCGTCGAAACGCTGGCTATTGTTGCGCGAATTGGCAATTTCGATGATTCGCTGAGCGCAGGTTTCAGACTCTTCCAGAGATGAGTTAGCAAGTACCATGCCAATGAGACCGTTAAAGTGGCAAATATAGTCGAGCTTACGAACTTCAGCCACAGCTAAGTTACCCAACCAGGCAATTACCTCTTGCCGTGAGTGGGTCAGCCCCATATTTTGCTCAAGACTAGCGCAGGGTGAGAGAAGAACAATGCCGAAACCAAGCTTGGTGCGCTGATAGCGGTTAAACTCTTGCATCAAAAACCAGTAAAAAGAGCCTTCGGCAAACATACCAGAACTAACGTCGATAAGGCGCTTACAGTAGGCATCAAAGCTAACCTGGTCAAAAACCGCTGGCTGGGGTAAGACACCGGGTTGGGGTGCGGCTACTGGGTGGGAACGGCGGTCATCTTGACTAGGAGAAACTTGACTAGCTATTGCTTGAGGGGGCAGACCCTTAGCCAAAAGAGCACTGACTTCTTCTAAATCAGCTGAATCGATGCACCAGACAGCAGGAGCATCTTCTTCTTCACTGGCAAATAAACACCAACGAGGCACGTTGGTTGTGGCAAACGAAAATGTACAAGTGACAAGCAAAGTTTGGCTCGCCGCCTGAAACGGCAGGGCAATCAATGAACTGCGAATCATCGATGCCATTTCAACCACTGACAGCAAGGTAAATTGGTCGGGGGTTTTACTTACTTTCGATAGTTTGGTTCGTTCCATTTGAAACTCGCAGGCTTAACAAGCATTTAATAGCAGCATGGCACAATAAAATCTAGCACCAGCTCACAGTAGAAAGTTTAGAGTCCTCTTTATATCTACAATTTGGCCTTATTCTGTTAGGCTTAAGTCTCATTCACCACTAGTCAAAGTGTACCGTCCAAACCAATATACAGTCCAAAACATGTACCGCCCCAAAGTCGACCCCAACACTCTGCCTCTACGTCTGCCGCGTTTGGAGTCTTTGCCAACAAGCAAAGATGTTACCGAAGCTCTTCAACACGCCCAGACGAGTGCTGGTAGAAGAATTGAGGTAATTTGGGGGCGACCCTCTAGCGAAAATACATTGACCTTGACCTGCACCTTCAGCCCTCTAGGTGGCGAACCGGTCTGGGAATTGACCGAAAGTAGCCAGCGGGAAATCAGAGAAATTTGGACATATCCCTGTGGCGATGTCGGCCTTATTCTCAACTTGGTGACAGCTGAATGTACCGGTGATGCTCTTCCACTGGGTGATTCAAACCAGATGGTGAACAGCTCAGCTAGAGGAACCATTAACAGCAGTGGCGTCTTCACAAGCACACTGCTAAAAATGCAGTCGATCTCCACCCAACGGGCCCCAGTTTCTAACGCCAGCCGCAACTCAAAAGTTGCCACCATGGAAGGCAGCTTAGTTGATATGCAAGTGCCGAACTTACTTCAATCTATCAACATGGGTGGCATGACTGGTTGTTTATTTGTCGACAATGGTCAGTCGGGAGCAGAAGTATTTTTCTACGAAGGGGCTCTGACCCATGCAACAGCCCAAGGTCTAGAAGGTGACTTAGCAGTATTAGAACTAGTTACCTGGGAAAAGGGCAAATTCTATTTCTACCGCGATGAAACAAACCCGCTTAGAACCGTAGCAAAGCGCATTGATGCCCTCCTGATGGAAGGCATTACTATTCTTGATCAGACCAAGACACTTGATGCCGCCGGCATAAAATCAGAATCGTACATCAACAAAGCTGATGGCAGCCTAACTGAAAAAGAATTCGAAGAACGGGTTGCCAGCGGTGCTCCTGTCGACATGGCCAGGCAAAAATATTTCTATATTCAACTTGATGGCTGTTCCACATTGGCTGATATTTTGCGCAAAACGCCCATGGCTAAAAAAGACTGGGTGCCCATTCTCTTTAATTTAGTCAATACCAAGCTCATTACTGCCTCGAATAAGCCAGCAAAAACCGACAAAACAGCTGGGCTAAATGCCACTCCTATTGATCACGTGGCAATTGAGAGAGTCAACAAAATGTTGTCTCGCCCCGATACAGGAATTCTTTCCTATCCCTCTTTTCACTATTTTCTTGATCAAGAATTTCAGCGGTTTCAACAGTACCGAATACCCTATTCGATCATCATATTTGAGATGTGGGCCTGGCACAATAATGAACTCAAAGCCCTAACGCCATCGGCACTACAAGAAGCGGTTAGCCGCATAAACGGTGCCAAACGCTCTCTTGATCTCTTTGCTCACTTTGAGGCATTGAGCTATGCCATTCTACTGCCCCACACCGAAACGCAAGCCGCTGCAGTATTGGCTCATCGCATTCTTGAAATATTGAGAGCTCGGAGTCTTGGCCCGGAGGCCAATCTCAGCCAACTGGCTCTTGCTTTTGGAGTGGCCGGTATACCGGAAGACTGCCAAGAAGTTGGTCTCCTTCTAGCTGCCGCCAAAGCAGCAAAAGTAGTAGCCCAGAAAAACAACTATCCAATAGTCATGTTCAAAGACATGACCCCCAGTGCATGAGCCGAAAAATGTTGATTAAAGCATCAAACTTTTTCATCGCCTTAACTGTTTCCTTGTGTTCACTCCAGCCTATAAACCAAGTACACGCTCAAGTTAAAGAAGAAAAAAGGCCAGCACAAAAACTCGATTCAAAAACTGCAGTTAAGCTCGCTCTAAAGGCCTACAAAGCCGGCAAATATAGCGAAGCAGCAAACCTTTTGCTCACTGACTTAAAAGAACACCCAGAAGACAGCAAAACACACTATTACCTCGGCCTCGCCTTGAAGAAACAGGGCATGGACATGTCGGCCCTCAAAGAGCTAGAAATGGCCGCTCGCTTAGCACCACCAGAAATGATTAGTGCCTTTGCCGAGGAGAAACTAGAGGGACTAGATAAAGCGGCGTCACCGCTATTACCAGTAGCACCAGCCAAGCCCAAAGACTGGTTTGCGCAAATGACTTCATCAGTGACTGACTTTATTGGCCTGACAAAGCCAGAGAATAACAAACCTAGCACTAGCGAAAAGCCGACAACATCAGCAAATTTTGAAATTCCTGACCTGTTTGGCTCGATGAAAGACGCCATTCGCAGCGGCAAAAAAATGATAAAGACTGCCACTGGTGTATCTTCTTCTCAATCATCACAATCTTCACGCTCTAGGCGCACTAGTGGCCCAGCCGAAATTATGCATATGGACGAAATGCTAGATTTAGTAGAGAAAAGCAAAACTATGAACGTACCGGCCTGGGCCAGTCACGCCGAAGGTCTGACTGTCTATTCACAGGCACCAGAAAACACTCCTGAATGGGATTATTGGATAGCCCGCTTCAAACGCTCTATTCAACACGTTTTACTCAAGCGCTTGAATGCCGAGTCGACAGATCAGGTGAGAGGTGCAGCAGCCGCTATCTTTAGCATTGATAGAAAAGGTAATCTTCATGGCAGCATATACGCGAGCACAGCAGACTCGGTTTTAAATAAGTGTCTTGTTGGAGCCATTCGCGACCTTAATCATTCGCGTATTCTCGCCTTTCCGGCCAACTCAAATATTACGGGTTGGAATTTTCAGATGACCTGGAATTTTGGCAAGATGTTGGCCTATGTGCGCAACTATCGTGAGCAGGTAAAACAAGCCGAAGCAATTAAAGAGCTAGCAAATGCCTTAGCGGCAGATGCTCAAATTAGAGCAAAAATTATAAAAGCAAAAAATGAACGGCAACTCAAAGCAAAAATGAAAAAGCTGGCAAAAGAAAAAGACCTAGCCACCAAAGCCAAACTACTAGAACAGAATCGTGAAATCAAGGCTGAGGTAGAAGGGCACATAATGAGCAAACCAACCATAAAAGAACTAAGAGCAGTTACCCTTGAGCTTAACGATCTAAGTACCACCACTGGTGCCGCTATAACTGAAGGAGATCCATTTGCTTCTATTGATGACAATAAAATCTTGAGTTGGCCAGACCTTAATCGATAAAAAATGCAAATCATAAAAACAATCTATATTCTTGCTCTTTGTCTAAGCAGTTGGCTTGTTAGCGTAGAGACACAAGCAGCACCAGCAATTAAGCAAGAAAAAGGCGAACAGTTACAAGAACCAATCGAGCATCCTGCCGCGTGGAGCGACGCCATTCCATATTATAATCTAGCCAACAAATACCTAGAAAAAGAACGCTATGAAGATGCCGTAGACAACTATCATGAAGCCATTGCCCGCTTTCCTAACGACCCCGACTTCTACATCAATTTAGGTTATTGCTACCGCAAGCTCGGAGATTTTGAAAGCGCTGAGCAGGCTTTTCGCAGAGCCCTGACCTTAAACAATAAAGACTGGATGACTTGGAGCAATCTAGCCAACGCACTGTTGAAGCAAAACAAGCTGACAGAGACAGTTAGCACTTTCGAGAAATGTCTCAAGCTCACCATGCCCGCCAGCGAAAGAGCGGCAATTAATCGCGACATTGCCGACATAAAAAAAATTCTCGCAATGCGCCAACCAAAATCGGCAGCAAAGCCCGAAGTAATGCCCCCAAAAGGCGCCCTAACAAAAACTCCAGTAAGCAAAAAAATACAAGTAAACAGCAGCAGCAATCCAAGCCTAGTAAAGACGCTCAAGCCAGCTCTTGTGAAGCAAGAGGAAAAACTTGAGCATAAACCAGAATCTACAGGCTGGGACTACGTCTACAAATAGACATAGAATTTAGTTGGCTAGCTCACCGGCTTGATACAGCCAACGCCCGTCTTGTTTAATAAATGTGCTCTTTTCAGAGAAGGTAGAATCATGCTCGCCTTGGCGCAAGTAGGCACTGAAAGAAACAGAGGCAGTGTCTGCTCCGTCTACAAATTCAAGAATCTTCAAACCGTGAAAATTGGTGCCTCTCGAAAAGTTCAACAGATCAGCTTTCCATTCAACAAAATCAGGATTATAAGCAGGGTGATCAGGGTGAGTAGTGTTCATCAAATAGTCAGCCAGCCCTAAGGCATAGGCACAATAGCGAGAGCGCATCAATAGCAGTGCTGATTGAGGAATAGCACCATCGTGATAGGGCTTGCAGCACTTGTGATAGACAACCTGGCTGCAACAAGGACAGGGCATGAAGCGATCTCTAACTACCACAGTCACCTACTTCAAGAGATCGGTAACGATTTGCCGCACAAGATTGCCGTCGGCCAAACCTTTGAGCTGTGGCATTACGGCCTTCATCGCCCCACCTTGATTGCGGCCTTCGGCAGGCAAGCCGTCGATGATGACTTTAACCAGCTCGCGCACTTCTGCTTCAGATTTTTGAGCAGGCAAATAGGTCGCTAATATGTCACGCTCAATCACTTCTTTACTAACTAACTCAGCGCGATTAGCCTTAGTAAACTCTGCTATCGAGTCATTGCGCTGCTTTACTTGCTTTTGCAAAACCGCTAGCTCTTCCTCATGGCTCAACTCGCTTTTCTCGCTGGCAGCCCCATCTCCTTCAGCATTCTTGCCTGATGGCTTTGCTTCTAGCTTTTTGTATGAAAATGCCGAAAGCGCAGAGCGCAAGGTATCAACCCGCACTTGATCTCGAGCTTTCATTGCTTCTTTCAAATCGGCAGAGATTTTTTCTTTGAGACTCATTCAGACCTTCTTTAATTAGTTAATACCGTGCATAATCGGCGCAGAATTTTTGAGCACATCTTCTTCAGTCCAACTTGAAGCCGGACTGGACGCAGGTCCCTGAATAATTGTTGTGGGCACCGAAACAGCACCACTAAGATCACTTGGTATAGCCGTCGGCGAATTAGAACTAGAATTAGAACTAGAATTAGAATTAGAACTAGATTCTATGGGCAAATCTTTTGGAATCAAAGGCGGTTCAGCCCCCAAAATATGACCGATGATGCGGTTTGCACCATCTATCATTTCACCAGCACCATTAACGGTGACATTAAATTTCTGTCCCGCGAATTCAGAAGGGGTGCCAACAACATCAGAAGTAATTACAGAAACTCGACCGACAAGTTTTCCGCTTGAGTCAATAATGTTGCCGTGGCGATCGACAGCAATGTCAATGCTGGTGCCAATCAAAGAAGTAGGGCCAGATACAGCCTTCGGGGCAGAGCTAACAGAAGTATTGACCACAGGTGCGGTCTGACCATGGCCAAAAGGCAGTTTGAAAAATTTGTTTGGAGTCTTTGCGGCAGTTGTTTGCTGTTCGCGGCTCACTGGTTGAGGAGAAACCACAGCTGCAGCAGTTGCAGATCCCGGTTTAGCTCCCGCCACGGGGGCGTGATAGGCGGGATCTGCCGCAGTAATACCAACAGCTTTTTCAGAATACTGAACTAAGGCCCCAGCACCATGGGCTGTGCCGCGAACCACTGCCCCGGCTCCCTCAGCTGTATTCTTGACAGCATTGCCTGTTCCCTTGAGTACAGCTTCAGCGCCGTGGGCTGTACCTTTGACGGCTTTGCCAGTTAATTCCTTTACATCCTTAACAAGATTGGTCAAAGACAACGGATTATCGGCTCTGGCTTCAGCACCAACGCAGAAGATGACAAGCGCAGCTAGGAAATGGTTAGGTTTTACGTTCATTATTAATCGCCAATAAGGAATTAGGACAGAAAGCCACATAAATGCACATTCTATCCCACCATATGACATTCAATCCTTACTGATTTGTCATGCCCGCAGCAAAATATACCGCCCAGCCTATTTCGCAAAAGAAAGATTTGACAATTTTCTTCTCTAATTTGTTTAGAGACGCCGCCAAACCGAACAATGCTTGGTCACTTGGCGAAAAACTCGTTCACTCTCGCGATTGATAAAAGGCAAATTGACTAGCTGCAGAAGCTCAAAGTCTTGAGAAAGAATGTCACAAACTTCCTTCTCGCCTAGCCATAACTCTTTTGGAGTGATGTGTTTCTGCCAATTAAAATCACTGACTAACAAAAGCAAACCGCCGAATTTGACAATACTACGATCGCCTTTTAAGCGAGACAATATAGAAAGTGGGCTCGGCACCAATGTCAGAGCATCAGTCAAAGCAACAAGATCAAAGTTTAGGTAGTCTGCAGGCAACGAACACGGGTCACAGCGTCTAAACTGCACTCTGTCAGCTCTGAGATTCTCAATCACACCGTTTACGGTAAACTGCTCTAAATTGCTACCGAGCTGACTGAACTGATATCGTTTAGTCAATGATATTTCTTGTGCCGCGCTAATTAGGGGCAGACGCAAATCAACGGCCACAACATTTTCAAAATGACGAGCCAAGACATGCGCAAAGGCACCAACTGAACAACCAACTTGCAGGGCTCTCTCAACTTGAATCTCGGGCAGATACTTAGCGAGTAAAGCGTCTAAGTCTTCAAAGCTATTCGTTTCTTGTCCATAGCTTGAGGCAATTTCACCATTTACTTCCGCCTCATTACCAAGGTGAACTACGGCACCAAAGATATCGAGACTCTGATTCTCTCGAGCAGCCAAACTTGTGCGCACGACTCTCAGGCCAGCATGCTGAAAGAAGTGCGGTCTAAAATGAAAGCGTGCATGCACACTGGCTTCATCCCCAGTGCTAATGAATGAGCCGCCAGCAATCATTTGGTGTTCACCGTCAAAACAAGGTGTACTAAAATCATCGTAAAGACGATTAATTTTGAATCCTGGTAATGGATTAAAATGATCACCCAACCATTGCCAAACGTTGCCAAAAAGATCGCGAAAAGGAATGTCACCACTGGCAGTGGCAGCATCCTCAATAACTGAAGATTCAGAACCAGCTCTGAGGTTGATATTGCCATGAGGCGAAATCACTTCACCGTTTTCAACGTCTAGTTTGAATTGATTGGCTATCGCCAGCCGTTGATGCTCAGCTTCAGTAAGCGGGCGGAATGCATGGTGATTGTCACTTGCCTGCAACCAAACACAAAAAGCTTCTGCTTCATGATAGTTAATTACAACAGGCCAATCCCAGGGCATGTCTATTACTTCAAAAAGTGTACGTAAGCGAAATTGGTTAAGTCCTTGAGGCCCATCTGGCACCCAAAACGTAGGCCATTTGACATTGCGGAATTGCTTCCAGCGAAGGCCAGTGACACTCCAGTACTTGTCATTTTGGTAACCGCCCTGGTCAACGAATTGCCAGAACTGAAAATTGCTTATCAATGAACGCCCAGCTTCGAACGCCGGAACATTGACCAACCTCTCACCGTATTCGTTGTCCCAGCCAAAGGTCGGTACAGTTGGTGACTTGCCAATACAGACCGCCCCAGCAGGCACAGTCAAAAACTCCTGCTCTGACTTAACTCCGCAGCTTGGAGAATTGGCTGGAAACTTCTCTGGCCGAGCCAAAAGAGCAAGTGGCAACTCTCTAATCAATACAGATGAAGTCTCAAGATGTATGCGCTCATGCTCAAAGCCCATGAAGAGTGCCCAAAGTGGGCTCTCGCTAGTAATCGGCGGATGTCCTGGCTCCAGCCCGGGAGCATTCGCAATAACACTGGCGACCAACTCATAGGCCTTACGCCGGTACTGTTGCGCCTCATCAACAGCAGGCCATTCAATGTCATTCTTCGACATGTCGTCCCAAGACATTTCATCAACACCAGTCTCAAAGAGACTCTCAAATTTAGAATCGATAGGGCTTTCTACCAATTTTGCCAAGCGTAATTTATTGACGTAAAGAACAGCCGGATGGACATAATAGAAAATCAGAGGGTGACGCAAGCTATGGTAAGGTGGGCGATAGAAAGCCTCATCACCCTTGAGAGAAGAGAACAAAAGCTCTGAGAGAGTCCAAGTATTGTTGAAATAATCTAGTGCTTCCTGCCTAGTGCAAGTTGCTAGATTAGGCATCACCAAAGAATAAAGCTTACCGTCGCTAGAAAAGCCCGGGCAACTCTCAGGGGTCAGACCAGTAAACCATATACTACTGCGCGGCACAGACAAGTCTATGGCAGACTTTCCGATGTTATGTCGCCAGAATGCTGTCTTGCTTAACGACTCTGACAAATCAGAATCAGAAAATTCAGAAACGCTTACTAGCAGGTCGAGATTGGGATTACGTGTAACCATTCATTTATCCAATGTGCCCATAGACATATTGAAACATCTTGAGTGTACAAATGGTGAATAGCCCCAAATTTGACTTAACGAATGCTGTTAGAGGAAAATTTGCTGTTAATTATAGTCAATTTTAATGCCGTTCTTAACCGCGTCTTTATAGGCCGTCAGGTGCGCAGCCACTTCGGTCTCTTTCATGGCTGAGCAACCATTAGCCTTCAACTCGGGTAGTGACAAGGCTGAAAGGTCAGCGTCTCGACGATCTCGGTCGATCAAAGCCTTAAAAACCTTGCCTTCATCTTTAATAGAAGCGCCATCAAGTTGCAAACTTGCTAAACCCGCGGCCTTTTCGGCCTTTGTCATAGTGGGAAAAATGGCTACGGCGTCGGCGGCCATCTTGTGATATAGCTGTTCGCTTGAGGCATCAGCGGGCAAACTATACTGAGAGCGTAAATCTTGACCCATTTGCCGCATGAAGCCAGCTTGTCCCCCAAATTGCTTGTCAATCTCGGCCTTGTGCGGGCCCTCAATGGCTTTATCACCATGCACTAGCTTAGCGGCAGCGTCAATGGCCGTGTCGCTAGCCTTTGACATCGGCCAGGCCTCGCACTGAAGATTTGAGGGACCCTCGGCAGCAGCCAATTTGACCTGCTCTGGTTTGCTGATTCTGTCATCTAAGGCCATATCAATGTCTCCATTATTTCCCAGATTAACTTACCCAATTTAGCCCTTTTTAAGCCTACCGGTCGGCAATGCGCTTCCAGGCTGGGCCAGCCCCCAGTACTCCACTCTTAATTCGCTCAATGGCAGCGCTAATTTCCAAAAATACCTCATACTCACTATCGTTTAATGCAGCCTCAAGATAGTGGAGGCTCTCCTCCGTACCAAGATCATTTAAGAACCTCGCTGCTCGCCAGCGCACAAGCTTGTTCTCATCGCTAAGGGCCAGACACATGGCCGGGTGCGCAGCAAGGTCACCAATATCAGAAAGAGCGTCACCTGCTGTGCGCCGCACGGCAATGGAACTATCAGAAGTTATTGCCTGACAAAGACTAGGTACAGCCAGGGCACTGCCTGTAGTGCCCAAGGCAGCAGCAGCAAGACGACGAACCTGAGCATTGCTGTCTTGCAAAGACTCAATCAGAAGGTCTATACACACCACAGACTGGCTGCTATCAATTCGACTAAGCTCTTGAACTGCCAACAATCTTTGCTGCCATTGAGAGTGAGACAAAAGTCGTTTGATCTGATCAAGATCGGCCTCTGGCTCAGCACCGCTAGCACCAAGTTCCTGCCTTACCAGCAAATCTAGGCGTTCAGGTGAGAAATAGTTCTGTAACTCAGAGAGCACTTGCTCTGCCACTTCAGCACGCTCACCATAGCGCAGACCATGGTCTAGCCAGAGCCGCTCTTTAAGAAAATCAGCCCCAGTCTCTTTCTGAATTAGCTGGGCCGCTTCATTAAAAGCCGAGCCAAGACTGAGACGAGTTTCGCCTGCAATATCCACAGCTTTGACTTGAATCGGCACACTTCTAAAAGTCTGCACTAAAATTTGGTTCTGCCCTTCAAGAGCGGTGACTGAAGAAGAAGAAGAAGAGTCAAGCCCAGAAAGCTTGTCACCCGTTAAGGCAAAAGTTGCAAGCTCCAGCAGCAACCGCCAATCAGAGAGCGGGTGGCGATTCAAGGTGATGAAATCGCCGCAAACAAAAACACTCTGCACACCTTCGATGGCCAAAAGCTTGATAACGAAATCAGGTGCTGCCTGGCTGGACGAAGTATAAGTAGCTGTCGGACCAAGAGGCTCAAAAAAATTTAGTTTAATTGAGTTTGGATTGGGAGTGGTTTCAACAGAACTAATTTTCATGATCTTGCTTTATCCGAGTTGCATCCGAGTGGTACAGAGCAGACTAGTGCGCCGAAGACTTTTACTACTAACTTACAGAAAACCAATCATATTTGTAGCTTAGCAACTGATGCACTTCAAAGACAAAGCTCATAATAGCTCTATGGTCCTGCGATATCTAGGAAGTGAAAGATGGCGATGATCAAACCCAAGGCAATCAATCCGCCAGTTTGGCTAATTTCACTAGCCGCTATTGCCATAGGTTACTCTTACTCATACCTAAACAGATCCCTCGACAAAATTGAAAACTCCTCGATTGAGAAAGAGTCGCTTGACGAGACCATATCAAGCTCGCTCAGTGAACAACCAAGCGAAGAACAAAACCTCGGCCAATTCACTTATCAATATTTTGCTAGCACCGATAGCCACAAACCATACTTTCGGATACTTAAAGGCGAGCATGAAGTTTTTAGGCAGTGCGCGGCAAATTCAACCTATAAATTACAAAAAATAGAATCAATTGACTCGCTTCGTTACGACTATAAGCCAGAGACAGCCGACTTTGTCGTACCACTTGATTCAAAGCAATCAGCAATAGTCATAGAACAAATCGAACAGGCTAAAGACACGGGAGAAGAAGAAGAAGAAGAAGAAGCAAAGTTAGAACGGAGATACTACCTAATATTGAGGCTATCACCAGTCCAGCTGTTAACCACCCTCAACAGCGGCAGCAATCAACTTAAGTTACTGAAAGTCTTGAATAGCAATAATAGTGAGCAATATCAGTTGGTTGGTTGCGATCATCTTGAAGCGTGGGGACATCAACCAGTTATTCCCACAGTAGTTTTCGATATAAATATAAAGGCACAAACGTCCTTGAGCCTCCACAAGTGTGGCCCCAGAAAAAAAGCTCGATTAATCAAAGACAGCATCAAACTGAAGGCCCTATTCACCGACCTTGACTGTGTGGATGCACCTATTACCTTTGCTCCAGCACAGCTAGCGGCTCAAATGGCTGACTTAATTTACGAAGGTAACAACAAACAAGCACAATTCCTCTTAGACCGCTCCTGGCCAGCACACAAACACGGCAAGGCCCAATTTAGAAAAGCTTTTTATGCAGAACTAGCGAAAGGAAGTTTTAGCGGCCAGGTGGCAGCTCTAAATCGCCCTTAGCCCAGAGATCAAGTCCGTTCTTTTTTATCCACTGACCTCTGAAAACGTCTAGCCATTCGCCCCAGATAAATATGAGAGAAGCAGGAATAACTTTTACATCTCCTGATTCAATCAAGGTTGGCTTATTCTTCTCAAAAAAGAAATGTCCCGCAAATTGCATAAAGAGTCCAAGAAACAATAAACTCACGCCTAGCTTTTTGTCGCGCTGAAAAAGCAGCAAGAAGGGTGTAGCAACAAGCGACGGCAGACCAATCATATGAGTAAGCTTGCAGCCAGGGGTGCGGTGGCGCGAGCGATAAAAGGCAAGACAGTCTTTCATTGAACTCACAACTGAGGCCCTCAAGCAAATCAAAAAGGGTGCGCCCTGAAAATACTTAAAAGGAATACTTAACTAGTATATCGAAGTGAAGTTAAAAGCGGCTTGTTGATCCCAGTACATAACATTATCGTCTTTCCACCGGGCAAACTGCACATTACCATCTTGAGAGAGAATGATTGAAAGCACGTCTTTATGGGCGCTACATATGCGATAAGCTGAACGATGGCGCGTACCAACAGCGTGAACAGATTCAACTACTGAATGATCGCCTTCAAGGTCTAAGGCTTTGGCAACGAAATTAAGATCTGTAGACTCACAGTGAATTTCAGCACCAAAACCTAACAGTTCAAAGCGCCTAGTCAAAACCACAGCACCATCAACAGTAGAGAGAGCCGCCACTAAGTGCGACATTTCAAAAATGGCTTCGTCTAACTTAATAATATCGGGGTTAGTGGTCTGCTGATAGTCACGCCAACCAATTATGCTTTGCTGATCACCAGCTATTTTTGCCAGGGTGTTCATAACAGTTATAATCAAAGTGCGAAAGCGCGCCCTCGGCTCGTCATTAACAAAGCCATACTTAATTGACAGATAGGGATTCTCGCCACAGAAGACATCCGCCATCTCGGGTGGTATCACCACCAGGGTTCCGCCATGGTGAAATGCTCTCATTCCCGCAATAAGTCGCTTCATCATGTGCTGACCAATTACGCGTGTAAGGTCAGGCTCTAACTCAGCCCACGGTTCAGCAGCTTCTTTCTTGGCCTCTTCGTGAATCTCTTGACGTTCTTGCCTAATTGAGGCAAACCACTCCTGCAACCACTGTGATTGAAACAAATTGAGGGACGGTTCAAACACGCGACCTTCAGCCAAATGTCCAATTACTTCGCGCCCCTTACCGACATCAAGATCACCAGGACCAGTGACACTGATAGTAAGAGCATCAGGCAAAGGTGGAGCAGAACCGCGACCACCGTGAATAGCATGCAACCAGCGGGGGCCTGAGTGCACCAAGCCCCAGATCTCAGGGCCGTTGTTAGGGTCTATCCTCACACCAATCAAGGTTCGTGAAAAATGTGCTGCAGAAGAGAGGCGGCGCAGTTCAAGAGCATTGAACTCTAGATGTCTGGCAAACTCAAGGCGATGCAGTCCAGTCGGAGGGCCACCTTCTGTGGGCAAAATCTCGGGCTCAATTACAATCAGGCGGAATATTACAGGAATGGTTTCTTGCCGAAGCAAACTAGCCTGGTAGCAAGTCGAAAGTAGGCTGTCTAGAACCGCTGGCGCTGGTAACTCAGCGCCCCCGAGCGGCCAATGGCTGCTCACAAATTTGGAAAGGTCAGATGGATATAAATGCTTCATCGGTTGCCAAGACGCCAAGTAAAACAAAGATTTTTCTGTGTTTTGTCAGGAATGCCAATTATAGTACAAATAAAATGTCATTAGCACAGTGAGCGTTTGCCAGAGTTTGATGAAAAACGCCTCGCGGCAATGGACAAGAAGTGATAGAGCTAAGATTTCCTATAAGAATGCCGAGCACTCGCTAAAAATAGGCCAATAACTAACAGGCAGAAAAGATTCTAACCACAACTCAGCCACAAGGTTCTTATAAATTGGGTGACATGGAGCTTACCTGAGCGCCATCGAGACAATCGTTGTCGTCAACCATACCAAGGAGTCTTCCCATGAACCACTATGAGACCTCAGAACTTCCAGCTAAGAACGACTTTTCTAACAGTGACTCAAGTCATGCACTATTAGCGGATAGCATGGGCAGCAATCCCTTCAAAGTAGCTTCTCATAAAGAAACAATTATGCTCGCCACTAATGATCGTGGCTATACAGAACCTCACGGCCCTGGCATTCCGGATGTTCCACCAGCAGTTGAGCCGCACAATTATCAACTTGAACAGCAACAGGCGCAGCAACAAGCCCAGCAGCAAGCGCAAGAACAAGCGCAGCAACAGCAGCTCAACAACAGAAATGAGATTAACAGCGCCAATAACAATAAATTGGAAGGCAATATAGACGCTAGCAATGCAGTAAGAACCGGAGACACTAACGTCAACACCGGTGCTACCAATATCAGAACTGGCGATACAATCTACAAAAACAATTCTTACGCCAATGCTCGCGGCGAAGCATTGCCAGGCAATGATTGCCAATTATTTGCAGCGAGAGGCGATGGCTACTTCTTGGGCACCGGTGGCGGTGCTGGTTTGTCGGTATCGAGCGGAGCTTGCATTGAAGCCAAAGCTGAAAAAGTAACCTGTGACGCTTCCGTGTCATTAGGCGTAGCCAACCAATACAACTCAGCCGCAGAACAAAGCTGGTTGCAGCATGTTAGCCCCGCCCAACAGCAGCAAATAATTGAACACGGTATGCGCAACACCCAAAAAATATCTGACCATGCCGTCGCCAAAAGTGCAGAATGCGCAAAAGTAGTTCAACCTGAATCACCGAATGAACAACCACAACAAGTAATTGTTCAGCAAGTTGATACA
Source organism: bacterium (assembly GCA_018062085.1). Classification (GTDB taxonomy): domain Bacteria; phylum Cyanobacteriota; class Vampirovibrionia; order Obscuribacterales; family Obscuribacteraceae. The sequence goes on along the minus strand of JAGOSY010000002.1, from coordinate 122,691 downwards.
AGGAATCTAGCCACCAAAGATGAGCTACAGAAGTCAGAACAACGCTCAACTTATCGCGTGGATCAAGCCTTTAAGCACACACTGCAAAAGTAGAAGCTAAGCCACTTGGATCATGGGTAACCGAAACATGGACAAACATCATGAGGCCGCTGCTGTCTCAAAGCCAGAACTTAGCTTCGATCAGCTTATGGATTCTATGTCTCCCAAAGAGATTAGAGCGCGAATTCGCTCTTTCGCCAAAGAAGAGGAAGAACAAAAACGCCAGGACTTGGATAAAGATAAGCACGCCCATACAGAGAAGCAAAATCATTCTCGCCGAGAAAAGGAACCGCAAGAACTTACTTTTGACCAAGCGCTCGACAGCATGTCGCCTAAAGAGGTGAGGGCGAGAATACGCGCTCTAGGAAAAGAAGTCAGAACAGAAAGAGAAGCAGAAGCAGCTAAAAAAACAGAAGAGCAAAACCACAAAAGCGAGCTAAAACCAAATCTAGACAAGAGAGAAGCAATAGTTTCAAACAAGAGCGAAAAGCCCTTTCACATGACCTACGATAAGGCCTCAAACTCATACGTCACTGATGATGGCTATGTTCTACCGGTGGGCCCCAAAATAGAGCGTCTATCAGGCTATATGCTGCAAGATCAGCTCAATCGCGTTGCCGATGAGCAAGCAAAATCAGACAAAACCAGCCCAAGCTTGAGAAGCGCAAGTAAAATCGACCCGCTAATAGACCTGCCTAATACGGCCCTAGACTATAGGGCGCTGGCAACAGGTGTCCCAGTGAGAAGCCTCTACGGCAATGGCGGCAGTGACTGTAGTGAGATGTCGGTCTCGGTCGATGCTAGTGTAATCGGCATAGCCGCTGGTTCACTCACTATCTACGACAAACAAAACGATGAATGCCGCCTCTCGCAAACAGTGCAACAAGCCTGCAATATCACCGAACTGCTCTCCCTCGATGTGCAGAACTCTTCAAGCGTGGAAGAAATGATGATGAAATCAGACACAGTTGTGACTGCATCTGATTTCTGCGCAGAGACAATTGATTCAGTAAAAAAAGAGAAAGAGCGCCTTCGCCAAGCGCAATAACAAACGCTCAAGGCTGTCCCACTGCTTTATTCAGCGAATTGACACCAGTGCGCATGAGCTTATTTGGATGTTTAGCTTCATAGCGATTTGCCTGCCTCCAGATTTCTTTGCCAATTTTGGCCTTAACCGACTGTTTCTTCGGCGCGAGATTGGTACCAGGCGGCACTGCGACTGGCAAACTGGTATTTAGCTGATTGATATCACCAGTAGCTGTGTTTGTATTTATCGTGGTCGCAGCAGTCTTAGACTTAGAAAAAACGTTCTGCAGGGCATTCTTGAGCGAATTGGCTCTAGTTGTGGTGGTGGTGTTAGTAGTTGTGGTCGTTGTCGAATTTAGGCCAGCACCCGTCGCACTAGCAGCAGCTGAATTGGCAGCACCAGTAGCATTAACACTTCTAATTTGCGAATTGATTAGATTAGCGGCAGAGCCCTTGATACCAATTTTTCCGCCATATTTGTTAATAGCATTTTCAATGTCGTTGGCGAAGGCCGCCTGAATGCAAACTAAAGTAATTGCCGCTGGAATCAAACAGAAGCGACGTTTCATAAAGACGACCTCCAAATGCCTAGCTAAATCTAGGCTAATAAAAAAGACATTGCCTAATTTTGGATAATTTACCCTGTTAGGACACGTGCTAGCATTGCCCAATCATAGATTATATGGGTTTTGAGCCATGGTTCAAGGGCATCCCGCTACTAAACAACAAGTTAGTTGGCTCCTAACAAGCGCGGCGGTAACAATTGGCGCCATTTCAAACTTAGGATTCGAGCCAGCTGCTTTAGCACAAGCATCTTTAGATGTGCCATATGACGGTCCGATGTTTGATGAAGGCCCAATATTAGATCGCTCGCCGGTAATTCCACCAACACCGCCACCGGTAATACCGCAGCCTGCAGCACCAACTCCTCCTATGGCATTCCCCACCACTCCACCAGGGGTGTTCAGACCGCCCATTGTCGTACCCACAGATGTAACCAGCCCTCTCATATCAGGAGTGCCGTTCAATCCGGCCGCTAGCTCGGCCTTAAATGGCATACAAAAGCTGCAAGAGCAGTCTTTTCCCCGAGAGAACCCTAAGGCTGATGATCCCGACGGCATACTGGTAAAATGGCTGCCAGAAACAATTTATACGAAACTGCAAAATAACATAGTCAAACTAACTTCTGGTCAAATACTAATTTCAATCAAGAGCCCAGCCCGTCAGGCCAGCTTGCTTACGGCATTTGGCACCATTGCCCTAACTGCTAACGCCGACATTTTAGCGAGCTTTGAAGATGGTGTTTTGCGCCTAAAAAACATGGACGGAGTCGGCCTTAAGGTCAAAGTAAAGCTCTCTAGCGGCCACTTCGCCGGCCAAAAGCCAATCATTGTTTCAGTTGCCCCTGGTTATGAATTTACAGCCAGCAATCATGTGCTCACACGCTCAGAACTTAGACCGAAAGACGGTATCGCTCGGCGTTTCATTAAAGTACTTGAACAAGGTCAACTAGCCATTGCCGAATTTTCACCGGCTAGCGCCATCACCAGTAGTGCTTTGCTCGTAGACCTCAGGCAAAGTGTCAACGGTGTTAAAGAACGGCGAATAATTTCAGACATGTCTAAGATGGCTGCCGTCTTGAACTACAAAATGGGCGAAGGCGGCTTCATTGAAAACAAAGCCGAAGACAATACCAGACTGGCTGGCCGCGGCAAACAAAGTTTATGAGCACCAAAGAGGCTCTTCAACGATGCCGTAGAAGAGCACCATGCCGCTTAGGTCATCTTGAATTACAAAAACAAAAGGGCGATCAAGAATCAGCTCAAAAGTCTCTACTCTAATTGCTGGTATGGCGCAACCAGAGTCCATCATCATGGCCGTTATTGCGGCCGCTTCAGTGCCTTCTTCGTCTACTTTTATAAACGCCTTTTGAATAGCCTTGCTGACGCAGCAACCATCTTTCTCAGTTAAGTTTTGGAACTCAGCAACACCTGACTCTAACAAACAGCCTAAGCCAAGCTGGTTCAAAACAATATTCAATTCATGAGAAGATGTCACCTCAAACTTGGGCAATGCGACACTACCTGCCATTAGTTCAAACTGGTCAAATAACTCTAACCAGTGCATCTCGAGATAACTAATAGTTTCAGCCGTACTAGAACCTGACCGCGGAAGAAACAGATACATCTTTGTCCGCGTGCCTTTGTACGGCAAAACAGCAGCTTCAAAAACTTCTGTTTTGAGATGGCGAAAGCCACCACCCTGATACATAAATTGGCATGGCTTTGTAGTTCCATTGGCCAAATGGAAAATGCGTTCTTCTGTAAACTCAGCAGCGAAAGGCTCATCCCATAGGCCTTTAAAGTAAACGGCATTAACTAAAACAAGAAGAAAGGCAGGATCAAGAGAAGAAATAATCTGCGGGATCAGTCCTTTAGTCTGCTCAGAAACCCAAGCATTGATTCTACTGACACTGGTTGAATCAAGAGGATCAATATTTGCCACCATGCAACCATATTTGCGCATGGCCGACTCAACAAAGCCAGGCTTAATCACCTCGTCTTTGTTTACCCATAAAGAGTTGGCTATCCATAGCTCTACTTGTTGGTTCAGGGTACTGAGTTCTCGGCACATGGAGGCTGCTAACTCTGCCCCTTCAGGATTACCAAGCACTGGGCCAAGCACCCCTTTGAGAGCAGCAAGACTATCTCCAGATGCGCCATTAGATAAGAGGTGCAAGGCTAAGAAAAAGCTTAGTGGTGATGCTATGACATTTTCACCAGCATTACTTTGAGCGAGAAGCGCAAGAAATCTGGCAGCGAACAATTTCTGAAAACGCACCAACTCGCTATCCAGCTCTTCGGGTGGCAAGAGCAGTCTTGGTTCAGTCTGCCGCTGAACTTCTACATCGGTAAGCGTCGAATTCATATTGACGCGAAGCAAGCTGGCAACTGCCTGCAAAAATGGTAGTCCAGCGTTAGAAACACTGGTTTCGCTAAGATTCAATTCTTCTAGCGCAGTGAACCTGGATAAGTATGCTAAACAGCCATCGTTGATTTTTGTGCGGCTGAGATTGAGCTTTTTCAGCTTTGTCAACTTACTCAAATAGTTTAAAAATGAGCCGGCGACGTTAGTTCCGCTGAGGCTCAGCTCTTCTAGTTCACTTAGATTGCCGAGAAAAGCCAGCCCCTCATCGGTAATCAATGTATCTTCAAGAGTTAAACGCTTGAGCCAAGTAATCTTACCCAAAGCTGCGAGCAACGAATCGTCTGTGAATTTAGGCAGATGAAGTGCACTCACAGTAGGCAGCAATTCTAACTTCGCCAAGTCTTGGGCTGTCAATTGAAAAATGTTGCGAAGGTCTATTATTTCAAATCCGTAGGGGCTCAATTGCTCTAGCCTAGTCTCGGTGCGATTGAACAGATTAATTCCCAGTGAGTACTTAGCCGGATACTCTACATTCCGCCTTGCCTCACCGAGATTCGAAGGGCAATCAGAGCTTTCTTGATAACTTCCATCATCAAAATGAATAACTCTAGAAGCAATCTCACCTTCTAGAAACAGCATGCCAAACATCGGATTGTCAGGAAAAGTAAGCTTCTTAAGGACCGCCGTGCTCTCAGTTGGCAAAATATCCATAGCCACTAACTCCTTAAGAATCACATGCTAGCATTGGGCGGGGATCGGAATTTTAGCACATGAACTATTACAAAAAAGTGGCCATTCGCGCCGTCCTTCTACTCGCCAGCTTGCTTGCAAGTGGCAGCCAAGCAATTGCTCAGGCAACCGACTGGCGCCATAGAGCTTTGCCGATGCTCAACGCCTCTTCCAAATTACTTACCTCTGCTGATTATCACAAAGAACCAGTCAATCTTAAGACCGCCAAATCAAACGAAAAGCTCGTGGCCGTCGATAGTTTCAAAATAGCAGGCGAAAGTTATTATGCCCGCAGAGACAAGCTGAACGCACCCTATTATCAGAGCTTCGCCAGCGCTCCCAAGAAAATATTATTGCGCCTCTCGGCAGCCAAGAAACTGCAAGACGTGAACGCCAAATTAGCACCACTTGGACTAGAGCTATTTCTTTTTGATGGTTTTCGCCCAGTCAGCTGCCAAAAAGATCTATGGACGTATTTTCTCAAGCGGGCCAAATTAGCTCTTCCCAAGAGTTCTGAGGTCGATCAAATAGCTTATGCCTCGCGCTATTGCTCAAATCCATCTAGATACGAGAGCACAGACTCAACCACCTGGCCGACCCACTGCACTGGTGGTGCTGTTGACTTAACCCTAAGGCGCAAAGTTACTGGTGAATTGCTCTATATGGGTAGCATCTTCGATGATGATTCAGACGTCAGTCATACAGACTATTTTGAAGTCACAAAGAGCAAACATACTAATTCTAAGCCTTCTTGCTCTGACCTAGAGGCACGCGCTAATCGGCGCCTGCTTTACTGGGCAATGAAATCGTGTGATTTTGAAAATTACCACTATGAATGGTGGCACTACGACTATGGCAATCAGATGTGGCTCATGAATAAAAAAATAGGTTGCAAAAAAATAGATTGCAATACCCAAGACTCCAAAAATATGGAGTCATCAGCTAAGACGGATCAAGCATTCTGGGGACCAGCTCAATAACTATTTGAATAGCTAATTGAGAAGCTAGTTGTATGGCTTAGTTATGTCGGCCAATATCTACACGAGCAGAACCGCCAGGGTTCTTATCTATGCGCACAAACGGCAACTTAATATGAACAGAGCCAGAATCGGCATTCTTATCCATTTTGAACAGTGGCGCTCGAATATGTGTCGTAGAGCTTCCAGAGTTCATTGAGCCGGATTCAGCCCTGAAGCTGTCACCATCGGCATCGATTCTGGTCACAGCATTATCACCGCGGGCGGTATCGATAGTATTAATATTGACTTGAGCGCGGTGCTCATCACCAGGAGTAACAATCTGCGTTGTTGTGTTTCGGCTCTCAGCACCGGTTGCCCTATCTACTGAAACAGTTGTGGTGGTTTGTTCTTTATATATATCGGTGCCAGAGCCGGATGAAGTAGAAGAAGTAGTAGCTCCATTTTGACCAGCACAACCACTTAAGCTAAGCACAACGAACAAAGGAAGGGCCAGCAGGGGAGAAACTTTCCTTGCGGTAACAATGATATTCAGCATTTTTTGCTAGCCTCAACAGAAATGTACATACAATAAATTTGTATGACTGGCAAGAGCCCCAAAAGTTCCCTAGCCAGTCGACAGCGGTATAATGTGCCAATGGAGATTGTCAACATCGCTGCCTATAAATTTGTGGGTATCCCAGAGCCCGCGGCCCTTCAGCAACCTATAAAGGAATGCTGCGACAGGCTAGGCCTCAAGGGTACTGTTTTGCTGGCCACTGAAGGCATCAATCTATTTCTGGCTGGAAGCAAAGATGGCATTGCCAAATTTATAGAGTTTCTTCAAAGTGATTCTCTTTTTGCAGGTCGCTTCACTGAGCTGGAAATCAAAGAAAGCATTTCAGATAACCAACCTTTTGGCCGCATGATTGTGCGCATTGCCAAAGAAATTATCACAATGCGCCACCCAATGATAAAGCCTGAAGCTGCTCGTGCCCCCCATGTTGAACCGGCCACACTTAAGGCTTGGCTTGATCAAGGAGTTGACGATACTGGCAGACCAGTAGTGATGTTAGATACCCGCAACGGCTTTGAAGTAGAGATGGGCACATTTACTAATGCCATTGCCTTTGATATTGAACGCTTTAGTCAGTTTCCTGATGCAATTAAAGAGACAATCAAAGAACAATCTGATTTAAAAGATAAGACTATTGTTTCCTTCTGTACTGGCGGTATTCGCTGCGAAAAAGCAGCTTTATACATGGCCGAAATAGACATACCTCATGTCTATCAATTGCAGGGCGGCATCTTAGGTTATTTTGAAAAAGTAGGCGGGGCCCACTGGCAAGGCGAATGTTTTGTCTTCGACGAGAGAGTAGCGCTTGATGCCAACCTTACACCTACAGTACATTCATATCCTGGCCGGCCCTTAAAAGACTAGGCACTACAATGCCGAAACGCATTCGTATGAGTAGCACCACTGGCCTTTTACTTTACGCACAAATTCGCTATCACCAAAAGCAAATGAATAAAGTGTCGCGCCCGGCATAATAACCTTGTGCACATGGGCGTCACTAGTCACTAAAGCAGCTCCAGAAGAGACATTGCAATCAAAACTAGGCAAAATTTTCGCATCTAGAGCAGGGTTGATAAAGACAGGCACCGAAAATCTTTGGCGGTCTATGCGCTCATTAATCACTCGATGGGGGCTGGCGCGAAGATAGCCACCAGTCTCAATTTCGAGCAGCTCTCCAGTATTGACGACAATAGAGTTTTTGAGCGGATTGACTTTGCGCCAGTTTCCTTGAATATCTTGAGCCTCTAAACCGCCGACATCATCTTGAATAAGAAAGGTCAACCAGCTCCAGTCACAGTGGGCAGTAACACCCATTTGGGGAGAATAGTCTGAAATAGCTCTCTCCTGGGGCAAATAAGACATGGCCTTCATCAACAGATAAGGTCTATCCTTCATACGCTCAGTGAAATAATCACCTGGTTTATCAAGGGCCTGAGCCAGCAAAGTAAGAAGACTGCGCGCTAGACAATCAACAGCTTCAAAATAAGCTAAGACACAAGATTTAAATTCAGTGGCATCTGCTGACACAGGCCATTGATTCTTTCCCCAGAGCTGCCAGTAAGGCGAATCCTTGATATCTTTCAAATCACTCTGCGAGCTTTCTACACCTATATGAATTTGCTCTCGCCAGTCTCGGTAGTTTTTGAGCATACCGTAGCCACGAAAGTGCGGGGAGTTTTTTATCGAGATCGCCTCTTTATCGCTTTGACTACTAGCAAAGAACTTAGCAGTCTGATGCATCACCGCATCGACTAATGTCTGGTCGATGTCATAGCCGACAAGGTAGAACATGCCAACAGAGTGGCAGGCCTCCTTAATTTCGCGACCAAGTGTCAGTGCTTCAGCATGAGCGTCTTGACCGCGCATCCGAGCTGCGAAATAAGCACTGGCATCAACTATTGGTAGCTCTGGCGTAGTATTCACTTAAACTGCACCTAGACTGCACCTAGACTGAGCAGGGTTGACCTGACTTCGGGCGCGCTGAAGCATCAGCTGTTGGAGGCTTACCCGGAGCGTCTTCAAACGAAGTACTGGCACTCCTACTAGCAGACGAGCTACCAACTCCACGATCAACCAAATTATTCAGTTCCAGATGGGGGCTAAAAACCCGCACACCCTTATATTTAAATTCTTCACGAGTCTCATGCTCAGCCCAAGTGGCCACAGCCTTAAAAGCAGTGCGCACCACATCAGATGGCGTGCAGCTAGTAGACACGAACCAGCGGCGTCCTTCTTGCAATGACGGTTCACCAGTATAGGTACACTTCTCCATGGCTGTAATCCAGATATGGAAGCCACCCATGGTCTCCTCAGTCTGAAATACATGATTGCCAAACTTTACTTCACTCAGGGCAGCATTGACTTGCGACAGCGTGAGCGAACCTTCTAGGCTCTTAACTAGGGCAATACAATGCTGGGTGCCTTCAGCAATATCAGTAAAAATCGGTACATTATGGCGATCGGCCATGGCCCGCACATAAATACGACCACGATTGAGATCGTCAGCTTGCACAGAATCAATCACAGAACCGTAGACATTGGCTTTGGCTTTAATATCTTCCATGACAATTGCAACAGGCTTGCGCGCACCGATTAAGTAAGCGACTTCTGCCACAGAGGCCACACCTCTGGTATCACCATTGATGACAAATAACTGCACCAGGCATTCGTCTTTGCGCCGCATTTCATCGAACTGGTCGTCTTCTTTCCAGGCCCCTAAGGGCATCTGGGGATTGTGATACGTGACCCCAGCAGCTTCCATCAATGGAATAGTGATGTCTGTGCGCCAGGTAGTCAGTCCGCAAGCTCCACCAAGAAATACCTGTTTTGGTTCGTCGGATACTGCCAAGAAATGCCTCCTTCAGCCTGTCAAATAAGATCAAATTAGATCATCTGAGCAGAATGTTAGAGGAGACCCCACCTACTGGCAACCAGCCAATACCCTTATCAGTGTGGTGATTACGCAGTTAGTTAATCTTTCTTGGTTGCTTCATCTACCTGGTCACCAGTCGGTCACGACTTGCGAATATTATTCATTCAGTTGGTACGAAGCGTTCAATTCGTTCAAGCCATTCAAACAACGACTAGAACTCCCGTTAACAGGAAACTAATCAATAATGTATTCAATCCAATATTCAGAGCGTTCTTTCCATGCACAGGGGGCATTACCACAGGTGAGTGTCACCCGCGAGGCATTTGAGTCAATCTCGATTATGTTAAAGCCATCGCGCACAGCGTCAATTGTTTCAGCATACTTTTCCCACTTCTGAATTGGTTTCTTGCACTCGGGACAAATCATCTTCTGATTAGCTATGGCATCTTTGATTTTCTGAAGCGACATGACATCCCCAAACGAATATTGACTGCAGTTAGCTTACTAGATAGCCCAGAAAATTGTTAAGACCAAGGGCAAAACGCTTAAATTCAACGAGGGTCAATCTTTCACGTCTTTTTCACGGCCAAAGTCATACTATCACTACGTTAGCAACCATTCACTCTTGCATTTGTCCGAGGAAGCCAATGAGCGTCAAACCCCTAGACCAGCCAGCGCAAGCCCCAGAAAAGAAGCTAGACGCCAATCAAGGTGCCGACGACAGCACGCTTTCGAATGTTGACAGAGTAGAACTGCTAAAACCATATAGACCTGCCGATCCAGGAAAAACAACCAGCGACATGCCAAGCCTGACCCTGCAAGGTTGGCAAGATTTCAAGATAAACAAGCCGGCCGACCAGCTCACCCCCGGGGCAGATAAGTCTCAACCTGTAAGCGACGCACTAAAGCCAACAGAATTGACTAAAGAGCAGCGCATTGAGAACGCCAAAAAAGCCCTCGAATCGCCAGAAGCTAGCATCAAGCAAAAGATGGACGCCATGACGACTATCTACAAAGATGGAGAAAAAGGCAAAGATGGTCGTGTACACGTTACCTTAAACGATGGCGGAAAGGCTCGCAACTTTGAAATTGCCAGCCTAGACGCTGGCAAAAACGTACATTTACTACAACTTTCGAGCACCGATGCCCAAGGTAAATCTCATCCAGTCTTACGCGCTGTCGAGCGCAATGGTGAAATTGAACAACAGCGCAATAAGAACGGCAGCAAAGCTAGCTATTCTGGCGACTGGTGGACTGCAAACGAAAAAGACAGCACAATCTCAAAATTCAGCCAGACTGACACTAAGCTGCCAAATCAAGCTGATAAGCCTAAGGCGGAAGTGCAGCCACCAGCAGAAATTACACCGAAAAAAGACAAAGTAGCTCCGGTTCCTGAAGAGAGAACTACCTTGCCAGAAAACGTGCCACTGCCAAAACGTCGTCCTGATTTGTCGGTAGAACCCGAAAAACAGCCTAAAGAACCCGTGATTATTCCATGGAGAAAAAAGGAAGGGGACAATCAAGGCGATAGCCGCACTGACAGCAGAACCGATGTTAACCCAGGTGCCGTGCGCTCGGTCAGTGATATCTCTAAGTTCTACACCCGTCAAGATGACGCTTATAGCTGTGCAGCATTCGCTGTAGGAATGGCCAAAGCCGATCACCGCCTAGGGCGCCCCATAGTTCACGGCCGCGAATCTCAAGCCCTCAAAGATCTCACTAAAACAAATGGAATCGGTTACCGCGGCACCCTGGAAACCCTAGCGGGTCAGATGAGACAAACCGGCTTAGAGGCAAAACCATACGACTACGGCATTGGCAATGTTGGCGACCAAGCCATGCGCGACCTCAATCGCGAACTAGATAAGGGCCACTCAGCCGTAGCCAAAGTAATTAACCCTCATACAGGCAACCCACACTACATTTATATCGCCGGACGTGACGCCAATGGCAAATATATTCTTGGCGATCCTGATAGAAAGAATACTCAGCACTTCAAGCCAGTTTCTCAGCAATACCTGCAAAGAATGATGGGGCCACGAGATGGTTTCGTTGCCACCTGGTAATTGCATACAGCAAATTGTCAGTAGATCTTTTCTGCCATTATATTTTCACTTCGCCCTTATCTGAGGATGTCAGTGAAAGAATTGCCTTTTAGCCATGGAAGATTGGCTTTCTCGCAGGGAACCTTAGCCCTTGAACCCTGCCTACCAGAGACCATGGAGCTGCGCACCAAGCTGCATTGCCAAGATCAATGTGGCCTAGCGGAAGCCGGTTTTTTTGACTTTGAAGATCTTGCCGTAAAGCGCAACGAAAAAGACTTTGTCTGGCTGCACCTCTCTGGCTCATTAGGTGATGAGTTCTGGAAGCACCTCAGTGACTTTCTTGACCTCACTGACGAGCAAAAGAAGTTACTGCGCGGCCCTCACAAAGGCTCTTTTTACGAAGATTTTCACAACGGCATCTTTTGGACGCTTGCCCGCCCCTCAATAACAGAACGAGTTGATGCCATTGAGAGCATCAACTTCTTCATGGCTGAAAAAGTCTTGATTACAAGACAGTTTAGCCACGACAGTGCCTTCACAATGGTTAGTCATAAACTCCAAGAAAAAGGAGAATACTTTGCCAATAACACTGTCGACATATTGGCCACTGAGTTGATTGAAGATGTAATTAACAGCTATGTTGAACTACTTAAATTAGGCGGCACCAGACTCGAAGAAATTCAAAATAAAATCATTCTCAAACCAGGCAAGCACGAGTTGGAATTGATCAACAGGGCACAGCAGTTAATTTGGATTTTCCTCAACCAAGTCTGGCCCATCGAAACCGTTCTACTGGCCCTTGAGCGTTCGCAGAACCCACTGATGAGCGAAAAAGGCAAAATACAAATTGGCTATCGCAAAGATGAAGCAGCAGCGGTGATTCGCCTATTTGAAACATACAGAGCGATGTCTTACAACCTTATGGATGTCTATGTCTCAGGTTTGAGTCTGCGCACAAATAAGACCACCACCATTTTGACAATGATTGCCACGTTGTTCTTGCCACCAAGTTTGATAGCTGGAATATACGGCATGAATTTCGCAATACCAGAAGTGCACGCAGCCTTTGGCTATTACTTCTGTCTTCTTCTAATGTTCTGTGTTTCAGGAAGTCTGCTTTTCTGGCTCAAATTCAATGGCCACATTGAACTTGAATAATTGCCTCTAAAACTATATGGAAATATCTGTGAGCATCAAGAAATCGCTTAGCCGACTTGCCTACTTCAGCCTAGCCTTGCTTGTGATACTTACAGCGGGTCTAGTAACTGTGCTAGTAACTGCAGAAAGCGCCCAAGCGCAATCAGCACTGAGCGGCAAAGGTTTTGTGCAGTCGTTCTACACTTGGTACATTCCAGAAATGACAAAGAACGTACCAGTGCCAAGCAACGAACGCATACTAAAAGTCAGAGCCAGCTCATTCAGCCCGGAGCTTCTAGCAATGCTAAAGGAAGATTTGGTGGAATCGGCCAAAGTGCCAGGTGAGATTGTCGGCCTTGATTTTGACCCCTATATTAACGGCCAAGAAACGCCAACACGCTATCTTGCTGGCAAAGTAATTCCGAAAGGCAAAAGTTATTGGGTAGAGGTATTTGACCTGTCAGACGGCAAGAAAAGTAAAGTTCCAGCAGTGATACCAGAAATTAAATTCGTCAAGGGTCAGTGGATATTCACCAATTTTCACTATGCAAAAACACATATTCCTGAAAACGAAAATCTAATCAGCATTTTGAAAGCACTGAAGGCAAGCCGACTTAAGTACGACCAAGAACAAAGAGCTAAGTCTCAGAAATCTAAGTCTTCGAAAACGAACCCTTCTAAAACTCAGTCTTCTACAAAATAGATTGACGGTCCTTCGTATTCAATACTCTTTGAAGCAACCAGTGCGCCAACTTGAGCTGCGGCCACTGGATTGATATAAATAGTCAAGCCTGCCAGTGCTGCCCCACAGAACGAATCTCCAGCCCCAGTAGGATCAATTACATCTACCACTTCGGCTTCTATGCTTTCATGTTGAACGCCCTCGGAGTCAGTGGTATATAAATTGACACCGTCACCACCAGCGGTGACAAATATCAGCTGATACTCTTTCGGCTCAATTGGGACAGTGCCAAACAAAAGATTGGCCTCGTTCTGATTCATAAAGAAAGCATCACTCCCGGCTACAAGCTCACTGACGGTGGCGCTATCAGCGACAATTGCCCGAGCATAGGTGCCAACTGAAATGACTTGATTAGCCTTGATGGCTTTGAGAAAGGTCATAAACTCAAGCTGCCTAGCCGGGCTACTCAGTGCGGCAATATGAGTAATATCAAAATGCTCAGCAACCAAATGACGCAAAGCTTCAGGCTGAAGCAGATGTTCAGCCCCCCAAGAAGCATTGAGTAGAGTGGCGCGGTCGTGACCATGGTGAATAATTTCAAGGGTTGGCATGTGCTCAATAGCTATCTCGGGGCCCACCCAAGTGAGCATAGCCTCTACAGGCTTGAGCAAATCAGGCATAGGTGAAGGCTTTGGCGCAAATAAAGTGACTTCGGCACCGACTTTAGCTGCCGCCAGGGCTGTATATAGACCAGCTCCACCAATTGTCTTGATAGTGCGCCTCTGAGAAGACTTAGAATCACAACCAGCGTTGGAACCAGACTCTAAAGCTGCATCTGGTCCTGACAGCTCCAAATGCACGGTATCAAATGAAACACAGCCAACCACGAGAATACGGCTCATGAACAAAACCTATGAAAAGGGTTGACACTTCTTAGACGACCGGTCTAATATTAGATTGGTACCAACATGGTTAAAGTTGAGCTTCCAATCTAAGCAGTGATGATAAACGAGGCAGTCACGAACAGCAAGAAACAGACCTTCAATTCACTTACTTTGTTGCTTGGTATTTCAATCAGCAGCACGATGGCACAAAAGTAGCAACCAGCAAATAGGGATAAATCGTGAATAAACTAGCAGGCAAATTAGAAGGCAAAGTCGCCATTGTTACTGGTGCCTCAAAAGGCATCGGAGCATCTATAGCCAAACACCTAGCTGCCGAAGGCGCCGCTGTTATCGTCAACTACGCCTCAAGCAAAGAAGGGGCCGATGCCGTGGTAGCAGAAATAGAGAAAGCTGGAGGCAAGGCCGTAGCTGTCAAAGCTGACGTGGCGAAGAAAGCTGAAATTGAAAGTCTATTTGCTCAGGCAATTAAATCGTTTGGCAAGCTAGACATTTTAGTAAATAACGCCGGCCGCTATGAGTTTGCACCAATTGAAGCAGTAACTGAAGATCACTTCCACAAAATGTTTGACCTCAATGTCTTAGGTCTAATACTAAGTGCCCAAGAAGCAGTCAAACACTTCGGACCAGATGGTGGCAACATCATCAACATCAGCTCAGTAGTAAGTTACCTTACTCCGCCATACGGCTCAGTCTATAGCGCTACCAAGGCAGCAGTTGATGCGGTCACAAAATCGCTGGCCAAAGAACTAGGACCAAAGCAAATTCGAGTTAACTCAATTAACCCTGGCATGGTAGAGACAGAAGGTCTTGCTGCAGCCGGTATGACTGAAGGGGATTTCCGCAATAAAATAGTGGCCGATACACCACTTGGTCGCATTGGCCAGCCAAAAGACATTGCTACTGCCGCTGTATTCTTCGCTTCATCCGACTCAGCTTGGATCACTGGTGAGACATTGGTAATTGCTGGCGGCCTGCGCTAAGAAAATTTGACTAGGAGAAGAAATGGCTAAGCAAGTATTTGTCACGGGTGTAGCAGGATACATAGGTGGTTCTGTGGCCGCTAGGCTTGTCAAAGCAGGCTACAAGGTTAAGGGACTGACTCGCCTAGAGGCAAACAAAGACAAACTCAAGGCCATTGGCATCGAAGCCGTCATAGGCGACCTCGGCGATATTGCACTGGTGACAAAGCATGCTCAAGAAGCAGATATCGTCATCGATGCTGCCGATTCAGACAATGAAGAGGCCGTAAAAACTTTTCTTGAAGCGCTTAAGGGCAGCGGTAAGATTTTCATTCATACTAGTGGCTCAAGTATCGTTTCAGATCAAGCCAATGGTGAACCCAGCGAAAATATCTTCGACGATCATCTATACGAGCCAGGCAGTACGTTTAAGCCCGACACACAAAAGCAACCTAGAGTAGACATCGACAAGCTTGTGCTAGACGCCGCCAAAGACGGTATCACAAGTATGGTTATCTGCCCCTGCCTAATTTATGGCAAAGGCTCCGGAATTAAGCCAGAGAGCCAGCAAATACCTAATTTGGCAAATGAAGCTCGCCAAAGTGGAGTAGCTAAATGTATTGGCCGCGGCGAAAATATTTGGTCAACTGTTCACATAGATGACCTGACTGAGTTGTATCTAAAAGCCATTGAAAAAGGTCAAGCCGGGTTATTTCTCTTCGCCGAGAACGGCGAAATTACTTTCAAAGAAATAGCGCAGACAATCAAAAAGGCTCTCAATCTCAAAACCGACATACTGGAATGGCCTGTGCAAGAGGCAATAGATAGCCTAGGATTTGGCACTGCTGTCTTTGGCCTTGGTTCAAATTCGCGCATACGTGGAGTGCAAAGCCGCGAGCTTGGTTGGCAGCCATCTAGAAAGAACGTCTTAGAAGATGCCCAGCGAACTTGCAATGCTTTGACAGCAGCAGCTAAGTAGCAAGAAATACGTCTACTGCTACTTCTGATACTGCTACTGCCACTATTACCAATAATACTCAGGTAAAGATGGATCATCTTGACAGAACTAGACGACCGGTCTATTATAATAGTATTGTCCAAGAAACCCAGACAAACCACTCGCCAACGAAGCAAGCTTTCACCTTGCTAGCGGCTGCTATACAGTGAGGAATCATAAAATGTCAGAAGAAAATATGTCAGAAAAAAACAACAGTCTAGTCAATCAATACATCGCCGCTGGCGATCCACTCATCTCAGAAGGCTGCGTCGTAAACCTTTCCCATTCGCAAGATCCACTAATTCGCAGAAGAATAGCTGAGAACCCCTCAACCCCTCTGCCAATTTTGCTTAAACTATTAAACGATGAGCACAGCGAAGTGCGACTGGGTGTATCGTTCAATCCACTAGTACAAAGACCAATTTTGGATGAACTAGTGCACGACAGCAGTGTCGATGTGCGCTACGGTCTAGCCGAAAACCCTACCCTGCCGCTCGACCTAATACAAGAACTAATTGAAGACGAAAACCCCTATGTGGCTCAGCGCGCGCGAAGAACGTATAACCGCTTGGCCAGTATCTCTTGGGCAGCTTAAGAACCTGCAAATGGAGCGAAGAACATGTTAAAGCTTGTAAAAAATCAAACTGAAAGTACTTTTACTGTAGACGTTCTACAGACCAGCAGACTAGCAGTCGTAGACTTTTGGGCACCATGGTGCGGCCCCTGCAATCAAATGGCACCAGTAGTAGAGGCATTCGCTGAAGACCAACCAGACATTGCCGTCTTCAAAGTCGACGTTGATCAAAATCCGAATCTATCGAAAACCTATAAAATTCAGTCGATTCCAACCATCATTCTTTTCGAAAACGGCAAAGAAAAGAATCGTCTAATCGGCAGCGTCGGCAAACAAGCCCTTTTAGATTTAGTTGCTCAGTAAGAAAATTGAGCAAAGGAGACACTAATGAGTAACGTCGCAAACCGTCATCCCATTCCCCCAGAGATTCGCAAAGCCTGCCTAATCTTAGGTCTGCGTGCCGAAGATGTCAGCACCGAGAAGGTCATGCATACCTGGGAAAAGAAACTGCTGCTCGCCAGCGAACAAGAAAATGTCGACGATGACACAGCATGGTTTATGAACTCAGCCAAAGATGCCCTAGTAATTTGGCTTGAGGCTACATCATAGAAAAATCCGAATCAGAGTTGCCACCATGCTATAGATAAATGTAAGAGTGATTATGGCAGGAAACAAACTACCTCTATAAATTGCCCAGGCAGCTAGATAACCGCTGTATAACAAAACAAAAGCAGAAAGTACATTGAGAACGTTCGGTGAAATATAACAACCTGGCTGATAGACAATTGAGAAATTATTGACAGTGAAATTTATATTGATACTGAGATTTAGACCAATCCAGGCAATCGCTCCTAAATTGAAGGCCAGAGTGCTTAAGGCACCAGCAGACATTGAAGAGAGCATTGCCTGAAGGCTTTCTTCTTTTGCTTCAACACTTAAATTTTCATCGCTCATAAAGACAACCTAAAATCAGTAAGCACAGTTTGCAACTGCGGCAGGTCTGGCCAATCTAAATTGTGCTTCAATCCTTCGATAATCACGAGTTGTTTTCGATCGCTAGCCTTTTGGTAAATAAGTTTGGAATAAGACACAGGGAAGGCAGCATCTTCTGTTCCATGAACAATCAAAACTGGAGCATGAGTCTTACTTGCAAGTGCAGAAATACAGTCTAGATCTGGAAACCATGATTGCGGATATAGCCAGGTAAACCACAAGCGATCATGAGCAGCCCAAGTCAATGAAGGAAAACCAGACTGCAATACGATGGCACGAACAGAACGAACTTTACTTAGCTCAGCAGTGACTCCACAGCCAAGCGACTCACCATAGGCAACAATCTGAGACGATGGAATGTGCTCAACATTCACCAAATAATCGTAAGCACTTACAGCATCATCAACGACGCCTTTTATAGATGGACTACCTTGTGAACAGCCATATCCCTGATAGTCGTATAAGAAGACAGAGAAGCCAGACCGAAGAAGAGCTTCTGCCAAGATAGTGCGGTGGCTTAAATTTCCAGCATTACCATGACTAACAAGCGCAATAGGCGCAGCTGGATTAAGGATGAGGAAACAACCAGTAAGGCGACTGTTCGCCTTGTTGTTGATATTGACGAGCCTAATAGAGGAACACAACCGCGACAAAGGCTCAAAGCCTGACACTAAGCTATCAGCCTTGCAGGTCTCGGGAAAGAACAGAAGCTTTTGGTAAAGCGGTAAAGCAACAAGGGGCGAGAGTGCTAACCACAAACAAGCGACAAGGGCTAGCTGATAAGGCCATGAAAATCGCTGTTTGCTCTTCGTCATAAAGTCATTTACCCGCAAGACTATTAACTAGTCAAGATCTATCAAATTTGAAACAATTGTTGCCCAAAGACGTCTGGGCTGAAGAACTCAAATTTATGAATTGGAGCAAAAATGGCAAATAAAGCGAAAATTCTTTGTTTTGCAGGGTCGCTAAGAGCTGATTCTGTTAACAAGAAGCTGGTCAAAATCGCGATGCAAGGGGCAAAAGATGCCGGTGCTGACGTTACCTATATCGACCTAAAAGACTACCAACTGCCAATCTACGACGAAGATATTGAGACAACAGCGGGTATTCCAGAAAATGCCGTCAAGCTAAAAGAGCTGTTTCTTGCTCACAACGGCCTACTCATGGCCACACCAGAGTACAACAGTTCAGTTTCGGCCGTCTGGAAGAACACCATCGATTGGGTTTCCAGATCGGCCAATGGCGAACCCATGCTGCACTGCTATGCAGGCAAAGTAGCAGCAATCATGAGTGCCTCGCCAGGCCAATTAGGCGGTCTGCGTTGCCTCACCCATGTGCGCTCAATTTTGGAAAATATTCAAGTGATGGTAATACCAGATCAATTCGCTCTGCCGATGGCTTACAGCGCCTTCAGTGTTGACGAAAGTAAGCTTGTGGACGAAAAGAAAAACGAAACTGTGATCAAGATTGGTGAGAAGCTAGCCCATGTTACAGCTAAGCTACTAGTATAGAGCCAGCTACATCTTGAACAAATTATCGCTGATACCAGTATTTGCTTTGACATTTTTCCAAGTACTTGAGCACGGATCTTTATAGTCATAGTCGTCCCAACGCACAGGCAAATTGGTTTTGGGGTCAACAAAAACCCGCTTCAAAACGGTCTTAGGATCGCTTGCTTTGAAAATTTCGAGAACGAGAGTTGGTTGGCTCACCCCTGGTGCAGCCACGGCCTTGTCACTGACACGAGCCAATTGTCCTTGTTTTAGTCGATCGCGCAAAACATTGCTGAGTGAAACGAAATCAGAATCTTCCATACGATCGCCATTGGCAGCATCGAGCTGTTTATCAGATGGCTCCATTGTCAAAGTGACAAACTTGATCAGGCCACCAGCATGGGCACGAACTTTGCCGTCTTTACCGAGCACTGCTACAGATCCTTTTTTATAGTCACCGATTTCTTCTAAGCGCATAAGTTTCGGTTTCTTGAAAAATAAATTGCCCTTCTCCGAAATGGTCTCCCCCTTCTTAAAAGTAATAGTCTCAAAAACTAGCGAATAGTCATTGAGCTTCTGCGCGTCAGCACACATGGCAGCGATAAGGGCCTGTCCATCTTTCATTGCGGGCAACATCGGCCCAGACTGGTTGAAATTTTCAACCTTATATTCTTTGGCCCAAGCAGGCAACAGAACCACTGAACACAATAGAAAGGCGGCTGACAAGCAGGCAGTCTTCAGACCAAAGTTAGACATCTAGATAACCTCGCAAAGCCAGGCTATTTTACTCTAAATATTGCCACCATAGCGCCTAAAGAACTCAGGAGTTGGTCTCATGAAGCGCAAATTGCGATAGCGACCACCATCTTCAGGAACATTGAAAGTATGATCGTTAGCTCCCCGCAGCGATCCATCAGCACTGACAGCGGTGACAATAAACGAATCGCCTTTGTTAACGCCACCATGGCGCTTAGTGACATGACGGTTCCAATCACGCACACCATAGTCGCCAGGCCGCACTTCATCGCGGGGCACTTCGTGAAACAGGCCGCTCTCCTTGAGCATTCGCCCCTGTTCAGTGGCAATCGCCGGTGGCAGATGAAATCCTAGCTCCTTAAATGTCAGCCGCGGCCCCTTAGCGCAATCACCAATGGTTCCCAAGCTATGGGCAATACGCTTGGCAGCATCGGCCAAATCGTGGCCAAACTGTTTCATAGCCCGAGCCAACATGCCACCATCTCCTTCACTAACAGCCTTATCACTGCTGTCTTCTGGCAGTCTATCGCGCTCTGGCCGCTGGCGATCTCTACTTGCAGGTTGGCGTTCGGCAGGCTTTTCCCTATCACCTTGCTCCGGACGTGCTGCGCGCTCTCGCCTCTCCTGTCTTTCAGGAGTCTCATGTCTTTGCGGCATCTCGCTCCGCTCTCTGCGCTGAGAAGCTCTTCCTGGCTGCTGTGGTCCATCAGTGTCAGGAATGTGCAGTTTCATACCTGGAGGAATAGAATGAGGATTGCGAGCCAATCTAGGATGCTCTTCAGCGTTTGCTTTGATGATTGACTGTATTCGTTTAGAAATCTGAGTATTAGAAGCAGAATCACCATTGGCAGTGAGCGACTCTTTGGCTATGCGCCACAGAGTGTCGCTATTGGTGACCACATGCTCGTGGCCAGCCTTGGCTGTAGGGGATTTGTCTGGCTTGAAATCATGGGTATTACTATCAGTGCCATTCACTTTCCATATATTAGGAATGTCCAGGGTGTCTTTGGTTGGCAGATTAAAACCATGGCCCAACAATCTGTTGGGCTGATCTAAGCGATAGGGCTGCAAGACATCGTTGCTAGGTGTATCAACCCGCTGACGGCGATTTTCAACTGAATCGGTGGTTTCTCTTGACACTTTAGAACTCTAGTAAAAGGCAGGGATGCCCGGCTAAGCTATACGCTCAGATGATAAGTGTCTAAGAAATTAACAGGGCCGGGGTGAAAAACTCGTGAAATCGTCAGAGCCAGCGAAAGCAGGATTCTTGATAGTTCATATATGAGCCCAGCAACCTCAAGGAAGCCAGGGAAGAAAGCTACAATTAACAACTATGAAAACCATCGAATCAAATTCCATTGATAAAGGCCAGCTGCTTCAAGCAGGCCTAGACGTTGACTGTATCAAGCGACTGTTTGCCAGACTGGAAGACGATGTCGCTGCTAGCAAATATCCTGGCGCCTCGATTGCCATGGCCCGCCACGGGCAGGTGGTAGTCAGTGGCAATTTTGGTCAAGCTCGACTAGCAACCAGTGAAATGCCTGCTCAAAGAGCAGATAGCAACACACTTTGGCTGCTCTACTCGCAAACCAAGCCAATCACCTCATCTGCTATCTGGCTCTTAGCAGAACGCGGTGAACTGAGCCTGCACACGCCAGTTGCTTACTATATTCCTGAATTTGCTACACACAGCAAAGAGAACCTCACTGCCTATCACTTACTGACCCACCAAGCAGGCTTTCCCAATGCCATGGTGCCCGAAGAAGCGTGGGCAGATCATGAAAAGCTGCGCCAATCAGTCTGTGACTTTACTCTAGATTTTGAGCCAGGCAGCAAGGTCTTCTATCACTCTTACGCGGCCCACTGGGTGCTTGCTGTCTTAATAGAAGCAATTACAAAGAAAGATTTTCGCCAGTTCATTGGCGATGAAATACTCAAGCCCCTGGCACTCAACGACTTTTATGTAGGCGTACCAGAAAGTCAGCAACATCGCTTGGCTGGTGCCTATCATTGCCCCGACGCCAATCAAAGTACAAACCATTTAGCCGACAGCAATTTTGATAAAAAATCATTCTACCAATCGGGCATGCCTGGTGCCGGAGGCTATGCTAGCGCGTCAAATGTCGCCCTGTTTTATCAAATGTTACTGGGCTCAGGCACTCTTCACGGCACAAGGCTGCTCTCACCACATATGGTGCAATACGCCACCCGCAACCATACAGAAGACCGCATTGACCATTTCTTTGGAGTGCCAATGCATAGAGCCATGGGCGTACATGTGCGGGGCAATACACCAACTATTCGCGGGCTAGGTAGTACAGCCACGCCTGAAACATTCGGCCATGGTGGTGTGGGCACTTCTTATAGCTTTGCCGATCCAAGTAGCGGAGTTTCATTTACATACTTGACCAATTCAAGACTGACTGAACCCACTCACTCAAAGCGACTAGATGAAATTGTCTCCATGGCTCATGCTGCCATCAATTTGATTTAAGCTGTCAATGGAAAAGCTGACACCACAACCACCAGCAAAAGCACACGCAAAACCACAAATAAGTATCATTGGTTTCGGCCGCTTCGGTCGCCTATGGGCTTCAACAATCAAGTCAGATTTTCACGTCAAAGTTTACGATCAGTCAAAAGCAACACTAGAACAGGCTAGCAGTCTCGGGGTAGAAGCCTCGCCACTAGATGATGCGCTGGCAGCCGATGTAATTTTTTACTGTGTCCCAATTTCGGAGTTCGCCACAACTATTGCGCACCATGCCACTTTCTTTAAAGCCACAAGCGCAAGCAAACTATTAATTGACCTGCTATCGGTCAAGGTGCATGCCAAAGAAATTTTCAAAAAAGAGTTACCAGGAAATATTGAGGCCATGCTATGCCATCCGCTTTTCGGTCCAGACAGCGTCAATGAATTTGGCCTAGCAGGGCAGCGCATTGTTATCGAGCAGTTTCGCAGCAGCGATCAAAAATTCAATTTCTGGAAAAACTATTTCATCAATCTAAAATTAGAAGTTTTAGAAATGACGGCTGAAGAGCACGACCAGCAGATTGCCTCTAGTCAGGCGCTCACACACCTAGTCGGCCGCATATTGAATAAAATGAATTTTTCGGCAAGCGAAATTGATACAAGTAACAGCCGAAAGCTTCTAGAGGTTACAAAACAAGTAGGCAAAGACGAATATCAGCTTTTCCTCGACTTGCAGCGCTATAACCCTTACACAAAGGTCATGCGCGAACAATTTGCCCAGGCCCAGGCTGATTTGAACCAGCAAATCGACGCCTCATGACAATAGAAGTAAATATCAAACCTCTTAGTATGCGCTACCCTGTATAACAAAACAGAGTACAACAAAACAGAATACAACCGAACGAAAGAATCACTATGAAACCGCTGAGAAAAAAGAAAAAAATCAAGGTCGCTAATCCGCCTAAAAATAAGCTAGTGAAGCCAGTCGAGCTGCCAGCTCACATAATTTCGCATAGCAAGGCCACCATGGGCCGGCAAGAAGAGCAAGCAGCCTCAAAAGTCGTGCATTCAGGCTATGTCGGTAGCGGTACAGAAATCGCCAAGTTTGAGTATGAGTTTTGCAAATTTCTTGGCCTGGCAGAAGGTCACGCAGTCTTACTTTCAAGTGGAACAGCGGCACGCTATCTGGCTCTTTGGGCACTATCAGCTGAGAACAAAGAAGTAATTATTCCAGCCTACTCATCAGGTTTGCGCAACGCCATAGCCCTAGCAAAGGCCAAAGCAGTTTTGATTGATAGTAGTGAAGGGCCAAACATTGATTTAGTGGCAACCGCTAAAAGCAATGCCACGATTGCTCTCATTCCTCACATGTTTGGTCTACCGGTTGACTTAGGCAAATTACTTGAGCTTAGAGCGGGGCGCGAACTAAAGATAATTGAAGACTGTTCTCAGGCACTAGGAGCCAAGATTGGCAACAGTAAGACTCTAAACAATGTTGGCCTAGTCGGTGACATATCTGTCTATTCTTTTAGTACAGATAAAGTTATCAGCACTGGCGGGCAAGGTGGCATGCTCGTTTCGAAACATCCAGATCTAATTGAGAAAGTTAAAAACTATAGAGATCACAACTGCGAGGCCTCGTTCAATTTCAACATAACCGACATGCAAGCCGCTATTGGGCGTGTCCAGCTAGAGAAGTTGACTAAACTAATGGCGCGACGCGAAGATATTTTTGACGCCTACAAAGAGGCCGGTTTTGATATTTTCGACAACTGCGACGCTAACGCTTTACCGGTTAGGCAAGGGGCAATTCTTAAGAGCGAGATCGCTGCCGCCGTTATTGAGCATTTAAAACAAGCTTGCGTAGAGGCCATTGTGCCTGTAGACAAAATTGAATCAGATCTAGCAAGCACATTACCACGCGCTACTAAACTGAGCCTATCAACGGTGTCTCTTCCGATTTATCCCCATCTAAGCAACGATGAAGTACGTGAAATTATCGAGCAAGTGCGCGACGCCCTAGACGCATAAGTAGCGATTAGCCAAGCCACCATTAGTCAAGCTCAATTTAGCAAGCGGAACCAAAGCCCCCTGTGGGCTGTCAACTACAAGCGAGAAACAGACGGTTCTAGTCTGCCTCTCAATTGATTTGTTTACCGGATAAAGTTTATGACTATTTTTCAATGCCCTCCCGGGTACTCTTTGGCGCGCAAAATTTCAATTATTTGCACTGTAGTAGCCTCTCTACTTTCAGGAGCACCAGCCCAAGCCTCTAGTGAGGCTGAACCAAAAAACTCTTTGGTGGCATCTACGACATGAACAAGCTAACCTGCGCCCACAAGACACTACCTTTTGGCACAAAACTTCTGATCTTCAACCCACACAACGGCAGAAAAGTAGAGGTGGTTGTCACTGATAGAGGGCCTTACATAGGTAAGCGTGTCATTGACTTATCAAAGGCCGCAGCTGACAAACTGAATATAAGTGGTATTGGCAATGTTATCTGCTTCATTGGCAAAATAACTAAGCGAGAACCGACACACAAAGAACTGCCACCAATAACTGCAGCCTATGTTCTGCACGCCGAGCTAGAAATTGCTCAACGACCGCTAGAGATTGCAACAAAGAATTAGCGCTCAACAATCACAGAGCATCTTTACTGTTCTGCCGCCTTTTCGGGGAAGTTAGAGCGCAACATATAGAAGTTGCGACCAGGAAGACCTTTCGGCCCAGTGGTAGCCCTGCCTTCTAAAAGGTGGCCTTGGAACACAAGCACAGCGTTGTCGTTATCCACCGCGAGTTCACTGGCTTGACCCTCTAGCACAAGGCTGCCTGGCTGCAGCAGAACTAACTGCCCTTGCTGCACCAAGGCAGCTGTAGCCGCGGGGTCTTGGCTTTGCATTAATTGAAGCAAATACTTTTTATCTAAAGCAGCTGGTGTCGCTATAACCCCAGGCTTAGGTGAAAATACCAAACCACTGAGTACACAACCGAATTTGCCCCGAGACGGCTTGCTCACACCAAACGATTTGACCTCACCATCGCGCAAAACAGCTATTTGAGCAGAATTGCCAGCGGCCTTAAATTGCACAACTGCCCCAGGATAATCGACTACAGGCTCATCATTGACTGCCAACAGACGGTCGTATAGCTGCACATCTTTAATACCTTCAGGCACCTCAGAACTCAAATAGCCCACGACATACACCGGGGTGTGCACCACAGAAGGTGACTGAAACTCCATTGCCACCAACTTCCAACCTAACAAACCAGAGCGCTGCAAAATAAACTTGACACCCTGTCCTGAATACTTTTGACCTAAAAAAGAGACGAATTGATCGAGACTAGCATAATCATTGGTACTTACTGAATTAGGCTCCGCCTCAGGGGTAACACCAACTGTTTGCAAGTCGCTGGCGCCATCGGCATTTGCTTGTGAACCAGCCAATCCAACGCTACCAGTAACGAGATTGCTACACCTAAACAAGTTTGTCAGACCAGCTGGGCTAACGGCCATATCAATAATTTCAGCGTCAACTAGTTGGCCTTTTACACTCTCTTTTACAGCAGCAAAATCGATCAGCCGAGACAATTTAGCCTGATCGCCATTGGCAGCAGCGGCCTTGAGGTCGTTCAAAGCAAAATAAGGTGAAGCAAACCAAAATGCCATGAGGCAGTTAAGCAATAGAAACACGACAATGAGCACCAGTGTAATTGGTTTTACTGATCGTGCCTTGGTCGATGGTGCAAAAGAAGGGGTCGCAAAAGATGGGGTTGCCAAATAAGAAGCCTCTGTAAGTCTGCAATACTAAATTGCATTTAGTGACTAAATTATCTTGAGTAATCAAATTATCTTGAGTACTTTAGCAGCTAGAAAGGCCATGCAACATTAACTGGCCAATTCTCACCTGGCTTTGGCCACAGCTAGGCCCTTCCAGCTGGTCGTATACTCGGGGCTCTTAAAATTGCAGCGGTTCTGCCAACTATGGTTTTGTCCTTCAGCAGCAAGATACAGGGTACCGCGTCCCATGGCCGAATTCGTAGCATCCATAAGCTTCATCAACTTCTCTGAGCGACTGTTGACGGCTTCTGCTTGAAAGAGCGAGAGCTGTCGCTCGTCGGCATTACTTAAATCAAGCAGACTAACGCCAGCCTTCTGATAGGCATAGCCACTACGATAAATCTGCTTAAGGGCGCGACTAGCGGCAGCAAGCAAAACCATAGTATCGTCGGTTGGATGGCTCAATGTCACAGTAGCTGTCTGGCAATACTGCTCACTGCCTTCAGCAAATTTGTTAGTTCTTATATAAACTTCCAACGCCCCAGCCAGTGATCTATCAGCACGCAACTTCAATGCCGCCTTAGCCATATAACTGGCAACCGCTTGTTCTAAATCAGCAAGTTCAAAAACATTCTTACCAAAAGAGCGCGAAGAAACAATTTGCTTGCGAGCAGAGGCAATTTCGGCCATCTCTAAACAAGACTGGCCCCTAAGTTCTCTAACTGTTCGCTCGATGACAACACTAAACTGCTTGCGCATCAAGTCAGGCGAACTATCTTTCAATTGCAAAACCGTATTAATGCCAATTTGCTCAAACTTTTGCGCCAGCTTACGACCAATTCCCCAGACTTCGCCCACCTTAAGAGTACCGAAGATACTATCGCGCTCGCTTTCACTCAAGGCTGAAAAATCGAAAACCCCACCACAATCGCTGCGAGTTTTGGCTGTAAAGTTAGCAAGCTTAGCCAAGGTCTTGCTTGGTCCAATACCGACGCAAACAGGCACACCAGCGCACTGCTTGATTGTCTCTTTGATTTGTCTAGCGCGACTCAAGCGATCTGGTATACCACTAAAATCAAGAAAACATTCGTCTATCGAATAAATTTCTTGATGAGGACTAAAACCACTAAGAATACCCATAATGCGGGCAGAGAGATCGCCGTAAAGAGCATAATTAGAAGACAAAGTGACGATACCCGCACTCTTAACCAGAGCACTGATTTGATAAAGAGGCACCCCCATCTTCACACCGAGTGCCTTGGCCTCACTAGAGCGTGACACAACACATCCGTCGTTATTCGAAAGCACAACCACAGGCTTGCCCTCAAGGCGAGGATTGAACAAACGCTCGCAGGAGACATAGAAATTATTACAGTCGACTAGGGCAAAAAGTTTCTGAGCAGCCACTTCAAACACCTACCCTAGAGTTCATGAATGACATTGGTAACTGTGCCCCAAATTTCAAAATTAGCATCGCCGCCTATTTTAATTGGTGGATAATCAGAATTCTCAGAGGCGAGAGTAAAACTCTCACCACCGCTTAATTCAATTAATAACCGCCTTACTATCAACTCACCATCAAGAACAGCAACAACTACTTTTTTGTGTTGCGCTTTAAGTGATCGGTCAACAACAATTAAATCACCACTATGAATACCAGCGCCTATCATAGAATCACCTTCGACACGCAAGAAAAATGTCGCTTCTCTATGCTTAATCAAAAGACTATTGAGGTCTAGGCGCTGCTCAATATAGTCGGCGGCCGGCGAAGGAAAGCCACCCGAGCGGCGATCTGAGCTGTTCGATGAACCAGAACTATCCGAGAAATCACTACCGGTCACTACACTTCCGCCAGGCCATAACTACGTATGGTAACATCCTAGCACAATCTACTATTAGTTTGACACCTCCAAAGCAGTGACCATACTGGCCATTGACCACACAGGCCACAGATCGCATAATCTACAATTTTCCAACCAATCAAACAACCTAAGAAACAACCATCCATACATCTTCCGTGCGAGGCCCAATGACCAGCCCTCCAAAAACTAATCACTGCTTTTCACTGCGGGCATTAACAGAACTAACGGCAACACTGGCAGTAACAATTGCCCTGACATCAGCTAGCCAGTTGTCTGCTCAAGCTCAGGCAGCAGACCAACCGAAGAAAGAAGAAGGGGCCAAACCAAGCGCTACAACTTCAACAAACACCATAAACGACTGGAAGAGCAAAGAAGAACAGGCCGAGTCTAGCTTTATTGCAGGCAATTACACTGAAGCAGAAAAGCAGTGGCAAGAGGCAATCGCTCTGGCCGAAAAAGACAATTCTCTCAATCTGGCAGAAACCCTTAACCAGATGACTCATCTCTATATCAAGAAGCAGCGCTATGAAGAAGCTAGAGCGAGCTTAATGAAAGCTTTGGAAATTAGAGAGAAAGAGCTAGGAAAAAGTAGCCAGAAAGTAGCAGAGACTAAAGGCAACCTCGCCTTAGTTGAGCACAAAGCTGGCCACGACCAAGAAGCAGAAAAGCTCTACAAACAAGTCATAGAAACCAAACGACAAGCTAAAAGTGCCACATCGCTCGCCATAACACTGACCAACTTAGCCAATCTCTACGGCGAAATGAAACGACTAGACGAAGCTAAGGTTTTATACCAAGAAGCACTAGAGCTAGACAAAAAAGCATATGGAATAAATCACAAAGAATCCGCCCAAGATCTTTTCAACATTGCTGCCATGTACTATCAACATAACTACAACAAAGAAGCAATTGATTACTTCAAACAAGCTGAGGCTGTCTATACCAAGCTTGACGATGCCCCAGGCAGAGTCAAGGTCTATCACTATTTGGGTCTTTGCTACGCCGAAGAAAACCAACATGCTGAAGCAATTGATGCCTACAAAAAGGCTTTGCAAATTCATACCAAACTAAAAGGGGACAAGCACCCTGACACCTATGTGCACCAACTTAATCTAGCTCGCAGCCTTGAACATACAGGCAACTTAGAAGAAGCTGAAAAACGCTACAAAGACGCCGTTGGTGCCGCAACCGAAAATCACCACAGTGCCAAAATCAAATTAGTTGAGTGCACACTCGAGTATGCACACTTCTTGAAGCGCCACAACCGCTCAATAGAAACAGAACAAATGCTGAAAGAGATTCTGCCAACTTACGAAACTCTCTCTGCCAGCGATAGACGGCAGCTCTACGAACTACCAAGAGCCTACGCAGATTTGCTCAAAGAATTGAAGCAAGATAGCGCCGCCGATGCGATGGCGCGCAAACACTTACATGTCTTTGGGCCAACAAAATCTCACCAGACAAAACAATAATTAACGGAGTCAGAACTATGCAACTGACTGCTGAAGTCAAAGACGATAACTACACTGATTTACCACGTCAGCAAGAAGCAATCTATGCAAAATCAACCGACACACTTTTGCGAGCTGATGCATCAACAGGCAAACACTATTACGATTTGAATGCTGCGGCAAAATCTTATTCAGGCCCCTGGCTCTTTGGCCGCCAACACATCCAAGTATCAGTACAAGGAATGAACGCTCAGTGGATGCAGTGGTGCCCGGTGCCGGCAGACATCCGCGACAATGTCATGATGCGCGGCAATGTAATTTATCAGAACCCGAACGGCACTTACCGCACATCTAGCGATGTCTACGAAGGTGTGATCGAATCAGAACACGGCTTTGAAGGAGGTCGTTATTTTGTCGGCCGCACTCAACATACTTTCGTAGGCAACAATCTACCTGGTGGTAGGCTACAAGTGGTAGCCAATATCAAAATTCATTTAAATGAAAGGCTGCCCTACAACCCCATGATGCCCCAATCTAATTCACCACCAGCGCAGTACTCACAAGAGCGAATGGCGTCGTCGCCTGCCAGCTATGGCCAAACGGTATCTCAACCTCAGGGCGAAACAGTGGATGCCAACTATGGTGCAACAGCTAGCAACTACAGCGATGCCCAATACGGAACAAGGGATACCTCAGCAGGAAGTGACAGCGGTTTCTAAAGAAATAGAGTAATGTACTTAAATTGACGATTAGGAGTTTTAATATGCCACGCCTGCTTATTTCTTTGGTCTCACTTCATCTCTTAGCCCTGCTCATTCTGCCGCAACCAGCAAGTGCTGAAGGCTACGTAACCGGTGGCTTAAAAAAAGGAACAAAAGTCACAGTTGGCGGAGTCAAAAAGGGCACCAAAGTCACAGTTGGCGGAGTCAAAAAGGGTGTTGATGTCACCGTTGGTGGCACTAAAAAAGGCCTTCGGTCAACCAAAAACTTCTTCAAGAAAGTCTTTTAGTTAGGCAGAGCAGCAGGTGTGGGTGCTGTAACTGTTACTTCAGGGAAGATACCGGCGTAGGGGTTAAATACCAGATTAACAGCTGGACTTGCCTCTGCTGTGGACGGGGAATACTTAGCCTCGATTTCTTGGTAGCGCTGCGCTTTGCCACGGTCGAGATCGCTGAGATGAATATTTCCATCTTCTGAGCTCTTCAGATAATCATACTGAGATTGCATCATCTTCAAGCCAAGTTTTTCATTGGCAGTCAAATCACTGCGGTTAAGAGTACTGTTGATGTCATAGAGAGTGGCTGAAGGCTTTGAGTAAGTGCCTCTGGGTGTGAAATGTTCAGTAGCACGATTGAGGCCTTGGCCCATAAGAGCATAATTAGTATCGATACCAAATTTTTCTAGTTCCATTTGTTTAGCAGCTTCAGGGGACAATTCTGGAACCGAAGTCTCAGCTGGAATAATTGTCTCTGTTGGAACAGTGATATCTGTTGGGACAGCTTTCTCTGGGTCAGCGAAACTGCTGCTCACACCGCCTTGAATTTTGGTTGGAATATTGATCTCATCGCCCACTTGAAGCTGAGCAAAACTGCGGCCATTGCTGGTCTCAAGCTCCTTAATATAGTTGGCAATTTGATTGTCGGTAGGCTGCTCGACACCTTGAGAAGTAAGAATATCATTTGCGATTCTCCAGCATGAGTCACCGCTAACAACAGTGTACTTACCAGAACCATCAGCAGCCAGTTCAGCTGTACGACCATTGGCACCAATTGGCTGCGACACTATGTTGGTTGGCAAAACTTGTTGATTCTCAGGATTACTTACATCTAGTAAAAGTGTTTGTCCTTGCTCATCACGAGCAATTAAGTCTTTGCCGTCTAAGCCGATGATAGATAGATTAGCAAGAGAGCCATTAGCATGCAGTGCCTCCGTGGCCTTAGCCAAATCTTCTTGTACCAAACCAGGGCGATGAGCATGCGAACTCATTAGCTCTTGTGCCAAATCGCTCAAGTTATTTGTCTTCGGAGCCTCTGCCCAATTTTCTGTCGCAGCATAGCTTTGATTGGCAACACTCGCATCGCTAACAGTTTCAAGATTGGCCATTGTCTTCTCCTCAGTTGCTCGTCAACCTCATGTCGACAAAGTAACACCGCGAAGTAGACATCAATTAGACACACGGCCAATTCGTCATCCTGAAATAGGGAAGTGCGAAGGCTGTGCAATTGCGCAGTCCTATTTCGATAGCCTAGACATATTCTGCTTGGCGATGGAAGTCACACGAACCGGATACAGACAGCTTTTACAAGTTCCTGTAGGAGGCAAGTGCGGCAAAATCTCGATTGAGGCTGCCAGAAACAAGGCATGCATCATGCTCGGAGCACTCTTACTCCGGTTCTTAGAGAACTGATTTCAATAGACAGACTGAAAACAAATGACCTTTGTCACTGGCTTGAGCAAAGCGAGTCAAATAAGATTTCGCTTGAGTCACGAAAAGACAGAGACGGAGATCCATAACATGAAAGCAGAGAACCTGATCCCTGACGAAAAGGCAACAGAAGCAGCTCGGGAAGGAACCCTAGAAGCGACCCTTGCCCCAACCATATGGAGCCGCCCCCAGAGCCTCAGCCAGCCAAGCGACACGGCCACCAAACACCTCAATGGAATGCAAATTGCGGATGGTGGCGGAGTCTACATAAAGTTCACTGAAGGTCGCGGTCTATCAGAGGTGGGCGCCTATGTCACAACCAACACACGCGATGGTCAATTGACCATGATGGGAGGTATAGAGCTCAACGGAAAAAAAGACAACGAATACCTTCTAGGATTTGACTACAAAGACATAGAGAGACATCAGCGAAAAGACCGACCTGAAAGGCCTGAGCATCCATCAAATAATGGTTCATCTAGGCCGAATCCTCGCCCAAATCCTCCCGACGGACAAGACCCGCGGCCAAACGCACCAGAAAGACCAGATGTACCAACCAGACCGGAAAGACCGAGCAGGCCAGATAGACCGAATAGACCAGGCAAATAAACAGAATCATTTGTAATGCGGAAATCTGTTTTCTCGATCGGGTGTACACCAAGATTCCGCTTGTCGAAAATAATCTGCCGGGAGACCAAAGCTCACTCTCTAAATAATTCGATGAATGCTGTCACTTTGTCGTATCTAGCAAACAGAATGCTTGGCAAGGAAAAGCTAGCCCATAACAAATTAGTAGAAGCCACTCAAAAGGTGCCGGCGGCTAACTGGTCACCTGAATTTCTTTACTTGAAGAAACTTTTCACAGAGGAGAAACTGCTTAGTTTTGCAAAAAACAGAGCTGGTGAAACACGCGCGCGATGTATCATCGGTCTGAATCAACTCTCATCCGGTGATCAAAAGAAAGCCGGGCAGACTGGGCCGAGCCAATGCCTTTGCCTCAAATTACTAATCAATTAGATTTGCCAAACAGAATTTAGCCAAAATTCACGTCTTGTAGTATCGTTATCCGACAATACGGAGCAAGAGAAATGAGACTGCGGTCAGATTTAATTTTGGCAGTACTTTGCCTAGTGAGCTGCAATATTGTTTCGCCGGAAGCCGGTCAGTGTGATGAAGCTGAGAAGCCCGCTTGGTCTCAGTACAATGATGATGGTGAAAAATACTTCAAAGAGAAAAACTACACTGAGGCAGAAAAGTCTTGGAGCAATGCTCTTGACACTGCACAATTTGAAAGAAAAAAGACTCTAGCCTGTGAAAAGAACTACAACACAAGCTTGAAAAGCCTCTCCCGACTTTATTATGAAAGTGGCAACTGGGAGCCGAGAGATAAGAACCTCATGTTGTTCACTATGTGTATGAATTCCAGGATCTCTGATGCAATTGCCAGGGAGCAGTTGCAAGAGGCTGAGGAGCTATCACTCGGATTGCTTCGAATCAGAGAGAAAGGGCTTCCTGAGGACGACAGAACACTTTTTGGAACTAGGGTGCAACTAGGCCAGATATATATCAAACAAGGCAAGTATGCCGATGCCGAGTGCCTTTACCGGCAAAATCTTAAACTGGCAAATGCGACAACCGGCCCAATGCATTCCTTTTTGTTAACTGAAGCCCAAAAAGATCTGGCAGAAGTTCTAATTACATTGGGCAACTATAAAGAGGCCGAGTCGATTCTCAGCGATCCTTTACGGTTGGTAGACGCACTTGGACGCGCTGCCAGATTCGTTATGGACCAAGGCAAATACTTGCAAGCCGAGTCATTGTGCAAGGATGCACTTAAAAGGTTGGAAGCCAATGCCAAAGCTGTAGCGAATGAGAGGATGCTGAATCAGCGAAATGTAGCAGAAGTAAAAATCCTTGAGCAGTATGCCCAATGTTTAAGGAAAACCAAGAGAATAAGAGAAGCAAAGAAGCTTGAAGCACGAGCAGAGTCTATCAAAACAGACTAATAGTCTTCAGATGGTATCGTGCCTTTCAAAGGCTTTGTACGAATGAGCTTGTAAGAAAGAAAACTCAGCAGTCCAGCAAACAGAAGAAAAAAGAATGGCATCCCATTAGCACCGCGAGCCAGGCATGATTGTGATGGGTCGCTCGGATTATATGAGACTTGGATGTTTGCCCCCTCGGGAAACTCATCAAGCTGCTTGTGCTCCAAACTCGTGACCTTGCTGTCGTGTACCACCGGGCCGCTTCCGCGAAAAGTCTTGCCACTAGCCTCGTAGCTGTAGGTCAAAACCAAAGCGTAGAATCCACTTTTACCTGGCGGGGGAGCTTCAATTCTTGTTTTCACAACTGAAGCCATAGTTTTAGTCCAAGAAGATTGTGCAAAGGCATTTGATGCTAGTACACAAAAGCCGATTATGACTGGAATTAAAACAAACCCAAAAATGATTTTGCCGAGTCTGTTCTTCTCCTGCAAACGTCTCTCTTCACTCTTGCGTATAAATCCAATGAATTGCTTTAGCGAATCGAACATCGAAAATCTCACCCCTACTTCAGAATCTAACTTCTAGTTGTCCGCAATCTGCCATCTGCAATCTGCCGTTCAAGCGTCACCAGTTCTCTGTATTATTACTTGAATCTTCAATGCCAATAAGTGCTACTTCTGCGTCGGCTAGCATTTCTTTCAGCATTTTGTATGTACGTGAATTCACCGGTGCGGTGCGTTGATGTTGCATAGAATCATTTTGGTCGTATCTGTATGTCACTACGAGATCAAACTCACCGTGCCGGAATCGCAATTTTAAACCCTTACTGGCCTTGCCTTTACGAATTTGATCGATGTCCTCGATAAGTTCTTGGAGCGCCGACAATACTTTCGCTTTCACAGGGACCTTGAAGCAGATGCTGCCGTGTTCTTCGTTGCTGCATGTCAACTCGAAGCGAAACTCGTTATTCTGAGATTTGAGCAGGGCACGGACACAGTCTTCCTTCTCTGTAATATCGCTATAGTCCCGAACCGTCTCACCTAACAGACCGTTCTTCAAGCGACTCAATTGTCGTTTTATTGCCATAGTTGCGCCCTATGCCTGGGGTGTCGAGTTTACCACACAGCATTAGAATCAGTTATCAAAAATTGAGAGCATTGTCTAGCGCCTAGGGAGATTGGTGCTTTGTCTCAGCGAAACAATTCGTGGGTGAAGCGCATATCTAGGTCTAAGTTGACATTGTTGAATTGCTTTGATGTAAGCATCTTCTTCTTCAGTACTTGCTCGATGCTTCTTTCGAAGTCTGAACTAAAAGTGAGCTGCTTGATATCGAAAAGCCCACTCTTGCAATCGTATTTAGCCAAGAGCCTCATTTCTTGTGGTTTTTCTAGACCACCAGGATACCAATCTCTTTGACATCGCATCACCAATTGCTGCAAAAACAGTTGCAGCTCTTTAGAGTTGTCTGTGCGTGAAATTATAGATACTTTGCAAAGGTGGGACGGCTCATTTTTAGACACTACCAAGCTGGGAGTGGAGTTGACTTTGTCTTTATCTTTGATAAGTTTGATCGCCAAGCCAGGAGAAAGATAGATGGGCGAATAATGAAAGTATCTAAGGTCTCCCTGTATAAATGATTCTGAGACCATATCGCCATTCTTATTTATGACGCCCCAGACCATCAGTCCAGACGGGATGACACCACCAGTAGTTGCTATAGAATGCGTTGTTACGTTGTCTGTCAGCTTAATCTTATCTTCTGTCCATATTCCATAAAGGGCGCATGCAGCAAGTCCCCCTTTGAATTCACCAGCGTCAACGAATCGAGCCGGTATTTTAAGGTTACCAGACAGATCGATATACCCCCAGCGATTATCTGATACTGGTTTCACCGCAGCGAGTCCTTCCGAAAATGAGCGTACCTCTCTAAACTGCGCAGGAATAACAAGTCTTCGCTTATTGTCGATGAAGCCGCAGCGATTGTCTAATTCGAATGCTTTACGGTCTTCCTGAATATTCCCAGCTTCAAACAATCGCGGGATAAGAACGGGAATGCCGTTGGCACTGTAGTAAACACTTTTAGTCCAGACTAATGTACCAATTAGTGCAATGAAAACGCTGTTTGCTCCAGCAAAGATCAGTCTATGACTACCTATTGCAGTAGTCCAGAAATTTCTAACCATGCCACAGTATGCAAACCACGAGAAAAGCCCCAAGGCTCCGAATGCAGCGGCGCCAAACCAAAGAAATGATACTACGACTTTCTCGTCGAGACGATTTAATCCAAAGGTGAAAAGAGAAGCAAGCAATAGATATGCCAGAGGCACAGCAACTCTCACTCCGTAAGGCATCAATAGTAGCAGTCGTTCATACAATCGGGGCGACGGCGAAGTGACTAATTTGACATGGATTGAGATCACAAACAATAGGAAGACAGAAATGAAAACTGCCCAGCAACCAAGAAAGATCAGAAGAATACCACCGGCGCCGAGTGCCAGTATTATTAAAACAGCCGTGCTGATTGATGCCAGACAGATCAAAGGCAGAGGTAGTTTGCAGGGCCTGTTGGCCGGTGCGACAAAGACTGCATTAAGAACAAAGAGAAATACTAGGCTGAAAATTCCTATCAACTCGAGCAATTCGTAGTGTTCGTGGTAGATACTCATCAATTCAAAACGCCAAGTCGCCAGAGAATTTCGCCGGCGACTTGGTTCCTATGCTGTTTTTGCAGTGAATTTGGTGTTAGCGCCACAAGCGGCCACTAATAAAATGCTACTTGCCAACAACGTCAACGTCTACGTCAACTTTGTCTCCAAATTCGTTATTGCCTTCTGCCATACTGTATTGAAGCTCATAATGTCCAGTCCAGGTTGGAGCATGTACCGAGAAGTGGCAATCCCAAACCTCGCCGGTATTAACCACACTGACGAGATCTACATCTGGCGTTAGTTCTTCTCTTTGAGCAGGGGCTCCCGATGGTGAGCGTCTGATTTTCCCCTTCATTCTGAACTGTCGTCCTTGCCATCTTATATCGCCGCTGTTCTTGACCTTAATTACAACGTCATATTTTTGACCAGCTTTCATGGTCGTCGGCATGCGAATATCAGAGCGTCTGAACTCCGCATCCAGACTTTTAGAGGCGGCTAGCGCTGTAGTAGCCGGGGTTGACGCCACGGTTGACGCCACGATCAATCCTAGTGCAATTGCCTTTATGGTTTTCATTTTCTTTCCTTCTCCACAGAGTCTAGCGGGCTGTCTGCTCGACGTTTAGTTTAAAGCTACCTTCGGTCAGGCCATTGGCACCGGCGACGCCGATCAAGATGCTGTAAGGGCTTTCAACAGAAGTGAACTCAACCTTGCGAACGCCATCATCTTTGTTCGCTATCTTTTTCTTGCCGCCCACTTTGGCATACAAGGGATAGCTTGCCTCTGCCGAAATTGCTTCGGTGATATTCGGTGGCACGGGTTGTTTGCCAGAAGACGACTGGCGCAAGGCATACAAATTTATTTTGGCGTTGTCTTTCGGAGTCACGGTAATTTTCAGCGAAGAATTGGCTGCCATTGGTACTCGATAAAACACATGGTTGCCATCAAATTGCTCGAAACGTGTTCCAGGAAAGCAGGCAACATTACTCAATTCAGCCCAGCCAAGTGCAATCTTCTTGCCGCTCTTGATATTACCCTCGACACCGCTTGGCTTCGAGGCACTGCCAACCGTAATAGCGGTCACACTAGCCCCAGCATCATCAGCCTTAGCGCCCAACTGGGAGCCAACCAATGTTGACAAAACAACTGCAACACTGAGAATACGTTTCATAATAAGTTAATCTCCTAATAGTTGCTCATCGAGCTTGCTTGTCTGGTCTCTTTGTAAACGAGGCCAGTTTACTCGACTCAATTCATGAGTGAAAACGCTGAACTGTCGCACGATGGATTTTAACACAGCCTAATTCTGGTCATACCATTCTCCACCTGAATTTTCTAGCAGCTGCCGAATCAAGTCAGCACCACCAATCATTGCTGGTGTAATTGCACCAAACTCACTTGGAGGATTCGTCAACAAATGATCTACAGCACCACCGATAATGATTGCCGTTAACAAATATGGGTCACTACCATTTACCGTGATGCTATGCGAGGACATCTCGCTTGTTGCCTGAGCTTGAATTGTAAATGTTGTCTTCTGCCGCTGAGTGTCAGATGGTACAGTCGCCTTAATCTGTTTGACGATGAAGTCGCCTGCAGCTTTCATTATCAACTGACCAAGAGGCGCTGATGCTTGAAGCAGAAAGGCCGGTAACTCTGCAGTAAAGTAGCTATTCACTTCCTGCACATTTGTATGACGCGGCAGCATCAGAGCCTCACCGGCAGGAAAAGACACCATTGATACAGCTCGCTGATCAAGCTGCGTCTTTCGTGATGTAGCGACAGGCTTGCTTTCAACGAGCTGCCCGTTTTTCAAGCAAAAACCGGGAGCCGATAGCGCCCGCACCATACTCTTGCGAGTACCGGGGCTGGTATGCATTTCATTCAAGCTATAAATAAACTCAATTGCTCGACACTGAGGAAAATCTTTGCACAACTGAGTGCCCATAGCGTCCCCAATGGCAAACTCGTAAGCACAGGCAGGCACCAAAACAATCTCTGCTACTTTTGCCTGTTCATGATATTTGTCATAAACGAGTTTAATGAAACCCTGTTCGCCAGTGGTATCAAGATAATGAGCATTGCGTGCAATTGCTTCTTGCACTATCGCTTCACCAAAATCAGTGAATGGTCCAGCACAATTTATGATGATTTTGCAGCCATCCAGTGCATTGAATGTAGAGCGGTCTTGAACGTCAATAATACGAAAGGGCACGCCGCCCAGGCTGTCAGACAGGGCTTGCAACAACTGTTCATTTCTACCGGCAAGAAAGAAATCTACATTTCGTTTCTTTAGTTCGCTGGCGACAAGTTTTCCGGTGAAGCCTGTTGCTCCGATTATTCCAATCATCTGTGCCTTTCCTTTGTCTCTTCAAGTTAGACTTAAAGAGCCCTGATAGAGATTAGATGGAAACCTCTCGTTATCAGTGTCGGACACAAGAAGAATTTCTAAAGAGTGGGCAAAAACTCCCTGGCTAATTTCAACACTTGAATAATCGGCACAAATACCTTCAAATTTTTCACGACCACTAAGGCGCACAATGCTCTCAATGTCACCGTTCTCTTTCATGATTCCGAGTGACGAACCAAGGCATGCTCCGTCTTGATACTCATCATCGGTGGCCTCGGCCGCAGCTAAAAATACTATGCGCCCATCAGGCATTGGTACGGCATCGGTAAAGGACAACCCCACTCCTTCAATGTCACCGAGATCATATTCTCGCAATTTAGAAATGCATGTACTCTTTGGTTTGTGAGTATCATGCAAGTCGTGCAAAAAAGCCGCTGTTTCGAGTTCAACAACTGCACTTTTTCCTTTTTTCTTGCTACCTCGATGAAAGAGTTTTGTCACTTTCTCCTGAATGGCGATACCTTCGACATTCAGCCCGTCAATTGACTCTGTGAGCTTATTGCGAATATCTGAAAAATCAATTGGGATAGGAGAATCATTAGATTCATTGACGAGTAAATCTTTTTCTAATTTGATCATGGCGCCGCTAACGCGATTTGCCCGTGACATCGAGGGCACCACCAGAAGTGCACCGGCAGCTGCGTAGACGTCAGGTTGCAGGCGCGTTATCGCCTCTAAATCGGCCTTCTGCTTCTTGCGCTCCTTGTAATTACTCGAAAGCATCCCAGGGAGGAGCCTGAGCCAACGACCAGGCTGACTGCTTTTCAGATCAAACACTGCCAGGTGCAACTCATCGTCTGCAACTATATAAACACGATTATCGAGCCGGACAAGCCCACTTGCCGATGTAACATAGGCCGGACGATTGTCACCGAGGGGCTCAATCACCAGTTCTCTAATCTTCTCGATGGCAATCATGAAATGAGCACTCCTGAAATCAATGCAATTGTCGTATCACGTGGTTGCTGACTCGGGCTTAGCCACTTTGTATCCCAGATTTTTGACATTGATGATATAGCCCGGTGCCAACTCAGAATCAAGCTTTTGCCGTAACCGACCAACGCACTTTCGCACTGCTTGTTCTGTTGAATCAGACTCTGAGCTCCACAATCTATTCAGCAGTTCCTCAGCCGAAAAGAACTGATTCTCATGACGCATAAAGAACTCAAGCAATGCTAGCTCTTTGGCGTGCAAAGTAATTTCTTTGTTGCCAACTTTTGCCAGGCCACACTTGCGATCAAGGCTTAATTCACCAACTTTGAGCACATCAAATACTTTGCCAGAACGGGGGCGACGCAGGATAGCCGAAACTCTAGCAAGCAACTCATCTAGAGAAAAAGGTTTGGTCAAATAGTCATCAGCGCCATTGTCAAGGCCAGCCACTCGGTCTTGTACAGCATCGCGAGCTGTGACAAAAAGAATAGGCACAACACCACCCCTAGATCTATATTCAGCACAAAGGGCAAGACCACTCTCGGCCTTGATATTCCAATCAAGAATGACCAAGTCGTAGTCGTAAATGAAAAGTCGCTGCAGTCCCTCAGGCGCTGAATCAACCCACTCCACGGTATAATTTGCAAACTCTAGGGCATCGGTTATAGCCTCAGCGGTGTCGGCTTCGTCTTCAATCAAAAGAATTTTGGCCATAACTCTCGAGGGCTCAGAACAGCTAATTACGTTGCAGGAAACCAGTGCGAAGCCTCAATTTATCACACAAAGCCTTTGTTCTCATACTCGTTCCTCTATTTTTTGAGGTTCTCTTTCTCACAGCCACAAACATAAGCCTAGCTCAACTTGACAAGGCTTATGAATTAGAAAATCAGACCCGCGGTGTGCTGCAAATGGTTAACTTGCAGACAAGAATATATCCCGATGCCGCCGCCGCTTTAGGTTTGGCAGCAGCCAATCGCGATATTAGCCAGCTGAACAAGATGCACAGATCCCTGGCAAAACTGAAAAAAGATAGAGCACTTCTGCTCAGTCGGGACGATCTCGATACTAGTATTTTGCGTCAGTTTAATGCCAGCGTCGAAAAAATAGTTGCCGCCCTCGAGGAAGGGGAAGTATTTGCTAAAAGAGCTGACCAATCGGGCTTTATGCGCTGCTTGGTGAAGCTACAGGTACTGATCGGCGAATGCAATGATGAAGGGGACCGAGTTTCGGCAATTCAAATCAAAAAAGCCTTAGAGCAGCGGGCTGAGCAAGAACGATTGAGAGGCGATGTCCAGGCATTTTCTAGCGCAGCAGTGCTGGTCAGTATCTTCATTTCAATTTTATTGGTGGTAATCTTCAACCGCAGCATTGCCAACCGTCTTAAAATTATTAGCAAGAATGCCATAGACTTTGCTAACGACAAACCAATTGCGCCAGTGCTTAAAGGCAATGACGAAATCGCTCAGCTTGATCGTATTTTTCATGATATGGCTTTTCACATGAACGACCTAAGGCGTAGAGAAAAAGCACTGACCGAAAATGCTTCAGAAATCATCTGTTCAATTGATCCCTACTTTGAATTTGAGTCAGTTAATAAGGCGATCACGACCATTCTCGGTTACCTTCCAGAAGAAGTAATAGAGAAGCCTTTGGCATCAATTTGCAGCGATGACCCGCAGAAAATTCGCGCTATTTTCAAAGAAATTGCCGAGAGAAAAGAGAGTAAAGAGAACAAAGATAATAGACCTTTTCTGTTGACAATGAAAACAAAAGTCGGTGAGCTGCGCGAAATTATGTGGTCGGCTGTTTTCGACAAAGAGGAAAAGTCTTATTTTTGCGTTGCACACGATGTCACTGAAATAAACAAGACCGCTCGACTGAAACGTGAACTCACCGCCATGGCCACTCACGACCTGCGTGCACCATTAGCATCACTACAGTTAACTCTCGATCTCTTCTGCAAGAACACCTATGGCGAGCTGACTGAGCGAGGCAAACATAGAGCCACTCAAAGTGCCGCTACGATTGGCAGATTAGTGCAGTTAATCAACTCATTTCTAGAAATCGACAAACTAGAATCGGGAACAATTGAGTTAAATCTGAGCGAAGAAATGGTATCAGACTTAATTAGACGGGCCAGCGTGGCTATGCAAGGCAAGGCCGAAGCGAAAGCACTGACTTTTCAGATGGCAGACAGCAATCTAGCGGTGGAATGCGATGGCAGTCGCATAGTTGATGTATTTCAAAACCTGCTCGACAATGCCATTAAATACTCACCAGAGAGAGGGGTCATAAAAGTACTGGCAGAGCAAGAAAAAAATATGGTCCGTATTTCGATTATGGATCAAGGCCCTGGAGTACCAGAAGAACAAGCAGCAGTAATTTTTGAAAAGTTCAAACAAGGCAATGTCAATGCCGCCACAGAGAAGCAAGGAACTGGTCTTGGTTTAGCCATCTGCAAAGCAATTGTTCAGGCGCACGGCGGCGATATTGGCGTAACAAATATAGGCGTAACAAATGCACCTGACTGGGGTGGTATTTTCTGGATCACACTACCAACAAGTAAAAGTCAGAGCTAAAATTTAGCTCTGACTTTTACTGGCTCATGCTTAAATTCACACTTAGAGATCTAATTAAATCTCTACTCAGCTTCTTGCTTAATGACCCTTTGTTTTTTGCTCTAGCTTATTCAGATACTGACCATACTCTTGATCGATCTTGCTGCTCGGCGGCAAGTATTCACGACCAGCTGGTGCTGTTCTTGAACCACCTTCACCCCGTTGCGGCATCTGATCACTGAGATGATTTGAGCGGCGCTCGTCACTTGTTCTGTGGTTGGGATAACCCTTAATTTCAACTCCGAAATCAAGACACAAGTCTTTTTTCTTATGGTCGTTCTCTATGTCTTTTTTGTTGTTTTTGTCCAGGTCTTTATTCTTGTCTTTGTCTTTGGCTTTGTCGTTGTTCAAATCATCAACAGAAGGGCGCTTCTCGATAAAGGCTCCTGATTCAAGGGCACCAGATTTTTCTGACGCTGCACTGTTCCGTTCTTTAGTAATAGTATTGTCTGAAGAATCAGAGCGAGAAGCTCCAGCTGATGCTGCTGCAGCTCCACCAACAAGTTTGGCACCGGCAGCAACGCCCTCAGAAGCGCTAGTGCCATTGCGAACAAATTTGTCCATGGAATCCCAGGCCTCACTAGACAGTGAATTGCTTGAAGCCCGATTGTCGTTGCCGGCTCTAAAAGTAGTAGATTCAGTCACTATGTCTTGTTTCGGCATGGTAAGTAGCTCCTCTTGCGGTGTCTTATGCAAACATTATGCCTAGCCAAGTAGACATGAAGTGGACATAAAACTTCCCTATCAAGTTGCTTGGACTAGCGCCTGCCAGGCGGGGTGTTGCGAGATTTCGCCAAGAGACTGGTGCAAAAGTGAAATTCCAGGCTCCTTCTTAAACCAAGTAGAGGCTCCAGATGGATGAGGCAGTGGTATCACATCGCAATCAACACCGAACAAGTTCTTTTTAAACTTCTTACCAATTACATCAATCAACTGACCCTTGCCTAAAGACTGCTCAATGGCCAATTTTCCCACTGGAATAACTAGCTGTGGTTGTAAGATTCTAAATTCTTCAGCCATCCACTGCGAACAATTAACCACCTCAACTTGGCTAGGTACACGATCGCCTCCGTTTAAGGTCTTACCGGGAAAGCAGCGACAAACAGCAGCCATATAGGCAAGCGAGCGAAACTGCTCTTCATTTAAACCAATAGTTGAGTACCATTTAAAAAGAGTCTTTCCTGCTGTCCAAGCAAAGGGTTTGCCAAATGCCCCTTCATGCGGCCCGGGTGCCTGGCCAATCATATACACCTTAGACAAAAGCGGATGATGACTAACCACCGGACCCACCATAAATGGGCAAAGGGTGCAGCTCTTGAGAGCAGCAACGTGTTTTTCAATTGCAACTTGAGACTTCATGGGCACTATCGCCTAAAAGCTTAATGATACTGCTAAAATTGCCAGCTTGACTAATAGTTTCAATAGAAGACTAGGTGCCTATGCAAATAGATCTGACCTGGCTTATTGATCTGACAATCATCGGCCTCTACTTCATCATTATTATGTATGTGGGCTTGAAATTTGCCGAGCGCGAAAACACCCTCGCCGACTTTGCTCTTGGTGGCCGCTCTATGCCATGGCTGGCCGTGCTCGCCTCTATTATTGCCGCTGAAACCAGTGCTGCCACCTTTTTAGGTACCCCCGGTGAAGGGTTCAAGCTCCTCAACTACTCGTACTTGCAAATATTAGTGGGCACCGTACTAGGGCGCATTATTGTTGCATTTGTCTTCATTAAGCCTTTCTTTGACCTCAACGTCTATTCTATTTATGAATATCTAGAGTGGCGCTTTGGTCGCGCCACAAGACTGGCAGCTTCAGCGACTTTCTTAGCAACCCGGGTATTGGCATCTGGTGCGCGTCTGTACGTATCGGCCATAATTCTGGCCGTGGCCTTTACCTTAATCACAGGAGCACCACCAAGCAAAGCGCAAGAGCTAGCAGTCTATCTGATAGCAATAGTATCTATTACTACAATAACTGCTATTTACACATCTATTGGTGGCATTAAAGCAGT
The DNA here is from genome assembly GCA_018062085.1 of bacterium. GTDB lineage: Bacteria > Cyanobacteriota > Vampirovibrionia > Obscuribacterales > Obscuribacteraceae. Next base: position 78,425 of record JAGOSY010000002.1, on the reverse strand, counting down.
GGTCTGGACAGATTGCATACAAGCGACAGTAATGCTTGGTGGCGCCAGCGGTGCCATCATCGTAATGCTCATGAATATGCCAGAAGGAGTGTCTTCAGTAGCTAGTTTTTACAACCACACAGCCATGCCTTTCTTCATCAGCGGAACAAAACCAGAGGCCAGTTTATGGCAAAACATCACAGCCGTACTGGGCGCCGACTATACCATCTGGGCGGCATTTCTAGGATCTACCTTCACCACACTGGCAACCCACGGCACCGATCAGGACATGGTGCAAAGAATGTTGACAGCTCAAGACTACAAGAAAAGCCGACTTTCGCTAATTCTTTCAGGTCTAGCTGATTTACCAATTGGCTTTATATTTCTCACAATCGGTATTTTGATGCACTTGTACTTCCAGCAGCAACCCGACGTAAACTTGCCACAAAAGAATAGTGAGATTTTTGCCTACTTTATTTTGACAAAAATGCCTATAGGGTTACGCGGCCTCTTAATTGCTGGAATATTTGCCACAGCCATGGGCTCACTTAGTGCGGCACTCAATGCTCTATCTACCAGCGCCACCCGCGACTTTACCCGCAACTCCAAGGCCGAAGAAACAGCACCAGGAGAAAAGTCTGTACAGGTTGCACGGCGGCTAACTTTTGTCTTTGCTTTCTTGATGATTGTGGTAGCAAGCGCAACTGCATACTTTGTCATAGACCATCCGACATCACGCATTATTCCTATTGTCCTAGGAATTTTCGGCTACACCTACGGCTCTTTACTCGGGGTCTTTTTGCTTGGACTTCTGAGTAAAAGAGGCAGCGACCGCGGCAACTTAATTGCCATGATTGCTGGGGCAACCCTGGTCGCTTGTTTACCGCAAATTGCTTTTCCTTGGAGAGTCATGTTCGGCTCCTTGACCACTATGGCCATTGGTTCGCTCTTCAGCAGTGAAAAGAGCGGCAAAGGCAAATCCCTCGGACCCAGCGCTGACTGTTTAGACCAGGCACTTTAGGCCTGATACTTTAGGCCTAATGCTCTGCAGCCAAAGATAAAATGTGATCTAATCTCGACGAGATTTGCCACGCTATCGCAACCAGCTGTTTAGTTAGTGCAAATGCTGTCATTTAATATTGAGAATAAGTGCAGCCAAATTGGCCGACAGCAGTAAGTCAAAAGAGCTCAAAACCACCCAGCCGAGTTTAACCAAGACCCCTAGAAGCAAGCAAACAGGGTCTTGCAGCGATTAGCCTTGGCGAACAAGACAAATCATCAGTATCAAATAAGCCACCAAGGGCGAAGGCATAAAAGCCAAGAGAAAGAGATGGTGGCCTATTTAGCCGCAACACAGCAGAACCCTTGCAGAGAAGGCGATTTGGCGGTCTCAATCAATTTTCTAGACTTTGAGAATGAATGTCAATCTTCACATAATGGTGAGACTTGAGACCTAAGTGCAATAAAGGCTCTAATTGTGGGAAAATCACAAAGGAGACCATCGATGATGCGATTATCTGGCCACACTTTCAATCCCACTATTATTTGCGGGCATTCACCAGGTTTTGCCTTACTAAAGTAGGGGTCGTCAATGGGAAAAGAAAGATAGGGCTCGTCAGCGAACCACTTGTCTCTGACAGCGATAACTAAGGAGAGCGAAATGTCATATACCATCGTAAGCGATATCTGTGAAGGCGTAGGCGACTGTATTCCAGTCTGCCCAGTCGAATGTATTCACTGGACAGAAAAGACCAACACCAAAGGTCACAAATATCCGACTATTGACGACAGTACCTGCATTGACTGCGGCGCTTGCCTTTCAGCCTGCCCTGTAGAAGGCGCTATACTCGACGACTGGCAACCAGAACTACAGAAGCCATAGTCAAGAGCCTTAACAGCCTCGAAATAGCGGCAACTGCAGCTGTTTCGTCTGTATGCACAGTTACTACAAGCAAAAAGCCGAGGACTAGCTCCTCGGCTTTTTGCTTGCCACTTGCAAGTATTCAAGAGTATCTAAAGACGCAGGCTAGCCATCACCCAGAAGAAGGCCTATCTTTTCCTATCTATATAGATAGTTCAGCTAAAATTGTCGAAGCCAACCGGCTTCTGCTATGAGCGGCCATGCCCTCGGTATAGTGCACGGCGAACACCACAGTAGTATTGGCAGGAGCAGCTCCGATTTCAAGCATAGCGGAGGCTCTCACGCTAACGGTTTGATAAAGGTTGAGTAATTGCAGTGAGTCAGCCTTAAAAATTGCAATCAGACCCGGGGCATCATCAACTTCAAGGGAAGACTTGTATGGCCCGAGAAAGGGCTCGTTACCCATGACAAAAGGCTGATTGGCTACGTCGTCCAAATCGGGAAAACTTTTGAATGGAGCTTTCGCAATAGTCAGCATATTTTCTTTCGACCCCTGAGCAAGCAAAAACTACAATCAACACAAGGGATAATAATACCCATAGCTCCAAGGTTATACTTCTTACACAATACCTTTATGTTGTGAAACGAATGAACCATTTTGAGCACTCCTGAAGATCAAATAAGCGGCGAAAATAAAACAATTGTATTCACCACCCCGTCGAATACCACCATTGCATATACAGCGGGAGACATAGTTGGTGAAAGCTACATTTTGCTCTCTCTTTTGGCCCGCGGTGGAATGGGAGTGCTATTTAAGGCTAAACACATTCAGCTAGACCGCATTTTTGCCTTAAAACTTTTGCCCGCCAACCAAATCAGCGAAGTTAATTGGCGCCGTTTTGAAATTGAAGGCCGAGCCTTAGCCAAACTAAGTCATCCGAATATTGTGCAAATTTACAATATGGGCGTAGATCAAAAAGGTTGTCCGTTCTATGTCATGGAATTGCTTGAAGGTCAATCAATGGCCGAATATATTGAAGAGCAAACCATGTCCATCGAGCAATTTGTGCAGTCGTTCAAAGACGTCTGTGCCGCGCTACAGCTTACACACAGCAAAGGGATTGTGCACCGCGATATCAAACCGTCAAATCTATTTATGGTGCAGCCTAGTTCTAAGCTTGAGTCTAAAATCAGAAGGACAAAAGTTGTTGACTTTGGCATAGCTCGCTTGAATGCCAGCGAAGGACACAACTTACAAGGCCTAACACGGCCTGGCGAAGTCTTTGGCAGCCCAGCTTATATGAGCCCAGAACAAACAGAGGGAAAGGCTGTCACTTTAGCCTCAGACATCTATTCTCTAGGCTGCACCATGTATGCCGCCCTCGCTGGCCACGCACCATTCAAGGGCGCAACTGCCATTCAGACAATGATGGCTCATCAAACAGATTCGCCACCACCCATCAATCGCCTTGATTTTAGCCCAGAGCAAAATAATGCCTGCAACGAAATAATTACTTGTTGTATGGAAAAGTCACCTGAAGATCGTGTCAGCAATGTCGAGCAGATAACAGAAATGCTCAGTGCAATTCCCACAGATTTATCGAGTGCTGTTTCAAGTCAATCACTCACCAAAAATCAAAATTTGAAAAGCAAAGACAATCTCTTCAAATTCAGCCCTAGAACAAGCAGGAACACAGCCAACACACTAGATGAGACAACAACCAATCAGCAGAGAGAGGCCGCGACAAATCAAAAGAAATTGTTGATTATCGCGGCAATCGCTACCATGAGCGTCACGGCTGCAATAGTGGCGGGGCCTTCAGCACTTACCTCAATTCTTCTCAAGCAAAAGGAAGGAAATGTCAATCAAACAGCAAGTCCAACGACTGCCAATTTGACAACAGACAAGCCCACTTCAGCACAGATTTTAGAGGCTAGTACAAAGCTACGGGACGAAAAAATGCCGCCGGTTTCAGAGGACATTGACATTGAAGACTACATCAGCAGGACCAATAAATCCCTTTCTGAAGTAATCGGTGAAGGAGGAAAGAAACATAGAGTATTCAATTTTCCCACAAAGATGACAATCGGAAGAATTGCGCCAAATCTGACACGAAAGGCACAGTTCAAAGCCAACAGTTCACAACAAGAAAGCTCGGATAAACCAGCACAAGGGCAGATAATCTGGCATGATGCTGAACCCGTGAATTTTATAGGTGGATTAAAGATCAGCAAGATTCCCGAAGTTTATGAGCACTTCGACGACCAAGCTATAGCTAGCCTCACTCTGAAAAGTCCAGAAAAACTTCCGCGTATTGAGACCCTAGCGGGCTGGTCGAATCTCAGTAGTCTACACTTACATGACTGTACGCTTGATGCGGCCTATACAAAGGGCCTAGACAAACTTGAGCACTTACAATCTCTCACTCTAGACAATACGAAATTAGATTCAGAGGCACTTACCAGCATTAGTTTACTTACCAGGCTAAACTCATTGCAATTAGACCGCATTGAAGACCACTCCGCACTTTTACACTCGCTAGAATATGTTAGGAGCCTAACTTACCTTGAACTGCGAAACTTGAACTTGAACGAAGAAAATATGATTTCGCTAAAGAAGCTGCCCAATTTGAAGCAATTAGATCTACGCTATTCAACCCTGCCAGATACGGCAATGATAGAGCTAAGCAAGTTTTCAAATCTACAAGTACTTAATCTAGATAGAACTATCTACAAGCCACAATCAATCTACGCTCTGGCGAGCAGCAAAAGCTTACGAACTCTGTATGTAGACAAAGACAGGCCCAGCGAGCAAATACTGAAAGAGTTCAAGAAACTTTGTCCAGGCATAAATGCCAGGCGAAAACTACCTAAGGCTCTCTAACTACAGTAAAGGTTAGTTACCAAATTCTTGCTCGTTTTTCTTGCTCGCGCCACATAGCATCACCAGGCTTGATACCAAAAGCATCATGGAATTCTTGGAAATTTACTAGTGGTCCAACAGAGCGAAATGGCCCTGGTGAATGGGGATCAACAGTAATTAATCGACGCTGCTCAGCTTCGCGAATATTGATACGCCAGAGTTGGGCAAACGACAAGAAAAATCTTTGTTCAGGAGTAAGACCATCTATATTCTTGCGCTTGCTTGGATCTTTCTTCAGGGCCCGTTGCAACGCGTCATAACCAATACTGACACCACCCAAATCGGCAATGTTCTCGCCTAAAGTAAGCTTGCCATTAACATGCAGCCCAGGAAGCGCCTCAAAAGCATTGTATTCTTCTACTACTTTCTGAGCACGGGCATCAAACTGCTTGGTGTCGCTCTCGGTCCACCATTCAGTTAAATTACCATCAGCATCAAAATGCCGACCTTCATCGTCGTAGCCATGAGTTATCTCATGACCAATGACAGCACCAATGCCACCATAGTTGACAGCATCATCCATGGTGATATCAAAGAAGGGTGGTTGTAGTATGCCAGCAGGGAAGACAATTTCATTCATGGTTGGATTAAAATAGGCATTAACTGTGGGCGGAGTCATCATCCACTCACTGCGATCAACAGCCTTGCCAATTCTTGCAATTTGCCTGGCCACTTCAAAGGCATCAGCCCTGATGACGTTGCCGAAATAATCATCTCGTTTTATAGCAACAGCAGAGTAATCGCGAAACTTATCAGGGTGACCAATTTTTTGCACAAAGCGCTCAAACTTCACCATTGCTTTCTTGCGAGTCGCCTCACTCATCCAATCAAGCTTTTGCAGATGCTCCGAAAACACTTCGCGCAGATTAGTCACTAGTTCGGCCATCCGTTGCCTAGCGTCTGCCGTAAAGTATTTCTCGACATAGAGCTGGCCAAGAGCCTCGCCAATCTCGTGATCAACTACTTTAGCGACACGTTTCCATCTAGGCTCTTGCTGCTCTTGCCCACTTAGGGTTTTTCCAAAGAAATTAAAGTTCTCAGCGTCAACAGCATCATGCAAGAATGGCGCGGCCTCGTGTAATACATGCCAGCGCAAATAGGTCTTCCATTCATCAATTGAGTGGGCTTTGACAATCTTGTTCAAGGCCTCAAAATACTCTGGCTGTCCCACCACGGCATAAGGCAGGTCGCGAATTCCCCGCTCGTCTAAATAAACCTGCCAAGGCACTACCTTGCTACCCGAAACCAAATCTGCAGCTTTAACCTTATTGTAGTTTTTAATAGGATCGCGCAAATCAACTCTAGAGCGGCTCTCTTGCGCTAGTTCTTTCTCTAACTTGAAGACAGTATCTGCATCTTTAGCAGCCGCAGAAGGGCTCTCTCCGAGCAGAACAAACATCTTCTTTAGGTGCTCTAGGTATGCTGCCCGTTGGCTTGAGAAAGTCTCTTTGAGATAGTAGTCACGATCGGGCAAACTTAAGCCACCCTGCATCAACTGAAAAGCGTAAATACTGCTGTCTTTAGCATCAGCGTCAACACCACTGGCAAAAATTCCACCTAACCCCTGCTTGTGAAAATCAGCCAGCAGTTTGAACATCTGCTCTACGGTCTGTAATTTGGCAATAGAGTCAAGTTCGGCTTTAATAGGCTCAAAGCGTTTCTTCTCTATCAACTCAGTGCTCATACCAGAGGCGAAAAAATCACCCACTTTTTGTCTGGCCGTCGGTGCGCCACTATATTTCGCCTCACTGGCACTCTTCAAAATTCCATGAATGAGAAAATTATTGCGTTCAGCCAATTCACTAAAGCTGCCCCAGCGAGCCTTGTCAGCAGGAACAGGGTTGTTCTTTATCCAGTTGCCGTTGGCATAGCGATAGAAATCGGTCGAAGGTTTGACGCTTTTGTCTATATAATCAATTGAAAAACGGGGGATTTTCGGCTCTATAGCACTCTCCTTTGAAGCGGTAAGCGCCATAGCGCTATTAGCCAGAAGCAGACCGCTACATGACAATGCAGTTATAATGCTCGTGGTCAGATTATTCATAACAGCCTTTTTCACGGAAGCCCCTTTCAATATTGGCAATTATTGCCAGAAGTGCAAAGCAAGAAGAGATTATAGAAGATTATTTCGACCCTTCTGTAAATCACTATTTATCATAGGTTCGAAACATTAGAACTGGAGGTTTTATGCAATCCACAAGCAAGAGCAAAACCCACAAAAGCAAGCCAGTCCTTTATATGCTGCTTTCGCTAGGGGTAATGCTATGGCAATTTACCCCAGTTAGTCAAATAAGCCCAATTGGCCCAGTATGGGCCGCCCCTTCTTACTCCCAGGCCGAGAGCGAGTATAAAAGCGGCAAGTATGCCCAGGCGCTAGCCTCGTTTCAGGCCTTAAATGCAGCCTACCCAAGCAATGTTCTAGTGCACTACTACTTGGCTCTTTGTCACCAGAACCTTGGTCACATGGGGCAGGCCAAGGCTGAGTACCAGTTAGTGGTAGCCAGCGGACAGCCACAATTAGCGCCCCTCGCCGCGAAAGGTCTAGCAACACTTTCTGGTGCGCGCTCTGGTTCAGGTTCAGCTAGTAGCAATAGCAACAGTAGCCCATCAAGCAGCGACACTGGAGTTAAGGTGGCCACGGCCAAAGTGAAAAAGGTGCTCGAATTCTGGGCCGAGTGGTGAGGGCCTTGTAAAACATTTGCGCCCGTGTTTGGCGCAACAAAGTCTAAGTTTTCAGATATTCGTTTCGAAGAGCTCAATGTAGATGATAGTTCGACCAAAGAACTATCAGCCAAATATGGTGTTAGTGGCATACCCTGCGTGGTTTTCTTAGACGGCTCAGGTAACGTACTCTTCAAGGGCGGTCCAAGCCGAGATATAGACGGATTTACAGCACAGATACAGCAATATCGCTAGCTGCTATAAATTCAGGCCCAAAAGCTATGTAACATAATAAGCTGCCCTTAAGGTGCCAGAAGAGAACCTTTTGCTAAAATGCTTGGCATCTATGCCTGCGGCCCGAGCCTTAATTCAGAGTGAACAACTGTGAGTAAAAATGTCAAAGACAAAGAGCAAGTGGTGGCACTTAGCAGCGCACCAAATAAGGTGCCAAATCTAGATACAAATTTAAATTCAAATAAAATTTTAAAACAAGGCACCCCAAGCAAACTAGTCAAAGCAAAAGAAACTATGAGCTTTGTCGCCACGACAATACCGGTACTAGGCTTTGTCGGTACCTTGGCAGTATGGGCAGCAACAAATTACTATGTTGGCGATGTTGTAGTAGAGACCAGCAAACCATTCACAACACTAACAGTTAAAGCTTTCGATAAAAAGGGTCAAGAATCAACCTTTCACACTCCGCGCTTTCAACTCATGCCCGGCAGCTACCACTTAGAAATTGAAGCAGACAACAACAAGCCTCAACACGCAGACGCTGAAGTAGTCTTTCAAAAAACAGCGACTGTTCCAGTTGGCATTGCCGAAGAAAACAGCGAAGAAAGAAATCAGGCTGAAGATTCAACTAATAGACAAAAGAAACGTCACTGGTGGCAACTCTGGCGGCGTTCTGAAAATTGAGCGAGAAATTTAAGACAGGCTCTTTAATTGCCGGCACTTATAGAGTCTTAGACTTTATTGGCGAAGGAGCAATGGGGTACGTTTACAAAGTCGAGCATACACTCCTCAATAAAACCCTAGCCTTCAAAGTTTTGAAAACAGAATATCTTTCTGAAGCAATCTGGAAGCGCTTTCGCCTTGAGGGCCAAGCCATTGCTCGCCTTGATCATGTAAATATTGTCAAAATTTATGACATGAGCCAAACAGAAGATGGTCTGCCATTCTTCACCATGGATCTACTTGTTGGGCAGTCGCTAGATGACTATCTTCAAGACTATGGAAGAATTTCAGTAGAAGACGCATTGCCAATCTTCAGACAAGTTTGTGCCGGCCTCGCTTATGCCAACGATCACGGCATAATTCACCGCGATATCAAGCCTGGCAATATCATGTTGATCGCTAGTAAAGATGGAGCAATCAACAAAAGCACCGTAAAGATTGTCGACTTCGGTATCGCTAAACTAGTTGACGATGGCAACACCTCCCAACAAGGATTAACACGGCCTGGTGAGGTTTTCGGCAGTCCGCTCTATATGAGCCCAGAACAGTGCATGGGGGCAAAGCTAGACCAACGCACCGACATGTACTCAGTTGGCGTCACTATGTTTCAGGCTCTAACAGGCAGGCCACCACTGCTAGGTAAATCGGCTGTAGAAACAGCTGCTCTGCACCAAAGCCAAAAGCCGCCGAAGCTGCGCGATATCGCTGAAGATGTAGATTTCCCCATAGAACTTGAAGAAATTGTTGCCACTATGTTGGCCAAGTCACCAAATGATCGTTTTTCATCACTAGCAGAAGTAGCTAACCTACTGTTGCAAATTGAAAAAGGTGAAGATAGTACTCGCCCGAGTTCACGACCAGGGTCAGAAAACCGTACAGACAAGAAGCCTCAGCGACAGCCAGGGAATAGACGAGATGATGAACAAGACGATGAGCAAGACACAGAAAATGACAAGCAAAAACAGCAAGTAACGAAACAACAGGTCTGGTTGGTGGCATCGCTATCGGTTATTTCGCTGACAACAGCCGTATTTCTAGTAGGCGTCAATATTTCACTGTCGTTGCGTGACGGCAAACAAGAGAAAGACAACTCAGCGGCTCGTATAGTGAATCTAAAAACAGTTGCTGTTGTCGACCAACCAGATTCATTAACAAAGCTAGATTACGGTTTTGACGAAACCAGACTCAGCCGTAAAGACAGAAAAGATATAGAAGCTTTTAGAGATACAACCACGGGCACCTATTCACGCATTACCCAAAAGAATAACCAACCAATAAAGGTCTTCAAGTTCTCAGAGAAATTCTCACTGGGAACAATCTATTGGTTAAATAAAAAGGAAAAGGGACAATTTTTTGCTCGCGGCACCAAAGAAATGCCTCTCTACTCAGACGTAAAATTTGATTCTGATCTAGCAATTCAAACCTACCCTGAACTGCTAACAAAATTTCGCCCAGACGAAATTAGTTGGCTAGTTGTAGATGGTGCCAATCCTCGAAACCCTATACTAGCAAAGAGCATCGTTCATCTCACCGGGCTAAAGCACCTTGATATAAAGAACTCTGAATTAAGCAATGCTGATTTGAAGACCCTAGAACAGCTCAAGAAGTTGGCCATACTAAATCTTAGCGGAACGGTAGTGGACAGTAGTGCCCTAGCCAAGAGTCCATTGCTCAAGCAGATCTTCGTCATTCAAATAGAATCAATGAATGAACCATCGGTTTTACTCGAATCACTACTGAAGCACAACCAGCTTGACAATCTTGATGTGAGACACATGATTCTACAAAGAAAAGACTTTGCAACGATTTCGAAAATGTCTACCTTACGCCTTCTAACCATCAAAAGTACTAATGTCACAGACGAAGATTTAGAAGCCATGACCAAACTTACCAATTTGAGACAGCTAAATATAGACTGCTGTAGCAATCTAACCGTTAAATCTATAGCCACCATCAGCAAATTCAAAAAATTGAAAAACCTTATACTGCCAATTGAGCTGCGAAATCAGCAAAACGAAAGCAAACTAAAAGAGCTGCTTCCAAATCTAATTATAAAAAACCCTGAAGACTAATGACACCTACCTAAAAACTAGAGGCTGACTTGGACATATATTTAGTTGATGGTACCTACGAGCTCTACCGGCACTTCTATGCCTTACCGGAAGCAACAGACGACCAGGGCCAGGAGATTGCAGCCGCAAGAGGTGTGGTCAACTCAGTCTTGAACATGCTAGAGCGCGGAGCTACTCATATTGGAGTGGCTACAGATCATGTAATCGAATCTTTCCGCAACGATCTCTATGACGGCTACAAAACTGGTGACGGCGTGCCACCAGAAATAATGTCCCAAATCACTATCGTAGAAGAAGCACTAAAGGCATTAGGAGTGCTAGTTTGGCCCATGGTTGAGTTTGAAGCCGATGATGCTCTGGCAGCAGCGGCAGTCAAAGCAGCCGCCCTAGAAAACGTCAATCAAGTATTGATATGCACCCCAGACAAAGACCTATGTCAATGCGTCAACGGCTCAAAAATAGTACAACTCGATCGCAGGCGAGACAATGCTATTCGCAACGAAGGAGGTGTGGTAGAAAAGTTTGGAGTCAAACCTCAGTCTATTCCTGACTATCTAGCCCTGGTTGGTGATACCGCTGACGGTTACCCAGGCCTGGCTGGTTGGGGAGAAAAAGGAGCTGCCACTATACTATCTAAATATCATCATTTAGAAAACATCCCTAAAGACTTCTCAACGTGGCCAGCGCTTCGGGGTGCTTCAAAACTTGCAGCCACTCTATTTGCCCAATGGAATGATGCACTCTTGTACCGCGATCTGGCGACCCTAAGACTTGATGTGCCGGTCTTCGACGATATAGATGAGCTAAAATGGCAGGGCCCTACTGACAGGTTTGAGGCAGTTTGCGAGCGACTAAAGGCCAAAAACACATTCAAACGAGTACAAAAACTACACGGCCCTGTAGCCTGACTGATTAACAAACAAACAGATGAAAAATTATAGGGAAAACACTGACCTGCCAGCAATGCCCTTATGTTAGTCTCAAACCATATGCTCAATCAGCCAATCCACCAGAAAACAATACGACTAGCAAAAATGCGGGCCAGTACGCTCGCTGTAGCCGCCAGTACAATCATCACTCCCCTGAGCCAGTGCCTGCCCGGCTGGGCGTCTCCCCATGGCGCTTCACGCCAACAAGTTTCTGCGGGGCAGCCGAACACCAAAGCTAAGGGCAAGCCAAATGTATTGGGGGGCAAAATGATCACTAAATCGGTAATTGTCACCGGAGAGAAAGCGGCACAGCAATCATATGGTGAAAAAATTGATCAAGCTAACTTAATCGTTAGCGCTGACTATCAAGAGGCCGGAACCATAGTCGTTAAAGAAGTCTTGAAAGGCGACAAGAGCTGGTTAGGCAAAACTATTAAACTAGCAAATCCAATCAAAATGGGTTGTCGTCAACAATCAGTCCCTTCAATAAAGAACGCCGCCGTATTGCTGCAACGCAATAGCAAGAAAGAATTCAGCATAGTTGAAATATATGACACCCCTGATCAAATCGCTTTCTTGCGTTGTTTTGTTCCTATCTATGCCAGCTCTACCAAGAGTTCGCGAGAAACCGAGCGCGTTAAATTTGCAGCCTTGAGCAAGCTATTCACAAGCACGAACAGCAGTACCAACCAATTCGAAGTTGATCCCACAGCCACTTTCAAGAAAGAGTTTCTCTCTGCCTTAGGCACCATGACGCAGCCCGAAAATTTTGAGCTTGTAAAAGAATTGTATTTGCGCGCCAATCTTTCAGCCAAAGACAAATTGTCTTTACAAGAATGGATGGCTAACACTGGCGACAAGAGAGTGATACCAGTTCTCCATCAAGCACTCAAATCAAATGACAAATTTGTCAATAGCGATGCTGTATCAAGGCTGACCTATAACTTTCAAAGCCCAGAAACAGACAAGGCTATTGCTGAGGCCTATAACTCACTACCAGAGGGAAGCAAACCAATGGCGGCCCGCTACTTGATCAAGCGTGGTGCCAGTAAACTAGTTAAGTCGCCAGGGCTAGTGCTCAATTCTGCGGCAACCAACCCTACTCCCTTTCAAAAAGCTGCTGAACTTGATCACCAAGGCAAAACCAAAGAAGCACAAGCGCTCTACCTATCAGTTCTAGAGTCAAAAGAAGACAACAGTTACGCCATCCCTGTAGCAATAAACAAAGTGCTTGACGGTGTGGACGGTCGAACAAAGGTTCTACAAACAAGGTTGGCTTGGCTAAACAAATTTGCTAGGAATAGTAACTACCTAGAGGCGCAAGACGCCGCGCTTATTCTCAGAAGACTAAATAATGCTGACTGCCTCGAAGCACTGATGGCAATAATTCAAAAGAGGCAGTCAATATATTCGAAAGCTGGACAAACGGCTACTTTTGCCATAGTTGAACTAGGGGAAATTGCCCGCAAGAGAGTAACTGCAATGCTCTTAAAAGAAATTGAAAGCAATCAAACCATAGGACAAAAGCCTGACGAACAGACACTGTTACTTTTAGAGCTGGCCTGGATTCAAGAAAGCACTGACCAAAGTAAACTAGTAGAAAAAAATAGCGCCTGGCTAGGGTCTTACACCCAGCTTCAACCACTATTGAGTGGTCTGCCGAGCAAAGACGAAGGCCTATTTCTACTACAAAAGCTGAAAGAACAGAAATTGCCACCGCAAGCGCTTGATTGGATAATATTTAGACTGGGCGACCTCAAAGAGACACGAGCCATTGACGCTCTCATGGTCGAGTTTGAAAAGCCTTACTCGTATTCAGCTAACGCCGCCAAAGATGCCCTGGAACAAATTGCAAAGAATCAGAAGGTTGCTAATCAAATAACCTTGAAGTTAAAAGAGATTGCCTTAAACTCACATTCGCTTTCGCAAGCTAATGCCACAGAGCTGCTTGCCGCCATCGAAGGAGACAAGTCACTACCAGTGGTGCGAGAAATTATCAAAAATGGTCAGCTCGATGCAAAAGTGCGCGCCCTTAATATAATCTCGCGGTTTGGCCAAAAACAAGACTTGGAGATTCTTGAGCCCATGTCAAATTACTGGACAGGAGATCGCCGCCTACACTACTGGGTAATGCAAGCCATCGGCGAGCTAAATAACAAATAGCGGGAACCAGAATGACAAACTGACGTCGAGGCAATGCGATTTACGACCACGTAAGAATTCAGAACAGCCAAAGACGTGAAATTGGTATGCCGCCCTCAGCAGAAGTTGGTGCTGTTTCCTGAAGGTGACGTAACTGGACGAGACGACATATTACAGCCATTAAAACGTGACGGTATTGCCAATATGCTTGAAGCCCAGAGGCTCTGCTTAGAGCAGGTAAGCAAGCGTGCCGTTCAAGTAATTCCCCTGGCGATATACTACGAAGTATCTGACAATGCTATTCCGCAGCTAAAACATTGCTTGAGCAGACAAGAAGATTTTCATGGACTGAGCAGCTGGAATGGCCCAATAGAGCGCGTGTCCAGCGAATTATCTTCAGTCTGCTCCGCCACCTAGAACAACATTACGGAAAGACTTCAGAGACAAAAGGGGCAGATCAACGCATTAGTGAGCTCAGCCTCTTTATCACAGCAAGTATTGCCAATATCACAGGCAGCCAAAACTACCATCAATCATCTATAAACACGTTTCTCTACTCAGTCAGGGGAAAGCTACAGCGATTAATTGACAATAAAACTGACAGCCCAATCTGCTTTGACAATGTTTTGCGCAAAGAGAACATCAATAGTTTTCAAACTGCCATTCACGACCTCGATCGCGTTCAGAATCTACTCATTCTACTCTCAACCCTACAGCAACAGCCTACAACCCTTGATGTTTTGTGGCGAGTTATTGATCGCATGGAGCAGTTAATAATTGGCAGCACCACAGCAAAAGGCAACCGTACTGCCTGGATTGAAGCAGGGCAACCAATTAGCTTAGCAAACCTAGTAGCCATAATCAGATAGGAAGAGATCATGGGTAAAGCAGCAATATTATGGGTAATGGGCGTACCAACCGGGGCTATCGTAGTACTGTGGATGCTTGGTATGCTTAACTAAGAAATTAAAATCACCACAAAACATTTGTCTTCCTATAAACTACTTAGTTGCAGAGGAAATGGATGAAACAGTCGTGAAAAACGCAATTTTGACAATGGCAACTCTTGTGGCACTGTTACTAGGTAGCTCAGCTAAGGCAGAGACACTCGAAACTGAAACAGATAGAGCTGCACAACAATCAGAAACACAAAAGACAGAAACACGAGTTCGCGGCACAAGAGTAAGCATCACGAAGACTGACAATTTCACAGCCGCTCCCAATTTTTCTGGTTTTATCGACAAAGCAACTCAAGCTTCAATTATGGTGACTGAGATGCCCTCACCCTATGAAGCGACTACTGCCGGTTTCAACGAAGCGGGTTTAGCCAGCAGAGCAATGACGCTAGTCAGCAAAGAAGTTGTCACCGCGGGCGACTATCCTGGACTACTCTGCTCAGTTAAACAAACTGCATATGGCACAGACTTCTCAAAGTGGATTCTAGCCTTCGGTGATAAAGAGCGAACAATAATCGTCACAGCCTCATTTCCCGATGCCGCAGCGGAAAAGCTCTCTCAATCACTCAAGCAAATCGTGCTAACAGCTCGCTACGACAACAAAGCACCAGCACCTGACCCTATGGCTGACTTGCCCTTCACGATAGCGGGCTCAAAGACATTGTTAATGGCCGGACGTATACAAAATACGCTGCTATTCTCACCAACCGGAAAGATAACAGCAATTGACCCCAAAGACCACAGCCTATTTCTGGTTGGACAAGCACTTAACGACATTGACATTCCAGACAAATCTGATTTTGCGAGAACGCGGCTTAAAATGACAGCCAACCTCACCGATGTACAGATTCTTTCTGAACAAGACACTACTGTTAGTGGCATGCCAACGAGAGAAATTCTCGCCACGGGCAAGAACAAACAAGGAGAAGAATTGTTTGTTCATCAAGATATTGCTTTCGGTGGCGGCAGCTATTTCTTTTTGCAAGGAATAACTGACCTAGCTAAGAAAGAAGAAAAAGAAGCAGAGTTTAAAGCTATTGTTGATTCGTTCAAACTCAAGTAGCTATATTAATCATTAGACTCTTTGATGCTTGAATGCACTTCTTCGAAAACACGTTTAACTTGATTAGCCAGCTCACCAAGTTCAAATGGCTTATAAAGCCAACTTACGGTAACAGATGAACCTAGCTCTTCATCTTTAAAGCGCGAAGCTGAAGTCATAAGTATTGGCACTTTCGAATTCAATTCGCTCTTTTCAAGTTTCTCGCGAAGAGTTATTCCCATCCCGTCTGGCAAATGCATATCGACGATGCAAGCATAGAGTTTGGTCGACTCCAGCACGACTACGGCTTCCTTCAAGGTCGATACAGAATGGACGACAAAGCCATCAGCACTCAAGTAAAATTTGATTAGTTTCGCTAGTCCCTTATCATCTTCGACTAGCAACAAAGCTTTAGCAGGCGGCTCAATAGCCTCACTAACAGCGTCGCCAGTTGCCTCTAGCTCAAACCAAAATGTGCTGCCTTTGCCCACTGTGCTAGAAACACCCAAGCGCCCAGAGTGCTGTTCTACTAGAGCTTTAACAGTAGATAAGCCCAAGCCTGTGCCTTGACGTTGCACACCGTCAGCGGAGGCCAGTTGCTGAAACTTATTAAACAATCTAAGTTGGTTTTCTTCGCTAATGCCGGGGCCCTTGTCAGAGACTGAAAAGCGCACAGCACCGCTCTCTGCACGTGTAACCGAAACGAGAACCACTTGCTTCACTGGAGAAAACTTCATTGCATTTGAAATCAAGTTTATGAGAACCTGAACTATGCGATCTTTGTCGGCCCTTACGGCAACGTTGAGAGCCTCAACTTTTATGGTAACTTTGTCGTCTGAGCGATAATTGATCAAGCTTTTTGCTGCCATATCAACTAGTTCAGAAGCAGAGACATCTGCAAGTTTCAGCTCAATTTGACCACTTTCAATTTTGCTCAACTCTAACAAGTCATTTATTAGCGCCGATAATCTTTCAGTGCTGGAAATTGCAATATCTAGAAACTCTCTGCCTTCTGCGCTCTGAGGATTATCAAACTGCTCAATCAAACGCAGTGATCCGAGAATAGAAGTCAATGGCGCCCGCAACTCATGGGAGAGCACTGAGTGAAAATCTTGAATTCGCTGCTGCGCAGCCTTTGCTTCAGAAACATCTCTTTGAAAGGCAATAAAGTGAGTGATTTTTCCGCTATTGTCTTTAACTGGAGAAATTTTCCATTCTAGCCAAAATGCCTCACCATTCTTTCTGTAGTTGATTGCCTCACCATGAAAGTTGGTGCCAGCGATTAGACATTGTCTCAGCCTATCCAAAACTCCTCTATCGGTTAGAGGCCCCTGTAACATACGTGGATTCTTACCCAATACCTCAGACTCTGACCAGCCCGTCAGCTCCTCGAAACCACGATTAGCATAGACAAAACGCGGGCCCGGTTCTTCAATGTCAGCGTCAGTGATACAAATCGATTCCCAGGCTTGCTCAGCGGCAATAGAAAGCAGCTCTTTGCGCTCAAGTGCGGCACCTTGATCAGTATTAAAATTTGCCACATTGTCAGCCATAAAATCAATCCTATTTCAATGTTTTCTGCCCATCGAGATCATGACCAATATAATAGCTACTTAGCTCGATAAACCCAACCTTCTAGCAAAACTTCTAGTGAATCAGCTGAAAATGGATCGTCAAAATGCTCAGGCACAGCACTATACATTGCCGCGGTATAGCAAGATATCAGCGCATTAATTGCTCTGTCTGAATGGCGGAAATTATGAAGAAACGATTTCTGAATAATCAATGCTGGAATCTCTTTTAGGGTAAGCGCTTTGCGTTCTTTCACCTTCATCAAGTTCTGCACAAGCTTATCGCGATGAGCTTCAGCTTCATTCTCGTCGTGCTTATCTTTGCCTATGTACGAAACATCGGCGATGCCCAAATACTTCAATGTTTCCTTTGGCTGCACTTCAATGACAGCACATCCAAAGGGAATTGAGTCTTGAAAAGGAAGTATGAAATAGCGCTTGGGATCAAGCGATGCCAACGTTCGCATGCCATGATGAGTGAGATGCAGCATGGCAGGATTAACACGCTTCATCGGACTGTTTAAAGTAGCACCACCCACAGTATCAGTAACACGCTTGGGTTCTTTGCCAAATTCTTTTGCCAGAGCAGCAAATTCTTCAAATGGAATAAAAACCAATTCTTCCACAACTTCTTGCCACGACTGATAGCCCTTCTTGATTTTCTTAGAAGCGAGGAAGTCAAGAAACGCAACCGGCAAAGAAAAAGGGCAATCAACACCCAGTGCGCTCAGTGTCTTATGGGCATCGAGGTCTTTGCTCAAAACATGAGAGCCGGTTTTCTTAACTTCTAAGATCTCAAAGCCCAAATTACTAAGTCGCCCCACAACTAGCCAGGTTTCGTTCGGGTTTTCCTTTGAACTAGAAAAGTCGACTCCTGCTACAACTTTGTCTCGCACTCTAATGCCCTCATAGAACAAGCCATAATTACATACTCTTTTTCGTCAAAGCGAAAGTTCCTCACTGCGGTCATACCCAACTTAATATGGGCACTAATCGAGCGCGGATTATCTAGCGAAACAAAAACAACTGCAACCTCATAGAACTTAGAGACAAGGGCAAACAAAGTGCGGTAAAGCTCCCCGACCACGCCTTGACCACGATAGGCGCTGGCAACACAAACCGGGCCTGCAATCAAGACGTTTTGTTCAGACAACAGTCGGCCCTTGTAAATAGCTTGGGGAAAACTCTCAATCATCGCCCGAGGTAAAGCAAAAGACATATTGAAAGGCACACTTGAGGCGCACAGATAGGCTTTAACCTCGCCGCTAGAAGCATTGCTCTCATCTCTTGCCCCTGCTACAGCAACCACAACTCCACCGTCGGCGTTAATCAGCCGAAATTGAGCAGCAGAAAACTGTCCAGAAAGAAAACCATCGTGTTTTTGCTCACTCTCTAGATTTGCCTCTAAATACAAATTCTGCAGGTTCACGATGTTCTCAAAATCTTGGCCACTGGCGCGGCGATAGCTAATTGCCATTTCTTTCACTTCATTCAGTTGCTGCTAATCTTCTTTCTCTTGCTCATTTTTCTCTTGCTCTTTCTCTTCCTTTTCTTCTGCGGCCAGCTCAGCTTCTAGACGCTTGCACTCTTCTTTCAACTTAGCAATCTCCTCAGAGTCTTTCAAGGCTTTGTTATTGCGGCCCTGTAGGGCTGCAATCTTCAAATCATTTAAATCAATTAGCCACCGCTTGTCATCGACAACTAACTCAATCGCCTGCTCGCAGGCGCTAATGGCTTCAGTGAATTTTTTAAGGCCTATCAAAGCCTCAACTTTGCCGTTGAGAACGCGCAAATGCATTTCATTTTCAAGCTCACCTTTAAGCGCCAGGTCAGAATCTTGCAACGCCTCTTTGTAGCGACGAGCAAAGTTGTATGCGTCCGCTCGATTTTGCAACAAACTAGCAGCTACATCAGGTTCAATCGGCTTTATAGAAAGGGCAAAAGTACAATCGTCAATTGCTTTTTGGTATTGTCCAAGGTCAGTGTAGGAATAAGCACGGTTGATATA
This sequence comes from bacterium, assembly GCA_018062085.1. Classification (GTDB taxonomy): domain Bacteria; phylum Cyanobacteriota; class Vampirovibrionia; order Obscuribacterales; family Obscuribacteraceae. Next base: position 59,324 of record JAGOSY010000002.1, on the reverse strand, counting down.
GAACCTAGGAACATTTGGGCTAATAGCGATTGCCAAATCTTCAAGTCGCACCACATCTTTAGGAGCACCATCATCTGCAATTAGATAATATGCCTTGCGGTGAAGATCGAATGCCAACTGCGGCTTTACCTTAGCAACTAGCTTAAGATCTGCTTGAGCGGCACTCTGCCTGCCTAATGCATAGAGTGCGTTAGCTCGAAGAAGATAACTCTCTGCTTGATTTTCTTTTGCTTTGATAGACAGTTCGGCCTTTGCTAAAGCATCTGCATACTGGCCCTTATCTAAGAGCTGTACGCCCTGATCGAACAGTTCGCCTTTCGGGCCATAGGTAATGACATAGTTGGCGACGATTTGATACATGACAAAGACTGTCAGGCCAATAATCAACAAAGACCAAGCAATGATTAGCCCTACCCGAATTCTGCGAGTATTCTGGTTGCTACTCATGGAAATACACCAGACTACCGCACTTATCGAACACCGGCAGGGGCTTTATCGAAGCGCTCAGAATCTGATTGTGGAGCCATCGGACTGACACCCACCACTTCACCATTTATGGTTGTCTCAGCACTGCGGAAGGGACCAGAGCTTTTGACGAAATCGTAAGGGAAGTTTAGTTTAGGAGCTGACACTTCGTCTAACATTTTCATCTGTTCGACACTTAGCTGCATATCTAGCGCACCTAAATTGTCATCTAACTGTTCAAGATTGCGAGCACCAATGATTGAAGAAGCAACACCGGCTTTGGCTTGTAACCAAGAGAGAGCAACACGGGCTGGGCTTGAACCGGTCTCTTTGGCGACCTTCACCAATACATCAATGACGTCATAAGTGCTGTCTTTCTTCAGATGGCCAGTAACCCACTCACCACGGGCAGCATCAACTTTGTCTCTGTTCTCGCGGGTATATTTTCCACTGAGAATGCCATACTTAAGTGGAGACCAAGGCGTGATACCGAGCCCCATCTCTTTCGCCATGGGCACTAGCTCACCTTCGACAGTTCGTTCAAGAAGTGAGTACTCAATCTGCAAAGCTATTAGTGGTGCCCAGCCTCTGAACTTGGCAATCATTTGAGCTTGAGCGACTTTCCAGGCAGGGGTGTCGGAAAATCCAACATATCTCACCTTGCCTTGACGCACAAGGTCATCAAGAGCTGCCATTGTCTCTTCAATTGGAGTGTGATAATCCCAGCAGTGCATCCAATAAAGATCGATATAGTCTGTCTTCATGCGACGCAAGCTAGCTTCACAGGCAGCCATAATTGATTTGCGACTGGCGCCACCAGCATTAGGGTCACCCGGATAAAGAGTGCCGAAAAACTTAGTGGCGATAACAGCCTGGTCACGACGAAAATTATTGCGGTGTAGATAATTGCCGATGATTACTTCTGAATGGCCTTTGGTATAAACATTGGCAGTATCAAGAAAATTGCCACCATTAGCAAAGAAATGATCAAGAATCTTGTGTGACTCTTCTTCTGTGGAGCCCCATCCCCATTCCATGCCAAAGGTCATAGTGCCTAAGCAAAATGGACTAACACGGAGACCAGAATTGCCAAGTGTAATGTAATTGTTTAATGCCACAGTTCTATACCTCGCCCAGAGCAGAGCACTCAGAATAGAACAGGCAAAAGATTAAACAGGCAATCATAGCCAAAGATTTAGATCTGGCCGCTAACTATCGCCTTTAGACTAGTCCGTGGGTTCATCACCCGATTGGCGGCTCACCGAACCGAGATTAACGCCGGGTTGGAATGAATAGGCAGGTGAATCTGTGCCCAGCTGAAGTGACGGAACATCTAAGATCGGCCGGATTGGCTTGACTTGATCGAGGCCGGCGTTGTCCGTAAACTCAACCGACATATCGCCTTCAGGCTCGGCAGCAGCCTGGTCATCAGCGCCGCTAGTCGCCTGGGCCTTGCGGTATACGACTGTTTCACTAAAGCCGTTTTTGTTCCAGCGCCCATTTTGATCGTGCATTCCCTGTGAGAACTTCTCAACACCGTCAATTTGCATTTGCTGAGAGTTGCTGTTGTTATTGAAGACTTTGCCGTCTCCCATATAGATAGCGCTATGGCCGGGCATTCCGTCGGGGCGCTTGCCAATGATCACATCACCTGGCTTAATCTCAGCAAGCGGCACTCTTTCGTACCCATGGGCTTCTAAGTCGCGTGCGAAGGCACGGTTATTGCTTGTCACTGTGATATCAGGATCGATCTCATTCAACACTTGAGAGACAGCAGTGGTGCAGCCTAAACGGCGATTGGCTACATCAAGTGATTGACCAAGGCGTTTATCAACGGCTTGCTGCAATACATCGCTCGAAGCGAGCTGACTATCTTGCTCAGTCTGACTTTCTTGAGCATCCGAATTATCAACTTTGTCTATCGGCTTGCCAGAATCATCCACTCCTGTATAGATTGGCAGAATCTGGCTGCTGTCTGTGAGGGTTTGAAGATCTCCGCCCTTTTTGTCGCAAGAAGGCTCATCGAAGGAAAGCACTATATCGTCTGGTTTTACTAGGCCGGATGCCGCGGAGGGCTTATCAGTCTTGCAAGCTTTTGTATCAGCTTCGGGGAGATGCAACTGATAGTTGGTCCAGTCTGCACCCTGCTCGCCTTGATGGGCTTCTTGCACTTTGTCCTTGGGGGTGGGTTGATCCATGTTCTTTGTACTCCGCCAAAATAGAGTGATATAGCCAAATATTTTCCAGCTCTGGGTGTGTCAAGTCGCGCCGTCTTTCAATGCATTCAGTATTCAAGAGGCGACATAAGAAACACGTAAGCTCCAGTTGGTTAGACCGGGGAAAGGCATACGGTTTCTCCCATTGCCCTGATCTATTCGACTTTGCCACCCAAGGCTCGAATACTTTGTTCTACTTGTCTAACTTCTTCCAGATGTTCCGGTGTATGGTCGTCGAACCAATCATTTAATGCGGCAACGGTGCCTGGCCTGACATAGTGTGTCTCCAGCAGTAGGTGCCCTGTTTGATTGAGCCAGCGTATAGTTTGATCGGATGAGCGAGTGTGTTGAGAGAGCTGCACAATTGCTTCGGGAATAACACAATGATCCTGACTGCCTTGAACAATTAGCAGGGGAATACTTGGGCTCATCTTCTGAGCATACTTTATAGAGTGACCAACGCATGATTCAGTTTGGAGAAGATCACTGAGTGGCATTTTCTTGCGAACCAGCGGGTCGTCAAGCATTTCCTGGCAAATTTTTGGATTGTTTGACACTAGTTTGCTAATAAAACCTTGCAAGTTCATTTGAAATCGCGGACTGATAAAAGCTGCATAAAGACCAGATTTTACATTCTGCGAGTTGGTAAACATGGCGTGGTTTAGCTTCACCGCTGGTGCCGATAGTATTACTCGATCAATCAGCTCTGGATGTTCTGCCGCAATTTGCAGTGCTAGGGTTGAACCCAGGCTCTCGCCAATCACTGTCAGTTTTAAATCAGGGTATTTTTTTCGCATCTGTTGAGCAAGGCAAACAAGGTCTTTATAGCTCTTGACGTAGTCTACTTTCCATTTGCAATCGTAATTTTTACACCATTCGTGATTGGCTGAAAACAGCGGCTGGCAAAGTCCAAATCCACGCATGTCGGAAGAGACAAAGTAAAAACCGCCTGCTGCAAAGGCCTTGCCCAGAAGACTATAACTTCTGCCATGCAATGTCAGACCGTGAATAGCTAGAACCATTTCAGTTGGCTTCGCGTCACCAGGTTGCCACTCATACACAGGGAAATTCAACTCAGTGGCGAGAGCACCATTTTCAGTAAATGCAATTGGATGATCAGCAATTTCATCGGCAAAAACAGTTGCCTGCGAAAACAAAAGGGTGCACAGCAAAGTTACAAAAGCTTTGACTACCGATAACTTCAATTTAGTCTCCCAAGAGCACGCTCGCGCAGTGTGCAATATCAAACCATACATCCACAAAAACGGCTAGTTTGAATCATTCAAAGGTTCAATGTTCTGCTAGCGATGGGTTATGCTTGTATCGACCAATAGAGCAACATGCCAATGCAGAACAATACCAGAGCAAAATCAAAGCAGCTAGACGGTTTAACCATTCATGTGCTCGATTTGCTAGCGCCATGGCAGCCGGTGGATGCCAAAAGAATGTTTGGCGGCATTGGTCTATTCGCAGCCGGCACAATGTTTGCCATTATCATCGACGAGATTATCTATCTCAAAGAAACCCTTGATGCAAAAGGCAAGCCTGTGCCTTGTGAATTAGAGCGAAATTACTTTGAATACGATCGCAATGGCAAAACTGTAGCGCTCTTCTATTATCAAGTACCAGAGCAAGCCTTAGACGATAGCCAACTTATGATTGACCTAGCATCTGCCAGCTATCGCAGTGCTTGCGCGCAATCGAAGAAAAGCAAAAAGAAGAAACCGATTTCATAGCCAAATTATCGCAAACTCAAAGAACGTGCACTGCGCCAGCCGTCTGACTGACCGCCCCACCAGTTGTTGACATAGAAACGATCTGTTTTAGGATCATAGTCATCAATGGCCATACAATGCCCAGGCACAATGTAGGCCACACTGCCTCTCTTCTTCAATGATTCAATAATGTCGACCTTACGAGCGCCGCGACCTGTCCAATTGTCCAAGAAGCCCATGTTTTTGCCACAAGCTAAACGACTAACATAATCGAGTTGTTGGTTGGTTGTGCCACCATAATCACGACCGTTTGAACGGTAACCCAGAGCAGCTATTGAAGCGAATTGAAAAATCTGATTAGAATAAGATCTGTTCCAGCTTGGTTCATAGTTTAGTTGATTCTCAGAGAGCTGCACCTTAATGTGCTCACCTCTATTGTTGACACCACGAGAGGTGACAAAACCTTTTGTCGATGCTTCACGCAGCCAACGGGTCAGCTCTTGCGGGCGGCGATTAGCCAAATTGCTTTCAAGCGAATTGAGCGAACAAGTGCCGATGCTGCCTTGGTTGATATAGCGATGAGGCTCAGCCAGCTCCTTTAAGGCTGTCTCGACCAACAGTCGGCGTTCTTCAGCACCCACTACCCGGGCACGACCAGCAACTGAATCAGTAAAGATTCTACTCAAATTGCTATAGGTATCAGCTAACTCCAAGTCGGTAGGAGCCAACCAACCGCGCTTACTAAAGCCATCAGTTCTCTTTTCGAAGCGATTAATCCACTGCAGAGTTGTATTCTCATTGCCTTGAAATACTTTATGCTGAGTAGCCACTCGCAAAAAGTCTTCTCTTGCTGTTTGCAAGTCGAAAGCATGACCATCGTCAGCATTGCGAGGGCCGACAAAAAATTTCTCATTTAGCTCACGGTAAGCAAGCTCTCCATCACTTTTGGCAATGACATCGGTGCGCCAAGATGGCGTTGCTTTGTCACTGAGGCCTTCGGTATGAGTGACGAATTTCTCGCTATCACCAACCCGATCACTATATTGAATAACCGAAGTACCCATTGATGTGGTGTATCTCTCGGTTACTTGGGTCATTCTCAATGGCTTTTGTGGGTCACCATATTTGTAGTCTACACGGGCACCATTCGGTCTAAATAGCGCTGTCACGCGCTCTTGCTCTGAAGGTCCAGCAGAACCGATAGCAGAAGGGACACTTACTTTCTCACGCTCTACTCGACAAAAGTCAGTACGCAAAGTAGAAGAAGTGCGACCATCTTCAGAAGTTATGACAATAGATCCGATCCCTTCGCCTTTTTGCAAGACTCGGACGCGGCTGGCTGCTGCACCTAAGGCAGCAGCGTCAATTTCAGTAATATTATTACCGACATTGGCGACAATTTTTGCAACCAGAGGCTCACCGGCGCTATTTAAAACTACCTTACCATCTCGCTTCTGATACTCGACAGCTAGCTCATTTGCACCATTTTTAAGACTACAAACAAGGCCATCGCGCAGCTCCAACTGAGCACCATTGATCTTCTTGATCTCAATTGCACCATCGAAACTGTCAGGCAATTTGCCACCCTGTTCGATCCGATCTAGACGGTTGAGCAAATTTACGCCTGCTTGGTCAATCAACGCATATGGTCTAACTTCTTTCTCTGAAGCTCGCTCCTCACGGTCCTTGGCCTCAAGAGGCGAATCTCTTTTTAGAATAGCCGGGGTATCCATTTGCCTATCCACCGATCTGAGGCACTACCGAAAACGGCTCTAGTGGCTTAACTTTTGCCACTGGTGCCCGCTGCAAATCAGCAATGAGAGCCGCTGCCTTCTCAGCATTGAGCTTAGACAAATCAGCCTCTCCACCTAAGCTGGTATCGTATTTCTTCGCCCCTTCTAGCAACTGCGAACGCCTAATTGCACCCTCTAGACCGGCATTGTTATCGAACATAGCGTGCACATCGCTTGGATTGGCCGAACCGTTGCTGGCCCGTTCAGTGAAGTCAGCCATAGACGAAGCAAATTTATCAAGACGAGCAGGGTCTTGTGTTACTTTCTCGAAGTTATCAGCGAAGTCGTTGATAGCCTTTGAGCCTTCTTTGTCACCTTGCTTATCTAAAGCAGAAGCGCGTTTGCCCATTTTGTCTTTAATCTCTTTGGAGTGCTTCGATAGGTATGCAGCCAGCTTCCTAGGGTCCCATGGTGGCGGCCCAAGTTCTTCCATAAAGCCATCGGGCAGACTAGAAGCCAGCCAATTGCCGTAGTTAGCAGCATTCATATCGGTCAGTTTTCCGGCTAGTTCATTAAAGGCACGTGAACCAGAATTAGGTATAGACGTATCGGTGCCACCATCGACTCTCTGGTCTGTATTAGTGTCAGTATTGGTGTCAGTCTCTGGAATGCTATTGTCACCGCCACCTCCACCTCCACCTCCGCCACCACCATCGCAACCACCACCTCCGCCACCACCATCGCAACCACCACCTCCGCCGCCACCTCCGTTGTCACATCCGCCTCCATCCTGACCATCCGGCAGAGTCTTATCAACTGGAGCAATCTCAAACTTATCTCTAAATGAATCTCTGAAATCTGATGAAATCAGATCTTGACCATCTTCGCCTTTCAATACATTTAAACGCGGCACTACATCTGGTGACTGACTCTTAATCATTGCGCCCAGGTCGGTCAGTGCTTTTTCCGCCAATTTCGCGTCAGCACCAGCTTCGACTTGAACGTTATACTCTTTCAGAGTCTTGCCAGCCAAGCCATCGGCCAAGCTAACTGTGCCATCTTTCCCCACTAAAATATCGGCCTTTCCTACATTGTCAGCCGTTGCGGGAGCTACATTTATACGAGGCGACTCACCAGTACTGAGAATTGGTCTATCAGCGGCAACCGCTGGCACCTTATCAGAAGTTTGATATTGCGCACCATTCTCAGATTTAAAAAACTGGCTATCTACGGCCGCTCCAGCAGCAGTAGATTGGGCATCGTAACCTGGCAGTGGTGAAAAATCGATACTAGTAGCACCTATACTAGGGCTAAGCGCTACACTCTCAGCCACCATAGGAGCAGCAAAAGAGCTGTCACTCATACTGAATGAGAAGTCTGCTACTGGCGCAGTTACTGCCACATTATCGCTAAAGGAAAAATTTTCGCTCATTGTCTTGTCAGCTCCGGTTGAGATAAAACACGTTGGTAAGTCTTGTCAGTTAGCGGCTCAATATCCTGCAAGAGTGCACGTTTTCAGATTAGGGGCCAAATGTTGCATACTTGTTGCTCAAAAGCGCACGGCTTCGTAGTTTCCCCACTGCTAGTCTCTTTTAAATGCAAAATTAAGTGCCGACACCGGCAAGCGAATGCCATAAGTAAGGTACGCCTGAAAATTCATCCCCTTTGCAACAATCTTGCAACTATTGCCGGTTAAGGTAGCAATAACCCCTGCTACACACATACTGCAATGGAACTAAAGAAATGGCTCAACCTCCAGGCGATGTAAGAACAGACAATGTAAAAGCCGGCACTGGCGACGCCGCGACAAATCCTCTTTATGTGCAAATCGCAGACGACTTACCACAGCAATTTAAAACCTTCAATAAATCTGGCAGCGCCGCAAGCGAAAGCACTAGCCCAAAAGCTAATGCACTTCCAGAAGTTTCACTTTACGAATCACAGCGAAATGAAATTCCTAGCAGCGGAGCAACTGCTCATCCAGCTCACGACTTTGCTAGAGAGCGCAATCTATTTCTAAATAGAAACAGCACAATAAGATGCCACGACGGCAATTCGAATCAGAATGGCTTCAGGCTCAACAGCGACTTCAGTGGCCTAGAGCGGTTCAATTCCCAAAGTAGCAATAGACGCGACACATTCGAGGATGCTCTAAATCCTAACAGAAGCCGCAAGAGTCAACTTACAGATGCAGAATACAAAACTCTCCTAGAATGGCTGAAAAATGGTAACAAGGCTGATGCCAATACCAACGAAAAGCCATTGGTAGATGCCAACAAGCCAACACCACTACCTGAACTCAAAGTAGAGCCAGCACTAGAACAAAAGGTAGATCCCAAAGTAGAGCCAAAAGCAGAACAAAAAACCGAACAAGCCAAAGATACAACACAGCCTAAGCCTGAAGCAGAGAAAGCTGAAGAGCCTAAAACAGAGGAAAAGAAAACTGAAGTTCCAAAAGTAGAAGAGAAACCACTGACGGCCTTTGAACAGACAATCAAGAATAGCGGAGCCTACACAGTCGACAACATCTCAACAGCCTACAACGCAGCTGCAAAAGAAAAAGACGGCGTAGCGCTAGTCATCGTCGGTGAAAACACACCAGGCTCGAAAGAACTTCTAGAAAAGTTGCCACAGCTACAAGCACAGCATCCAGAACTGACATTTGTCGTGGTTAACAAAGATAAGTTGGACGAACGACTAAGCAAAAACCCAGAAGACAAACAAGCAAAGGAATGGAAAGCTTGGGTCGATCAAAACCTCAAAGACTGCAGCGGCCAGCCGATCGACCATACTTTCACAAGCGTACAAACCCTGAAGGCCGATGCCAACGGTAAACCAATTCCAGAAAGAGTAACTAGCACTCATTGGGGAGCCAATATCGAAGCTAGCTTAGCTGACCAATCAAAATTTGCTGCAGCCGGAACGGCAAAAAATGCTGGCGATTTTAAATTTGAGCCAGCAAAACCAGAAGGACAATCTAAGTTAGATGAAGCAGTCAAGCCAATCTCAGTATTCAGACCAAAAAATCCAGCTGAGGCAGTAGATTTCATAAAAGCAACCAAGCCAGACCTGTATGGCAAAGAATCCACAGCTGAAAGTCTTAAAGAACGGCAAGAAAAATATCTGCAAGCAATTGCTGTAGCCGATAAAGTCAATCCTGAATACTTGAGCAAGCAGAAACTAAAAATACAAGCTGAAATCGAAAAAGAGAACATTGCAGCTAAAACCGCGGCCTACGAAAGTTCGCCAAGCGATAAACCCGCAGACACGAGCAAACTGGACGGGCTCAATAAGCAGCTTAGTGACTTAGAATATCTAGAAAGAGCACCAGGCCTCCTGCGCACCGAAATGGGAGCCGACCTTCTCTATCGAGCAACCGAAGAGAAGAATCTGGAAAAACAAGCAGCAATGAAGACCCTTGCTGAAGACATTTTACGCAACGCCTTCAAAGCAGATCCTTCCCTGGCTAAAGATGACATTGTTGATTTGCACTTGTTCAACCTAAAAGCAGACACGGCTAAACTAGCTCAAGAAGCGGAGGCTAGCACTCTCCTATCGGCGAACCAAATCAATCAACAACTAAAATCAATAGAAAAAATCGGAGTGATTGCTCCAGTAGAAAAAGCAGCAGACGCTCCCGCTCCAGTTGTCACTATTCATTCTAGAGAAACGCTGTCAGCAAGCGATGCACCAGACCACATTCAAAGAGAGCTACCGAAAACCACTACCGGCCCCAAAATAGAAAGATCTGTTTCTAATTCATGTTCAGGTGAAGTAAGAGCTTGCAATGCTGCCAGACAAAGCAATTGTCAGTCGTTCTGTCAGCCATCCAATCAGAATAATAGCTGTCATTCACGCCGTCCAATTCTCAACTTCTTGCGTCGTCGTCGCTAAAAATTCAACCAGCAATTTTTTCATTTTCGGCTTTGGCAACAATGGCATCGAGCTTAATGCCATCTTCAGGCACACAGCCAGTTCCTACAGACCAAACGAAGCGCACAGTACTGCCAATCTTAGCCAACTGAGTATTACATTCAGCAACTATCTTGCCGGCAAATTCTCGCGCTGAAGCAGCCGGGCGGTGAGGCAGAAGAATACCAATGTCAAGTGTTTGATAGTGCCCGACATAATCAAAAGGCTCTATCAGAGAACGCACTATGGCAGAGACCAACTTAAGATCTTCTGTTGACAGCTGCTCTTTCTCAAAGCCATCTATCTTATGTACTGAAATTAAAATCAAACTGAATGGCAAGCGCAGCTTCAATGCCCTTTGATATTCCACTTCTAAGAAGTGCAAGAACAAATGGTAGCTCATCAGCCCCGTATCAGTGCGAAACAGCTGCTGACAGGCTTCTTTCACCGCTTCTTTGACCACAGGCGACTGAGAAAGTTCGCCTGGCTGATTGCTAACCTTCGAAACTACTTTTAGGCCTATCAGTCCAGATTTAGAGAGATTGAATACTATCGGGAGCCAGAGAATCTTACCCAAGCCACTATCGCTGACCACATCAGACAATGTGCTCTTGCCATCAAAGGCCATATACAACGATTTTTGCATCTCCATATCAACCGGCACGAGGCTCTCTAATGCCGTTTCAAACTCAGATTCAGATGGATTGGTAAGCCTTACTGGTACAGAATCTTCAGTTAGCCCCAAGTTTTCAATGCTGTCAAGATAGTCTCTTAAGGCAGCCCCTTCCATAAGCAGTGTATCGAGCCTACGCATAGGCGAGCGTTCACTAGACTTCATAGCCGAATTGAATTGGAAGAAACCATTCTTCCAGGTCATACCCTCAATTATTACTTCTTCGCCAGTGAGCTCTTTAACTGCAGCTGTCATTGAATCACTGCGAAACGAGGCTCGACGAGGGGCGCCATCTTCAAAATAGATTTCAACAGACTGCAAACCACTGGTTATATCAAGGCGCCCTGTCATTTTCGCAACACTAATTGTTTGGATCAGCTCAAAGACTCCCAACTCACTTAGATTGCCAGACAGCTGCATGCCGCCGTTCATGGTCGTAGATTGTTGCGCCATCAATGCCGCTGTCTGAGCTTCAGTTCTCACTCCCATCGGCGTATTAGCAATTGGACCGACTAAAGGCTGATTGGAAAGAGCAGCGTTGGCTAATTGCTGAGCAAAATTACCACCCTGAATTGAGTTGAAACCTTGACCAGAATTTAAACCCTGGCCTGAATTTCCTCGTGGACTCGAATTTCCAAACCCTGCCTGCTCACGAATGAAAGAACCACCCTGTTCAGAAGCCGCCGAACTCTTGCTACCAGTGCTGTAGACTGCTTCTTCAATTAAATTACAAATCAACTCAAGATCGCTGGTGCTGTACTCCCAAACAGTGCTCATCCCGTCAATCAAAGACCAAACCGGAGCTTCATTGGCCGCCCTAGTGCGTCCAAATCCGCCACTGCCAGACCTACGAATCTGCACTTTGATAACGAACTTAGTGCAGCCGGGTAGAACAATTGATTGCTGCGCTAAATTAGTGACCTGAGCAGCCTTCAAAAGCTTTTGCAGATCATCTGATCTAGGGGAGCGCGTTAGCGTCTCCAATTGATTCAACTTTTTTCCTTGCATTGCACCTAATTTATCAGTTAATAAAAGTTTTCTCTAGTAGCTTTAAACCCAATAAAAAAGCTAACTACTCACCAACTTACGTTACTAGAAACTTTTCTTGCATCAAGCTGAATGCCGTCGGTTCGAGTCCTTGCTCTAGAGCTTGGCGAAGTTGAGCAGCGCACTCTTCTGGACAACTAACTCCAGTATCTAAAGATAAGTCGTAGAGGGCATCCTTTGAGGCATACCTGGCCGAGCATCGGTTCCACCCGGCATGCCGATTTCCTCTTAACTTTTCCCGCTCAGCACCGATGGTATCGGAACAATGAACATTTATGAAATAGGCATCGAAATCTAGCAGGTCTTTGATTGCTTCTTCCAACCACGAGCGCTTCCAAACTACCTCGTCAGCAATAATATTAAACCCCTGCCGCAGATAAACCGACATAGCCTTGTATCGCCCCAGCATAAGCTTGTCAAGGAGCGGCCCAGGAACGATGCGAAATTCTTCTTTACCATCGTGCTTATCAGACATGTGCGAATAAAACTCAGGATCAACCCGATCTAGATCTAGCTCTTTTGGAGGCAAAGAAAACCAAAACATATCAATGCCCTGGAGCAAATAGGTCTGAGGCAACATCAAGTCTTGAAAGGCTTGGGCCAAAGAAGTCTTACCAGCGCTAGAGCCGCCGTTTAGTATTATGATTTTTCCGTAAGTAGGATCGATACTTGGCACTGCTGTTACTTATCGACTCCGAATTGATAGCCAGTGTCTCCCAATTGATTGGCCGTATGGGTATTCGGCCTCAAATCAGTATTCTGTGATGCATCAGCACTGGCAGATAAAGAGTTAATAGCTGAAAGCACAGCCATTTCTGGAATTACAGGAGCAACAGGAATCGACGCTATTAATGAGCGCAGTTGCTGTGACAAGAAAGCGTGTGTTACAGCTATTCCTGGTGGGAGACTAGATGGGAGATGAGGTTTAAGACTAAGCGAGAGACTAGGTGAGATTTTGGCACCACTCGTAATACTATTTGCATGACCACTTCCTGCTAGTAATTGACCTTCCGACAACGACCGCAAAAGCGCGGCCAGATGCTTGCCCTGGTGAAAAGGAGACACAGACTTGACAAAAACTTCATGAGGAGAACAACTATCAATGTTCGGTCTGACAGCAAACGCGGCAAACTCTTCCATCACGAATACTTCAATCTCTCGATCATAGTTCGAGACCCAGGCAACGAAACGAGGACCCGCGCGCAGCAATAGTCTTTGATTGGTAACTACAAGCTCACTATATTGAGGAAACAGTAGCTCAATGCTGCCATTGAAAATGAACCACAAAATTATCCAACCAGCCAGTATGGGTAATAAGAAGTACGCCTGCGCCGGAAACTGAGCAGCGGCAAAAATAATCCAAAAGAAAAACAGAAGCAGCAGTACGTAAATTCGCCTCTGCACATTCCGACTTCTAGGCAGACGCACTGAAATATCAAGCCGTTCAATGACTTTCTCACCTGGTTTGAAGCCGCCATGTATAGATATTGGTTGTTTCCTAATTGTCGCCACCACCCGGTTGAATCTGCTTCTGGAACAAGCGACAGATTAGCTCGGTACCTATGGCGCTAGTCATAAGCCGTTCTTTGTTATCGCCTAGAAGAAGCTGCGTCCAATCTACAAAGCCACCATCTGCGAGCATAAAACTATCTCCTGCTTGGTTCTTCATTTTTATATGAAAACAAGGCCCCTGATAATAACTAAGACCAGTTAAGCGGTGCAGATTGAACTTAAAACGCACGTTGTTATACCTAGACCTCAAGCCTTGGCAAACTACTTCATCAAGCTTCTTCAGACGTTCAGTTAAATGCTGGGGCAAGTTCAATTGTGCGAAATCACCATCGACACCAATTAAAGACTTAGGCCACAGATCAGCATACTGCTGAAGCAATTTGCCGGAACTGTCATGATCACGTGCGCGCACCATCTTGCGAATTGTCCCTCGATCAATATCAAATTTTGCGCAAAGAGCAGCGACAACAATAGTGTCAGATAACTCCACAACAATATCGTCAAAGGCAAACTGCCCAGCGCTCAGTTCCGATAAAACTCGAAGATAAAAGTCGATCTGTTCAAGCAAGGCAGCCAATTCAAAAGTAAAAGAGCCAGAATCACGGCCTGCACTAACCATGGCAAAGAGTTTGAAGTGCGAGGTGAAAGCTGGATTATCTGGCTGGGGAAAGCGCAATACGCGCTGACTGGTACACAGTTTGGTAGTTTCTCGCCGGTCCGCATTTTTTTTGCGGCGGCGCACACACTCTAAAGCCATTCCTATAGTTGGATCAGAAGCACATTCAAACGCTCGGATAGTGCTAAGGACATTACCTTGGTCTAGTCCTGCTAAACGTGCGACGCTGCCCAGTGGAACAACTGGCGACAACTCAATGGCATCAAATTCTTCGGCTTGGGCGTAGGCAATGCATTCAACCATGTTGATTAACCGAGCATCTAAATCACAAGCTTTACTAACCGAACTATCTTCTACTAATCTGGATGGCTCAACCTTGCTCACCCTGCGCTTAATCACGGCCAGCAACAGCGAATGAAGATCAGCGCCTGAGAGCTTCTCTGCCAACAGTGCGCTTAGGTCGGGAACACCAAGTTGGTTGGCAATACGCTCACTTACATAATCGGTCATGGCTGCTCGCTCATGGCTACTATCAACTCATCACTTGGCTCACAAACGCTTAGATTACCCTTTTATGTGAAACATTTGAAGAAAGCCCAGTCGATTGATAGTTACATCTTGGTAAGTTAGGTGATAAGATATTGATTGACCGTCCGGTCGGTCAGCTAATGAACAACTGAGATGAAAAACGGGATGCAAACTATGAAAAAGGCGCAATCACAGGCTAGGGTTATTGATCCACCAACAATTCCATCTCCTGAAGATGTGCACAAGAAGTATGGCAAACACATCTTGCCCCCCAATGTGCTCGATAAGATGCCCGACCCAGAAGAACTAATTCTTCGCAGCGAAATTGCACCCATAATCACCGACCGTCTCAATTTATTCCCTTTCGACTGGCGTGTTGAGACCCCTCGCCTGATGCAAATCTATGAAGATTCGCGCAACCCAGGCTGGTCACCAAGCAAACTTCCTTGGGAAACCCTTGACGTTGAATCGATGACCCTCGACCAGCGCTATGCCATCTCTTATTGGTTCGCTCTTCTCTCAGTCTTTGATGCCTCTGGCCCAGCAGTGTTCGCTAGAGCAATGATTCATGCTTACGAAACCCACGAAGAAGATGCCATTCGCAAATGCTTCTTCAGCGTTGCCCGCGACGAAATGAATCACGAAGAAGTTTGTGGCCGCGCCATTACCCTTCTGACACCAAACGGCCCGCTCAATCACGACCCGCAAACCACACTGGGCAAACTCGCTCGCAACAACATTCAATGGCTCTATCACAATGGTGCCCGCTATTGGAATGGCTATAAAAAAGCAGTTGAGCACTACCCCATGGCCATCCTCTTCAGCTCCTTCCTCTTTGGTGAAGTGGCCTCCTCAACACTGTTCCACAGCATGTATGAGTCGACCACTATTCCTGTATTTAAAGAAGCTTTCAAAAATATTGGTCGCGATGAAGGTCGCCACTTGAGCTTCTGTTTGGCTCTTCTCAAAGAAATGATGCCCAAGCTCAGTGAAGAAGAGAAAGACACAATCACAAAGCAATTCAGAGCTGGATTTATCTTCCTCTCAGGCATTCTCTTTGAGCCACCAGCAGAGTTCTGGGATCTTCCAGCGACCTTTATTCCCACTCAACGTTTGTTGGAAGAAAAGGCCCGCGAAGTTGGTTTTGGTGTGCTCTCACTAGAGCAGCGTAAAGCCAATTGGCGTACAGCTGTTGTTCGTCTAAAAACTATTGTGGAACCGCACGGTATCAAATTCCCCGCTTTGCCAGAGATTGATGTTGACGGCGAAAGTGTAGACTTTGACATCGACAAAATTATTCCAATCTTTTAGTTAGATGGTCAGACCACGGGCCGACAACTATCAAGAAAGGCGCTCGGAAATACTTGATGCAGCCGCATCGATATTTGCCGAGCGCGGCTTTGATGGCACCTCTACCTCTGCTATAGCTCTAAAATGCGGAGTCTCCAAAGCACTGCTTTATCACTATTTCGCCTCGAAAGAAGAAATACTTTTTGAGATGCTAGTAGCGCACTGCCAGTTTTTGGTGGCATCAGCGCAAGCGGCATTGAGAGAAAGCGACAGTGGTGAAGAGCAGCTAGCAAGTGTCGTTGGCGAGTTGATAAGTCTATATATGAGTTCGCAAGATAAGCACATTGCTTTGATGAATAATCTTAAGTCGCTCTCCGCCGAGCAACAAAAAGAAATCAAGAAGTTAGAGCGTACACTTGTACAAATTATCAAAGGAATCGTGGCAAGATTAAGGCCGGAATTATCAGAGCCACTGCAGACATCACTAGCAATGTATTTGATGGGAGCCATCAATTGGACCTATACTTGGTTTAAGCCAGAAGGGCCAGTAACCTCAGAACAATTTGCCCGCTTGGCTAGCTCGATGTTCTTGAACGGTCTCAGTCGAGCGGATATGCCTTAATCAGGAGCAGCCAATTGAACCAGAAAATGCTTGCTATCGCGGCAGTCAGTTATGGCCTAATTTCCTCAGCAAATCTTCAAGCAAACGCCCAGACCCCGCAAGCGGCACAAGACGTCAAGCAATTCAATCCGATCTGGAACTTAGAAAGAGATACGAACGAAGACCTACTGCGTCATGCTCTTGCGCTTCAAGAGCGCCACGATCCACAAGATCCAGAAAAGCTGGCGGAAGTAAGATTAGCCCTAGCAACCTCTTTGAAATGCGCCAACAAGCTCTCAGCAGCCCGCGAACTAGCTGAGCTGGCCCTTGAGGCGCAAGAAAAACTATTCGGAAAAGGCAGCAAGAAAACCAAGTTAGCCCTAATGCTTTTGTCGAGTATCTACTTAAACAACAGCAGCAATCACTTTAATGAAAAAGAAGTAGCGCAGTTAGAAAAACTTTTGCACCGCCTAGCAAAGATAGATCGCGAGCAAACAGCCAGCATGAGGGTACAGCTTGCCCAAATTTATCTAACTCAAAAGCAGCCTCGCAAAGCGGAAAAACTTTGGTTTCAATCTATCGCCTTGCTGCATAAAGACCTGCCATATGACTGCAAAGATTTAGCCAAGGCGTGCAAGCAAATCTTCTGTACATTTATTCGCGACCAACACTACGATGACGCCCAAGCGCTGGCGCGAGGCATGGCTCAATATGGCTTTGATCGAGATGTTTTGATCAGCGCTGCCAACGGCTTTGTTGTACTCTCGCAACAGCAAGAAAGTTTTGGTAACGACCAAAAAGCAGAACGCCTGGCCAAGCGCGCACTTGAAACATCTGAAAAATATGGCGACAAGAAAACCTGCAGTTATACAAGTGCCATCAAACAATATGCGGCACTGCTGAGAAAGCAAGGCAAAGAAGAACAAGCTAAAGAGATAGAGAAGCAATGATTGGCTTTTACCACCGCTGCCCTGCCAATTCTGCCCTTGTTGTTTCAAGTAGCAGCCAGCTAAACAATAAGTCTATTAAACGCATAACGAAGCAGAGCACATGGATCAATCCATTCAAAGACAAAGTATTCGTTATTGATCTATCAGCCATCACCATTCCATTTACGCTACATCTGCCAACCGCAACCAAAACTACAGCTGCACCTAGCGGCGAACTTTTGCTGCACTGCCACGTTACAACCCAGATAGACTCGATGGATGAGAATATAAAGCTGGCAGCGACCAAAGGCTACGCCGACAAAAAGTCAAATGCAGCCCAGTTAAGCGCGATAATTAAGAGAATCAAGGTGACTCCAGAAAGGCTGCCAGCCTCGCTGGAAAGCTTCTGCACGAGCACCAGAGAAAGAGAAGAAAGCAAAATATCGCAGGCTATAAATGAAGCCCTGCAGCAAGAAGGTTTCTTCCTCTATTCATTTGAACCTACTGCGGTTTCAATATCTGGTTCTGGTTCTGGCTCAGGCTCAGACCTATCGTATTGTTCACAAATGCTTCGCGAACTGAAGTTCGAACCGTATATTTCTGAAGTTAAAATCACACTTCCCGCTAGAGAACCATACTGGGGTGAGCAAACACTGACCTGGCAAACCACTATTCGACCACCATCCAGCATTGATCAATATGCAGTAGCCTGCAAAAACTTTCTCAACACGAGTTCCAGTAAAGCCGATGAAATTTGCTATGAGACAGTATCTAAAGCACTTTCACAAGCAGTGCAAATTACTGGCGCAGACAGGCTACTAGAAAGGGCCTTAAAGCCTCTAGCGAACCTGCCGCTCAACACTTGTAGTTGTGGTCGAGAAGCAACGGTGATGTTGCTCAATGCCCTATCCGATTCGCTATCAACCTGGAGAGGCAAGCTCGCCGTATCTAGACTAGCCTTAGACACGATTTCTACACTGACACGCTTAGACAAAGAAATAGATCTACAAACCGCTGAGAGTTTTGCTGCACTAGGACTGGTGCTAGAAAAAATTTCGCTCATCGCAGTCGACTCAAAAAACAAGCCAGAGCCATGGCAAGAACCCAGTGCAGACGAAACAATAATTCGACTGGAGCTGCCTCTACCAGTCAAGCTCGAAGAAGACAATAAAGAAGTGACGCTCGTACTTAAATGTATGGTCTGTATCGAACGCAATGGACAAGAAGCAATTCAACCAGAGACGCAAACCGAACTATCGAAGTTATTCACTGACAATCTGCTTACAGCTCTATCAAGCACCAAAGTGCCCCGCGCCGTCGCCGTAGTAAAAAAGCTAGTAGAAAATATTCACTCAAAACTAGGAGAAGAACAAGAAAAGGAGCCAGGCAGTAAGTGGGAAACTAGAATTGAAGACGTTCTCAAAGAGATTGGTCCAACCGGTATTGTCTTCAACAGTGTACGAATCATCTTTGCCGCCCTCGATGCCTACAATGACGTGCGCAAGAAGTTTCTGGCCAGCTCAGGGTCAGTGCTGCATTCGCACAAGCTAACAATTAAGTACTGCTCTCTAGCAGACTTAGATCTTCTTGACCAAGAGGGTAAGAGTTTTTTCGCTGACAGCAAGTAAATTATCCTGCTAGCGCAGCAATTTACTCACGGACGGAATTAGCTCACCGAAAAGACTACTACGTGGATTGTGGCCAGTGGCGTCGCACACCAACACAAAGTTCTTATCGATCAACTGCATACCAGGAATCATGTCGTAACTATGTTGATTGATGTATCTCTGGTCACCCACTAAAAGCACTTCATTGCTGCGGCGGCCAAAATCAAAGTGCTTGGCCCAAGCCTGAGCTTCAGCAAGTGTCGGCACGCCCAAGTTAGGACCGTACAAAAGCAACTGCACATGTACCACACGAGTGTCAGTTGGAGAAACACCAGCAGCCGCCAAATAGCTCTCTAAAGAAGAGGTGCCACCTTGGGGCGTGACACCATTAATGCCACCTTTTTTCTCGCCCCCAACAAAAGCCTGGCAAGCAGGGCAAGACATTCCAATCGGTTCAAGTAAAATAACTCTTCCTGCATAAGAGGAAAGCTTTACTTTCTTTCCCGTCAAATCACAGAGTTCGATTTCTGGATAGGTGCGACCGACCACTGGCGGCCAGAAGGTCGGGACCGCACGAAGGGCTTGTGGCTGGGCTTGCTTTGACGCCTGAACTTGGGCTTTAGCTTGGACAGGCGCTTGCGATTTGGCTTGCGCCAGGGCAGCTGGACAGACAAAGTCAGAAGCTGACAGCATGCCGAGCAGGCTAACCAGGCAAATAGCGACACCAGCCGATTTCTTCGATTTACCAATGGTCAAAAACAGTACCATAACAATACTCGCTGCAATAATTGAATCAAGAGTGGGCACGGTTGTGAGCTGCACAAGCCCTAAACCAAGAGCTTCGCGCGGGGTGGCGATGAAACCCACCGCAGCACCACAAAGCCAGGCAAGCAGCGGTGCTATGCGCCAATTTGGCACTTGCTCAAGTTCGACTTCTTGCATCGGTTCTTTTCGACGACACGCATTTATCACAAAAATACCAGAAATAGGAGCAATCAAAATACCAAGCAACGTGAGAAATGAAACCATATGATCCACCACATGAAGTTCTGCTAAAACAATTCCGACGATACCAGCGGCAATGGCAAGGTGTGAGCGCTGCCACTTAGGTAGAATGGCTGCAAGACTTAAAGACGAAGAATAGAGATTGCAATCATTGGCAGCCCAAGTAGCAAACATCATCATGACAAATATCAGCCAGGTTAATCCAGTCGGCACCAAGTGAATCATAATATCGTTGCTGCGAAAATGTATAGCAATTGAACCACATGCCACCAACAAAGCCGGATAAACCAGAGCATAATCAATAATAGAATAGGCCAATGCATGCTTTGTGGTGCGCGCGAATCTACTATAGTCTGGGTTCATAGAAGCACCAACAACAAAGCCTCCAGTGACCATGGCCGCCGCCGCACCGAAACCCAAAGTTGCATTTGCTGCTGGGCGGTACTGCAACAAGTCTGCCAACTGTCCAGGCTCAGCCAATGATGACAGAGCATAAACCAGGCCGCCGGTGAGCAGCGGCACGGCTAAGTAACTCAACCTTCCGATGGCGCGAATACCCAGTGCCGCAGTGGTAATCATGGCAACTCCACCAACGAGGATTAAGACCTCGCGATTGAGGCTAACATGAAACACTTGTTGAGCTAGGTGCAATACGGCATTGGCAAACATCTCAGTTTGCACCCCCCACCAAGCAGTCATTCCCATGGTCAAAACAAAAGCAATACAAGAGGCACCCTTGCTGCCAAAAGTGATTCTGGCGATCAAGGCAGTAGTACAACGAAGAACAGCACCAAGCCTGGCTGTCAGCGCACCAATGACACCAAGTATGGCTGCTCCAGAAAATGTTGAGAGCACAAGATCTTGAAAGCTAAGACCAAGACCTAACTGTCCGCCAAAAACAAAAATAGGGATGCTAATCATCACCCCTATCTCAATCACCAGAAGATACCACCAAGGGCGAAGATTGCCGCTGCTTACTGGCGTTCTAGAAAAATCGTCGTGAATAGAAGTTGCCATTTTCTCCCAGATTGATAGTACGGCAAGAGTGTTGTTGCAAGCAGCATTGATCTAAATGAAGGCTTCTGTCTACCAGAAACCCTTATGCGGTTCGCTAAGCTCATCTTCCATTTCTGCAATTGGCCCCAGCACTTGAATTGATTTCTGCCCGGCATCAAATACTTGCTTGCACGGCAGGTTCATGGTCGGATTGGCTTTGCTTGTGCCTGTCAACTTGCGAAGTGTGGATTCTGGCGCACCAAACAACACGCTTCCTATGTTGGCAAAATATACATTGCCAGCGCACATAACGCAGGGTTCCATGGTGGTTACCAGTGTGCACTTAGCTAAATATTCTGGAGTATAGGTTTCAGCAGCCCGGCGAGACAATTCGGTTTCGGCGTGGCGCACAACACTAACGTTGCCCTGATGCATCAGTATCTGCTCATTGTCAGGCGCTACCAGAACAGCTCCAAACGGATGGTGGCCGAACTTCTTCATTTCCTTTGCAACGTCGTTAGCTGCACGAAGATGGCGAACCATCTGTGCATGAGTCATAGCACTAGAACTCTCCGGTGATTTCTCAGTCGATTTCTCTCTAGTTGTTTCATTAGAAGCCATTACTTTGGTTCCTGTAAGAGGCGATTCCATTGTATTCCCAGCAAAAGAGGGGGTATGTGATAGGCAAACCATAAGCAGCACCGCTAGTTTTGCGACCGCAAAATTATCTTTCATAATTCAATTACTTTTTAATCCTATTCTGGTAGTAGTGCGCCGGACAATTGTACGACTTTATTGAGAAAGTTCAGGCAAAGGGATGAAAAGCACACAGCTTGTCCGATGTAAAACATCAACAGCCAAGGCAGCAGTTGCCATTCCAGACTTATTACGAGCCAGTACTGAGTCGGAATGTCTAATGGCCGGAATCAGCGAGTATTGCGGAGGCGGTTGAGGTGCAGCCGGATGGGTAAGAAGCAAATCACTGAGCTTGCCAGTAAAAGGAACACCCTTATCCTCTTGAGATAAAGTATGCACAAGGGGCAGCTTGTTCTGATCAGCTTCTCTATGGATGTGTTGAGCGGTGTAACACAAATCGCCCAAGAGCTGTAGTTCATCAAAATGCCGCAACACGACATCGCGAATATGCTCGAGCGTAAGCGAAGACAGAGCTATGGGAACACGAACCTTTACTTTGGTATCACTAGAAATTAATGGAATTGGTGCGCCATAGGCTGCTGCATAACGTTCTTCTCCGCTTCCATCTTCACTAATAATCATTGCCCCCTGGCGCCGCCACTTCTCATGTGGTGACTCTGGGTTTGGTGCCACTTTGGCAAAATCTGTGTCTCGGGTCCAGTCATCCAAGTGATATGGAGTGTGATCAACCCCTACTTTGAGTTGGCCACTTTGAAGAAACAGTTCAAGCTCACCATAGGCAATACTCAATTCTTCTCTGCTACCCATACGCGGCGACCAAAGCTTGAAGCTGATTTCACCAGTGGCTAAACGACTGTGACCAATCTCCCAAACGGATGCATCAATATTGTAGGCAAGCACATAGTTATGCTTGCCCCACTTACCATCGCCAGTGAATTTTTCGCTAAATGAAAATACAATGCGTCCATCATGAAGAAGGTGGCTAGTCACCTCACGGTTTTCGACGTCGTAGCTGTCGGCAAATCCAAGAAAAAGATTGTCTTCTTGAATGGGTAGAAGTAAGCAACCATTCTCATCGAAGCAAAAACGCACAACACCAAATTGCACCTGATGCTCTAAGTTTGAATCAATAGGAAAGCTACTATCTCTAGACCAGAGAGCAAAGACCTCACCGTTCCGTTGGTAGGTGCTAACTAACTGTTTTTCTTGTAATTGGAACAGAGAACAATTCTGCTTGAGAGCATCGATTATGAGATGCGACATCTTCTCTCTAAAGCCTCCAGCATGCTAACGACTACTGCTAACAGGTGTTTCAGACTTTCGCTATCATACACGAGCGAACTACCAGTATCGATTGCGTAAAATCAACATTGACCAGCACCTGTGCTCCGCTTAAGGTAGGCGTTGACTACCCACGGGTCGATTTTAGAGGCTTTTTAATGGCACACAATACTCTAACCAAGGCATCAATTACTGCAGCACCCGCGGAGACCGCATTAGAGCACGCTCTGCCAACGGTAGAAACAAAAGCAAATCGCCTGCAGAAATGGCATGCCCTCGCGGCAACCTATCTGGGCGAATGCTTCGATGCCATGGATGCCACCATCTATTTTATTGCTCTTGTACCAGCAATGAGCGAACTGCTCAAAACCAAAGATGCAACGACAATAGGCTTCTACGGTTCAATTGTCTTGGCAGTCTTTATGGTCGGCTGGGCTCTGGGAAGTGTGTTGTTCGGCATGGTCTCGGACCGCTTTGGTCGAGTCAAAACCATGATGTGGACAATTCTTCTCTATGCCGGCGCCAGCGGTATGTGCGCCTTGGCTCACAACTGGCAAGAGCTAGCCATCTGTCGCTTCTTTGTCGGTCTCGGCATTGGCGGTGAAATTTCAATAGGCTGCGTTCTCATTGGAGAAGCTTGGAACGGCGACCGAGCAAGAAAACTCTGGGCCATGAGCTTTATGCAGACCTCATTTGGTGTTGGATGCATACTAACTGGGCTGTTTAATCTTGGCTCTGGTGAATTTGGTTGGCGCTATCTATTTTTAGTCGGCATTGTGCCGGCACTAGTTACGTTCTATATAAGGAAGAATCTCAAAGAGCCAGCCAGCGTTGAAACTATGCTTGAGAAACGGCGAAATGGTGTTCTACCCAATGCTGGCAAAAGTTCTCTGATAATGGCGCTGACTGGTGAAAATCGCAAGCGCACTATTACTTGCACATTGATGGCCGCCTCAGCAATTGTTGGATATTGGGCCGGAGTCTCATGGATCCCAGCGTGGATCAACCAACTGACTGGCGCTCAGGCAGTTGAAGAACGCAGTGCGGCGATGATGTACCTATCGGTTGGTGGAATTCTTGGTTGCTTTGTAGTACCATATCTGGTGCGCAACTTCGGCTATAAGCGCTCATTCCAATTGAGTTTCTCGGCCTGCTTAATTTCCACTCTAGGACTATTCCTGACAGTCACTCAATACAGCCCGATGATCAATGTTTGGACATTTGCCATCGGCACAGTAATCAGTATTCCTTTCACTCTTCTTGTAGCCTATATCTGCGATTGTTTCGAAACCCAAGTGTTAGGCACCGCCTCTGGCATCGCCTGGGGCTTCGGACGAATTTTTGCAGCTGGTGCAGGTCTGGCCACCGGGCCAGTCATTGCCTACTTTGGCGGCAATTATGGTACGGCTGCTGCCTGTGTAGAACTCGTCTATATTGTCGGAATAATAGCGGCATTTTGGGCAGAAGACTTCAGTACATGCTTTGAAACGAGAACAGCTACAGCTGGGATTTTGACTCACGCAAATCCAATTGTGGTGCCGGTTTCGATTAGGGAGTGATCTGGAGACAGAAACACATAGACAAAACACTGTGCAGTATTGCAAGTAAGCCAAGGGCGAGAAGCTCCTCTTTTAGCGTTTTTTCTCTCTTCTTTGCTGGATTCTCTCGCGAACAGCTTCTATCGGAATGCCCTCTCCCGCGTCCGTCTGCTCAATGCTGCTTTGTATTTCTCGTCTCAGCTCGTGTAACTGCAGCTTTTCGAGTTCATCTTGGCGTCGAAGCAGCCGCAGGCTTTCTCTTACTACTTCGCTGGCAGAGTTATAGAGCCCCGTTTTGACCTTATCATTGACGAAATCTTCTAATTCAGGCGTTAGCGATACATCCATCGTCATAGAAATACTACCTCCAAGCCAGCCGACTTTACTCTAGCCCCTATGGCAAACATTATCAAACTTTGCCATAGGCTTACAAACACGTGCACGAGAGACGCTACATTCAAGAATGACGTGAACAGCTGATTCAGGCAACCTCGCGGCAACATTTCATTAGGCGATGAGAGGTAGGTTGAGCTAATCTAGAGTGATGAGGAATACACTTTCCAAGCACCTTAAGTTAACGTTGCTACTGCTCGCCCTCGTGTTGCCAGACAACCCATCTATTGCTGAGCAGGAACATGGACGACTGCTAGACAAAGACCACTTGATAGGCGACTTTGGCCCCTATCCTCATAGCTCTCCTAAGGCTCAAGGGAAACCTAAGCACGGAACGCTCCCCCAATATAGCCAAGTGTATAAATTGCCAGGGGCAAGGAAAAAGGAATTAAGTACCACAGACATCAATCACTTGCGGAAAGCTAAAGATGGCCGATGGCTCTTTAAGAGTATCGACGATGAAAAACTGTTCTTGCTTCTACCTAGAGAAAAAGTCAAAAAGCTACTAGGGGTTCCAAGAACCGATAGAGGCCGGCTAATTGAGTACAACTGCCGCTTAGACGATAGCCCTGGCTATCTAGAATTATTCATCAAAGACGAACTAGTTCAGTCTTCAAAAATTTGGATCGAAGAAGGATACCGCCAATCCAAAAGGAAGTAGTAGCAACATTCACAGAACAGCAGTGGCCAGTGGTGCTTATACCAGTGACAGGAAATACAATTGGGCTATGATCGTAAGGTTCAGAAGCATAGCGCGATGACCATGAAAATTCCTACAATTAAGCCAATTCCTGTGACCTATGCTATCCATCTCAGCGCCTCTGCTTGGCTGATGTGGGGAATTAACGAGCAAATTTTAGAAATTCATAGAACTGGAGGGTCAATTACCACCTATGTTCTACCAACCACTCTTCTATTGTCACTAGTCTTTTTCACGAGGTCATGGCTTTCAAGCCAACCTAGGCGAAAACTTAGGGAAGTAGCCTGGTCAGCAGTTTGGTCCAAAATAAAAACAGAGAGCAATTTAGCCAAAGCAGTCTCGATGCTTCTCTTTGCCCTCACCCAACCAATTGTTCTGTTGATTTTATGCGTGGCGACAATTTCTCTCGCATCAGGTTCGGCAAGGTGTCTAGCAATGGCGTTAGCATCTGCTGAAAATTATGAAGCCAGCGAACGAGTATACAGATTCAGTAATCCTCGCAGTCAGACCGCCCTAATTTCAGATTGGGATTACTCTGGTCCGCGCAATCGCGGAAAACAGATAGTTAACATCGAACGAAAAATTTCGGCAGTTACCTCCGTATATGGCAGCAATAGCTTAGAACTGGCTGACTATTACACCTTCTTAGCCGAAGAGTATTTGCAAAGAGCGTTGTATCTCAACGAGCATCAGACAGCACAAAGAGCCACGTTAATTGAAGGTAGTCAGTTATTCGGCGAAAGAGCGCTACAAATTTATAGCAGCCACGGAAATAATGCAGAATGCTTGGCGGCACTCGGTGTTATTGCCGTAGATCAAATGCTTTTAGGCAGAATATCAGAGGCTCAACATACAGTAGCCAACTCAGTTGACCTGCTAGCAAAATCAAAGCCAAGTGGTAAAAAAGGCTATGGGAACGCTGACCTTGAATACGTAGCCAATAAGATTGGTGATCTTGAACTCGTTAAGCAGATCAGAATTGCTGCTACTTCTAGACCAAAACACACCGCTGAGAACAGACGGAAGGGCTTCTGCGATGCCACTTCTGTCGCCATTGCAATGCCAATAATTGCACTTATTTTTCTCCTAAAAGCCTGGGAGCGATCAATTTTGACTCTCATTTTCCGCAAGAAATGGATTCTGGAACTGAAGCTAGCTGAGGACGACATTGACACACTTGCGCCACTCGACAAACTAACAACTCTAGAACTCTATCGAGGCCGCACTACCGAGGCTCAAATTTATAGCCAAGCAATGCTTCAAATCGCTTTAGCAGATGCTTAAGTCCTCCAAACACTTTCAGTTCATATTATTGCTACTGACAGTTGGATGCCTGCCGAACGGCGCAGCGGCGCAGCAGCCAGAGCTTGGAAATCCACAAAACGACAAGCCCTGGGAAACGCAAATACCTCCATTCCACGCAGAAATAGGCCGCAGTGAGGGAGCTGGCATAGGCAAAAACTACCATGGATCACCAAACTCTGTTCTACGTTACCAAAATCGCTATCGACAATTGACCAATCCTATCCCTACCAAAGACGGAATGCCGCCGCGTGCAGACAATCAAGAAACACCATGGGAACAGCTCGAGCGCGCTCTCGCAGCTGCCACGCCTGAGCAGAGAGCCAATGTCACATTTAAGACCACTAAGCTCTTCAGATATATAGGTTTCAACAACCTGCCTGATTTTAGTTTTGACATATTGCCTCTCATCGCCAACCCGGGGGCCGCGAAATCACAGGCCTACACTGTGCGCATGACTCTGTCACCAGAATTTAGAGATTCACCAGCAGGACGGCTGCGTATATCAAAGATTCCGTTTGGAATTGCCCTCAATGGTGTGCTAATCAATCGAGGAGAGAATGATTATTGGAAGATTCACAATCATTCAATCTCTCCAGACATATTGAGGAAACTGCGCCAGAATAAGCAACCCACCCTTATTGGTTATGCCGCCGATGGCTATCCTATCTACGGTCCCTACGGCTACATGCAAGCAGACAATCCAAAATCGGCACTAGTAGAACTAAAGACTAGTTTTCGAATGAAGGAAAGCACCACAACTGAAAACAAAGATTTTAACGGCGGCCATAGCGAAGGCACAAGCAATAACTCGGTCACCACCAGCAGTGCGCTGAGTTCATGCAGCGAAACTAATACGACAAAACCCCTTCTAAAATATGAATACATAGATAAGCTTGGCGACCTAGATGACTACAACGGCAGGTTTGGAGTCACTCCCGAGCACCCCCAAGGCACCTACCACTACGTCATTAGCAATTCCTTCCCGTACATCCCAATCTCATTCAGGGGCGTGCCAGAAAAAACATTCCTACCGCCAGGAATAGAATTGCCAACACCGGCTGCGCCCTACCACAAACTCTTCAATCCATCCCGCCCCATGATGGACTTCTAAGTAGATAGGTCTTCTAGGGAAAAATTGCTTCTAAAAAGATTTGACTCACAAATCCATTTGACCTCTACATTTCCAAAATTTTATTGGCATTTTGTTGGCATTTAATATTAGTAGTAATTCCACCATTGTTGCGTTTCCGGGCACGACATATCCTCAAATTCGAATCCCCACTAATCAGTAATACCAATCGCTTGAGGCTAATATGTCAGAACAGGCTGCTTTGCTACAGGGTGATACTCAGTCAATAGTCAGACAAGACGAAAAAGAAGCATTAGGAGCCGACCTCGCTCGGCAATCTTGGTCTCTACCTAAATGGGACAACGTCGGAAAAATCGGCGATCAAATGAAAGACGCCGGCATCACCTTCAATAAAGAAGAAGGCAAACTAAAATTTGACCTAGAAAGTAAGAAAGACACCTGGCTCCAGGTGGGCGCTCTAAGCTATCACTCGAAGCGCGACGGCAACTATAACGAGCAAAATTATGGCATCGGCATACTGCGCCGCATCGACGACGAGAGCGCATTTGCTGTTGGCTATTACAAAAACAGCATCCACCGCGATACTTTTTATGCCACCTATCACTACACTCCCTATGAAGTTGGACCAGTCAAGTTAGGGCTGCAAGTCGGTCTGGTATCGGGCTACAAGGCTCTAGGCGGAGCCCCAGTGCCATTGCTTCTACCCTTGGCGACAATAGAAGGCAAACGCACTGCCGTTGATTTAACCTGCATCCCCGCATTTGGCGGCGCCTCAGCAGTATGTGCTGCACAGTTTAGATTTAAGTTCGACTAAAAACTGACCAGGGATGCCAGCAGTGACAAGCGGGCGGCAGCAGGTTAAGCTACAGAAGTAGCACCTGAAAGATAATAATGAAGCCAATTATTAAATCAGCCGCACTAAAATCCTACGCAATAATAGCGCTCATAGCTGCGTCCGTCGTGCAGGCCTATCCTGTCAGAGCTGAAGACGCCGTTGGCGCATGGAAACTCTATGGCCAGAAACAATACGACGCTTCGGCCAACGCCTTTGAGAAAGTCTTTAAGACTGCCAAACCTGAAGCCAGACTCTATTATTATGCTGGCCTTGCCAACACCGCTGCTCGCCGCAACGCTCGGGCCAAGCAACTATTTGACTATGTAATTGCAAATTTTGCCGGTACCCCAGAAGCTGAGCTTGCTAAAACAGCCAGCGGTTGTCTCACCCCGACTGGCACAACGACAGCTGGCGCGAAACCTGATGGCACAGCTTCTAGCCCCGCCAATAAAGCAACATCATCTTCTTCGGCGGTTGCCACCCTTGGCTCTTCGGCGGCCGCTTCTGGTCCGAAGACCGTACGCAAGAAGGGTGCATTTGTTTTCACACCAGAAGACATTGCTCGAGAGGGTGCCAATGGCATCGACCAAACTGACGCGCCCAATTGTTGGTTCGAGTGCGGCATGTCAGCTCTCGCACAATTGCCCAAAGGGCAAAGAATGCTCGCCAGAATGATTACCTACGGTGATGGCGACTCGTATGTAGTTCGTTTTCCTGGAGACGGCAAAGAGTATAAAATTACTAAAGCCGACCTGGAAGAGGAGGGAGTTAAGTGCACGGCATTGTGGGCATCACTTTTAGATTATGCTCAACGCAAAAAGTTTCCAAACAATGCGGGCGCGGAAGGCACTGATGGCAATATGAGCCGGTTACATGTTGGCTTAAGTTGCATCACAGGCTGCAGAACCGATGTCATTCACCCAGGACACTCTAACAATCAAGAACTGGCTTCTTTTATCTATAGTGCCGTCAGCTCCGGCAACCCGATCACCGCGGGAACAGCTAACAGAATCGGGCGCCGCACTGTGCCTGTTTTCGAATGTCATGCCTATACCATAACCGGTTTTGATCCAGCGCGAAATATGATCACTATTAGAAATCCGCATGGTCACAAGTCTCATCAATTCACTTTTGATGAAGACCCAAGACATTTGCAGTTTGAGCCACTAGAAGATGGTGTCTTTAAAATGCACATGGATCTTTTTAGAGAGTCATACGGCTCACTGTGTCGATCGTTTATTTAGTTGGTGCTAAAAGCCTGAGTCGGATGCACCATCTTTCCGCCGCTCGCTATCGTTATAAACAACTTCAGCTTTCCTCGACACCGGTTTTGTTGCTGCTGGATAGGCACCAAATGGATCGCCACTATCATTGCGATAAACTACTGTCGCAGCACGCATCACTGGCGATGGCACAGGTTTTACCTCATAGTAAACAGGCGCTTGGCTGTGTTCGGCCTTGATTACCTCGGCATCCCATTCTGGCAATTCAGGTACGGTAACCAAAATGCGAAGTGCATCGGCGGCTTCCTGTTTCATATTTTGCTTAGCGTATGCCTCAATTAAGAGCATGTAAAAAGGCGAGTGTACGTTAATTCCCTTACCAGCCTGAAGGCGTTCCAACAATATCTTTGGCACTTCCTTACCGCGCTGGTTTTTAGTGAGCAAATCACAGTAACTAACAACGCTCGCATTATCATTATAGGTACTGCGGTTAGCAATGCTGAAATAACGCTCGTATAACTTAATAGCATTTTTCTCTTGACCGGCGGCGCGATAACAATTAGCTAGATTTAGTATCAAAGCTTCTAGCTTAGGGCCATGCTTACCGTGCGCTTCTTCCAAAATCGCTAACTGTCTCTCCAAAAGAGGAATAGCTTTAATTTTATTAGGGTCACCAACCAGACAGCTACTAGCTTTGCGCAATTCAACTGCGTCCATAATCGGACACAACAAGAGAGTGGCCTCATCACTATGGGCATTGCTATTGAAGCCAGAAGCGGCCACAAGGTCTCCACTAAGCAGCTCATCGTAAGCAAGGTGCACGTATGTATCTGCAAGCGGCCACATTAAGTGCAATTTTTCCAATGTATCATTGAGTGGCTTAAGTGCAGGATTATTATCATGATTGTCACTGGCATTGTAGTAATACATGGCGCGAGCTAAGTACTTCTTGCCTTGAGCTGGTGGCAAACTCATGCCAATCTTCAAATTAGCTTCTGCTGCGTAACGTTCATATGCACGGTCGCTAGTCATTGCTTCGTTTTCTTCAGCCAACTTGGCGCAGGCTACGTAGTTCCTCTGTTTCATCAGCTGACGCAATTGATCCACTGTTTTGTTCCAATGAACAGCTGCTAAATCTGAGTCAGGCATCTTGATATAAAGCTGACTCATATTCTCCAACAATCCTAGAGCGTATGAACGCAGATGCGGTCCATGATTGAAATACTGAAAGGCCTGCTCATACTCAGCAATTGCATCTTTCGCCAAATTTTCTCGCTGCACATTCTGCTCAGGGTCAAGAGACTGAACGCGATAAGAATCAGCCAACTCCCAATGAAGATCGGCCAGTAAACCTGGTGGTTTTCCAATGGCTGTCGCTTGTTTAATAGCGTCTTTGTAGTTCGATTGTGCATGCGGCCAGTCAACAAAGCGCGCTACCTGAGCCTCATCAATGAATTTCTGCAATTGAATTTCACCAATATACTTGGTGGCAAACAAACCAAGAAGAAGATAAGCAGTGAGGGCAGCTGTGATCTTGCGGTCGAATTTATCAAGAAAGCGAAAGAGCAATAGCTTCTCAGCATTGGGCGGCAGTTTCTTGCTCTTTGAGCTAAGAGCATTGTCAAAGCAATCAGATACAAGTGCCAGTGCACTCATCAATTCGCGAGCGCTAGAGAAACGCTTCGATGGCTTTCTATTGAGGCAACGTTTGACAATGCAATCTAAGAGCTTGAGGGCATTATGCTCAGGAGAATCTTTGCTGTACTGATTGGCCAGCTCATGAAGGAAGTCAACAGCGAGATCACTGGTACCAAGAGACGGTGGCCTTCCCACTAAAGACTCATACATGATGCAGCCTAAAGAGTAGAGGTCAGAGCGGGCGTCCACACGATTTTGATCAAGACACTGCTCCGGGCTCATGTAAAAAGCGTTTTGAACAGTATCAATGGGCATGCCAAAGTCGCTGACCTTAACAGTGTCAGTAGAAATGTCACTAGTGACAATGCTAATTCTGTCTGGCGAAAGATTGCCGTGATACAAGCTGCGTGAGTGAGCGTCGGCTAGCACCTCGCATACTTGAGTGAAAATATTGAGGAAGGAAGCAATATCAAGACGTTTTGTACGCTTGAAGAGACTAGTAAGAGACTCGCCTTCAACCCAGTCCATCACCACATACGGTGTGCCATTGTCAGCAACACCATTCTCGTAGACCGAAACATGATTGGGGTGAGTCAACTCATTTGCCTTGATGGCAGCCTTCTGAATAGCACGAATCTGCGCACTATCACTGACCCGCTCGTTAAAAATGCGGACGGCAACAAAGCCTTCAATTGCATCATTCTTCGCTACATAAGTGGTGCTAAGAGCGTCTTTATGAATTTCCCAAAGTAGATCATATTGAAGAAAACGCTGCGACTCTTTGACGGGAGTAAGTTCTCCGTATTTGAGCAGCTTTTGCAAGTCGCTAACAACGGCAGCGGCAGGTGATGAAGTGGGAGCAGGTGGCACGGCCGAATTCTCGGGAGGCGATATTGGCACAGGCTCTTTCGCAGGATGTGACAGCGTCGATGCTGAATCGGGTGCGGAATCGGGCGAAGGTTCTGGCACAGACATATCGAGAAGATCGGCTGGCGGCGCCACAATCTCTCGCAGTATCGGTTTCGAGTCTTTTACTAAAGGTTCTACAGTAAGTTCAACAGATTGAGGGCGAGCATAATCTAACAGCTGCTCTCTTTTGCGCAGAGAGCGGCTGCCCGTTTGTCTTTTAGGCATTGTTTTTTAAATTTTTCTGGTAAGGAAAGACCGATGGGATTGAGCGTAGGAAATGAAACTACTGGAAAAGCCGCCAATTGTCAAGAGGCATTTTGTTGCATAATTCCCTTCCGCGCAGGAGAAAGCAAAGTGGACGATCATCAGCACCCCAAGATGAAAGTAGACGAGGCTGGCAATCTCTGGCTAAACTTTGGCCAATACGGACAAGAAGTTGAGCTTGCTTGTTTCTCGAAAGATGGCTCTCGCCTTCTAACTGTCGAAGAAGTTGGTGTTGCAAAAATCTTTGACACACAGTCAAGCGAGCTAATCGGAGAAATTCGCCCCGTTAGTAAACTGACAGGCAACGCTAAATCACCTACGACAAGCGAATTTGAAGTATACATAGAAGCAGCAGCTCTAAACAACGATGGCAAGCTTGCCCTACTCGGTCTCAATGATGGCACCGCCGGCGTCTTTGAAGTCTCAACTGGTAAGCGCCTTTCCACTCTCTTTCAAAAAGAGGCCCCACCAGAACACTGGGAGTTAATTCGAGCAGTCAACTTCTCTAACGATAGCTCAATGGCTCTAGTCGGATTTTATGATCGCACGGTGGGTGTTTGGGACACTACTGGTGAAAAGTTAATTGCCCTGCTACGTCCTGACAATGCTGAGCTTTACTACTCGAAAGATGCCTGGGGGCGCGAGAGCTTAGTTTCGTCAGTGGCAGCATCTGCCGACAACCGCTATGTATTCGTCGGTTGTATGGATTTTACCTGCAGCATTTGGGATTTAGAAAAAAAAGAAACTGTTTTTACAGCCACCGAGTACAAAGAAGAAATTATCTGTGTTTGCGAAGTTAATGATGTCATTTTCTGGGCAACCGCTGGTGGTGCCGTCTGGAAGGAAGGCCGAAGCAATGAACAAGACCAAAGCAATGTGCCAGAAAAACTACTGACGACAAAACAAAGCTGGGTCGAAGCAAAGTTTGCACCCAGCGGAAAATTTATGCTCGCTAGAACAATGGGCGGAGAAATTCAAAAGAGAAACTTATTGGACGGCGGATTTGAAATACTGGCAACTGTTAAGCCAGCGAACACTCACGAGCATAGGACGGCATTTGGTTTTATAGACGGCGACAACTATTTTTACACGCCTACAGACGATTGTATTAAGCTAGATGATATTACAATCAAAGTAATTGAACAGCAAGAACCGCAAGACACAATAAAGTCGGTGTTGCTATCACCAGACAAGTCGATCTTGGCCATCAAGACTGATTGGAAAACAATTGAGCTTTGGGATAGAGCAACAGGAAAGCTCATTCGACAACTGCCAAGTGATATTCGTCACTATGCATTCTCAAATGACAGTAGCAAAATTGCCTTCTGCACAACAGACACCGAGCGTGGTTTCATCAAAATAGAAGATGTTAGAACAGGCGAATTAGTGCAGCGTTTTATAGTGCATGGCATTAACGATGTAGTATTTGCCTTCGGCCTAACAGACAAGACTATTATCACAGGCTCAGCAAGAGATCAGACAGTCAGACTCTGGCAAAGAGATGACAGTAAAAGTACTAGCAGCAGCGGCAACGGAAGTACTAGCGGCAAATACGTTGAGGTGAAGAAACTCACCTTTGACTATTGCCAAGATCTCATATTTGCGTTCCAGCCCAATGGAAATATTGTAATTGGTCACAAAGGTGGCGAAGTCGAAGTATGGTCACCAGATTTGAGCACAAAACTTTGTTATGCACCATTAAAAATGGAATACAATACTCTGTGGTGCATAGCTGAAAATGGAGCAGAACTTGTTTGCGCAGAGCGAGGACAAGTATTCGCCAGAATTGATCTGACAACCGGCACCATTAGCAAGTTTCAACCAACTCTAGACAGACCAGAGTTCGTGCCGAATTCTAAGCAAGACCAAGATATTGTTGCCCGCGCTGGTGCGCTAGTCTGGAGACAGTTTGGTGGCCCTTATGTGCATATTACTGATGGCCCTCGCGGCTGGGCAACACCAATACATATTTCCAGAGATCAAAAGCTAGCGGTGATACCCTGCTATACCGAGGTGGTTGTGCTCTCGCTAGAAAAAGGGGAAGTAGATAAAGGAGAGGAAGAAGAACTAGTACAAGAGCCTCACGTCAGAGCGCGCCTTCCTTTTGATGGTCGCTTACGGGCAGCATACATCGACAATGAAAAAATCATGGCGGTTGACTCGAAAGGCAAGCTGATCTCAAAGAACTACGGGAAGGAAAGTTGATAGCAATGGTAGCAAAGTAAAAACTCACAGAGCGAAGCTAAACCTTAGACATGATTGAATCCAAGAATTCTTCAATTGACAAAGTTGTTCGGGTTGCTCGCACCACAGGGCTGTGCACTGCAGCCCTATTAATCAATCTCGCTGGAATTGTGTTTATTGGATATGTAGGGGCTATGACCGCAGGTCTAGTTAACTTCCCGTTGTATTTGCTTCTAATTGCAATCAAAAGCCTTGTTGCTACAAATACTCTTCCATCTGCTTTAACCATCATTCCGCATTCAATTATGTTTCTTTGTGTATCTGCACTCCCCATATCAGTTGCCGCGCTCAATTTATATGTGCTTTCAAAGGCGGCTGGCAAATACAAGGCATTGTTTGCCCAGTGCCTTGCATTCACAAGTATCACATGGGCGTTGATGGGAATTTCTCTAGCTGTCTATCTAACTAACAAAGGCGAATTCACTAGCATATCAATATTCGCCGTGCCAACATCACTGATCGTAGGCTGCCTGAGCCAATTCTGGTTCGCATCCAGAATTGCCAAACGAGCTAGACCCAAAACGTCAACCGATGCACGTGACTATTCAAAAATCAATTCTCAACTGAGCAAACAAATCGAAGCCATTGGCAATGCCACTACCAGTAGTGAGCTAGGAGCACTTGCCGCAGAGTGTCTAACGATGATGGAAGTAAAGCAACTTTCTGAGGGTGTAACACAAGACTCTGTTCATGTCTTAATCGATGAACTAGTGCGAGCGGAAATGCCAGCACAGGCAGAAATTGTTTCAAGTCGCATGATGCACTTTCTGGAACAGGAGTAGTCACTTGCCAAGTACGTCACTTTGACGTACAATTCAGAAAGTCAGCTGAGGAATAGAAGGCTACTTCATGTCCAATTCACCGAAAAATCCAGACCGCTTCAATATGCGACTCGACCCCGAGCTAAAGCAAATGGTAAAACATGCAGCCAACCTAAAAGGCGTGCCAGCATCGGGATACGTAAAATCTGTATTGGCGCGCGAAGCGGCGAAAGATATTGAAGAACAAGAGTTCCTCAACCTTAGTTTCAAAGACAGAGAAGCTTTTGCAAAGGCCATTCTTGAACCAATTGAGCCTTCTGCTGATTCAATTAACTCAGCCCGTGCCTACAAAGAACAATTTGGCCTTTAAGTGCAAAAGCCTATCCAGTTGCTACTTCCTGTCCCGTTAGATGCGAAATTGCATGATAGAGAAGCGTTTAGTTGCGGAGTCTCTGAACTCGACACCTTTCTCAAGACCAGAGCTCGCAAAGAAGCTGAACAGAACCTCAACAAAACTTTTGTACTTACGCGAGCTGAAAAACCTCAAGAAATTATCGGCTACTACACTCTTTCGACAAGGCACATACCAGTCAATGACATGCCAGCCGAACTTTCGAAACGGCTGCCCAGATACAATCATCTTGGAGTAACCCTGCTTGGCCGTTTCGCCATCGCAGAGAAATATCAATCAGCGACTTCCCCCAAACAAAGCCTAGGCCCTCTGTTGTCAACAGACGTAAAACTTCGCACCTACAAAGCTGCACAAGCCGTAGCCTCTTTTGGACTGTTGGTTGATGTGCTTGTCGGAGAGAAAGGCGATCCAACAGGCTTTTATTTGAAGTTTGACTTCCAGCAATTTCCCCACAATCAC
Organism: bacterium; assembly: GCA_018062085.1. Classification (GTDB taxonomy): domain Bacteria; phylum Cyanobacteriota; class Vampirovibrionia; order Obscuribacterales; family Obscuribacteraceae. The sequence goes on along the minus strand of JAGOSY010000002.1, from coordinate 22,770 downwards.
AGCAGACTATTTCTTCCTATGAAAACAATAGAAAAGACACTAAGAGCTGCAAACCTCATCGATTGAAAAGTATCACTGAGGCAACTCCGCCAACGCAGACTTTATCTGAGAGTAAAGCTCCGGCAACCATTGAGGATCTGTATCTTTGCTCTCTGGCGCAGCTGTGGTGCGAAAATCTACAGGGGTGATTATCAGAGGCAAATTTTTGTCGACAGTGTCGTAGGCGGCCACAAATAATTCCTCACTAACTGGATCACCCATGGCAATGCAACCAATTGAACACTGATTGCCGTGCACCAAAATATCGCTACCCGGCTGCTCTCGGCCGTCCTCTTTTGCATGAGCCCAATCGGTGGGGTTCGGATAATTCAAACGCAGGGCTAGGTGGTAAGGGGTATTAGGTTCAAGTGTCAGGTTATACAACCCCTCCGGCACCTGGCAGTCGCCCTCTTTAAGCTTGGGGCCAAGCACACCGCTGGCAGCAAGAATTGGATAAGTGCAAATGTATTCGAATGAAGAATCGGCAGCAGCGGCATAGAGCATCAGCTCATTGGTTGACTTAATCACAACCATTGTCAGCCTCTGTGGCGGATAGGCCACTCCTTTAGCATGAAATTTTGGCATGAGCCGTGACCGGCCACCAGCACCATAGGTAGCGATTTGATCTTCGGCAGAGTAAATCACGTACACAGCAGCATGAACGTTACAGCTATGACTATTAGCCTGCTACGTTTCTTCAAAGACTACTTCTTGCGCTCATACAGCGCACCATTAATTGAAATTCGTGCAGGTAGCTGTGAATTACCTCGGTCATAAATTGGATATACAGTACAACGCATGCTATGACCGCCAAGGTTCATCGTCATGTCATTGCCGTTAATTGCGTACGTACCTTGACTACCCTGTTGTATGCCAACCGAGACCCCAGTGATTTTAGTGTCGCCCTCTATACCCTTTGTGGTATCGCTCGAAACAGTGCCATTTGGGCTAAAAATATAAGTTCCCGCAGCAGTGACTGTCGGAGCACCAGCGTAACTGTAGCTAGCACCATATGTAGTGCCGCGCTGATAGTTTCCACTCAATTTAGCATTTGAACCAAACTTCTCGACTCTAACCGTTGGAGACATATTCATCTCCATCTCGTTAGCGCTTCTAATCTTTAGCGGCCAAGTATAAGGAGCCGAACCGCTATACGCCAGGGTTATCTGATTGCCATTGATACCATACTGCCCACAGAGTTCGGGGTGGACGCTCTGTTCTTTAGCCCAATTAAAATTGCTTGGGCCTTCTGGTGGCACACCATGATAGAAACGACCATCGGGAAAGAACAAATAGTGATCTTCTCTATAGCTAAGCGAAGTTCCTGAGAAAGACTGCTCATGGCGCAAGTATAAGCCGCTTAAACCTTTAGAACCCGAAACGGCTTTAGCTGGCCCAATCGAGCCCGGTGGCGCAGCAGCGGCAGCCTTTGATTTACGAATTCTTTCATCAATGTCGGCAGACAGAGCTTTCCAGGAATCGCGAGCAGATTCGGTATTACCAGAAGATGCAGATGTAGATGCAGATGCACCTGTTGACCATGGGCTAGCCGCCCGCGCTGGTGCTGGAGAGTGCGATGGGGTGTAAGAAGACGACGAAGAAGAGGGAGAAGCAGAAGAGGATGAAGCTGCCGTTGCAGCCGGGGCAGGAACATTCTTATGATAGCCATGAATGTAGTGCTCTGGTACATGATACTCGCCAGTGTATTTGCCCACTCCCAACATGCGAATAGTGTAACCGCTGGCATCTTTGCCTATTACCTTTCCGGTCTCCCAAGTGGTAGCGGCGCCGGTAGGATCCAGCACTACACATTCTCCAATTTCGATGGCTTGTGCAGCCACGGCGCATACCGCAAGCTGAAAGCAAAACGAAAGAACGCTGTGCAGCAAAACCTGACTAATCTTCATTGCGAGCCTCATGGTTCGGGATACCGGAGAGCAGATGATAGCGCAGCCGCCGTATAAATTAGCCGATATAAAAGAGGTCTTAGGAACAGCGAGCACAGTATTAACGAGCAAAGCTCGGCAGGCAGGAAGACAAGTCTAGCGGCTGAAATCACCACATTCAGCGATTAATTTCTCTCGAAACACGCTTAACCTCTTGCCAAAATTTTAGTTCAGTATCGCTCTTGAGCATACTCTGCCCCCACCAGCCAATTAGCGAATAACCATTAGCTTTTGCGAAGCCGACCATGCTCTCTAGTTCTCGACTGGAAGGAGTGCGAATGGTTGCAGTCACCTCCCGTGGTAGCGCACTATAAATCGTCTTCAGAGTGGCTTCATCATAATGATTAGCCATTGAAAAACCCTGAAGCACCACTCCATATTTCTTCGTTGGCAAATTCTCTTTCAGCCAACGGGCATATTGCGGAATCAAATCAGAATACCCAAGCTCTAGACCGCGGGCGTAAGGACCAGTCAATTTCGCCAGCTCTTTGGGAATGGGATAAATATCGAAAACCACAGTATCAGCCCACTGACTATGTTGCTTAACTCGATTGAGGTAGTTAGTTCGCTCACTTTCTGAGAGCTGCTTCTCAGTATCAGCAAGAATCGGCGCATGAACCATAACCACAGGCAAAGTCGAATCAATCAATTTGACACGTCGATAGAGTGCCTGCGACTGGCTCACGGCAAGCTTACGATGGGCCGGTTCATCATATGCATACACTGCATAAATGTTCTCTCTTCCAGCCCAGGCAATCAACTTTCTCAGTGGGTCATCACTGATTGCACCAAGCTTGCCATCCGGATACAAAATCTCAGCAGCAACCAAAAGCTTAATGCCATGGCGTTTCATCGCATTGATTGCCTTATCGTCTTTCTTATACTGTGGAAAGAAATCTGACTCAAAGCCAAGTGACTTTGGCTCTGGGGCCTCTTGGTACTGAGTGAAAGGCAGAAAAACCTTGATGCCACCCGCCTTTAGCTCAGCAAAAATCTCGTCATAATTGCGTCTTGCAGCTATTGGTTTGGGCACTCCGGCCGCCAGAACTACAATTGGAAGGGTCTTGGTATCCGCTTGTGCAGGCGACCCAGGTCGACAATAAATAGCTTCCGGAAACGAAAGCAGGGCACAAAGAAGCGAAATCACTTTCGTTGCGGCACTGCGGGCACTCTGCCTCATACTTGAAACCCAAGATTGTCAAACTGGTACAATATGCTCCTTATTCTCACTTTCCCCGGTAGCATTTGCAAGTACCAGGTCAGGCTTAGGAGCTGATGCATGAAAATTATCCAAAAGATGGCAATCGCAATCTCATTAGTAGCAGCAACTATTGTGCCGACTATTGCGCCATCAATGGCAGAAGTTCCTAGTTTGCCTAACACTGGCACTTATTTTATAGTCAATTTAGCGAACGAACAGGCTCTAGAAGCTGGCCAAGCTAGCGCGGGTCAATACGTTGGTACGCGGGAATTTAACAAAGCGGGTCTACAAAAATGGGCAATAAAGCGCAAAGTTGACTTGAAGACCAATAAACCCACAAACCGCTACACAATCAGGCTAGCAGGTGAGACTACAAACTTAAACTTCCAACCACATCCAGTGTCAAGTATGCAGTCTATCATTAGTTTTGATCCCTCAGTATTTGTCCTCGCCCCTGCTGAGTCCGGTTTTCAAGTTAAGAGTGTGGCAAGAAATGGTGACGCCTTGCACATCCTCGATAACCCTCCTGCTTATACTGAAACTCGCTTCGGTCCAAGTGATGGCACCGATAAATTCCTATGGAAATTTATCCCCGCTGCTGAATAAATGAATAGATGAATAAATGCATGAATGAATAAATGATATGGCACATGGGTCGTGGCGCAATCTAGCCACTAGAGTATTTGTATACAGCACTATTTGTGCGGCTAGCTTTAACAGCTGGCAAGGTCACTTGCTGCCAGCTGCCATAGCTCAATCAACAGATGGTGCCACCCCTACTAGACTTGAGTCGAATCAGGTTGAAGGTGAAGTAGAAGCCGCCGGGCAGAGCTACTACTACACTTTTACCGCCGGACCGGGCGATCTGACAATAAAGATAGATGGTGAGACCGACTTTTATTCAACCACTGCCAATGTCATTCTTCACGATGAGCGCGGCCTAGAACTAGGCAAAGTCGCATTGAACGCCACCGGCAATAGTGGCAACAAATCAGCAACGATACACCTGACGAAGTCGCATCTGATAAAAATGCAAATTATGCTTGGCGTCAATGTCGGCATCCACCTTAAGTACAAAGTCAGCTTGGCAGGGCCAATAAATCTAATGGCACAGCCGACTAGACTGGCTAGTGCAGGCTCAAGAGAGGCAACAGTCAAAAACAGCAATGATAACGCTGGGCGAGTGGACGCCCCTAACTCAGGTGCTAGCTCTAACTCGGACACCATCTCTAACTTGGATACTACTTCTAACTCTAGCTCTAACTTTAGCTCTAGCAACGCCCCAATTGAAGACAAATGGGCCTTCATTGTGGGCGTGAGTAAATTCGCTAAACCCTCAATCAATCTCAAATATCCAGCAAAAGATGCCAAAGATCTCTCTACTTACTTGGTCAATGAGGCCAACTTTGCCCCGGACCACGTCAAGCTCTTGGTCGACGAACAAGCCACAAAAGAACGAGTACTAGCAGAGCTGGGTGATAAATGGCTGCCCCGACTGGCCCGTCCAAACGACCTCGTATTAATTTTCATCTCCACTCACGGCAGCCCTTCTCAGGCTGATCTTGAGGGTCTCAATTATCTGGTTATGCACAATACCGACCCAGACAGCCTGTATGCCACGGGCCTGCCCCTGTCAGACCTAGCAGCGGCAATAAAGCAGCGGGTACACTCTAATCGAGTGGTGCTTATCATCGATGCCTGTCATAGTGGTGCGGCCGACACAGCCAAGGGTCTGACGCGAGTAGGCAATATCGATAGCGCCGCTCTGTCGCAAGGCACTGGGCAACTAATCATTTGTAGTAGCCTGCCCAACCAAGTATCGTGGGAGTCGAAACGCTATCAGAACGGTGTTTTCACTCACCAACTAATAGAGGCTTTACGAGCTGGCAAACCGACACTAAGCCAGGCCTTCGAGCGCTTAAAAGAATCAGTTCAGAGCGAAGTTTTACAAGACCGAGCAGAGCTACAGACCGCTGTACTAAAAAGCAAATGGAAGGGCAATGACCTTATCATTTCTGCCCCGGCTACTAAGCCGCGACGCCTGCCTGCCGATTTCAAATAATTGTGCCAATGAAATTCGTCTTGCTTGCATGCTAAATGCCAAGTCGTCTTGAGTGCAGAACTTCTGGATGCAAGTACCCATAGACGGAAAATGCCACCAAGGCCGCGCCCAAAAGTATATAGAAGACACGAGCACCGTTGCGCCCAAGTATTTTGACCATAAACGCTGCCCTAGGGCTATTCATAAACCAGCTCCAATTAGCCACGGCCCCGACCATTGTAAAGCAGCCAATGCAGGCAAACAAAACTACAAACCAAATCTTATCATTCAACTTATTTTCCTCCAGCAGATTAGCTCACTTCAAGAAAAAGACTTTTAGTCCATTTTGATAAAAGCAGCCGGGTTGTACTTAGGTTTAGACTTTTCGATAATCAAGCCAAAATGCACCAGCTTTTCTTTGCCATCAGTATCGTGCCAACGGTTTAAGAATTCTTTTGTTGGAATGAAAGTGTAATTGCTTAGTGTGGAAGGGTCCATAAAAAAGATATTGTTGGTGTCATACCCAATAGCGACTACATAATGTCCATCTAACCAATCTTTGGAATAGTCAACAGCCTTGTCCGCCCAGGCCTGAATCAAACAGATAACAGGCTTACCATCAGCAATGCCCTTCTTTAGGTCATCAATGGTCATGTCCTTCAATACTTTGACCGAGTAAGCTTTGGCCTTCGCTAAGCGCACCATCTCTTGATAGTGTGTTCCTGTTTTAGGAACTGCTTTCAATTCTTTGGCTAACTGGTCTTCGCGGTAGTCATCGCCAAAGTAGGCAAAGACTGATTGCAGAGCGGCAACACCACAAGTAAAATCAGTGGACTGGCGCACAAGAGGAACTGTAATTAGATTTCGCGGCGCTTTCGGTGAAGAAATCGGTGGTGTAGAAATCCGTGGCTGAGAAATCGGAAAGGTAGGAGCCGCCAATTTACCCATTTTTTCTTCAGCCATTACGAGCTGCGTTGCAGCAAAAAATGACAAGCACAGCATCGTGCTAACAAATAAGAATAGGAGAACAGCTCTTTGACTCATACTATTCAACGGCATCACTTTCGTACCACTTAGACAAAAGCAAGTCTCTTTGTGCCAAGTCTTTCTTACCAAGCTTCTCATAGGCACGCGAGCGCCAGAAATAGGCATCACCAACAGTACGATCGAAACTAATTTTACTAGTTGCATACTTGACGGCTTCATCATACTGCCCCAGACGTAGGCAGGCTTCAGCCATAGGACCGAACAGATACTCACTATTGATAGTGCCTTTCTTCAGCCCGCCCTTGCACTCATCGAGCGCTTCTTGATAGCGCTTCAGCCGGTTCAGGCAGTCAGCATGATAGGCAATAAACTGATTGTCGTCCGGCTTCAATGTCTTGATTTTTTCATAATCGCGTAGGGCCTGTTCGTATTTTTTGTTGACCTCAAAGATAGATGCCCGCGAAAAATAGCCATCGAAGTCATTGGGAGCCTTGGAAATAGCAATGCCGCTCAGCTCAATTTCACGAGCTCGCATGAGAGCGGCTTTTTTATGCTCACCCAACTTGTCATAAAGCTCAGCTCTATTACTGAAGCTATCTAACTCCTTACTAGGGCTTTCTCTTACCTCTACTTCGTAAAGAGCCAACGCCTTCCGTCTATCTGCGGCAGCTTTCTTAGCCTCTCCAACCTTTTCTAAATAGTCAGCCCTAAATTCATAGTCAATGGCGTTTTTAGAATTTTGCTCATCTATTTCGGAGGTACGAATTTTAACAAGCTGACGGTAATCAGCCCGAGCTTTATCTTTGGCGCCGAGCAATTGATGTAATCTTGCACTAATTTCAAAAGCATTTGAATTCTCTGGCGTCTCAGCTTTCCATTGATCAAGCTCCTTCTGCGCCTGACCAAACTTTCCCTGAGAGATCAAGATAGTTATCCGCTCTTCACGGGCATCGGCAGCCCAAATGTCATGATTCTGAGATACAACTTTGTTCAAGAGCTCCAAGGCTTCGCTCTCCTTGCCTTGCTTGGCCAGCTCTCTTGAAAGATCAAGCGTATAAAGACCCACCGGCTTTTCATTTCTTGCAGCCCTAGCATAATCTTCCAAGGCCTCCTTCTTTCGGCCGAGGTCGCTATTGATAGAGGCTCTTGCAAAGTAAAACCTAGATTCACTGCCATCGAGCTGAATTGCTTTATTGACATCCCTTAGGGCTTCGTCAGAGCGGTGCAAATTATCGAATACAGATGACCGCTCAGAATACCAACTGGCATTGCCGTGATCTAAAGATAGTGCTTTATTGTAATCATCCAGTGCCAACTTATATCGCTCGGGCAAATCACTATGAAAATAGGCATTACCACGATTTCTTAAAGCTGCGGAGTTATTAGGATTGGCCAAGACTTTCTTATTCAGTCGCTCGAAGTCAGCGCTTGTAGGACTATAGAGGTCAACATCGCCCTTCAATTCGTCAGTGTTGCTTGCCCGTAAGATCCGTAATATGCTCTTACCTGTAGCTACGGGATCTGACTCATCGCTGCGGGAGCAGCCTGAAAGTAAAATCGTCATCGATAGGGGCAAAATTGCGCAACTTACCAAGCATACACAACCTACATAACCTTGCAAACGAGACCAAAGAATAGTTCTATTTAGTCCAAACATCGACACACCATTAACCAAGAAATATACCCTAACGACACGACCTACTGCTCACTGCTGCTTGCTTTCTGTTTTCGCTGCAAGAAGTTCCGAAAAACCTGTTTCTCTTTCTGATCGACAACGCCATCATGATTGCGATCAAGTAAACGCATAAATCTTCCGCCTTGACCAGCGCCACCCTGGCCAACACCACTTTGGGCTGAGCCACCTTGTCTTCCCTGCATGCTTCCAGACCGTCTCAAACCTGGCAATGCCCGCGGTCTATTTGACGCTCCTTCAGAATCCGCATGCCCTCGGGTCAAGAGCTGCCAAAACGTCACATCAGAAAATCTCGTATTATCTGCTCCGGGTATAAGCTCCGATTTTACATCAGCTTGACGCACCACAACTAGTTTCATGCTTGGAATAACATAAAGCCGTTGCTTACCTGCGCCAGCAGCCATGACTAAGTCGTTCGGCACACCAGGCGCGCCGTAGTGCAGGTCTGAAGCCATAGTTAGTGTTCGTATGCTGCTTCTGAGCTTGGCGTCCATGGGGCGATTCAGCCACCATGACAGTCCATACATAGGGTTGGCAGCCGTGCCGACAAAAAGAGTCTTTACATTTTCAGACTGAATAATCTGCTTGCCACCAGCAATGCCACCATTTAGTACTAGCTCGCCAACCTTAGCCCATTCTCTTGCGGTAAGTGCTGCACCCTGAGGCATAAGCGGCATGCCATCTCTTCCCTTGCGCCACAAACCCACATGAATATCGGCAAGGTTGAGTACTCTGCGCTTAAGGTAGTCGACCATAGTGGAGTCTGTACCTTTAGTGTTATTCTTGGCCTTGAGCTTGCGCACCATTAGCTCGCCAAAGACCTGAAATGGTGCTGGGCCATACTGAAACTTTTCTCCCGGCTTCGCTGTTATCTCAGCCTGCAAAGCCTGTGCGTAGGGCGGTGCCATGCCAGTAGCCGATGTGATACCAGATGTGAGGGAGAGCAGTTCTCTAATGGTGATATTCTCTCTCTTAGGATCACCCTGCCATTCGCTAATCGTGTCTGAAACTTTCTCATCAAGACTGAGAATTCCGTCCTCGCTGGCGGCAAGAGCACATAGGCCGGTAAAGCTCTTTGTGCCGCTGGCAAGCTCATGGGGCTCAGCTGCCGAATGACCATTGGGGTAATCTTCAAATATTATTTTGCCATCCTCTATAACCAGCATTGAGAAGCCTCGCGCCTTGGCGCTGTAGGCTGCCGCAGCCTGGCAGTTCTTCAGGCTCACCTTAAGCGGCTCGACCTTTGAAACTGACTGGCCTTCCATTGAATCAGAACCCGAGGTAACTTCTGCGGATGCTGGCGAGGCGCAGCCTGAAGACACTGATGAACCGACAAGCAGGCTCATCAAAGCTGCTGTTGTAAAAGCCTTAAAGGTCATAGCAGGTCTCCAATTGTTCACTCAGTAGCATTTTACACACTCTCACCGACTACCCCTTTGAATGATGGTTAAAACAGCAGTAGAAGCCTAAGCAGAGCTGGTGAACCTTGGCAGCTTGAAAGCTGGATGAAAGGAAGCGCTGAGAAGCTAGTAATACTGGCAGGAGTGTTCTATCCGGCCAGATAAACTCAGCCAGATAAGCTCAGTCGGAGAGACAAACATGCTAAAGCTCATAAAAGGGCTCCACCACTTTCAATCTGAGATATTCCTCTCGCAAAAAGAGTTATTTGAGCGCCTTGCTCATGGTCAAAACCCTGATGCTTTGTTCATCACCTGCGCCGACTCGAGAATCAATCCTAACTTAATTACGCAGACAAATCCTGGCGACCTTTTCATTTTGCGTAATGCTGGCAACATTATTCCACCATACGGTGCAGCCAATGGTGGCGAAGGTGCGACCATAGAATTTGCAGTATCAGCCCTTGGCGTCAAAGACATTATTGTCTGCGGGCATTCTCATTGCGGAGCCATGAAAGGCTTGCTGCATCCTGAAAGCCTAAAAGATTTGCCGACTGTTGCCGCGTGGCTCGGTCACGCTGAATCGACACGCCGCACAGTAAGCGAGAACTATAAAGACCTCAACGAAGAGCAACTACTTAACATCACCATGCAAGAGAACGTCCTGGCACAGCTGGAAAATTTGAGAACACACCCAGCGGTAGCAGCTCGCTTGGCCGGAGGCCACCTTAATCTTCACGGCTGGAGTTACAAAATTGAGACGGGAGAAGTGTTTAGTTATCAACCAGATGAAGGTCAGTTCCTGCGCCTAACAGAACTACCTGTAGCCAATGAACGTCGGCGCTCAAGACTTTCAGTAGCTAGTTCATCAATCTAAGATGCCGTTTGCAAGAGCTTTACAGCAAGCACAAGCAGCAATATTGCGACCAATATAATTATGGCTAGTGCGCCTTCCCAATTTCCAACTTTAGCAAATTGCGAGCCGATAGCTTTCTCATTGCTAGTCAGCTTGGGAATCTTGTTATCACTCAGGCATTCCAAATCGAGTCGCAGTTGATCAGCCGACTGATAGCGGCGTCCGGGGTCTTTTTCAAGGCACTTTAGCACCACCGATTCTATGGCTTGCCTATAGTTAGCAATGTCGAAATTGTTATCAGAAGCTTGATCGACAATGCGAACTTTGCTGGCAAATCGTGCGGGGTCAGACTTTACATGATCCATTATTGCTTTAATCGAATTCTTAGCAGTGAATGGTGGCTGCCCCGTCAATGTCTCATACATAACGCAACCGAGAGAGTAAATGTCGGATTGCTCGCCTAGATCTTCGCCCACGCATTGCTCTGGGCTCATGTAGGCAGGGCTTCCAATTAGCATACCAGTACTGGTGAGACCATGGGTTTCTTGGTCAAACAAGGGAATACTTTTGGCAATGCCAAAGTCAACCAACTTAACCACCGCGCCATTTGTGGTTAGCTGCTGCAGAAGAATATTGGCCGGTTTGAGATCGCGGTGAATCAAGTGTTTTGTGTGAGCATAGGAAAGAGCCTGACATACCTGAATAAAGATATTTAGAGCCGAATGCACTTCGAGGCATCTCTCTCTGACCAAGACATCGGCAAGACTGTCACCTTCAATGTAATCCATCACCAGATATGGTGCCCCACTCTGATGCCTGCCTTGGCAATATGCACCGACAACATTGACGTGAGTCATCTCAAGAGCGGCTTTGGCTTCCATCTGGAACCTCATGTCCAGGCTTACATCTCCAGCTTTATGTAAGTCTTCGCGCAGCATTTTCAAGGCGAACGGTTTCTTCAATATCTTGTCGTTAACTAAATAAACAGCGCCCATTCCCCCGCTGCCAAGTTGCCTGACAACTTCGAATCTGTTGTCAATGCACGTCGGGCCAGAAAGCTGACTGAGACCGTCAGCACCATGAAGCGAAGGTGGGTTGCTATTGGCCACCAAACGGGTGACTGTGCTTGTTGTTCCGCAATTCTCACAGCAAACAATATTAGACGCTCGCTCATAAGACAGCGCCCAGAGTTTAGTCTTTAGCTCGGGTATCGAGCTTGCCTCTGAGGAAGGATACTCTTCTTCGTTAACGGCCCTAAGAATCATGAGATGTAGCCTTTAGTAATTTGAGTAACCGAGCAGCCTGAAAGTCAGGTCACTCCAACATCTATCAAATCAGAAAAGTGTGGCAAATTCGTGGAAGAAGAAGCTGAAAAACGAAGGCAAGAAAATCAGCACTCCCTGCTCAAACTTCGCGCTACAATTGCTGTCAGCAAGACGACACCCACCACCTGACAACGTGAACCGGCGATGACTCAACAACTCAACCTTTACCACGGCAGCATTCTAATCGGCACCATTGCAAGTATTGCGACCGAAGATGACGAAGAGTACAACGGTATCATTACGTTCACACCTGAAGGCGAGACCTACCGCCACGTTTTTGAATTTCTCGCTAATGACGACCCAAGCAACGCTGGAGCCGAACTGCCGTTTGAAGAAACCTATCTAGATGATTGGTTTATAGAAAAGGAAGAGGGGCTAATGCAAGAAATTGCGATTCCCACTATCAACTTCGACGAGTGCGAAGTGGTCTGGCAGGAGTGATGAGAGATTTAACTTGCCTTCGCTAACAATTTCACTTTTGCCCGATCGGCGTCAGCAATTGCTGATGCACTTAGTCAGAGTGATTCATGCCATCAACAAGATCTTGAGTGTATAGGTCAAGATTGCCCTTGACCTTCGAAAAGCCGGCAAGAGACAAATCAAACTGATCTTGATTTACCTGGCAACGGCTTGCTTCCACCAGATCACAAAGACTGATAGTTTGGACACGAGGGTGCGATGCCGCGGCGCTCTTCCCTGCTTCACGAGTAAGCTTATATGACAATCTCACAGGCAAACCATAGCCTATCGGCGCACTGGCAAAGCAACAGACGTCTGCAGCCAACAGAGGATTGACCTTAATATCTTTAGTTGCCCAATAATCTCCAGATAATTTAGCGCTGGGTTCAGTGAGCAGATGTCCAGTTAAAAGATAATGGCGACATTTAATTCCGCAGATAGTCGCCTCATCACCGACTTCCACTTTATCAATTTTCATTGGATTACTAAGGAAAATTTCAGCTGCCCAATCTTTCATCAGCACTTTCGCATAAGCCTTGTGTTCTAGATTGCGGCCAATCATGCTACCGAAATGAGGTGAGCCAAAACAATAGGTAACTGTATCGTTTGTGATAGTGGCATGATTTTCAGTAAATAAGCCGTTATAGGGTTCGTCTCCGGCGCCCCACTTAAGCTTCATGCGACAGCCATCGACTAACTTAGCAGGAATGGGGCGAGAACTTGCCGCTGCGAGGGGCTGGGGAACGGCCCGACTTTGCACTGGCTCAGACCCGGTCTTATCTGAAGCTACATTCGCCTTCGGCAAATTCAGCATAGCAGCAGCTAAACTGACTAGAGCTACCGCAACAACAACAGAAACAATAGCGCCAAAAGTGTATTTTCTCGCTCCAGTACTAGCACCAGAACCAGTGGCAGCAGACATAGTGTCACCAGATACAGTGGCGCCGATGCGTGCTGGTTTTGTCGGCTTGGCTATAGTGGCGGCAGGGGCGGCCCTACTTACATAAAACGGCAAGACCTCCTCACCACGCTGCACTTTCTCTAGATCATCATGCAACTCAGCCATTGTCTGATAGCGCTCAACAGGATTCTTCCGCAATAGCTTTGCCATGACGATTTCCATAGAATCAGAAAAAACGCCGGGTCCGACTACACTGGCAAGAGAAGGTGCTGGCGATCCTTGATGACTAATAATAATCGCAGCAGCCCGATTTCCATCAAATGGTGGCTGTCCGGTCAGGCACTCAAACATAGTGCAGCCCGCAGAATAAATATCCGAGCGATTGTCCACCACCTCTCCCGAACATTGCTCAGGGCTCATATAAAACGGACTGCCAAAGACATCTCCGGCAAGAGTAAGACTTTGCTTCAACCTGCCAGGTTGCGAAAGTTTCGCGAGCCCAAAGTCGAGAATCTTCACTACCACACGATCACTGACATCGGTGGTCAGCATTATATTGCCCGGCTTAAGGTCGCGGTGAATGACACCACTTTTGTGGGCATATTCCACACCGTTGCAAACCTGAAGAAAGACCTCAATCACGCTCTCCAATTTCATTCTCTTTCGTTCATTCAATATGTCCGCAAGACTCTGACCAGAGACAAATTCCATGGCATAGTAAGGCAAACATTCAGCATGAATACCGAGGTCTGAAACTTGCACGATATTCTGATGATTGAGCTTGGAAATCACCTGAGCTTCCTGCTTAAAGCGCTGCCAGGCCTCCTTTGTCACTTTATCAGGTGGAATCACCTTGAGGGCACAACGTTTGTCTAGCCGCTGATGAAGCGCCAGGTAAACTTCACCCATTCCGCCTCGACCAATCGGCCGAAGAATACGATAGTTGCCACCAATAATAGCCCCTGCCTTTAACCCGATCAGGTGGCTTTCGCCATCGGCATTAAGATCGGTTCGCTCAAAGACACTAACTGCAGCGTCTTCAGCAGAGGCCGTTTGTTTCAAAAGCCTGAATCGTGTTGACATACTATTGTCGTCAAAACCAGCTTCAATATCACATTTGCAGCGAATATCTTGGAAGAGAAATCCACTAATCGAACCACCTTGTTCACTATGGCCAATTGTCAGACCACATTTGCTGCAAAAGTCTTTGGCAGAAGCGACATTGCCTACCCTAGGCGTTCGCTCACTCTTGCATTGGCAATAAAAGCTCTGAAAAAAGTATCCAGTTAGCGAACCAATCTTCGACTCGACTGCAACACGTTTACCGCATGTGCTGCAGGTCTTAGATTCACCTTCTGTTGTGTCTGGTCTCGGAGCTGGCATAGATTATGCTCAATCGATTAGGGTGGCGGTGGGTGGGGTGGGAATGGGAAGTAGGGGTGGACAGGCAGTGATTACTCCCTCATTCTAGCCTCATTACTTCCAAAGGGTGCTGGCTGACGAGCGAACATCTAGAACGAAGCGAATACTATTTTGGCAAAACTGGGAATGATGTCCGCGTGGCAAAATATCCTCGTAGCACAATGAATAGGTTTGACAATGTTCACTAATTCGAAAATGTTATTGGGCGCATTCGCGCTGGCCCTGACTTGTACTTCTATTTATACTTCTATTTGTACTTCTAGCACTACCCCTAGGGCGCTTGCTCAAACGCCCCAGGGATTTGGACAGGGGCAGGTACTCGATAATATGAAGGCGGCATCTACCTCTATGAAAGCTTTTTACAAAGAGCATGGAAATATGCCCTCATCGCAGGCTGATTTCGATATCGTTTTACAAGGTCTGTATTCGGAGGAGCTCTCCGGTTCACGCAACCAACCTACAACAAATGGAGCGTATCGGGTGCTCGGTGAATACCGCATTACTCTAGATCCAACTGTGGCAAATATAGACCCAGAAATGTGGCGAAAGTCTCCCCCAGAGCGCTTCAACGGCATGCCTGGCAACTCAGTGATCATCCTCACCGACGGAATAAAGACATTTGCAATTTGGGGCGCCGCTCTTTCAGGCAATCCAATACTCGATTCGAATAATCGGGCGTTGATAATCTATAAAAAAATGGAAGACTAAAACGGCGCCAGCTCTTTCCACAAATAGAATTTGGTGTATCCCTTAGGAAAGTCTTCTAACTTGCCATAGACTGTATAACCCTTGCGCTCATAGAACTCGCGAGCCTGAAAAGTATAAGTGTCTAAAAACACACCGTGGCAATTCCGCTTTCTGGCCTCGGCCTCCGCTGCGTCTAAAAGTCGAGAACCAATTTGTTGGTGACGATAGCCGTCTTCGACGGCCAAAGTCTCTACCTCAAGCCAGCCCCAGCGTGTCTCGCCGCACAAGCCCGCAATTATATTGCCGCCTGAATCTCGAATCATAAGGTCTAGCCTTTTGTAATTAGCTTGACCTGCCTGCTGCGTATTGTATCTGCGCAAGATACCAACAATCGCATCTTGATCTTGGCTTGAAGCACACTCTTCAATCTCTAATTGGTTTTGCTCAGGATCATTTGTTGGCATGTCAGGCTTCTCTTATTTCGTGATTACTATTTGCCAATTACCAATTACGACTTGTTAATTGCTGCTTGTTAATTGCTACTTGCTACCGGCACCGTCCTTCAGTTTCTCCATGACTTGATCAATACTGAAGCTAGCCGATTTCTGGCTCGGTGGAAATTCCTGGAAGGTACCAAGGAACTTCCCGACAGAAACCTGAGCCGGAACCAAAAGATAGGCATGGTCCATCAGCCAGTCGTAATAGGTGTTTGAAGTAATGTCTGCACGCTCATAGGGGTCGGTGCGTAGATTAAAGATCTTCGGCACGCGCAGGGTCGTAAATGGTTCACTCCAAATCCTAAACGTGCCCGGGGCTCTTTGTTCCGAGAAGACTAGTTTCCAATTGTCGTAACGCAAAGAGACAAGATCGGCGTCGTCGTTGAAGTAGAAGAACTCCTGGCGCGGACTCTTCTTTTCTTGACCTGTTAGGTAAGGCAGCAGGTTATAGCCATCGAGATGCACTTTGAAAGTCTTATCTCCAACTTTCATACCTTTGAGAAGCTGCTCTTTTACATCGGGCACACCAGCAGCTGCAAGTATTGTAGGCATCCAGTCTAGATGGGCAACCATTTCGTTGCTTACCGTACCGGGCTTGATGTGTCCCGGCCAACGAATCATCTCTGGTACACGATAAGCGCCTTCCCAGTTGGAGTTCTTCTCAGATCGAAACGGAGTCATTGCCGCATCAGGCCACGAGTTCATGTGTGGCCCGTTGTCTGTCGAGTACATCACTATGGTGTTATCGGCAATACCAAGTTTATCGAGCTCTGCTAGCACGGTTCCCACGTTCTTATCATGGTCAATCATCACATCGTGATATTCGCTCTGCCACCGGCCTGACTGACCAATGCTCTCGGGCTTGGCATGAGTACGAAAGTGCATATGAGTGAAATTTACCCACACGAACAAAGGCTTGCCTGCCTTATGCTGCTCTTCTATGAACTTGACAGAGCGTTCAGCAATATCATCATCAATGATTTCCATACGCTTCTTGGTCAGAGGGCCGGTATCCTCTATCTTCTGTTTTCCGTCGGGCAGGGCGAAGCTATGAATCACTCCACGCGGACCAAATTTTTTCAAGAACTCAGGATTTTTCGGATAGTCCCGCAGCTCAGGCTCTTCAGAAGCGTTGAGGTGGTAGAGAGGTCCGTAGAATTCATCAAAGCCATGATTAGTGGGAAGGTGCTCGTCCCTGTCGCCAAGATGGTTCTTACCGAACTGCCCCGTAGCATAACCTTGGGCCTTGAGCAACTCAGCAATGGTTACATCTCTCCCCTGCAAACCAAGTGCAGCACCCGGCAGACCGACTTTTGTGTTGCCTGTGCGCAAACCGGTCTGTCCAGTTATAAAAGAAGAACGGCCAGCTGTGCAACTTTGCTCTGCATAGGAGTCTGTAAACATAACTCCTTCTTTGGCAATGCGGTCAATGCTGGGCGTTTGGTAACCCATCAAACCCTTGGTGTAGGCGCTGACATTAGACTGCCCGACATCGTCTCCCCAGATAACTACTATGTTGGGTTGTTTGTCTGCAGCCAAGGCATACTGCCAGCCGGTCAATGTTAGAGAGAGCAAAAGCGATACGGTTGTTGTTAAGAATTTCAATTCGGGCTCCGGTTGTGAGCAATAACCGGCAAATTGTAGCAAGATGTCCGCCTTCTATTTTAAGGGAAATTTGTCAGCATCTTCATGCAATTGAGCGCTGCGTTTTTTTATAACAACGTTGTAGATGTTACCTACAGTGCCATTGATTTCAGACTTAATCGCCTCTATCACGTCAGAAGGGACACAAATTTTCGTAGTCCCTTTTGCGGGCAGGACTGGGTTAAGTAGGGCCTATTCTTGCTCACGTGTGAGCGCAGTGACCTGTATCGGGATTTCCATATGAGGTGTAATCATGCCCAAACCAGGACCTGTCGGAAATCATGCTATCCAGATGACAGGAACCATAGTTACTGCGACCCTCTATCTTAGAGAGTTTAACGACGAGCGCATCTCCTGGGTTCAGATGAACTTTCTGCTGAGGTTGAGGATACAGTTGGTGGTTGAATTGTTTATTGAATCCCTTTGGGGCAAAGGGTGTAATTTTGTCGATGCTGAACACCGACAGATCAACTACCTGATCATCGGCCAAGGCGGGCATCGTGACAATCAATAATACAACGAAAGTAATCGCACCACGACCCACCGTACCAAAGATTGTCTTTAGCATTACGGCCCACTTAAACGAGACGGAAATATTAGACGCCGCCAGTGAGCGGACCTAAAGCCTGCAAAATTGTGAGCACAGCCGGACCCAGCATCGGCACTAATAACCATAAGGGAAGCCAGATCCACCAAAAGCCTTTTAGCAGTGCGGGGAGTCCCGGAATGACACTGAGCACGATACCGGCAATGGTCCACACCAGGATCAACACCAAACAGCCTATACCAATAGGGTCACGCATGAACGGTGACATATAGCCGGGCGAAATCAAGAAGGCAATTCCGATAGCAAACCAGGGGACGAAACTAGCTACCAAGCTACTGAACCGGTTTATCATTAGCACCCCAAGGCTGAAGAGTGATATAAGTGGGTTTCTCGGGTTCCGATACTCTTTAACTTTTACAGCTTATCAAAAATTTCCCTCATCGGCGCTAGCACAACACGATCTTGACATCGCCCAATTCTGAGAGTCTCAATGTTCAAACTACGATTGCTGTCGATAATTTTGGCGCTAGGCTTTTTCAATTCTGATGGCGCTTCTGCGTTCACCGATGGTGGCCCTGGCTTTCTTCCTGCGGAAACTTCTGGAAACGAGAGCAAGGAGGGCCGCGCGTTATCTGCTGAGGAGGTAGACTTAGCAACACACAAACAAATGCTCAAAGATTGGCTCGCAGGCTACGAAAAGTTTAAGATCAACCAACCAGTTGTAATGCAATACGCAGCCTTGGTCAAAATTGCAGACGTTCAGTATCAACTGGGAAACTTGACCGAGGCAGAAAGCCTCTACAAAGAAGCTAGCGATGCGACAGAGGCAGATCTTGGTTCGCTTGCAAACAAAGCTGTTTCAAATCATGATGTGAGCATCTGCGCATTGAATAGTTATGCTTGTTTCTTAGCCGAAAAAGGACAAATTGCAAAAGCTTCTGAATTAATGCGCTTGATCTACAAGCTGCTGAAACAGCCAACTAGTTATTCGTTTAATGTCGGATTTGGCGGCAACGATGAATTTGGAACGTTTCTGGCCATAGTCAAAAACAAAGACACAAAGACCTATCGTGAATTTTATCCTCAGTGGAAAGCGTACAAAGCAACTGTCGTTCCGATGGTTTTGCCGAAAGTCTCGGGCTTCAAAATTGACGTTCCTGACGTAGAGCAGATGTCAGACTTTGTTGATGACAAGGCAGTTGCAAGAGATAGCCTGACTTGTCGATATGGCTACGTCAACAAGACAGGCAAATGGGTAATTAAGCCAACCTTTATTGCGGCAAATCCGTTCAGTGAGGGAGTCGCTACTGCAAAAATTTCGAGCGGAATATTGCCGATTGAAGTTGAAGGAAATTACGACAAATTTTCCCTAATTGACTCCAGCGGCAGAGAACTGAAGAAATTGCCAGCGTTTCATATAAGTCATTTTCATGGACCGTTCTGCTTTGAAGAACATCATGCGCGTGGGCCATCATCGTACATTTTTGACCACTCTGGCGACATACTTTATTCAGGACACTTTCGAGTACGCTCGCAAAGATCAGACGGTCTGACGATTTTTGAAGTCACAGGTCAAACTCGAAGCGGTTGCATCGTAGACGAGGTTGGCCACGATATAAAGCTTGAGCTCAAGCCTGATGTAGCGAGGCCGGGTCACTATAAGCTTATTCCAATTTCGGTGGCTCCTGAGAGTCAAGCTCGGTAGCCGATCAACTTTGCCAGCAATGCACTATCATTAGAGTCTTATTGTGAACTTAAGATAGGGCCGTTATGACTGACATTCCAGAAAAAAGAAGACGCATGGCAGCTAGCGCCTACAAAGATCTCTTCGGCGATTTTCGCAATAGTGAGGAAACAGACCAGACGCCGACGGTTATGAGCGGAGCGCGGCTGGCTGACCTACTGAAAGAAAATTTCGGCAAAATTGATTTGAATGGCGATGGTGTCTCACTTCGCGAAATCAAGCATGCCGAGGCCATGCCATTCAATTTCTCAGCCGAAGCGCTGCTAATGTTTAAAGTCTTAGAAAAATATTTTGAAACTATTTGCAATCTAGCAGACGACGTGCCTGGTCCAGATACAGTTATCAGTGCTGTAGATGTGGAGGTTCTGGCGCAGTTTCTCAAATTCTCTCATTTGACTATCGAACAGTTGCAAGAGTGGCGCAAGCTGAGCGATAGCTAGCTCCGGTAGCAAAATATTTTACCTGACAGAAGGAATTTCAAATAAGGCTTCTGGCTGTTCGTCTGTATTAGCATCCACCAATTCCATTTTTGAAATTACTCGCGGATCCTTACTTTCGCTATGCGCTAAAAGTCTGGCTTTCGCGTCAACCCAAACTTCACAAGTCACACCATCTTGCTTAAAAGTCCAGCCAAGGCACATCCGGCCCTTAATAGACTTTCGGCCAAGGCTTACGGCGTTCTTCTTTCTGGCAGCCGCATCGTCAAAATCACCTTCGTAGGGCTCCTTAAGGTGAGTTTTGAAAACCATACTAGGAGAAGTGGAAATTCGATAAACAACTCTGCCGATGTAATCAGTTAGCGTGATACTTCTATTGGTGCCACCATTGGAGGCTTCGCTTCGCAGCCTGCCTTTACCATCAGAAGAAGTGTGAATCTCTACTGGTAATTCACCAGTAGTTAGAATATAGCGTGCGTCATATCTCTGAGGAAACATTTGTACCGCCATGGCTGATGGTGCAGAAATAGCAATAGCATTCTTATATCATGGTTATTCAACAAAAACATATCATCGGCTTAAGGACAAAGAGAAACCTCAGCCTGCTCTGCCTATCTACTTGATTACGCCCCAACGAATGATGCTGGGCATTCGCAAAGCAATTTTAGTCACCAAATATGGTGGCAAATTGCCGCACTCAAGCTACGGCAAGAAAAATGATATAATTCGATTTACTTAAGCGAAAGCATCTAATTTTAGCGTTGCCAGGAGCAAATTTGCCTACAGGTATGAAAGATTCAGAGCAATCTATTGTCATTTTTACCGACGGAGCCTGCTCGGGAAATCCCGGTCCAGGCGGCTGGGGAAGCATTGTCGCTTTTCCAGATGGCACCGTCAAAGAAATTGGCGGCAATAACCACGGCACCACAAACAATCGCATGGAACTTGCGGCAACCATTCACGCATTGCAATTGCTAAAGCCGCCACTGACATGCAATGTAATTATTTATACAGATTCTGTTTACGTCATACGTGGTATCACCCAGTGGATTTTTGGCTGGAAAGCTCGCGGCTGGAAAAATACCGAAGGCAAAGATGTGGCGAACCGTGAGCATTGGGAAGAACTTTTACGCCAGGTCACATTAATAAAACCAGCGACAATCAGCTGGAAGTATGTGCGCGGACATTCCGGTTATGCCGGTAACGAAAGATGCGACACTATTGCTGTAGCGCAATCCAAAGGCAAGCACGAACCTCTATATTCCGGACCGCTCGATGGTTACTTTGTCGACTTGACCGATTTGCCAGATGAAGAACCTTTACCTGAAGCCAAAAAAGCAGGTTCGTCTTCATCGTCGTCTGGACGTGGAAATGCGCCAGCACAAATTTCTTACTTGAGTTACCAAAACGGCGTTGTGAAGCGTCATTTGACGTGGGCAGCCTGCGAAAAACAGGTCAAAGGACAGAGCAACACTAAATTCAAGAAAGCAAAATCACCGGCAGAAGAAATAGAAATTCTTGCCTCCTGGGGTCTTGCTGCCACGACGCCAATTAGTGACTAAGCTCAAAAAAACATGCGTTCATGCAAGTGGCGTCGAGAAGCCAAAGCAGATGCAGCGTTCATTTGATATGGGACAATAGAGTGAATGAGTAGCACTAACTGGGCTTTCTATCAATGAAATCGCGCCGCAATTTCCTGTACCTTCTGCCACTAATACTGGCGACAATTGTTCTTGCGCAGATACCGAGTCACGCACTCAGTGCCGATCAGCAACTTATCGAACAAGCACGCGAGTGCATTGAAAAACAAGAACTTAAAACAGCCCTGTACTATATCGACTGTGCTCAAAAGTTGAATCCTAGAAATCGAACGATTTACTATAATCGCGGACGCATATTTAACAAACAAGAAAAATATAAAGAAGCCTTCGAACAGTTTAGCAAGGCGATCGGCCTTGATCCAAACTATACCTCAGCAATTAAAAGACGAGGTGTGGTGTGTATTGAGTTGAGGCAATACAAAGACGCCTTAACAGATTTCGACCACGCCAACTCAATTGATCCGGCCGATCCGGAGCCGTATGCCGGAAGGACGAGAGCCTACTGTGATTTAGGTGAAAACAAGCTCGCATTGAAAAACGTCGACGAGCTTATCAGGCTGGCTCCCGACCGAGCGAACTATGTCATTCGTGCGCGAATTAAAATGAAGTTACGCGATCATAAAGGTGCTATCGCCGATTGCACTCGCGCTGCCGCCTCTAATAAGAGAGATGATGAAGCCTATTTGCTTAGAGCCCAGTGTCACGAAGCTCTCGGGAACTACAAATTAGCATTGGCGGACTACAGTCACATGCTTGATTTTAACAAAAAGGACGAGATGGCTTATCTGAAACGTGGCGATGTTTATTTAAAACTTGGTGAGTCGGACAAAGCAGTGGCTGACTATACAAATGCGATCAAATATTCGCCGGAAGCGAATGCATCGATGTATCTGGCAAGAGCAAGCGCTTATCGCAAAGCAAATAGAATGGATCTTGCGAAGAGCGACGAGACCGTGGCTGAAAAAATTGCTGGCGGCAAGTGAGGGTCTGCAAATGGCGCTTTGACATTGTCCTTTCTTTTAACCAGTCACTAAGAGACAAACAAACAAACAAACAAACAAACCGGCACCTAATATGGTGCAAATCTATCAATAGAAAGAAAGCAAAATGCCCGCAATAAATGCAGGCCTTTCTTAGATGATTAATTAAACGCACGATCGCTCTAAAGAGCATGACTAACATTTCCCTCGAATGCCAGTCATTTCATTTCCGGGGCAAAGTTGGGATATTGTTGGGACAGTATTTTCAACAGCCCCAAAAGCAAAAGCGGTTTTCTTTCGAAAACCGCTCTCTATAATTATTGGGCGATGAGAGACTCGAACTCCCAACCCCCTCGGTGTAAACGA
>JAGOSY010000032.1 GCA_018062085.1 bacterium | reverse complement strand
TTAACTCAGACGTCACTGTCGCTACAGGAGCAACCGTCAGTGGAGGGACAACCACAGTGACCACTCCATCACTCGTTGTTAACGGCACCGGCATTGTACGCTCAACTGGCGCTGGTGCTGACCTGCAAATCTCCAGCAACGCTCCTGGTAATGTCCTCAATGTGGCCCTTAACGGTCCAACATCGACCTTGCAATCCAACACCGGCAATGTCAACTTCAACACACCTGGTGCGCCAGGCGCAATCACAGTCACTGGAGGCCCTGCAAATGGTGTTATAGCAGCGAACACGACATCAGGCGAGGTCATCTTCAATGGCGGCTCCGGTGTTGGTGCTCAACCTGTTAATGTCAATGTCGGAAGTATTAGTGACTTCTGCACTAGAGCATTTGGCTCCAATGTATCGGTAACCACAGCAAATGGTGATCTCAAAATAGAAGGAACTAGCACCGGCAGCTTCTCGGCTGTAGCCAACGGTGTCAATGCTAATGTGATTACCTGTGGTGATATCATATCGGCTGGTATTCTCACTCTTGATGCTGGAAGTGGTGACGCGGATGTTGTTATTAGCAATACCAATAAAGTTCAAGGCTCATCTGTTAGCTTGATAAGCGGCAGCGGAGTCGGTTCTGAAGTAAGTTTAGGCAATGGTGCTGCTGCTGTAACGGCCACAACTGGCGATGTCACCATCACAACTCCTGTGCTCAATATGACGGCTGGCGCTAACTCTGTCTCCGCAACCTTAGGAGACGTATTAGTGCAGAGCAATGGTGCTGGAAATGCACTAGCTGTGAACTTGGGAGCTGGTTCGCAGATTAATGCAGCAACGGCAGGAACTGGAGACATCTTTTTCAACCCGACAACAGCAGGCAATATCAGTGTGACTGGTGGGCCAGCCAATGGTCTGCTCAATGCTGGCAATACAGTCTCATATGGCGGCGGCACGGTGACGACCGACGTCAATCAAATTAATGGTTGTGTGGTCTCAAATGGAGCAACTGTCTCTACGGCTTCTGTTACGACAGCCACTGGCGATCTTAATGTTGGACCGTTTACATCAAGCGGTAATACCGCATTCACAGCAAATGCAGCTGGTGCTGACCTGATCACTTGCGGCGACATCAATACCGGTGCCGGCAACCTGACATTGCAAGCTGGTAGTGGTGCTGACGCTGATGTCAAAATCAACAACAATGTCACGACCACTGGAGTTCTCAGTGTCATTGCCGGAGCCGCGGCTGGCTCTGACGTCACTCTTGCTCCCGGAGTTGTTGTTAACAGTGGTAGCGCTACGATCACTACTCCCACTCTTGCGTTAGGCGCCAATTCGCAACTTAATGCCAACACTGGAAACCTTACGGTTGACAGTAATGCTCCTGGAAATGCTTTGAATGTGACTTTAGGTGCTAACTCGACCCTGTTGTCTGCCACCAACGTCAACTTCAACCCAGCTGGTGCTGCCAATGAAGGTCCGATAACGGTAACCGGAGCTGCTGGTAGTTTGGTGCAAGCCCCGAACATTAATTACAACGTTGGTCCTAGTGATCTAAATATAAGCGTTGGCGAGCTAAGAGGCTGCAACAACATACTTGGTGCTAGTGGTAACCCCACCAGTGTCGGTTTTGTTACCCAGGCTGGCATTATCGACTTCTGCACACCAATCAACACCTCCAATCCAGCCGGCAATGGTGGTCCAATCAACATTACCGCCAATGGTGGAGCTGTAAATCTCGGTGGATTTGATGTTAATGCCAACGGCGGTGGTGCGGCAGGCAATGGTGGTTCTATCAATATAAGCGGAGCTGGCGGTATCGCTGGTGGCGGCAATATTACTTCTAATGGTTCTGGAGCCGGCACGGGCAACGGCGGCCCAATAACTCTGACCGCACCAGGCACCAACAACATTACTGTCACTACCATCCAATCTAATGGCGGAGCCACTGGCGGTAACGGCGGAGTTATAACTACTAATAGCTCTAACCTGAGTGTTACCGGAATCGGACCTGGCGGTGCTAGTATCTCGGCCAATGGCAATGGACCGGGCGGTAACGGCGGCACTGTGAGCATTACAACAACTTCCACTAATCCTTTCGTGGCAGGCAATCCTTTCCCCAACGGTACAGCCTCTGGTATCTCAGCTAATGGCAGTAACAATGGAGGCACGGTAGCGATTGCTAGCAATGGCGCCACTGTCGATCCTGGCGTCACTGTTAGTGCTAATGGCACCACTGGTAATGGTGGGGTGGTCACTTTTGACGCCAATAATCCAGCGAATCCGCTGCCTATTTTCAATATCAACGGAACTGTATCGGCTATTGGTGGTGTGCCTGGCACTGGAGTGGTCGGTATTGGTTCTGGAGTAGGTCAGAATCTGGCTCTAACTGTAGGTGGAGCTGGAGCGATTAACGCTGGTCAGCAAATCACTATCGGAAATATTGATCCTAATACAGGTCTTGCTAGCGGGGCTCCAGCCGGTATTCTGTTCGTATCTCCATTGCCTCTCGGTCCGTTCCCTCAGGCTCCATTCAATTCCCCAGCAGTGGTGTTTAACGGAACTTTGTTTATTCCACCGCCTCCACCGGTCCCTACTGTCAACAATGGCGGTGGCTTCAATCTCTTTGCCTTCCTATTAGGTCTTAACGGCTTGAACAATCCTGATGCGCAATTGCTTGGACTGCGCATACCAACTGATTTGACCAGAGTCTTCTCACGTGGAAAGCTCAATCAAACTGAAGCGGAAGAAGATGAAAACGAAGAAATCGCTCGGCAGAAACGGCTAGGTAAACAGTGTGGATTGATTGAAGGTAGTCGTACTTATGTCAGCAACTTCGATTCTAGCGAACAAGATCGCTTAGCCAAAGAAGATATTGGCGTAGCGGTTGCTAGCACTGGTGGTTCTAACTTCACTCTTAATGATGGTAATGTGCTCTTTGCTCCAGATAAAGACATTACGGTCACTACCTCTATGGGTAAAGTCTTCATCCCTAGTGGTGCTATGGTGTTTGTTATGAGCAGTGGTGGCGACGTTGCTATCTATGATTTACACCAGACCAGGCAGGATGCAGTGCACGTGGTAGTGGACAAAAAACTTGTCACTCTAGATCCGGGTAGACTTTTGGTTCTGACAAATCAACAGACAAGAGACTTTGAGAGAGTGGCTAGCCGTTGTCGTTGTATTGGTTACCGCAATCCCAAAGAAGAAGATATAAACGCCGATATCAAGGCGTTTGGTATGGACTTCTCTCTTCCATCTATCATTTCAAATGTTGTGCCATTGAGGCAGATGATGGAGGCTACAAGCGGGCCAGATAAAATTGCCATGGACAAAATTCTTAAGAATTCAGCCTTGCTAATGGATCTGACAGCCAGTGCTGGACCATTTAAAGATGGTAACTAACGACCTTTAAGCCTGGTTTTGCTATTATCTTCTGAATCTGCCACGGTAAAGTGACAATCGCTATTTTTTGAAACGCTAATTCTTTTGGAGAAGTTATGTCTGATACCCCTGAAGTTGTTGCAATTTGTCTTTGTGAGAGAGTCTTGCAAGATATTTTCAGACGAGACGCAGTTACTCTTGTCAATGTGCACAATTTGATTAGTTCGCACGCTTTTCCCACACTCGTTCCAATAGTTTATGTCTTTGCACAACTGAGGGGATTACAGCAGGGTTTTACATATAAATTCAAAATTCTCAGCCCTAAGGGCGAAGAAATTACCTCTTCTACAGAAGGCCAAGTTGAACCGTTGCCAAATAGTGCTACTTTGCACAAGCTAATCAGTGCTTTCTCTGGCCTTGTGTTCCCTTCAGAAGGAACTTATACAGTGGTTCTGGAGATAGATAAGGTACAAGTTAGCAGCATGCCGATCACCGTTGAGTTAGTACCGGTTATTCAACCTGCCGGAGTTTAAGTCCAGAATCAAGATAATTAGAACTAGCTAGCAGCAAGCTAGCTAGTTTTTGTCTGTGGAGCCAGGCAATGTCTTTTATGGATTGCGCAATAGTGTCTCTTTTACAGAGCGCTTCATGTCGCGGAAACCATCAGAAATGTTTTCTGAAAGTTCTTCTGATCGTTGCCGTGCTTGAGTCAACTTAAGTTCAGCAGTCTGTAAGTACTTGTCATCGGGCTTACCCTTCGACTTGGCGTAGGTTGCTTCGACTTGGCGCATTTGGCTCATGGCTCGCTGCAAATTATGAGTAGTTTCTTTGCTTTGTCTAAGTGCTTCTAGCAAAAAGAATCCAGCAGATCCTTGGCCGTGGCCTAAATTCAGAAGTAAAAGCTCCTCGCGACTAAATTTGCGGTCGAAAGCAAGCTCTTCTGCACTGATGCAGCTAGGAGCGAGTGGCTGCCAGAGGAAAGCACCGCAAATAAGGCCAAGAAGCACTATTGCTTTGATGCAAGCCTTCAATGGCAAGGCAATTGTCACTGGTTTTTCCACAGCAAAGAAACCTCATTTCGTCATCTATAGAGTCTACAAGACTTGACCACATCCTGATATTCTCAAATGTGGCTGGAGGAGAAAGTGTCGATAAGTCATTGCTGCACGTTTATTAAACCGTTCCTATTTGCTGTGGCGATCGCTTCTGTTTCACTGTTGGCATATCCCTTAGGGGCGACTTGTCAGAATACTAGTGTTGATAATTCTGCAATTCAGGGCTTGTCAAACCCTCCTAGAAGTTCTGAGAACATAACAACAAATTCAGCATCAGAGGCGAATAGTGCGAATTCATTTTCAGAATCAAATTTTGAAATGAGCGCTCCTGTGTCTGATTTACCGACCCGTGCCCTTGACTTCAAAGACGCTGCTCAGAATCTCAATCTTGATACTTTGTCTGCCAGCCAGCTGCTGCTTTCAGGAATGGAGAATGCTCAATCGGACAGACTAGATATTGCCATAAAGCAATTCGAGGAAGTAATTCGCAGGGAGCCACAAAATGTCTCTGCTCATAACAATCTTGCTGTTTGTCTTAAACGGCAGGGCAACAATAAAGCAGCCCTTGAAGAATTTAAAAAAGCAATTGAAAACAATCCGACTCGCTGTGAATTGTTTAACAACCTGGCACATTCTTATATTTCAGCCGGTCAGTATGATTTGGCCGTTGAGGCTCTATATAAAGCCCTCAGGCTCAATCCTGATTTTGCTGAAGCCCATCGCAATCTCGGTCATGTATTGGCATTGAAAGGCGACAATGATGCGGCCTTGACTGCGTTTCAAGAAGCATTGCGTGATAATCCGATGCTGCAAGAAGTACGGGTAGATATGGGTGATTCATTGCGAGCCTTACGCCGCTATGAGCAAGCTTTGCTTGAGTACAAGACCGCCCAAAAGGCTTTACAAGGTAAAAAGGGGCTATTGCCGCGTGACATAGAATTGCGGCTTGCTAAGTGCTATGAAGGTCTCGGTGAGTTTACTCAAGCACATAAAATACTTTCAAGCTTGCTTGAGTCCGCTCCCAATGATACTGATGCTCTCAACTGTCTGGGTGTAGTGCTCTGGAAAATGAACCATTTACCTGAGGCTGTTTTCGTTCTCGAGCGGGCCCTAAAGGTCGACCCAAGTTATCCGCAAGCACGCAATAATTTAGGTATTGTGCTCTATCAACTTAAACGCTACGACGAAGCTGTTGATGTTTGGCGGCAGGCGATTGGCCTCAAACCAGACTATCCGGAGGCACATTACAATATGGGCGTGGCGCTTTACCAATCAGGTTTGCTACAACAATCAACTGAAGCGTATAAAGAGTGTCTGAAATATGCGCCATATGACGCCAATGCGCACAATAATTTAGGCTTGGCCTTGTGGCGCAGCGAGCAAAAAAATGACGCCATTGCTGAGTGGAGAAAGGCAATCGATTGTGATGCCAATATGGCAGAAGCCTTTACTAATTTAGGAAGAGCCCTCCACACTGCAGCTAAGAGGGAGAATTAGTAAGTCTCAAGGGGATGAGGCTCAAGGCAATAAGGCTCAAGTCAATAAGTATGAGAGTAGAAAGACTCTTCGGCCGAAACTAAAGAAGACTAAAAATGGAAATCACGTAAATGGAAAGACTATCAGATAATTTTAGTTACTCTGAGACTGTTCACGCAGTGCAAGAAGCTGCGGTCAATATTTTTTGCCGAATAATCTTTGATTGGGCTGTGCATGGATTGGCCGTGGCCCTTGTTTTGGTTGTTTTTGGTCTAATTCTCCTAGCTCGTAAGAACAAGCTGTCCAAACCATTCTTTGGCATTGCCAAAAAGCTCGGAATATTTTGTGCCATAGTGGCCGCTCCAGGGCTTATTACCCTTGCAACCACTGGCCGTTTGCCCCCGGTGGGGGTCTATAATGTCAATTCACTTGGCTTCCTCTGCTTATGGAGCTTGATTTGCGCTCATGCATTGGGCGAAGAAACTAACTATCAGTGGTTCGTTAAGTCTACTCCTGAGGAACAAAGCAAAGACTAATGGCTATTGCCTAATAGTTGATCTAGACTAGTTTTGGCAGCAGTAGGTTAGATTGGAACCATTTCTGAGGCGAGTCCCTATGAAGATACCTATTAACGTCCTTATGAAATTATCGACTAGCACGTTGTCAATGGATGCGCGTGTATTGTTAGCTCGGGCTCCCTTTGTCATTGCAATTATCGTGCTGACACTTGCTCCAGCAATCGCTCAGGGTAGTTTTAATAGTAGTACTAGTAGTTCCAGCAATAGTTCCAGTGCCCCTGGATCTTTTGGCTCGTCGATTCCTGGAAGTAGTGCTTCAGTCTCTCCTTTTAATAGTTTCCAAAATGGTGGATTCTCAGGGAACGTGAACGCCTTGCAGGCTAGTAATTATGTGATCGGTGGTGGTTATCGCTACGGTCTCAACGGAGCCTTTCTGAATCAATATGGGCAGCAGGTTTTTCTCAATCCGCTCGTTCCCTACGTCTGGCCAGCCAGTCGCCCTCAATTCACAGGAGGGGCCGCATTCACCTGTAGAATAGGTAACTTTAACTGTAATTTTTGGAAGGGAAGCTCTGGCTACTACTATCCATTCTTATCAAACACTTTTCTCTATGCCCCGATAATTTTTGTTGATTCTGTTAACTCAACTCCGCTGGCTAAATTGCCGCCGCCTGCCATTCAGCTGACGGATACTTTGAAGTATCTCGATGATTCGAGCAAGGATAAGAAGGTCGCTGAAAGTCACTACAAGCATTTGAAGCAGCGGGCCACAGATCTTCAGCGCAAAGAGCGCAGCATGAGAATCGCACAAGGTGGAGAACTCGATGCTGAAAGCGAAGCGGAGATTCGTCGCGATCTTGATGGCTTGGCAAAAGAAATGAGTGCCCACGTAAAAGACCGCTAGGTCTAAAGCTGAGACAAGACCGCTAGGTCTAAAGCTGAGAAAAGTCGAAACGTTTGCCGAAGGCAGTGCTGATTATTTGCTTGAGCTCGTCTTGGACCGCGCTCAACGCTTTGCTTGCGTCAATTACTTGCCAGCGGTCAGGTTCTTTCTTTGATAGTTCCAAATAGCCCTTTCGAACACGGTGGTGAAACTCAATTGCTTCCCTTTCCATTCGGTCATGGCCACCTGGATGAAGGCGACCCAAACCTTTTTCGCTTTCTAAGTCAAAGAGAATTGTCAGTTCTGGTTTCAAGCCTTGGGTCGACATTTGGTTGAGTTGGTTGATTAGCTCTAAATCTAGGGCTCTGCCATATCCTTGATAAGCTACCGTAGAGTCAGTGAAACGATCGCAGATGACAAGCTTTCCGGCCTTGAGAGCTGGAATAATCAATTCGTCCACGTGTTGAGCGCGGTCAGCCGAATAGAGCAAGAGCTCGGCCATCGGGCTGACCGGGTTGCCCGGAGTGAGAAGAACTCGTCGAATCTGCTTTCCAAGCGGAGTGCCGCCCGGGTCTCGAGTGATCAGATGAGGAATGCCAATGGCATCAAGTTTTGTGGAAAGCAGCTTGACTTGTGTTGTCTTACCAGCGCCCTCTGGTCCTTCAAGGGTGAGGAAGGTGCCGGGATATCCGTGAGCCATGCGCTTAAGGTCTCCAATCGAAACTAAGGATGAAATAGTTAATATTGTTGCACAAATGATATGATTGCCACCCTGTTGGGACGCTTTTCTGTTCTGTGGCAAGCGCTAATCTATTCGCTATCTGGCCTGCTTTCTAGTGCTGCGTCGCTTTGTATGCGCAACAATTTTATATTGAGAGGATAAACTCATGGCTCAAACCCTAACGGCTCCGAAAGTCAAAGTAGATCGTAAGTGGCAACTATTTATTGATGGAAAATTTGTCGACGGAGCTAGTGAGCGCACTCTCGTAAACCCTGCTAACGGCAAGCCTTTGACAAAGGTGGCTGAAGCTTCAAAAATACATGTTGATGAAGCTATTAAGGCTGCCAGAAAAGCCTTTGACTCCGGTCCATGGCCACGATTGACAGCTCTAGAACGTTCACAGTTTCTCAATAAAATCGCTGATGCCATTGATGCTAACGCCGAGGAATTGGCTGAACTAGAAACACTCAATGGTGGCAAGCCACTGCGCGAGACAACCTACGATGTCGCTGACGCTGCTTACTGCTTCCGCTATTACGCAGGATTGATAACTAAACCAAGTGGTCAAACAATCGATGTGCCAGCACCTTCAGTGACCACTGTAGTGCGCGAGCCCATAGGTGTCTGTGGCCAAATCATTCCTTGGAATTATCCTCTTTTGATGGCTGCCTGGAAACTTGCCCCAGCTCTAGCAGCGGGAAATACATGCGTTCTTAAGCCTTCCGAATTTACTCCATTGACAGTGATTCGCCTCGCTGAATTGCTGCACGAGTTGAAACTGCCGGACGGTGTCGTCAACATTGTTTTAGGCGATGGACCTACTGTTGGTCAACCAATTGCTGAGAGCACACTTGTGGACAAGATTGCCTTCACTGGTAGTGTTAACACAGGCAAGCGTATTGCCGCAGCCGCTCTCACTAACTTAAAGAAAGTCACCCTAGAGCTTGGTGGAAAGTCACCAATGGTGGTGTTCCCTGATTTCGATCTGGATATTGCCGTTGATTACGCGCTGTTTGCTATTTATTGCAATGCTGGTCAAGTCTGTTCTGCCGGATCTCGAATGATTGTAGAACAATCTATTTACGATCAATTCGTTAAGAAAATGGCTGCACGAGCTAAGAAAATTAGAGTTGGTCCTGGTCTAGAATCTGAAACTGAGATGGGGCCTCTGGTAAGCGAAACTCAAATGAAGCGTGTGCTTGAATATGTGGAAAT
Source organism: bacterium (assembly GCA_018062085.1). Taxonomy (GTDB): domain Bacteria; phylum Cyanobacteriota; class Vampirovibrionia; order Obscuribacterales; family Obscuribacteraceae. The sequence goes on along the minus strand of JAGOSY010000032.1, from coordinate 41,063 downwards.
TGGTAAGAAAGAGGGTGCCAAGCTTGTCACTGGTGGTGATCAGCCCAAAGGTGAAAAGTATGGAAGTGGCTATTATGTCAATCCAACAATTTTCTCTGATGTCAAATCGGACATGCGAATTGTTCAAGAAGAGATATTCGGGCCAGTTGTAGTAGTGCAAAAGTTCAGCAGCGAAGAAGAAGCAGTTGAGTTAGCAAATGATTCTCTCTTCGGATTGGCTGGAGCCGTTTTCACCAATGATATAACTCGTGCCCATCGCGTCGTGAAGCAATTGCGAGCTGGTATCACTTGGGTAAATGCTTATCACAATACTTATACCGAATGCCCATGGGGTGGCTATAAGCAAAGTGGATGGGGGCGAGAGCTCGGGACTTTTGGTCTTGAAGCTTACACTGAAGTTAAGCAAATAAATATCAATCTCGATCCTCAAGCCGTCGGTTGGTTCGAAGCTTAGCGCAATTTTTGATTTAAATAGTTTTGGTAGCGGTTCAGTTTGAGGACCGCTATCACTTCTAATATCGGCAATGGCGTGGGGCGACATTTAAGAAAATGTCATCATTGAGGCAATTGCAGGAGACTCATAGTTCAAAATATCTTGGTAAGTAATTTCCGGTGCTCGCAAGAAAGCAAGAAGCAGTTTTTCTTCGTTCCATCGCGCACGATCCAATTGGCACCAAATTGCCGCTAAATATACCTGTAAATACTTTCTACTAATCCCGCCTCTTATTGACCTGGTCGAATCGATGGCTCTTCCAACCAGCGGCATAGCCGCTGCCATATTGGTTTGTCTTGTTTTTTTCTTGTCGTGGTTGTTTTCGTTGTCGCTGTTGTCGCTTCGTCGAGAGAATCGCCCTCCGGGTTGCGACTGAATCAAGCCCTCGATTTCAAGCATAACAAGAGCGCTAGCAACAGCACTAGCTGACTGAGTTGTGCGCTGACATATCTGATCTGCAGTTATTGGTTCGTTTGATATCAATTCAAGTATTTCCAGTTCACTTTCACTCAGTTGCTCAACTGTGTCAGCTTCTGCACCCGTCTGCTTTTGATTCGTATCGGGCTCAACATTGGCCTTTGGATCGTTGATTTCAGTTGATGGATGAACTTTCGGTAGCGTGAGTAAGCTGCGTCGGCAGAATAAAGAATCAAATTCTTTTGATGGCACTTCAATAGACATGTCTGCTTTTTCTTTCTGGCGTTCGTTCTCTAGTACAAGGCCAATAGTTCTAACTATGTTCAGTGCTGTAGAGATTGCCGTGCCCCCAAGCTCGGCTAGTTTGTTTGATGTAACTATTGCTCCGTGACCCATGAGATAGATCGCACCGAGCCACGCTTTAAGTCTCTCAGCCCTTTTAAAGGGAGTTCTCGCTGTGAACCAAATTTCTTTCTTGCAGTTCTTGCAAATCAATGTGCGGGGCTTCTTTGAGCGCAACTTCTTCTTGACTGTTGTACCGCACTGACAATGAAGTGCGCTGCTAGTTAGCAGAGTCTGAAGAACAAACTCCATTGCTGCTGCATCATCTGGAATTCGCGCTTCAAAAACGGGCCACAGCTTTTCAATTAGTTCTAAATTTGCATCTCTTTCTTCGCCGCTGAATTGCATAACAACCTCACCACATCGTCCATATTTTTCTATACGGAGTTTTGAGCAAGAAAGTTCAAAATGGTGATGGCATTTTTGTAAATTTCAACGGGGCCGATATCGGTCTAATTGCTACTTCGCACTTTGACCGATATCGGCCAAAGTGCGAAGTATTGACCCATCTAAAAATCACACGGCGCAGCACCGGGCTGTCAAGTGATTAGAGTTTGCTCAGAAGTCTTGTGTTACGGAACACCTTGGCATGCTTCAAGGTCTGTTAGAATACAAGCCGATGGTGCTCCTGTAAAAGTGACACTGCCAGTTCTCCGCAATTTTCCGTGGCAAACCGCCTAATAAATAGGTTTTTAGTGAAGTTCAAACTTCTCCCAGAAATTCAAGCTTCATCATTAGTGGCAGCTATGTTGGCTTGCTCATTAGTTCTGGCACCTGTTTTGCCCGTTTGCGCCCAAGGTTCTGACGACTTTAAGATGAGCACTACGCCATCTAACTTCACCGTTGGTGGGTCGCCAGTTCTAGGCAGCAGTCAAGCCATAGCTTCACCTTTAGCTAGCGATATTGTCGTAGACGACGTCAAGATTGAAGGCAATCGCCTTGTTTCTACAGAAGAAATCAACAGTGTCGTAAAGACCAGAAAGGGTGATAGATACGACCGCGAAGTCGTTATGCAAGATCTTAAAGCCATTCACGGAATGGGCTATTTTGACGAGCAGAGCTTGCAAGTCAATCCAGAAATGACTAGCAGCGGCGTCTTGCTCAAGATTCGTGTGACTGAAAATGCACCGATTACGCAGTTTTCCATTCGTGGAAACGACGCTATTTCAACTGAAGAAATCACCAAACTATTTAGCGATCAGTTAGGTAAACCGCAGAATCTCAACGCTCTTTCGACGGCTATTGACAAGGTCGAGCAGGGCTATCACGAAAGGGGCTTTGTTCTTGCTCGTGTCACTGACGTTAAGGATGACCCCGATGGTTCGGTTGAACTTGTCATAAACGAAGGTACTATCGATAACATTGAAATCGTCGGCAATAAAAAGACCAAAGACTTTATTATCAGAAATGGTATTAAAACTAAGGCTGGAGCCGTTTATAACGAGAAACAGCTGACTAATGACTTGAAGAAGATGTATGCCAACGGCTATTTTCAGGACATTAGGCGTTCGTTGGTTCCGTCAACCACGAATCCAGATAAGTACACACTTAAGGTCGAAGTTGATGAGAAGAGAACTGGTTCTGTTGGTCTAGGTGGCGGTGTCGACTCTGTTGCTGGACCATTTGGATCACTCAATTTTTCTGATGGCAACTTTAGAGGCCGCGGGCAAGTGCTTTCTTTCAGCTCACAGGTTGGTTCTGGCACATTCAATAGCGTCACTAACTCAATCAATAATGCTGGCAATACTTTCCTTCCCACTGGTCGCACCTACAATATTGAAGCCAATTGGGTTGAGCCAAGCTTACGTGGCTCCAATGTTTCTATGGCTGTCTCGGGCTTCGGCCGAAACATGGGCAGTATGTTTATCGACCAAGCGATGCAACGCACTGTTGGAGTCAGCACAACCTTCTCTAAACCACTGGCTCGCGGTTGGAATGCCAATCTCGGTCTGATTGGTGAGAATACTTTTCTTAAGAACGTAGCCGGTGTTGCTGCTAATCAAGACATTTTGACTTCTATGGCTGGTCGCGCTCTGGCTACGGGGATGGCTAGCACCGATGCTCAGGCCGCTGCGATTGCCGGTCAGTCACGGGCGCAGCAATTGAGTGGTGGCACCTTTATTACTGTTAATCCTTCACTAACTCGTGACACCAGAGATAGTGCAATGGATGCTACAACTGGATCGTTTCTTAAGGCATCGATCAGCCCTTCTGCGGGAATTGGTGGTGGCTTTATGAAAGCCGGATTGAGTGCCAGCAAATTTAAATCATTTGGCAAGAACAAGAACTTTACTCTGGCACTGAATGCTCAAGCCGGTACTTCGGTAGGTGGATTGCCGCAGTTCGCGCAATATCGCTTAGGTGGCTGGAATGGTGTTCGTGGTTATCGCTCATTCTCAGATCTTGGCACTGGTGCCGGTATGCTTATGGGTACAGCTGAGATTAGGGCAAAATTGGCTTTCTTACCGGACGACAATAAGATCACAAGCACCATTAAAAAGAACGTTAAGATTGCTGGTTTCTTTGATTATGGTCAGGTGGTAGGCAATTCAGGCACTAATAGTTTGCTTTCGCGCTCTAACTTCGGTGCTTCGGTGGGCTTAGGTTTACGGATAAATATGCCAATGGTGGGATTGGTGCGTATCGATTATGGTTTGCCAATTGTCAGCACAATTTTGGGTAATCGCGCTCCTCGAATGACTGTCGGATTTGGAGAGAAGTTTTAATTACAGCGGTTTAGTCTTGCTGGTTTGACTCGCCTGAATGTTGTAAACTGTGCGCTCGGGCCTCTCAACATGATTAAGTGAGACCTGACAAGTGATACTTGAATAGTTTTTTGGAGAGATGAATGCTTAACGTTCAAAAGTCTTTCGCCTTGGTTAGCGCCATTATGGCCGTATCAATCGGCTCCGGCGCTCTTGCCCAGACTGCACCGACTGTAAAATCGGCAACTCTTGGCGTTGTCGATCGCGACAAAGTGATTACAAGCTTCAATAAGGCTCAGTCAGCTGCTGAGGAACTCAAGAAAACTGAAGAGTCAGTGCGCAAGCTTCTTGAAGATTCAAACAAGCAATATGAAGAAGCCAAGAATGCGAAAAAGCCTCCAGCTGAGTTGGAAGGATTGCAGAAGCGTCTTCAGACCAAAATTGACGATGAGTACAAGAAGGCTCAAGCTAAGGCTCAAAACCTTGAAACACAGCTTGAAACCGACATCGATAGCGCGATTAAAGCCGAAGCTGCTAGCCGTAAGCTTGATACCGTCTTGATGAAGGGTGCAGTTCTTTTGGGTGGTACTGATATCACCGAAGGCGTTGTAAAGCGACTGGGATCTTCCGCAAGCGCTGCATCTAAAACAGTAACCAAGTAGATGATATCTACTGAGATAACTAATGTTGCCTCAGCTTTTTGACCGTAGAGAAAATGGCCATTTTGCATATGGCTTATATATTGTTTGTCAACTCTGCCCGCGCTCTGCGCGGGTATAGTTGTTTTTTGCTTCCCGGTTTTAGGCTGTGCTGAGCTACTAAGCTGTTTACAAGTCCTGGTTCTAGTCCCAATTTAGCTTCCCTCCAATAAAAGGACAGCAATTTATGCGCCTCCCTCAAGCTATGAATTTAGGTCAAATTGCAGGACTGATCGGTGGCCGGGTGCACGGCGACTCTTCAATCACTGTGGAAAGCGTTTCTCCCTCTCCACTAAATGCCAAGGCCGAAGATTTGGCTTTTGTTTTTGAGCAAAAGCTGGTGCGCAAGCTGGCTCAATGCAAAGCAATTGCCGTTGTGGCTCCGTTCGGCACTGAAGTCGATTTTCCCGACCGCAATATGATATTGGTTGAAAGGCCTAATCTGGCTATTCAGAGAGTTTTGACAGCTCTTGCTCCGAAGCGTTTCTATCCAGAGAAAGGAATTCACCCCACTGCCATTGTTGATAGTTCTGCCGAAATTGCTGCAGATGTAGCAATTGGTCCTTATGTTGTGATCGGTCCTAAGACTAAAATAGGAGCCAGATCCATCATCATGGCTCACTGCGTTATAGGTGGTGCCGTCGAAATCGGAGAGGATGCGCTTTTCTATCCGAGCTGCTTGGTTGCAGACTATTGCAAGGTCGGCAATCGAGTAATCTTGCAGCAGGGTGCCAGTATGGGAGCTGATGGATTTGCTTACGTCACCGAAAAGCCGAGCAATTTTGAGAAGAATATGGCTGGCAGTCGTGACTTCTCTGATGCCGCGAACCCGCTGCTGAAGATTCCACAAATAGGTACTGTGATAATAGAGGATGACGTTGAGGTTGGTTCTTATGCCACCATTGACCGTGCCACTATGGGCGCTACTGTCGTTGGCCAGGGTACCAAAATCGACAATTTGGTAATGATTGCTCACAATAATCGCATTGGCCGCGAATGTTTGATCGTTGCCAACGCATCGATTGGGGGTTCCTGTTCGATCGGAGACAGAGCTGTACTTGGCGGTAGTGCCAACTTGAGCGACCACTTGAAGCTTGCTAATGATGCTGTCTTGTCTGGTGCAGCTGGCGCTATGAAAAATATTGATCCAGGCGAGATTCATGCCGGAACTCCAGCCATGCCTGCCCGCGAGTTCTTTGTTATGTATGCCAACTTACGTCGACTGCCTAGGGTGACAGATGACGTTAAAGACTTGAAACGTCGAATCGCTCTGTTGGAGGAGCGAATTTTGGGAGGCAAATAATGTCGAACGTCACTTTGTCTGACTCTAATCAACTTAGCGGTGACTTGAAGCAGATTCTTGATTCAGCTCCAAAGTTGGTTGCTTACCGCGGTAAAGGCATGACCTCTAAGCAAGAGGTTTTGGTAGAGGTCTATCAAGCTCCTCCGGGTAGTGGTATCACTTTCTTTTGCGTCGCTGGTGACAAAAAAGACTTAGTTGCTGTTCCGGCCAAGGCTAGTTCTGTTGTAAACACTTTGCGCAATGTTGTGCTCGGAGTTGGCAAGACTCGGCTATGTATTGTTGAGCACTTTATGTGTGCTGTCACACTTTGGGGCATGGATGATCTCTATGTTTTAGTTGACGGTCCTGAGATGCCCTTGGCTGATGGTAGTGCACAATTCTGGATTGAACTTTTCCAAAGTGCTGGAATTGAACAAAGAGCTGTTGTTGCCGATATCGATTTGCCTGAGGTCGTTAGCGTTGGCAAAGGCGATCGCTCAATTTTAGCTGTGCCGGCTGATAGTTTTTCAGTCACTTACCTGATGGATTGGAAGCACCCTAAAATTGGACAAGTGTGGAAGAGTTGGGAGCCAAGCCAAGACGCTAAAATTGTCTATGAAGCGCGCACCTTTGGCATGTTGAAAGAGCACGAAATGCTCGGACTGGTCGATGATGTGGTCAGTATTACTGATGATGATTTCACCATGCCATTGCGCTCACCCGATGAACCCGTGCGTCACAAGTTACTAGATTTGATTGGTGATTTGGCTTTGGTTGGTGTCAACCCTCTGCGTCTAAAAGCGCGCATTATCAGTACAAAAGGTGGCCATGAACTAGACGTTGATATGGCCAAGAAGCTGCTTGCAGTCTTGAATCTGAAAAAATAGTGTCTAAGCCTACTAATCTAAATCGAGAGTTGAGGTAATAAATTGAATAAGCGATCGACTTCCGCTGTGACTGGAATCTTTCTGGCCGGTAGTTTTCTCCTCAGCTCTATTGCTAGTCTAGGCGTGCCGGCCTTCGCCGCTGAAACTGTTCCTGCAGGAGGATCTCAGGGCGTAGCAATTACTGTCTACAACCAGAATTTTGGTCTGGTCAAAGATACTCGCAATATAGACTTAACGGCTGGGATTAACTATCTTCGTTTTGAAGACGTCGCTGCTGCCATTGATCCAACTTCGGTTAGCTTTAGTTCTATATCTGCACCGAATAGCGTGGTGGTTCGTGAACAGAATTATCAATACGACATTATGGATGTCGGCACCATTCTCTCGAAGTCGGTAGGTAAAGAGATTAAGGTGCGGCAGTATACTTCTGGTGGAGTACATGAAACCACTGGCACTCTACTTAATCAGCCTGTCGTAACTATTGCCGATAGCAATGGCAATCTCTCGACGCGCAATCAAAGTATTGTTCTCAAAACTGCATCTGGAGTGGTTGTTGGCCCCTCTGGCGAAGTTGAGTTAGCGGCGCTGCCACCAGGATTAGTTTCGAAGCCATCGTTGCTTTGGAAGCTTGAGTCTGATAAGGCGGGACCACAGAAGGCTGAGATTAGCTACCAGACCCAGGGTTTGAATTGGAAGTGCGATTATGTAGCTGTGGTAAATGCTGACGACACTCTTTCTGATTTAACTAGTTGGGTTACTCTAGATAATAAGTCTGGGGCCACTTATAAAAATGCAGCTCTCAAACTTATGGCTGGTGATGTGCACAAAGTTCAAAATGTCGCGCTTCAGCAGTCTAGTATGCGTATGTTTAAATCGGCTATGGCAGCAGCTGCTCCCCAGTTTACAGAGCAGTCTTTTGCCGAATATCATCTCTATGCTTTGGCTGGAAAAACCGACGTCAATAATAATGAGACCAAGCAACTAACACTCTTCAATGCCAGTGCGGTGCCAATCAAGAAGCTCTTTATTTTTGATGGTGGTGCTTCCCATTATTATGGAGGCTACTATCCTGGCGGTTCAAACAGTACGAAAGTCAACGTTAAATTGGAGCTAGCCAACAGCAAAGAAAATAATTTAGGTATGCCTATGCCTAAAGGCAAGGTGCGAGTTTACAAGAAAGATAAAGACGGCGCCATGCAATTTGTTGGGGAAGACTTGATTGATCACACCCCCAAAGACGAGAAGGTAAGGCTCTATCTCGGTGATGCTTTTGATATTGTCGGTGAGCGCAAGCAGCTTAGTCAGCAGCAAGTATCTTCAAGAGTGCAGAAATTCTCTTATGAGATTTCTATTCGTAATCATAAAGAGTCTGCCGTCACCGTCAACTGTGTTGAGCACAGTGGTGGAGATTGGAAAATCACCTCATCGAGCCAGCCATTTGTCAAGAAAGATTCTCATACCTTCGAGTTTGCTGCTAAAGTGCCAGCAAACGGAGAAACCAAAGTTACTTACGAAATTGAAGTACGCTACTAAGACCTAGGCATTTAGCTCGCTGCGTGTATTCCCTCTGATTACAACTGTGGTATCAAAAGGAGTTTTTCTTGTTTCTAAAGTCTATGCCAGTCCCGCCGGTAGCCCTTTCGCTATCTCTGCTGATATCGCTTTCTCTCTCCGCAGTACCAGTTCTTGCTAAGTCTAGTAATGCTAAGTCTAGTGATGCTAAGGCTGATTCAGCTAAGTCTGGTCATGGCAAATCGGCAAAGAATAAATCAGAACCAACGCCCGCCACAGCAGCTGGTGATGCAGAGGCTGAAGTGGTCGGCCACGCCAGTCCTGCTGATGCTAAGCCAGCAGCTGCCGATATGCCAGTTGTGTCGCCTTCTAAAGGTGTGGCATTGACTATCTACAATCAAAACTTCGGTTTGGTTAAGGACATTCGCGATATTAAGCTGAACAGTGGTGTCAATTTTCTTCGCTTCGAAGACGTTGCTGCTGCCATTGATCCCACTACAGTTAGCTTTGCTGCTTTGACTAATCCAAATAGTGTAGTTGTGCGCGAGCAAAATTATCAGTATGACTTGATGGATCAAAACACCATACTGTCCCGTTCAATTGGCAAACAAGTTAAGTTTCGCCAGTTTCTCAGTACTGGTGGGGTACGTGAAGTTACCGGCACTCTTCTTTCTAGCCCTATGGTGACAGTAGCTGATTCGAATGGCAATCTCTCTGAACGCTCCCAGTCTATTGTTATCCAAACTGCTTCTGGTGTGGTTGTTGGTCCTCAAGGCGAGCTTGAGCTAGCTGAACTGCCAGCTGGGCTGGTTTCAAAGCCATCTCTATTGTGGAAGCTGGAAAGCGATAAGGCTGGAGTTGAAGAAAGTGAAATTAGCTATCAGACCCAGGGACTTAATTGGAAGTGCGACTATGTAGCTGTCGCCAACGCTGACGATAGTCTTTGTGACTTGACTAGCTGGGTAACCCTCGACAATAAATCTGGGGCAACTTATCGTGAGGCTGCCTTAAAGCTCATGGCTGGCGATGTACATAAAGTGACAGAGCCTGCGGCAGACATGGCTGTGATGGGTGGTATGGCTGAGTCTTCAGTGGCCCAGCCGCAGTTTCAAGAGCAGAGTTTTGCCGAGTATCATCTCTATTCACTTCAGGGCAAAACCGATCTCAATGATAATGAAACCAAGCAGCTGACTTTGTTCAACGCCAGCAAAGTGCCAGTAAAAAAGCTATTTGTATTTGATAGTAGTAGTGCCGTAAGCCCTTATGGCGGCTCTAATGGCCAGCAAAGTCAAAAAGTCAATGTCAAACTGGAGCTGGCTAATAGTAAAGACAATAACCTTGGTATGCCTATGCCTAAGGGGAAAGTGCGTGTCTACAAAAAAGATCTAGATGGTGCTCTTCAATTTGTCGGCGAGGATTTAATTGATCACACACCCCGCGACGAAAAAGTTAGAGTCTATCTTGGCGATGCCTTTGACGTGGTGGCCGATCGTAAGCAAACAAACCAGGTTCAAGTTTCTGATAGAGTGCAGCGCTCAAGCTACTCAATTGAGTTTCGCAATCACAAAGAATCAGCAATTACAGTTACTGCCATTGAACACGCCTATGGCGATTGGAAGGTAACGACGTCAAGCCAACCTTTTGAAAAGAAAGACTCACATACTTTCGAATTTGCAGTGAAAGTACCAGCAAACGGCTCGGCGGCGGTTACTTATACAATTGAGAACCGCTGACGGCTGCTACGAGAATGTACTCTGCTCAGTGATTTTTTTGCTGCAATTGATTATTGGCTGCAATTGAATTTTGCAGACTCATTTGTTTTCGAGCATGCTATCTAAGACTAGCTGACCAGCGCCGATGATACCAGCCATGCCACCAAGCTCTGATTTGTAAATTTCCAGGGTCTCAGCAGTTCTAGGGAAGCATCTATCGCTCACCATCTCGTGCAATAGACCAAAATCAACGCAGTCGGCCAACCCACCAGTGACAATAAAAGCGTCTGGGTCAAGTATGTGGGCAAGACTTACCATGCCAGCAGCAATATGTTCATGCCAAGTTTCCATCGCTCTTTGAGCGACGATATCGCCACTGCGAGCGGCACCGACGATGTCATGGGTAGTTAAGGCGTCTCCTTTGCTACACAGTGGTGTTTGATTGCTGCTCAAACCACTAAGAATATCTTTGGCCGTAGCAATTAAGCCACGACCGGCACCGTATGCTTCCCAGCAGTCGAATAGACCGCAGGTGCATAGACGTTTGTTGCCCATAGCAATACGAATATGGCCAATCTCTCCGCCACCCCAATGGGCACCGCGATAGAGCTTGCCGTTGAGAATTAAACCGCCACCGATACCGGTGCCTAATGTCACCACCGAAACACAGGTGGTGTGCATCATGTGTCTGGCGCTGGCTTCGCCATAGGCTGCGGCATTGGCATCATTGTCTACCAGCGTGGGTAGCATTGTTTTCTCTTCTAGAACTTGCTTTAAGGGTGTGCCTGTCCAGCCGGGAAGATTTCCGGTTGAACCAACGATTTCACCAGTTTCACAATTGACTATGCCAGCTGTGGCAATACCGACACCAGAGAGTACATATTCTTTTTGGAAACCAAGAACTAGATCAAGAACTGCTTGAACGATGTTTTCCGGACCAATGGGTGTGGGAACTTGTCTTGGCTCGGAGACAAGTTGGCTGTCCATGACGGCTGCAGCTCTAATTTTGGTTCCGCCTAGATCGACTCCAACGGCGGGCATTTTGTTCTTGACAAGATTATCTAGTGTTTTACTTTCTAGTTCTTTCACTTGAAAGAGTCCTAATTTGATGAGGTAATGGCATTCTTGAACAAAATAGTCTTGGTCAACTTCTTTGTACAGCTTATTCTCGAACGGCTTATTCTAGCAGCCGCCAGTGCTGTCACAGACGATCTTGTCCTCGAGTGGATTGTTTAGATACAAGCCGTAAATTATTGAATGCCACTCATCTGGCCGTGGTCCGGTGCGCCCTTAAGTACAAGCTTCGTGAATGGAATTGGTTGGCCATAAATTATATCGAAGCCAAAGCGGTTGATGCCCTGAATCATGTTTCGCGAAAGTAGCACTTTGAAGTCTTGGGGGCCAATTGCCGCAGAAATTGATTTTGAGTATGGCAATTTAGAATCGATGTTATAGCCATAGCCGCCGCCCACTGTTAGCCACTTCGTGATTTTTACGTCGCCCTGAATATTGGCAGATTTATTACCCTGCAAGAATTGGTCGAAGTAAAACGGTGAACTACCACGAACAGCAGATTGAGTATAGTTTGTGCTGAAAGTAAAACGGTCAGCCCTGAATTGAACTGTCGGGCCAATTTGTCCCATTGCACGAGCATCGCCTGTGGAATAAGCCCCTAGTGCAAGACCGCCGAAGATATAGCCGCGAGCGCCATACTTTTCGTTACCTAGAGAGAATAGAGGCTGCGAAACGGCTGTAATTTGCTCTTGTAATCTGAAGGCACTAGTTAAGGTCGTGTTTTGGGTTGTGCCACCATAGAGAGCGGCCATACCTGGGGTGGCGTTGATTAGTTGAGGATTGTCTTGAGCCCACCCCGCTGAGGAGCGGAAGTTGAGGCTTGATAAATATGGAATATTACCAATGGCTTTGTTGTTCACCACCTCCGCTATCAAGCGTGCTCGTCTAAAGCCGTACAAACCATCATTTTGAAATCTATTGATGCCAGCCTGAAATAGAGTTCCCTTGGTCAGTTGGCTCTTGAAGTCAGCTACCAGTAAATTAGAGACTGAGCCATAGGCCAAGTGGGTGCTAAATCTGTTATTGCTGTAACCAACTTGTCCTGACAAGCCAATGCCGCTGCCGCCAGTTGTGCCTGAGGTTGTTCTGCCGCCAAATTGCACCATCGGAGCCCAATTGAACTTGCCAGTTTTACCCATGGCGCTGTTGAAGCTTGGACCAACGTTGATGCCACCACTTTGGATGTTACTACTCAACATTGGAGTAACAGGAAACATAATATTGTTGTCTTGGCCAACTGTCGCAACAAACTTAGGTACAGGCACTGAGAAACGAGCAAACTGCAAGCGACCGCCTAAAACAGTTAGGTTGCCACTCTCTTTGTATTTTTCGTAGATCATTTTGCGAGCTTTGAAAACAAAGCTCGGCTTGTCGGTTAGGTAAGCGTCTGGATGCTGAATCTTATCCATGATGTCTGTGACGGAGCTCTGTGGTCCGTACAGCATGTTTTTGCCGAGGTGGAATGGTGTCGGATTATCGAGCGTGCCATTCTTGAAGATCATGCCGCGGTTTGTGCCGTAGGCACCGCGGGCGATTACTTGGGTGCCGTTCAGTTCTGTATCTGGACTTGTAATCAGATATTCGTCTGAATTGACTTTGAACTTGAAGGCACTACCAGTGGTTACTTGTCCGGTGCGCAAGATTTTTACGTGACCGCGAGCATCGATTGTCTGACTGTTCTGGTCATAGAGAATCATGTCTGCTTCGAGCTTAGAGTTCTGGCCACCAATGATGGCCACGGCGTTTCCGGTACCAAGGAAAGTGTTCTTCTCTTGGTCGTATTCAGTGTCATCAGCGACAATTTGAATTGTGCCTTTGAGAGTCGTGTCTTCACTGACGGCGCTATCCATTTCACTAAGCTGAAGATCATCTGCTGTGGCAGAGGCCTCGAGCATCGATGAAGTGTCCGAGCTTTCTGGGGCAACTTTATCTGGAGCACCAGAAACGGAGGTATCTATTTGAGGAGCTTCTGGCTGGAGGATTGCTGGGGTGAGGCTAGTGGACTGACTAGATGTCTGGCTAGCTGCCTGACTATATGACTGTCTCTGCGACTGGCTAGCAGGCACTGCTTGTGGTGATATAGGTTCAACGTCGTTCTGATCTATTTTCGGCGTCAGTGGCAAGAGTAATGTGCCAGATGGTTTATCTGACTTGCTGGCGGCCGCCCAGGCAGGAACTAACGCAGAATTAGAAGCTATCAATAGTGAGAGGCTCACTGCTACATACTTTAGGTTCTGACTTCCGCTGCCTTTAGTCATAAAATTCCTATGGTTGAGACTTTTGTCGTATCCGCTTCTTATTCGCTTCTGTCCGCTCTGCTTTGTTTGCGCCTTGCGGCCTTAATGCTCAGATTGTGCTTACTATCACGTGATTAGTACTACGGACTTAGACGCGCTAATTAGCCCGGACGTTCCTTGGCTATTGTCGCAGCAAATTCGATTCTCTTTATTACTTACTACCAATGATTAAGAATCCCCCGCAACTAGGTTATAGCCTAATTTGCATCTTTATGACAACCCGGATGTCAACGGCATTTGAGCGATTAAGCCTGGGTCAAAGCCGATGATCTGGCCGGTGTGGTGAAAACCATGAGGATTGCCATACTGGTGCCTCTTTAGCCGTGCTGTCAAGAAGGTGAGGAGCGAAGTAATTAAAAATAAGCCACCAAGGCATTGCTTGATTAAGGTTGTTTAATTAGATTCCTTGCTGGCTTATTTGGGAGCAAAGTTTGATTTTCTGGTCAGTATGTGAGTGAATGAATCACATTTAGTAGAGCTTACGGTTCATGAACCCATTTGTTTTTCACACTCCAACCAGAGTTTATTTCGGAGAAAATTCAGCCAGTTCGTGTGGCGACTTTCTGCTTGAACTTGGTGGGAAGAAAGTACTCATGGTTGCTGATGCTTTTCTCGAAAAGAGCGGTGCTCTGAGACCACTGATTGAAAGTATTAGAGAGTCAACTGGCAACGAACCCATTTTATTCACCGATGTACCTTCTGATTCTGATATTGACTGCGTCAACAAGGCTACTGCTATAGCCCGCAGCCACCAGTGCGATGCTTTTGTCGCTGTTGGTGGCGGTTCCGTTATTGATACCGCCAAGGTGATCAATATTTGCCTCAGCTTTGGTGGCGAGGTCATGGACTATCAGGGTCTCAATATCATTGAGCGTAAGCTTTTCCCCTTAATTGCCGTGCCAACAACCGCTGGAACAGGGGCAGAAGTTTCTTTTGTGGCCATGGTCAAAGACCATGGCGAGAGCAAAAAACTTATGTTTGGTAGCCGATTTCTCGCTCCCGATGTAGCGATTTTAGATCCTCTGATGATTGTTTCCTTGCCGGCCAAGTTAACTGCTGCAACCGGCATCGATGCTGTTACTCATGATATTGAATGTTATGTTGCTTCTGGCACTTATTCGGTCTTTACTGACGCAATTTGTTTGGAGTCATTAAGACTGTTGTTTGAATTCTTACCCCAAGCCACCATTGATGGTGAGAATTTAGAAGCCCGCGGTGCAACACTTGTGGCTAGCTGCATGGCTGGGGTTGCTTTTACCAATTCTGGAGTCGGGATCACCCATGCTCTAGCCCACGCAGTTGGAGCTAAATATGCCACCCATCACGGCATGACTAATGCCGTTTTCCTGCCCCATGGCATGCGCTTTAACTTTGACACTGTCTATCCCCGATATGCTCGAATTGCTCAGTTCTTAGGGTTTGCCGACAAAGATGATGCCAGTGACGATAAAGCTCTTGCCAATTTGCTTGTGAATAAAGTCGAAGCTTTGCTGGAACAGCTGCAACTGCCTCTTACCCTTAGAGAATTGGGTGTGCCAGAATTCAGTGATGAAAACCTTGCAGAATTGGTCGATCTGGCAGGGTCTGATCCTGCCATAATGTTTAATCCCCGAGAGGCTTCTAGCGACGATCTCACCCAACTTTTGAAGAGGGCTTATTAATGGCTGTCTTTACAGACACAGATGAATTGCACAGAGTAATGACCGATCTTTGGGCGGCAATCAAAAATGATAAAGAAATGGCTGCTCAGCTTTTGACTTCAAGACTGATTGTTACTTTTCACTATCGCGAGCCGGATGGCCGTTTGACAGTTGACTGTTCAGACGGTAAAGAAATGGTCATCACTGTTGGCGATTGCAACAAAAAGCCAGTGGTGGAAATGTTTATGAAATCAAGCGTAGCCCATGATTTTTGGCTAGGGAAAGTAAATGTTCCTCTGGCGCTCATTCAAGGCAAAATTGTTTCTAAGGGGCCAGTTAACAAAGCATTGGCTTTGCTTCCGGCTATTAAACCGGCTTATGGTCTTTATCCAACGGTTATCGAAAAAAACGGTTTGAAAGTGTCGATCACCTAAAAGGGGCTCGAAAGTGACAGAGTCTTTCGATCTCGCCTCTCGTTCGGTGATTGCAATTGGCGAATTGGTTGTTGACTGGATTGCTACTAGTAAGAGTGCCATTTGGGACGAACCAGATACATTCTTGCGTAGTGCTGGTGGCAATGCTGCCAATGTCGCTCGTGCTTTAAGTCGCCTTGGTACAGATGCTCGATTGGTCGCCAAGGTAGGGGATGACCTGCATGCTAACTATCTCTTTTCTGGGTTAGCGCAAGCGGGCATTGATACCACTTTTGTCACACGCACTTCTGCTTTTGCTACCGCTCAGTGCTATGTCTTGACTGATGAGTCTGACGAGAATCTTTTTTTCAATTGGCCAAAACCTAATGCCTGTCACCAGCTAACTGTCGATGATTTGAGTGATGACCTGTTTGAGGGGGCAGTCGCGCTCCATGCCACTGGAATTTCTTTGACAGTGGAACCGCGCAGTAGTGCAGTAATAGAAGCAATGAGTCGGGCTCGAAAAGCTAACCTTCTTGTCTCATTTGATGGCGGCTTCCCCACAGGAGAAGGTGAAAAGGCTAAGAGCCACGCTCTTGAGGCCATGGCCTTGGCACATATGATCAAGGTCAATTTGGCTGAACTTTTTTATTGGCTCGGTGAAGGCTACTTACTTCCTGAAGAAAATTCGTTTGCTGAAGTTCATTTGCTTGGTGAAGATCGGTCAAGCATAGATATTGCAAAATTGACTGAGTACGCACAGATTTTGCGCAGTCGCGCTGGGGCTCAGTTGGTGCTGCTCACTCTGGGGGCTAACGGTTCTATTATAGTGTCGAAGGATAGCTATTTTGCTCCACCAGTCAGGGTTGACATCATTGATGGTTACGAGGCTAGAGATGGGGCTGGCGTTGGCGCTGGTGATGCTTACGTTGCATATGTTATTAGTCGCCTGGTCAAGGGCTTGAGCAGCGATTTAAACAGCGATCTAATCCGCGATTTAAATTGGCCGCAACTGCTTACCACTGATTATTTTGATTGGGCTGAAATTGCTCGGTCTGCTAATGCTGCTGGTGCATTGGCCACCAGAACAGTCAGTGCTTCACAAGGTTTGCCGACTCAGCTTGAAATTGAGCAATTGCTAGCTAACCATTAATAGCTAACTTATCGTATAAGCACCAATGCACGCGGGGCGGAACTCTTCCCCTCTTGATTATTCCTGCTACACTGAAAACATGAGTATAGGCGACATTTTTTCAGCATTTCATTGGCTTACAATCGTAGCTGTGATTGCTTTAATTGTTTTTGGCGTGATTGTGGCAGCTGTGCTGGCCAAAGTCTTTAAAAATGATTTTGAGCAAGACTAACTAGGGTGAAATTACTCGGTCAGCTGAAAACAGATATTCGCAAATGGCAAACATGTTGGTTACTTGCTCGATTTTTATTTTGCTCTTCAGGCCATAGTAGTCTAGGCAAAGACCGCAGGCTAGAACTTCTATGCCCTTTTCCCTCAGCTCATCTAGTACCTTTATATATGGTCCATCAGGGTCCATCAATTTGACGCCACTATTGACCATTAATATCGCCCGCGGTTCATGACCAGACTGCAGTAAAGTTTGCAGGAAGAGATTGAGTAAGTTGGCGCTGAAGTCATTGTCTTCTTGGACTTTGACTGAACTGCGGTCACTCTCACCAAATGTATTGCGACTGATTAGAATGATAGTGCCCGTTGAAGACATATTGTGATTGCCACCAGCAGCCATGGTCGAAAGCTTTGGTTTAGCGGATTGTTCGTGGCTGTGCTCTGAAAGTGTTGTTTCGACAGTTGTGTCAGTGGATGTAGTTGGGCGTTGCAAGACAACTTTAAAATGCTGATCTTCAGATTCGCTCAGCACTGTAAGCTTTTGCGAATTGCCTAGTCTCGTCAAATTCTGTACGTTTACTTCTGAGTCGACTAATATTTCAATACAAGATAGCGACTGGTCATCAATCAACTTTTTCGTTCGCAGTACTGGCTCTGGGCAAGTTAGGCCCCTGAGATCAAGAGATTTTTTCATGCTTCACCCTTTTATATGATCTTAATTGCTCTAACTAATTAAGACGTCGATATGACCAGGAATACCTTCTGTAAATTCGCCGATATCGGTAGCTTCGATTCCGACTTCACTCATGGCGGTAATAAGATTGGCACTGTCATGGGCTGCCACAGCTAAGAGCAGACCACCAGCAGTTTGTGGGTCGTAGAGCAAGTCGCTTATTTCTAGAGGCAGATCTTTTATATAAGAGACGCTCGCTTCAAATGATTTTCTGTTGCCATAAGCACTGGCTGGTACCAATCCTTGTTTGGCAAATTCCTGGGCTGAGGGGAAGAAGCGCAATGCCGAAATTAGCATGCGCGCGGCCAGTTTGCTAGCCTTTGCTATCTCGTGTATATGCCCTACTAACCCAAAGCCTGTAACATCAGTGCAGGCGTGGATATCTACTGTGCGTGCCGCTTCGAGGGCGCGATCGTTGAGAGTGGTCAAGGCTGTAAACAATAGTGCCTGCTCTGCTTTTGAAAGTAATCCAGCTTTGAGAGCTAGCAGGCTAACGCCGGTGCCAATAGCTTTGGTCATAATGATTCGGTCGTTAGGGCGGGCACCACTATTGGTGAGTATATCTTTGGGCTTTATCAATCCAGTAACTGCTAGTCCGTATATAGTTTCACTACTCTGAATACTATGACCACCGGTTAAGAGTGCACCAGCCTTTGCTACTTGATCTGCTCCGCCACGTAAAATTTCAGCGGCTATAGACAGCGGGAAGTCACAGGTTGGAAAAGCAAAAATTGCCTGAGCTATAAGTGGTTTGCCCCCCATTGCATATATGTCAGAGAGGGCATTATTAGCGGCTATCTGTCCATATAGATATGGATCATCTACTAAGGGCGGGAAGAAATCAACACTTTCAATAATTGCCAACTCGTCGTTAATTTTGTAGACGGCGGCATCCTCAAAATTGTCAATACCGCTTAGCAGATTGGCATGCTTAGTCTTTGGCAATCCAGCCAGTATCTGCTTTAGCTCAAAGGCGCTGATCTTGGCGGAGCAACCACCGGCTTTGACGTTGTTGGTAAGTTGGTTATTGTTGATTGGTTTTTCAGGGTTGGTAGTCATATGGATTTACGAAGTATGTTCTTTCAATATCCGCATGGTATGTGGTTTTTGAAAAGTGGTGGTGCCGCCAGTGGTGATTCTTCAAAGACAAGAAAGCTTTTATATTAGTTTGTTTGCTTTCCACTGCTTATGGCCGTTTTAGCTCTTTAAAAACTGCAGTGATAAGTGTAAATTGTATTCTGGAAATCGAAGGACACACTTAGCATAATCTGTGAGTTTGCGTCCGTCCAGTTTACTAGCCAAAACTAGTTTACTGGTATTGTGTCGCATCATTCAAAGTGTCGTCGTAAATTTTGGTTTTAATACTTTTTTGGAATTTACAAAAAGGAACGTGCATGCCTAAGAAAGTACTTGTGGCTCTTCCACCAGGTCTACTAGAACAAATCGACTTTGTTGCCCAAGTTGAACACAGAACACGCTCAGATTTGATGCGTGAGGCCCTTCGCCGCTATATTGACGCGTTTAAGCGCAATCAAGGTCCGCGCATGCAAGTTAGCAGCGTTGGTTCGCAAAAGATTGCATTATTGACGGATGTTGAGTAATTCTCCCACTCTACCTGTTGACGTCTTAGCTTAATAGGCTTACGCTCTTACTGCACAGTAGGTCAAAAGACAGCCATCAGGTTTAGTCCATGTATTTTTGGGACATTTGCTTTTATGAGGCTATATTCGTCGGCATTGTAATGCTCGGCCTTGGCTTTTTAAAGGCACCTCGATTTTTAATGAAACGTAAGCTAGTTAAGGGTTTCCCTTGGGGCTATTACGCTGACCAAGTGCCACAAGGCGATCCCAATCTCTTCCCAGGAAACAGTCGCGACTTCCTCCACGACACTGGAACCAGTTTCGGCGGACCTGAAGGTTTTGGCGATTTCGGCGAGTTTAGTGGTTTCGGCCAGCTAGGCGAGTTTGGCAGCGCCTTTACTGGCGGAGACGGCGGTGGCGGTGGCGGCGGCGGCGCCGACTAGTACTCGTACCCGTACATCTATAAGTTTCAAGTATCACCTCTTTAGTTCTTGGCTATGAAGGTAGTCGGGTCTGAGAGTTAAGGCCGAGATCCTGTAAGATTGAGAGTCTATGATCATTTGCCTTTAGAGACTCAATTTTGCCAACTAATCCTTCCCTTCATATGACTGTCCAAGTACTGCAAGTACTCATTGTAATAGTTGGCCTTGGCGCGCTTCTCAACAAATCTGCTTTAAAGCCTCGCTTAGTAACTGCCTTGTTGGCTCTTTGTACGATTCTTGTCGTCGTTGCATTTTCCAGCAACGCTGCAAGTCGTGTCAAAGATGGCAAGGGCGCAGCTGTCATGGAAGCTGGTCAGTCTGAATTCATGATGCGCATGGCCGCCGGTTTCAAGGCCTTCTCGAGCGGCATCCCTATGGCTGGCTCGAAGTCGACCGATGAATTGTATAAGACAGCAGCCAAGTCGATAGAAAGCGCTGTAGATCATGATCCACAGTCTTTGGCTTTACGCTTGAAACAAGTGGTTCTGGCTGCAGAGACCGGGGTTGGTTTCGCTGACGAGCTTGCCGCTATGAGAGGCTACAAAGACGAGCGGGCTGGAAGATCTTCTGATTTAATCGATGCTATTTATTTAAAAAAAACGCTGAAAGCACCTGAGAGCGTGAGCGCCTTAGCCTTAATCGACGAACTGATTAGCTCTGGTTTCTATCGAGAAGTGCTCAAGCTCGAAGTTTATAAAGTTAGCGGTCAACAGAAAGTTTATGACCAAGCGGCCACTGAATATAATGATGGCAGTCGGCTCTTTGCCGTCCGTCTAGTTGGTCTAATGCTTGTATTGGCCTTCTCTGGCTTTGTCGGCATTATTGTGCTGGCCGTGCAATTGGTTAAACTACCGCGCAATCTTTCAGATCAAGTCACCCTCGCTCAAATTAGAGCACCCGCCGCTTACGGCTTTACTAAGGTATATGGGGTTTTGATTGGCTGGCTCACCTTTGAGTCGTTTCTTTCTCCTGCTTTCAGTTTTTTACTGCCTTATCTTAAGGGCGGTGTCAAAGACCCGCTAATCTTGGCGTTGCTGACAATGACAATTTATCTTGTTACCAATGTGCCGTCCCTTATCCTGGCCTGGCTGATTGCCATTAAGCCTACTGGGGTAGGCTTCTTAGAAGCGGTAAAACTGCGCTGGCGCACCCCTACGAGGGGGCCTATTGGGCTCATTTTTGCTGG
This sequence comes from bacterium, assembly GCA_018062085.1. Taxonomy (GTDB): domain Bacteria; phylum Cyanobacteriota; class Vampirovibrionia; order Obscuribacterales; family Obscuribacteraceae. The sequence continues at coordinate 20,250 of JAGOSY010000032.1, read as the reverse complement.
AATATTAACTTGGTTCGGCTGTGTGCCCCTGGTGCTGCTCGCAACAATAATAGCCAGGAACTTTCTGAGAGCAGAGGGCTCCACGAACCCTATTTTGACGATTATCATGGAAGCGGTGCGCTCTCACAATGCCATGGCGGCCATTCTCTTTGTTGTAGCTGTGGGTGTTTTGCCAGCTATCTGCGAAGAAACACTCTTCCGTGGATTCCTCTATACCTCCCTGCGTTGGCGCTTTGGTGCTTTCCAATCGATGCTGATATCAGCTTTCTTGTTCTCAGCGGTACATATGGACCCAGGCGCCTTCCTGCCTCTCTTCGTTTTGGGATTTGCCTTCGCTTTTGTCTTTGAACGCACTCGCAGCTTGATTCCTTCTATGATTGCCCACTGCATGTGGAATACCGGAACACTTATAACTATGCTGTCGATTTATGGCTAAAAGCTAGAGCCAGTCGGTGATTTGTTCTGCTATAACGGGCATATATCTCCTAGATAAGTCGAGAGAACTTCCTAAGAGCGTAGACAAATGCTCCTCACCGATCGTTGCAGCATCACACTCACTTCTCAGCCCCATAAACGACGGGCTGGGCTCGTTCCTCTATGCACAGCCATTTGCCTTGGTTGGGCCTTTGTGCTGATGTGGTTGACTGTGGCTGTTATTATTCTATGGGAGTGGCCAGCTTGGGGTGTTTTGATTGGTTTGAGCAGTGTCACTTTTGGCGCCCTTCTAACTCTGTTCGGTTTAGGCTTAATTCGCGATTCTCGTCGCGAGTATTTATTAGAGTTGACTGAGAGTGAAGTTGTCTTGGTGGTAACCGATAGAAAGGCTAAGAAAAAAGGCACGCTGATGCTGCTTTTGGCCGATGTTACCTATGCCGAGTATTATCCTTACACTGACTCAGCATCAATCATATTCCATACTAATTATTCTAAAATGGAAGTGCCATTGTGGCCTATGGGAGATCGCGCCCAAGATGTGGTTGATTTCCTTGACGGGCGCGGTGTCAGGGTGATTAACGTGCAATCGGATGATTGTTTACCCTCAGCAATTTAAGTAAGATGCCACTACTGGTGGTGCGGAGAGTGGCGCTGTTTGGTTTAGTTCGCTGCCTTTGCTACTTTTGTTACTCCAGCTACTTTTACAATGAAGTTACTATTGGCAGCAAATGCCAATAAGGCTATAACTTAATGCAATAACTTAATACAATTAATAGTGCTAAAATTTCGACCTTAAAACCTGATCTGCCAGGTGACGAGGAGAACTAATGATCGAAGAGAAAGTGCTTGATAATCCACTTCTTGAGGGATTGGCGCTTGATCGACACGTCGATTCGCTGTCTTTCGTAATTTTCGGAGCGCATGGCGATTTAACCAAGCGCAAATTAGTGCCAGCCATGTACGCGCTCTTCCTCCAGGGTCTTTTGCCGAAAGGCTTCGTTCTGCTTGGCACTTCGCGCACAAAGATGAGTGACGAAGAATTTCGCAATTTAATGCGCGATTCTTTGATCAAGTTTGCTCCAGATCTGCCATACGAAGAAGATTCGTGGTCAAGATTTGCTGCATCGCTTTACTACCGGGCGACCGATTCTTCTACTCCTGAGGGTTATGAAGTAATCAAGAGTGCCCTGGGTGAGCTTGATTCAAAGCACGGCACTAAAGGTCGTCATGTTTTCTATCTTTCCACTTCTCCTAGTCTCTATTTGCCGATTATTAAGGGCCTAGCTGCCTCTGGTCTAGTGACCAAAGCCAAAGTTAACGAAGCCTGGCCCCGTGTCGTCATTGAGAAGCCCTTTGGTCACGACCTGACATCATCAATTGCACTCGATGAAAGTATTCACGAAGTTATGCGTGAGCATCAGGTTTATCGCATTGACCATTATTTGGGCAAAGAAACGGTCCAGAATATTATGGTCTTTCGCTTCGCCAACGGCATATTTGAGCCGCTCTGGAATCGCAACCACATTGATCACATTCAAATTACCAACGCTGAGACGATTGGTGTAGAAGGTCGTGGCGCCTACTATCAGGAAGCTGGCGCCTTGCGCGATATGGTGCAGAACCACTTGATGCAACTGCTCGCTCTTGTGCTTATGGAGCCGCCAATTTCAATGGGCGCCGAGGCCACTCGTGACGAGAAAATCAAGGTTTTACGATGCCTCAAGCCTTTGAGAGCTGAGACAATCGATCAGCATGCTGTGCGTGGTCAATATGGAGAAGGTTTCATCGTTGGCTCTCATGTGCCCGGTTTCCGTGAAGAAGAGAGCGTGTCTCCTGATGCTCCGACTCCAACATTTGCCGCTCTCAAGCTCGAAGTTGATAATTGGCGTTGGGCTGGTGTGCCAATTTATATGCGCTCCGGTAAGCGTCTGGCTAAATCGATTACCGAAGTGGCCGTGCACTTTAAGAAAGCACCTCATAGGCTATTTGAAGGTGATCAAGGTGAAGCCGATGCAAGTGGTCGGCACGATAACGTTTTGGTTATGCAGATTCAGCCAGAAGAGGGCATCTCGCTTAAGTTTGCTACCAAGCAGCCGGGGCCAACCACGATGGTGCGCTGGCTCAACATGGATTTCAAATATGGAACTGCTTTTGGTGCTCGCACACCGACAGCCTATGAGCGCTTAATTCTCGACTGCCTAATTGGCGACCCATCGCTGTTTGCTCGTACAGATTTTGTTGAAGCATCATGGCAATATATTGAACCGCTGATAGAGCACTGGGACAAGGAAAAGCCAAGTGATTTCCCAAATTACAAAGCTGGCTCATGGGGTCCTAAGGCGGCTGATGATCTCATTGCTTCCACTGGGCATGCCTGGAGAAAACTATGAGTATGCCGAGTTTGCCGGGATTGCAAAATCCGCAGAATTCTCAAGAAGAAGGGCGCACCCTGTCATTTCTCTCTGGCAACCTGGCCCAGGTCGATGTGGCAAAAATTGAGCGCGAGCTCAATCGGTTATGGGATTCTGCCGGAAAACAGGAAGAGAGCAGTTGGACACCGGTAATTCGTGCTTGCGCACTCAATGTGGTGTTGCTTTGTGATGATGGCAAGAATGAACGTGAATTTGAGAATTTATTGGCAGATATTACAGTGCGACATCCTTGTCGGGCTATTTTGGCTGTCATTGCCTTAGCTGAAGTTGAGAAAGTCGAAGCCTGGGTAACGGCCCACTGCCATTTTTTGCCGGGCCGCCTCGATAAGCAAATGTGTTGTGAGCAAATCACTGTTAAGTGGTCTGGTCAGTCGTTTAAATCTGAGGGATTGGCCAGTGTTGTCACACCACTGGTGATACCAGAATTACCCTCTTGGCTATTTGCTGGCAGTAAACATCTTACTGCTGCAGTAGTAGAGCCTTTCTTGGCTTACCTCGATCACTTACTAATTGATAGTCGCTTTAGTGATGAAGAGAGTAGCGCTGTCTGCCAAGAGCGTTTAAAAACGCTTAGGGAAAAATGGCAAATTACCCTTGACTTAGCCGATCGTGCCGTTGTGGTCGATCTCGCTTGGCTGACTCTATCAGCTTGGCGTAAAGCTATAGCCCTGGCTTTTGATGATACCGATGTTTCGATTAAACCGAGTCGATTGCAAGCCGTGAAAACTATTACCATCAAGTATGGTGGTGCTGCCAAAGGCTTCAGCCAAGCTCTGCTGTTAGCTAGCTGGCTGTCTTCGCGTATTAAACTAGAGCCTAGTCAAGCTAATTTGTCTCAGGCGAGTCTGCATGCTCGATATAGCAAATCTGGTACAGACGAGACTACCGAGTTGAATTTGGTTGCAGTAGAAGGTTCTTGCACTGGCATTAGTAGTTTTGAAATGACCTTCAGTGACGGTGCTGACAAGCTCAACGTTGATTTTGTCAGTGGTGCCTTGCGCGTTAGCAACGCTGGTAATTTTGAGTATATGGAGCTGCCGTGGTCTAGCGCCCGCGACAGAGAGGGAGCTGTTGAACCGGTCTTCAATGAATTGGTTGATTTTGCTTTTGAGCACTATGCTAAAGACTCTGTATTTTTGGCTGCTGCAAAGGATGCAGTCTCTCTGCTTGCGAGGTGCCAATGCTGAGCGAGTTGAAGACCCTCATTGAGGGCAATCAGACCATCAACATCGCCGTCGATCAGTCTTATCTGTTCATCGCTTTAGCTGAGAGAATTACTCAATTCGCTCGGCAGTGTATCGCTCAAGATGGACTATTTTCTATGGCGCTCTCGGGTGGCAGCACTCCGAAGGGGCTGTATCGGCAAATGGCTTTGCTTTCAGAGCAGCAGTTCCCCTGGAATATGACTTATCTATTTCTTGGTGATGAGCGCTGTGTTCCACATAGTGATAGTGACAGTAACTATAAAATGATTAGCGACACTCTTTTGTCTAATATTTCTATTCCGTCTACCAATGTTTTTCCAACAATCAATCAAGATAAAGATCCCGAGCAGTCGGCAAAACTTTATGAGCAGACCCTGCGTCGGTTTTTTAAGCCCAAAGATCAATCACAGCTAGAATTTCCACACTTTTCTCTAGCCCTGATGGGTTTAGGTGAAGATGGACATACAGCCTCCTTGTTTCCTAATAGCGCCGCTCTCAATGAAGAAACACGACTTTGTGTCGCTAATAAAGTAAAGACGGCGGCTCTTGATACCACCAGATTGACCCTGACAAGACCGGTATTTGCCCATGCCAAAAAGGTCTTTTTCTTGGCATCTGGTGAAAGTAAAAGCAAAATTTTTAATGATGTTGTGTCCCATCCTGAAAAAGGTTATCCCTCTCAGTTAGTGATTGGTGATTGCCTCCCAGGAGCAGTGGAATGGTTTGTAGATGAGCCTTGTGCAAGGCTAATTTTAAAGGAGTAGCAATGGCTAGTGATGACAAAAAAGGCGACAGCAACTTGAGTGCTATCGGTTTGGTAGGCCTGGGTGTCATGGGCGAAAACCTTGCTCTTAATATCGAGAGAAACGGCTTCAAGATTTCAATTTTCAATCGTAGTCATGCCAAGGTCGTTGATTTCGTCGAAGGCCGTGGCAAAGGCAAAAATGTGGTTGGCTGCCCTGATGAGAAGAGCTTTGTCGAGTCAATCGCCAAGCCCCGGAAAATAATTTTGTTGGTCAAAGCTGGCGATGCTGTTGATCAGACAATAGACAAGTTGAAACCATATTTAGAGAAAGGCGACATCATTATTGATGGCGGCAACTCCCACTTCACCGATACCATGAAAAGAGAGAAAGCACTGGCTGCCGAAGGCTTCCAGTTCGTTGGCTCAGGCGTATCTGGTGGTGAAGAAGGTGCTCTTTGGGGGCCTTCCCTCATGCCTGGTGGCAATCTTGATGCTTACAAGCAAGTACAACCAATATGGGAAGCAATTTCTGCCAAAGTCGACGGTAGCCCTTGTGTTACTTATCTCGGACCAGATGGTGCTGGCCACTTTGTCAAAATGGTGCACAACGGTATCGAATATGGTGACATGCAGCTCATTGCTGAAATTTATGATGTGCTCAGACGTGTGCTCAATATGTCAGCCGCCGATATGTCTGAGGTTTTCACAAACTGGAATAAAGGTCTGCTTGATTCATTCTTAATCGAGATTACAGCTCAGATACTTTCGGTGGTTGATCCCGAAACCAAAAAGCCGCTGGTTGATCTGATTTTGGACAAAGCAGGGCAAAAAGGTACAGGTAAATGGACTTCTGAAGCCGCTCTTGACTTGGGCGTTCCGGTGCCAACCATTGATGCTGCATTGACCGGTCGCGTGCTCTCATCGATGAAAAGTGAGAGAAAACTTGCTTCCACTGTCTTTGCTTCAGTCACAAGTGAACTTGCAAAAGTGCCACCGGCAGACAAGAGCTTGATTGGCCATTTAGAAAAGGCCCTCTATGCCAGCAAAATTTGTAGCTATGCTCAAGGTATGGCCTTGATTAAGGCCGGCTCTGATAAGTACAACTGGGGCGTTAATCTCTCTGAGTGTGCTCGCATCTGGAGAGGCGGCTGTATCATCCGCGCCCAATTGCTTGAGCGCATTCGCACGGCTTTTGATCGCAACAATAACTTGCCTAATTTGCTCATCGATCCTGATTTTGCAGTGTGGATGGCGAATTCACATGAGTCATTGCGAGCAGTGGTGCAAGAAGCAGTCAAACGTGGTATTCCGGTGCCAGCCCTGACTGCAAGTTTGTCTTACTTCGATAGCTACCGTAGCGCCCAACTTCCCCAAAATCTCACCCAAGCCCAACGAGATTTCTTTGGTGCCCATACCTATGAGCGGGTCGATAAACCAGAAGTAGGATTTGTCCACACCGAATGGATGGAGTTAATTAAGCAACCAATTAACTCAAAATAATTGGCTACTTTTTCGCTCACTGCAATTAATGTCGGTACTTTCAATTTAGGAGAGGCCGACAAAATCATCACCCTTTTTTCTAGAGAAAAGGGTATTCATCGCGCTGTGGCTAAAGGTGCGCGCAAGCCTGGGGCCAAAATTGCCGGTAAGGCAGAACTGCTAAATGTCAATAAGTTGCTTCTAGCTAAGGGTAAGAACCTCGACATTATTACTCAGTGCGAAAGCATTGAGACTTATCCTAATTTGCGTCATGACTTGAGGCGCTTGACCTATGCCTTTTATTACGCGGAGCTGACCCAGGTATTTGGCCAAGGGTTGACTGAAGAGTGCGCGCGCTATTTTGATCGATTGATTCTTTCTATTGGTTTGATGGCAGCTAGTGGAAGAGATCCAGCTTTACTCTGTCTAGAATTTGAATTTGCCTTGTTAGAGATGCTAGGTATTAGACCTGAACTTAACTATTGCGTATCCTGTCGGGATGCTCTCAATGAACGCAATATCAGTGCTTTCAACCATGAATTAGGGGGCCTGCTTTGCCAAAAATGTTTCTATAAAATCCGTGCTATGGCCAGTAACTCTTTGCTCTCAGAAGTGCATGAAGAGGTAGGTATAGCTTTGGAACAACGCTCCGAAGCCATTGAGAATCAACGGACAAACATTTATGTCACGCCCTTAGTCTGGAAAAGGATGGTTCTAGCCTGTATTGGCTCAGACAGTATCAATATTGATGGTCTTGATGTTAATGAGCGCCAGCACGAACAGGCTGGTGAAGCTAGAGAGGCCCAACTAAAAATGGCGACAAGTGCAGCTAGGCGTGTAATGCAAAGCTATATTGAGTACAAGTCTGGGAGGAGAATGCGCGCTCTTGACCTGCTTAGTGACTTGGTTTAGCGATTTGCTCTACTCTTTTGTAATATTGGGGCACTTTTGAAAAGTGCTTGAAAAGCAGCTAAAATAGCGGATACAAGACCGTTGGAGAGAAGAATGAGTTTAACTAATAGCCATCTGGCCAATAGCGATCCGGCCCTGTTCGAGATCATCAACAGAGAGCTACTGCGCCAACAGAACAGTATCGAGTTAATTGCTTCTGAAAATTTTGTCAGTGAAGCAGTACTTGAGGCTCAAGGGTCGGTCTTGACAAATAAGTATGCTGAAGGTTTGCCCGGTAAACGCTACTACGGTGGTTGTGAGAACGTAGACGCTGTTGAGCGTCTAGCTATTGAGAGAGTAAAACAGCTGTTTGGTGCCCCCCATGCCAACGTGCAACCCCACAGTGGTGCTCAGGCTAACATGGCAGTGTTTTTCGCTATGCTCAAGCCTGGCGATTCCATTTTAGGAATGGCCTTGGACCAAGGTGGCCACCTCACCCATGGCTCGCCGGTGAACATGTCAGGCAAGTGGTTCGATGCTCATTTCTACGGTGTTGATCCTCAAACTGGTCTGCTTGACTATGAAATGGCAGAAAAGGTTGCCCATTCCGTTAAGCCAAAGCTTATCGTTTGTGGCGCTAGCAACTATCCACGCATCATTGATTTTGAGAGAATGCGGAAAATTGCCGATAGCGTTGGCGCCTATTTGATGGCCGATATTGCTCACATTGCTGGGCTAATAGTGGCTGGTCTGCATCCAAATCCATTCCCACATGCCCATTTTGTCACCACGACTACCCACAAAACCCTTCGTGGTCCTCGGGGCGGCGTGGTTATGTCCCTAGAAGAATTTGCACCCTTAGTTGATAAAGCCGTTTTCCCTGGTATCCAAGGCGGGCCCTTGATGCACGTGATTGCAGCCAAGGCCGCAGCTTTTGGTGAGGCCTTAAAGCCTGAATTCAAAATCTATCAAAAATCAATCGTAGACAATGCCAAGGTTCTCGCCGCTACTCTGGTGGAGGAAGGTCTAGCGATTGTCTCAGGTGGCACCGATAACCATTTGATGACTGTTGATTTGCGACCTATTGCCATGACAGGCAAAAAGGCTAGCGCTATTCTTGAAGAAGTGAATATCACCACCAACAAAAATGCCGTGCCCAACGATCCTGAAAAACCAATGGTAACAAGTGGTATCAGGCTGGGCACACCAGCTGTTAGCAGTCGGGGTATGGGCACCACTGAAATGAAGGCAATTGGTCTAGCCATTGCCTCTACATTGAAGGCACCAGAAGATGAGGCCGTAAAAGCCCAATCACGTAAAACTGTAGAAGAACTTTGCAAGAAGTTTCCACTTTACGAGAGCAAGCTAGCTGCCGTTAGATGAAAACACTCGAATTGCCAAGTGATGAGTCGAAGAAAAGTGGCCGCTCGCGAGCCTCTAAACTTTTGATTCACCTTTGTCAGTTTCTGCTCTTAGCGGTTGGAGTTTGGTGGGCCTATGTGCCAGCTGGCTGTGATCTAAGCCAAATGCAAATTCCAGGATTTTTGATTGCGCTTTCTATCTCTTGGTGGCTCGTGCCTGAAATTAGAGCTAGAGCTATGCGCCTAGGTCTTGTTGATAAACCTGGTGAAGATCGCCGTATCCACAAAGTAGCAGTGCCACGTTTAGGCGGAGTGGCTATCTATATAAGTGTTTTAGCAACCATTGTTTCGCTTGTTGCCATTGCTGGTAGGTTGCCGCAGAACGCTCGTGGACAAGAAGGAATTTTAGCTATTGCTGTTGGTGGCACGCTTGTTTTTGTTTTGGGTTTGATGGACGACCTTGAGTCTATTAGAGCTAAGTACAAGCTCTTAACTCAAATATTGGCAGGCTGCGCCGCCTACGCTCTTGGTGTGCGTATTAAAGCAATTCCGATACCACAAGATTGGAACTTCGATTTTGCATTTATACACATACAGGGTGGAGTGCCAATTGATCTAGGCATGCTTTCTTTGCCCATCACAGTTTTGTGGCTAGTGGGAGTGGCTAATGCTGTCAACCTAATTGATGGTATGGATGGTCTGGCCGCAGGAGTCTCAGCAATTTCGGCTTTGACTATTTGGGCCGTGGCCTTAGGTGTGGCCAAGCCGTTTGCGGCTCTTATGGCAGCTGTAATTGCCGGGGCTCTTTTAGGTTTCTTGCGTTGGAATTTTAACCCCGCTCGTATTTTCTTGGGCGATTCTGGTGCTTATTTGACCGGCTTCATTCTTGCTGCTGTGTCGATCACTGGTGTGATTAAAGGCGCCGCCTCAACGGTTATGGTGCCAACTTCGCTATTGGTCCTTTTCATTTTGGCCTTTCCTCTTCTTGATACATCCTGGGCCATTGTCCGTCGTCTAGCTAAAGGGGTTTCTATCTTCTCGCCGGACCGCCTGCATATTCATCACCGCTTGCTTGATACTGGGCTTGATCAAAAGAAAGTAGCTTACATAATTTATGCCGCTTCGACTGTATTTGGCTTTATTGCTGCTTGCTTTGTGCACCAAGAAGAATACTTCTTGAAACTGTTTGGTTCTGTTTTACTACTCGCTTTGTTCTTTGCTGAGGTGCTCAACCGACATAGGCAGAGGGGTAAGACCCAGGGCAAAAAGACTGAGGGCGGCGATTTAGACGACTCGAGTTCTCCAGCTAGTGCTTCTGCTAACGCTTCTGCTAGCCCATCTGCTAGCCAAGAAGATAGCTGAATAATTGCTATGATCTCAACTTTCGTTCTAGATTCTCAAGTCGATTTTAATAGTTTTGATGGCGGTGTTCTAGCCAGGGGATCGCTAATAAAGCCGTCTCAGAGTGCGTTGAGAGAGCTTTCAGATATTGAAGAGAAAGTACTTTCTGGCAAGAAAGCTCGCATCACCCGCGGTGCAGGGCTCTCGTTTGCTGCTAATCATTTTGGTGATGGCATTGCCACTGTCGACAATTCAAGGTTCACTGAAATCATTGAGTATGACCCTGAAACAGGTTTGTTAGAAGTACAAGCGGGTGCCACACTGGCTCATATTCACAACTATCTGCGCGATATTGGGCGTTATCTTGTCGTTCAACCAGACTATCCGGCCATAACCCTTGGCGGCTGCATAGCCGTTGATGTGCACGGTCAGAATCAATTGAGAGACGGTAACTTTCGTCAGCAGGTTCATTCGCTCAAGCTCTTTCACCCTGCTCGTGGAATAGTTTCTGCTAGCCGAGCAATCAACAATGATATTTTTGAACTTACTTGTGGTGGCTATGGTCTGACTGGCCATATTATCAGCGCCAAGTTGCACACCCACCCTCTGCCATCACCACTGATGGCTTTGTATCGGGTGCCAATTGACGACCTTTTAGCCACCCCAGAGCTACTGGTTAAGGCCGCAGAGGAGTGCGACTTTGCTGTTTCTTGGCACGACTTCAGCGCTAGAGGTGCTGCCTTTGGTCGTGGTTTTTTACTGATCGGAAAATTTGTCAATGCTGAGTTTAACTTGAGCTTAGCTAGACGAAAGGCGAGCTTACCAACTTACTGGCCAATGAACGGGCAGTGGCGCTCTCGCAAAACTAACTTATGTACAGATTTGGCACTGTATAGTTTGCCCTTCAATCGCCTTGTTAATGTTCTCTATGGTGGCTGCAATCGCTTCTCTACTGAGCCAACTTTAAGGGCGGTGAAAGACTGTTTCTTCCCTGCCCACGCGAGCCGGCAGTTCTACTACAAGTCGTTTGGTCGGGCCGGGTTTCATGAAAGTGAGGTGATTGTTCCCATAGAGCAGTTTGCCGCGTTTATAAATGCGATTGAGGACTGGTTGGACAATAACGAGTTGGCAGTAACCTTGGCCCAGGCTAAGGCATCGAGAGGCAGCCAGAGTTTGATGCGCTTTGAGGGTGAGGGCATTTGCTTTACTCTAAACTTCCCTCGCTGTGCCGCTGGAGCTAGCTTCATTGAATATCTTGATCGCTTGACGATTGAACTGGGTTTGATTCCATATATTGTCAAAGATTCGCGTCTGCCACTAAGGGTGGTTGAGCATGCCTATCAGCACTATGATCAATTTAAGACACAATTGCGCCACTACGATCGAGAACGACTCTACCGCTCTGAACTTTCTAAACGGCTTGAGCTTTAGGTAACTGCTATGACCAAATCAGTCTCACTTCTGCTCTTCTTTCTGGATGAAAATCGCTACGCTATTCCACTTACTAGCGTAGAAAGAGTTTATCCTGCTGTAGAAATTACTCAGTGTGAGGCCGATCATAAAACTGAGTTTCTCGGCTTTGTAAACGTACACGGTGAGCTGATTCCAGTGGTTAACGCCCGGGCTCGATTTAGCTTGCCTGATAAGGCAGTTGCTGTGTCTGACATGATGGTAGTGGCGCGCGATGGTGATCATAAATTAGCCATGATTGTTGATCGTGTCGCTGACGTGCTTGAATATAGCGCTGAACAGATGATTATTGCCGAGTCTTTGCTCTATGCTAAAACCCATGTCAATGTCATCAACTTGGCTGATGGCATGATTGTTGTGCAAGAGATGCGCGACTACTTAACTGAGACTGGCCGTCAGTGGCTTGAGCGCAGCAAGAATTAGGCTACTTTTTGTATTTTGCGACTAGGCTTTCTAAAACATCTTGGATAGCAGTTAAGCTGTAAGCGGCCTGCTCGATTTGTTTGCTTGATGCCACGTGCTGTTTGGTAGCGTCTTGAATGCCTTGCATTGCAGTTACTACTTGATCGATACCAGTGAGCTGCTCTTGCGATGCTGCCGCAATTTGAACTGCAGCGCTGGCCGCTTCGCTGACACTATTGGCTAGAGATTCAATGGACCGCCCGGCCTCTGTTGATTGTTTAACCGCCGACTCAACAGTGCGGGTGCCTTGTTCTATTGATACAGCTGCATGCTGAGCTGCTTGCTGAATATCATTGAGAATTTTTCTTACTTCAGCGGTGGCTTGTTTCGATTGGTTAGAGAGAGCCTTGACCTCTTGAGCGACAACGGCGAAGCCTTTACCTAGCTCACCGGCACGAGCTGCTTCAATAGAGGCATTGACAGCAAGCAAATTAGATTGCTGAGAAAGTTCGTCTACCGACGCTGTGATCTCGGCAATAGCTTGCCCCTTTTCCGTTAACCCCGCCATGTTCTGGGCGATAGACTTCATTTGTTCTCTAATTTCATTCATTTGCTCGACAGTATCATCGGCGGCTGCTTTGCCTGCCATCGAAATTTGCGCTGCTTGTTGAGCTAGGTCGGCGACATAACGGCCCTTCTGTGTGGCAACTAGGGTTGTCTGTCTTACCTCTTCGGCAGAAACTGTGGTCTGGGTCACAGTGGCCGCTGTATTGGTTGAACTAACGGAAGATTCACTGGTGGAAACGACAATTTGTTTGACTGAGCTAGCCAAAACCTGTACTGCTTCGGCTATATGCTGAGTGTCAGAGCGAAGACTTGATACCATTTTCTCGAAGGTGTCTGACAAAGCACCAAGCTCATCGTTTTGCGACGATTTTGGTATTTCGTATTTCAAATCGCCTTGACCAATTTTTTGTGCCGCTATCGTCAGTGCCTTGAGTGGTTGTACGACACTGCTGTCCATGAAACGTTTGATTTTTAGAGTGGTGGCAGTGGCAATAACAATTGATGCTGCAAAGGCAAGGCCGAGATACAAGTTGGATTGTTTGAGGTTCTGGGCTGTTTCAAAAAACTCTTTGTGATCGCCGCTAGGACCAAAGTTTATAAGCAGAGTAATGGCTTGTTCTGATGACCACCACTGCCAACCTACAAACAAAGTAATTGCGCCAAAGCAGAGCGACGATACCACCAGCTGGCTTGACAATTGAGATTCGAGGCTATCGTTTGGCATTGATTTCTCGTGAATGGTAAATTTGCAACCTATTTTTCCTTGACAATTTTAATACAAATCTATTGGGATTGCAGATCTAATATCTGCTGATAGGCACTGAGAAAAAGATGATTGCTTTTTTCTAGAGTTGAATTTGTCGTATGGCTTAGATCGCCTATTTTTAACGCACTTGAATGACCTTGCTGCAGAGCAAGCTTTACCTGCTCGACAAATTTCTTAGCTAAGGTCGACTTAAAGACGATGCCATCGGCACCGCTATTGAGTATCTCTACTGCATCTTTTAAGTTTGCTGGGGTGAGCAAGAGAATTGCAGTAATCCCTTGGGTAGAATCGTCTTCTTTTAGTTTTCTCACTAAGTCAAAACCGCTGATGCCAGGCATATTAATATCTGTCAGCATAGCGTCTGGCCTAAATGTCTCTAGCGCTTCTAGAGCCTTTTCACCAGAGCGTGCAAGAGTGACTTGGTAACCAGCTTGACCCAGTGCGTGGCTCATGTACATAGACTGAGTCAAGGTGTCTTCTACTAAGAGCAGATTAAGCTGGCTATTTATTGTATCTGTTTCTTTTGTGCTTTCTTCTGGTGTGCTGGCTTCCATTGCTATGACTACCTCATTTTCTATTCTGCAGGAGGACAGAGGCTATGCTCTCTAAATTCAAGATATGGCACTGTGCGCCGAGAGCTATGGCTGCTCCTGGCATGCCGTGAATAACAGAGCTTTCTTTATCCTGGGCAATGGTAGTGGCACCCTGCTCTTTTAACTCTAAGAGTTCAGCGGCACCATCTTTGCCCATACCAGTAAGTAAAATGGCCAAACAGTCGCTGTAGTTTTGAGCGAGGGCCTGAAATAAGTACGAAACTGCTGGTCGGTGACCTCCTATCGGCTCTGCAGCAGAAAGCGTAATTATGCTTTCTTTACTGATGCCCATATGTTTGCCTTCTGGACAGAGATAAACGGTTCCGGGCTTAAGCCTTTCTCCCTCATGGGCTACTTTTACGTGGAGAGCAAGTATGTGGTCGAGCCATTCCACCATACCGGCAAGAAAGCCTGGCGCGATGTGTTGCACAACCAATATGGAGGCTGGATAATCCCTCGGGAGATTCTTTAAAATTGCCTCAATGGCTTGTGGCCCGCCGGTGGAAGCACCGATGGCAACTAGCTCAAATGGTTTGAGTTTAGGAACTTGTAAATCTGATATTTCGCCTGCTTGCTTCTTGTCGCTTTTTTGTTTCGGCCAGCGCTTAATTACTTTTACCGAAGCCATGTCTTTGACTGTCTGAACCAAACGCCAGGCTGTCGCTTCAAAATCACCACTGCCGATGGCAATTGGCTTAGCAATGGCTGTAAGAGCGCCGGCTTCGATTAATTGAAAGGCTCTCTCTATATCTTCGACTAGACAACTGGCACTAACCACAATGATTGGTACTGGCTTCGACTCCATTATCTTACGTGTGACTTCGAGGCCGTCCATACCTGGCATATGAATATCCATGGTAATTAGATCTGGTGAGATGTGCTTCAGTTGTTCTAAAGCTTCTTCTCCGCTAGACGCCACAGCTATAACTTCTATTTGACTATCAGCACTCAATATCTTTACGAGTATTTTTTGTGCTGTCAGTGAATCTTCCACAACTAAGACTTTAATTCGTCTATTCATAGCAGCTCTCTTATAACTGACAGCAGATTGGCTTGATTGAGGTCGCCTTTGACGAAGTAGGCATTGGCACCCGCTTCAATTCCTGCGTTCTTGAATTTTTCGTTGCTTAGAGACGTAACCAGCACTATTGGAAGTTGTTTTAGTTGCTTATTTGTTCTGATGGCCTTAACCAGACCTAAGCCGTCGAGAATAGGCATTTCGATGTCTGAGATAACTAAGTCAAAGTTCTGTGATTTCTTAAGAGTATCTAGGGCTTCTTTGCCGTTAACGCTTAGAGTCACCTTATAGCCAGCGGCTTCTAGAATGTTGCGCATGAAAATGCGCGAGGTTAAAGAATCTTCGACTACTAAGATAGACTGATTTTTCTCTATTGCACTATCTTGCATATGACTGTCTTGCATATGACTATCTTGCTTGTCATTATCTTGTCTGTCTAGCATGGCCGCTAAGCCAAACATTGGCTTTTGATCTTGCATGAAGCGTGTTTTGACAATTGTTTCTACAAGTTCTGCTAAGTTTAGAACCAAGGCTACCTTGCTATCAGAGAGTATGGTGGCACCAGCAAAGTTATTGATTTGACCAAGGGGAAAGCCGAGTTTCTTCACTAGAAATTCTTGCTCTGTTAGAATTTGATCGACAATCACACCGGCTTTCTTGTCACGGTGGCTAATTACCAGCATTTCTAGATATTTAAAATTAGTAGATGATGTAGCGCGGGAAGCTGGTAGATTGAGGGCTTTTGTTAAAGCCGCTACTGGTAATACCTGACCATCCACCATAAAGGTCTCGCGTTCGTCCACTATTTCAAGGGCCAAGGGGTGAACGCGCATAGCCCGGTTCATGCCCGATATTGGCACGACGAACCTCTGGCCAGCAGCCTCAACAAGAATTCCCATGAAGGTGGCCAGAGTCGTCGGTACAATGATCCGGAAGGTACTGCCGCTGCCAGCTTGGCTGCTCAATTCGATGCGACCGTTTAATTCTTCAATTTTTTCTTTGACGATAGCCAGGCCTAGTCCACGACCAGAGAGTTCACTGACTGTCTCTCTCGTAGAAAAATCGGATCTGAAAATCAAAGCATAGACTTCATCAAGGCTGAGATTCTCTGCTTCTTCAGCTCCAATCAACATTTTTTTTACCGCAGTTGCTCGAATTGCCCGATCGTCGATGCCTCGACCGTTGTCTTCTATGGTGATTTCAATGGTTTCACCATTGAGTTGACGTGCGCAAACAGTTAGTTTCGCCCGGTTCTTGTTTGCTGAGCTACGTTCCTGCGTTGATTCAAAGCCGTGATCCATGGCGTTGCGAAGAATGTGTATCAAGGGATCTTTAAGTCGCTCAAGTACACGTCTATCAACTTCTAGTTGACCGCCGTCAATGGTCAACTCTACGTCTTTATCTAACTCTCTACTGAGTTCGCGAATTAATCGGGGGAAGCCTTCAAAGCAAGTTGAAACAGGTAGCATTACAAGGGTTTTGGCTGTTTCGAGATAGCGATTGATCAAGAGCGATGCACTGCTCTGATCACGAGAAGCAACCTTTGTCATTGTGCTTACTTTGCTCTGCAAGAGCTTTAGCTGTCCGTTGATCGTGGCTGTCTCTGGCTGGGACTGAGAGAGAGCTTTCAACTCGTCGCCGAGATCACTGACCAGCGACTTTAGCTGAAATAGATCTTCTAGATATTCTGCTGTCTTTGTCTTAACTGTTAAAAGCTCTTCTGATTCAGAGAGCAAACGGTCGAGTTTCTCTATTGATACCCTGACTGATGTTAGATTGTCGGCTTTCGCAGCGGAAGGCGCTTTCACGCTAGTTTTAAGTGGATGCGAAGTATTCGGCTCTTCTAACGTCTCTGTCTGTGCTTTTGCTTCTTCTTGTATTTTCGCTGAAGGTGTGAAGCCTAGCAATTTACCGATCTCAGCTTTGATCCGCTCTTTTCCGTGCTCCTCACCGTTTTTCAGCCCCAGTAGCTCATCCAGAAGCTCTATACTGAAACTTAATGCATGAATTTGTACTCGGTCAATGCTTTTCTCCTCAGCTTTGGCATTGGCCAAGGCTGTCTCTAACCACTGACAGATAGTTACCGCTTGTTGTTCACTAACGGCTCTGGCAGAACCTTTGAGGCTGTGCAAGCGAGCGAGGGCCAGATCAATATGAACAAGTTGTTCACTAAATGCAGTGCTAGTATTTTGTTGAATTGATTCTATCTGACTGAATAACTTGCGCACGTCAGCCAGTATCTCGCTGGCCTCTTCCTGAAAAGCTTCGCTTAAACGGTTAGCAAAGTCGTCAGAATCGGTCAATTACTTTCCTCTACGCTGCTAGTCGGAAGATCTGAGAGTATGTCAGAGACCTGCTTCTGTATTGGTGCATAGGCCGATTTTAGTTGCTGATATATTTCTTCTGCAGCACTCCACTTCGAATTCACTCCTAGTTGAGCAAGTTGAGTCGCTAAGCCAGCCAGGTGCGTCAAGTTGAGTGAAGCGCAGGGTCCTTTGAGAGAATAAGCAAAGTGGCTCACTGCTTCAGCATCTTTAGATTCAACAGCTAGTTCAAGACATTCTACAAATGTGCTAGAAACTCCTAAAAAGAGTCGCAAAATTGATTCTGTTTCGCTGCTTCCGTATGTGTCCTCAAGGTCGTTGAGATCGACAGTTAACGATCTAGAGTGTTCACCTTTGTCTTCGTCAAACAGCACTACACGGGCGCGGCTAACTATGTCGCTGTCTTCTTCCGGGTTGCTCAGAGTTGCGGCATTAATCCATTTAGAAATTGCCAGTCGAAGTAGCTTTTCTGGCGAACCTTTGGTAATGAAATCATTCATACCACTGGCCAGGCATTTTTCTCGATCGCCTTCGCGATCGTAAGCGGTTACGGCAATGATTGGCACCCCAGACTTATTTAGACCAAGGGTTCGGATTTGTTCAGTGGCTTCGTAGCCATCCAACTCGGGCATATCGCAATCCATCAGAATTAAATCGAAATGCGACGCTTTTACTGCTTCGACAGCTTCGATTCCGTTCTTAACAAGGGTCACTTCAAAACCCATACGTTCAAGTTGCAATTTGAGCAGCTTCTGGTTTACGGCGACATCGTCTGCTACCAAGACCCTGCCATTACTAGAAGTAACTTTCGTGGTTGTCGTGCGATTTTGATTGTCTTTGCTTGCTTGATTGGCCAGCTCCATATCCTGACTTCTTACTTGGCTGAGCTTACGGCTCAACATTTCTAGCTCTTTACTAGCAAGAGTAAAGTTATTGAGCTTTTGCTCTAGCTCACTGCAAATCGATGACAACTCATTGACAACCGCTACGTGCTCGGTAATGTCAGCAAGGAAGGCAATAGCTCCACCAATTTCTCCACTTTCAGCACCAGACAGCGTGGATACGGTGACTCTTAGCCAGAGTGGTTGGTCTTCTTTGCCCGGTCTTTTGACAATCATTTCGGTGTCTTCTAATTTTTTTGTGTGACCGCTCAAGGCTTCGAACCAAGGTAGTTCTTTGCTTTGAAAGTGGGTAGCGCCGTCGGCCTTGAAGAAGCCAAAGTCGTGAGTGTGCCCCTGGTCATTAAAATCACCCAGGCCAGACAGTAGGTGCTGAGCCCGTTCGTTATAAAGCAGTTTTTCCCCATCAGGGCCGAAAACCATGGCTCCTACTTTTTTGTTCGATAAGATTGACTTGAGAATTCGGGGGAACTCAAGAAGTGGCTCAACCTTAGAATTTTGCGCTCCCAGGAGACTGGTGAGTTCAATGGTCATGCGCTCCAGCTCTGGCCGCAGTTGATTTTTGCTTTGATCAATACTCTTTAGGGTAAGCTTTAATTCTTCCAGTTGCTGCGATAGCCTCTGCACCGGTGCTTCCCATTCGCCAATCATTTGATCACCACTTTGATAAACTCATTGGCATTTTAACGCTCTGCCAGGCTCTATACAATAGAATAATCAGGTTACTTACGGTGTCATTGTGAGTCTATTTGACCAAGAGCTGATTGGCCGGTTGAACGCAGTAATCAGCGCGTCTATTGGTATTCATTATGGTCCGGATCGCCTAGCCGATTTAGAAAAGGCCATTGAACTAGCAGCACAAGATCTAAACTATTCTGATGCGCGGCAATTCGCCCTCAAGATTTTTCAGAGTTCTTTATCAGCTGAAGAGGTGCAGGCTATCGCTCGTCATCTCACTACTGCCGAAACCTATTTTTTTCGTGAACCAAAGGCGTTTGAAGAACTGGAAGCCGTGCTTCCCGCCCTTATTGAGCAGCGCCGAGCACAAGGAAAAAAGCTGCGTATTTTGAGCGCTGGCTGTTGCACTGGCGAGGAAGCATATTCATTAGCCATGCTTTTGACTCGCCTGGTTAGCGATATTGATGACTGGCAAATAAATATAGTGGGAAGTGATATTAATCAAGACTATTTGGCCAAGGCAAGGCTTGGAGTCTATGGCGCCTGGGCCTTCAGGGGGGTGCTAAGTGAACCTTCCGATCGCTTTAAGGGGCGTTTTTTCAAAGAGCTGGAAGCTGGTAATTTTGAGATAGTAGACAAGCTAAAGATGATGGTGCAGTTCGTCTATCTCAACTTGGCTGATGACTTTCTCGTATACGAGCAGCAGCTTGGCAGTCAACCATTTGATTTAGTTCTTTGTCGCAATGTTCTAATTTATTTTGATAAGTCTATGATCAAGCCAGTGCTCCAGCGGCTTAGCCGCATGCTGGCTCCAGGAGGTTGGCTTTTGTTAGCTGCCACCGAAGTGCCCAGTGCGGGAGAAAAGGAGATAGCTCAGAATTTGCGAGCGCGGCTGCATAACGAGGTCTATCTCTTTCAAAAAGAGCTGCCTGTGAGCATCTCGGCCGATACTAAGGTGGTGCCTACCCTAAAGGATGAACTTGAATATGGTCGAAAGCTACTTAAGCAGGGTGATTATGCTGCAAGTGAGAGAGTGCTCAGTAAGGGTTTGCAACAGCTTAATCTTCTCGGCCGAGAGCGCAGAAAATTCGATAATGAGTTGCAGAAACAGTTTTTAGAATTACTTGTGCGCTCATTGAGTAATCTTGGGCGCTTTGATGCTGCGGTTAGTCATGCTTCGTCGCTTGTGAAAATTGACAATAGATATGACTATCTCTATCTTTATGCGGTGGTCTTGAGTGAATCTGGCCGGAGCAACGAAGCGCGTGCATTACTTAAGCAGGCTCTAGATGTCAAATCTGATTTTGCCGCTGCTAGTTTTATGCTTGCCTCCATTGCTTTGCAGCATGGTGATAATCTAACAGCTGATCGCTATTTGTTAATGGTTCGCGAAGTCTTGGCGAAAATGCCCCCAGAATCATTGGTTGAGTGCACGGATGGTACTTCAGTAAGAGAATTACTCAATATTGTCGAACAGTTAGCGAGTGGTGCTCAATGACCGATGAGAGAGAAAACCTAGTCGACAATCTTTTGTCAAAGCAGATTCTTCGCAGTAGGGCTCGGCTTCTCGCCCGGCCACTGGTTATGGAACAAGACCGCCAAATTGTTTTTGAGCTTGTCGAGTTCAAGGCCTGTGGACGACGC
>JAGOSY010000031.1 GCA_018062085.1 bacterium | reverse complement strand
TATTGACCCAGGGTAATCAAGTCAACCCCGGCTTTGCGCCAATCTTTCATCACTTCTAAAACTTCTTCGTCGCGCTCTCCTAGGCCCATCATCAAACCACTCTTGGTTGTCAAACCAGCTTTTTTAGAGCGCGCCAATACTTCTAGCGAACGGTCGTAGCGCCCTTGAGGTCGCACTTCTAAATAAAGGCGCGGAACAGTTTCAATATTGTGATTGAGCACATCAGGGCGGGCAGCGAGGACCACATCAAGCGCTTGCCAATTAGAACAGAAGTCAGGAATGAGAACTTCAATAGCAGTATCAGGATTAAGAGCACGAACTGACCTAATGGTCTCAGCCCAGACAGCAGCCCCGCCATCTTTCAACTCATCGCGATTAACTGAAGTGATCACAGCATACTTAAGAGAAAGCTTACTTACTGCTTCAGCTACACGCGCTGGTTCCTCTAAATCTAGCTCGGTCGGTTTACCGGTAATGACATTACAAAATCCACAGCTTCGCGTACAGACATTGCCCAAAATCATAAAAGTGGCAGTGCCCCGAGCCCAACACTCACCGCGATTGGGGCAAGCCGCCGACTCGCAAACTGTATGCAAATCATGCTGCTCAAGCAGCTCTTTGACGCGCCAGTACGGCTCTCCGGTGGGCAGGCGAACCTTGAGCCAGGGCGGCTTGGGCAGCGATTCTTCTTTCTCAACAAAGACTTTATGATTCATATTTGCTTCAACGAATTTTTCTGTAAGAGTGCGCCATTAAGCGAATTTTCCACAAACCTTTATAGACCCCTACGGTCTATATATGACATACTTTGCCTGGTCTGTAACGGATCGTCAAGTAGAAGAAGTTAACGCGCAGAGCCAATCGCTATGCTCTTTGACACTACAAAAGACGACCGCTCAGCCAATTTCCCCAGTTTCACACCCAGCATCAAACAATAGAGTGGATTCTATGCCAAGAACAAAGATCGAGCTTCCAAATATTGAGTATCTCTCCATTCTAGATGAGGATGCCAAACTCGATAAAGCTCTCGAGCCCAAAATTGCTCCTGAAACATTGAAGACCATGTACAAGTACATGCTGCTCGCTCGGCGCACCGACGAACGCATGCTCTTGATGCAAAGACAAGGAAGAATGGGGACATTCCCTCAGTCTTCTGGTCACGAAGCTATTTCGATGGGTTCGGCCATCCACCTAGGCAAAACTGATTGGCACGTTCCTGCTTACAGAGAACTTGCTGGTCTGCTCTTCCGCGGTTGGTCAATAGAAACAACCTTGCTTTACTGGAATGGTTTTGAAGAAGGCGCTATGCCACCAGAAGGCGTCAACGATTTGCCAGTGTGCGTGCCTATTGCCAGCCAACTGTTGCATGCTGCAGGGCTTGGAATGGCCATGAAGTTGCGCAACGACAATAGCGTCGTCATGACTTACTTCGGCGATGGTGCCTCATCTGAAGGCGATACCCACGAAGCGATGAACTTTGCTTCGGTCTATCAAGCCCCTGTAGTTTTTGTCTGCCTCAACAATCAATATGCAATCTCGGTGCCAATTGCCAAACAAATGCGCAATGAAACAATTGCCCAAAGAGCAATTGCTTATGGCATGCCTGGTATTCG
This sequence comes from bacterium, assembly GCA_018062085.1. Classification (GTDB taxonomy): domain Bacteria; phylum Cyanobacteriota; class Vampirovibrionia; order Obscuribacterales; family Obscuribacteraceae. The sequence continues at coordinate 48,886 of JAGOSY010000031.1, read as the reverse complement.
TGTAGACGGCAACGATGTACTGGCAGTTTATGTTGCCACCCTCGAAGCTGTTGAAAGAGCCAAGCGCGGTGAAGGCCCGACCTTAATTGAAGGTCTTACTTATCGCTTCACACCTCACACCACCGCCGATGATCCAAAACGCTATCGCAGTGATGAAGAGTGCGCCCTTTGGACAAAACGCGAACCACTAGCTCGCTTCAAAAAATATCTAGTGGCTAAAGGTGTCTACACTGAAAAGCAACTTGAAGAACTAGAGCAAGAGCTAGATACATTGATCAAAGCTTCTATCGTCAAAGTGGAAGAGATGGCTCAAAGCGAAGAGCTAGCCAACCCACTCAGCATGTTCGACTATCTCTACAGCGATATTCCGCCTTACTTGAACGAGCAACGGGAAGAGCTGAAGAAACATTTAGAGCAAGTAAAAAATTCCACCAATTCTGGTGTCAGCCCGCAAAAAGCAAGCGCTCACTAAAGCCAGATATTTTTGCTTACAAATTTCAGGAGAATGACCAATGGCGCAAATGAATATGGCAAAGGCGATTAACCTAGCCCTTTTCGAAGCAATGGAAAGAGACGAAAAAGTAATCGTCATGGGCGAAGACGTCGGCCCCGATGAAGGTGTTTTTCGCATCACCGAAGGTTTGTACCATAAGTTTGGCGACAAGCGTGTCCTCGATACACCCCTAGCTGAATCTGGCATCATGGGCACAGCAATTGGCATGGCCATCTACGGGCTGCGACCAGTTTGCGAAATGCAATTTTCTGGTTTTGACTACTATGCCTTCCATCAACTTGAGTGTCATGCCTCACGCTTCCGCAACCGCACTAGAGGCCGCGTTACTGTACCAGTAGTGATGCGCGCACCTTATGGTGGTGGCATCCGCGCCCTTGAGCACCACTCTGAAAGTCGCGAAGCAATCTATGCTCATACTCCTGGTTTGAAAGTAGTCATTCCTTCAGGCCCAAGAAACGCTCGCGCCCTTCTTCATAGTGCCATTCAAGATCCAGACCCAGTGATCTACTACGAGCCTAAAGCAATCTATAGATTGTTCAAAGAAGACGTACCAGAAGCCATGGAAACACTTCCCATTGGCCAGGCTCAAGTTGTACGCAAAGGCAAAGACATCACTTTGATTTCATATGGTGCCAGCCTACGCCCAACGTTAGAAGCAGCCGAACTGCTAGAAGAAGAAGACGGCGTGCAAGCTGAAGTAATCGACTTACTGACAATTTCACCCATGGATGCCACTCTCATTATTGAGTCAGTAAAGAAAACTGGTCGCGCTGTGGTTGTGCACGAAGGCCCTAGAACTTGCGGACTTGGCGCAGAAGTTGTTGCTCGCATCAACGAAGCAGCACTGCTCTACTTAGAGGCACCAATTAAGCGAGTAACCGGTTTCGATGTGCCGATTCCTTACTTCTCTAAAGAACGTTTCTTCTTGCCCGATCCAGAGCGCGTACTGGCAGCCAGTCGCGAAACACTCTCTTTTTAAAGGTGAACTATGACGGTTGAATTTAAATTGCCTGACCTTGGTGAAGGCATTCACGAAGCAGAAATAATCGCAGTCAAAGTCAAAGAAGGCGAAATGGTAAAAGAAGACCAGATCATCTTTGAAGTTGAAACCGACAAAGCAGTGGTAGAAATTCCGTCACCGCATGCTGGTGCGGTGGCAAAAATTCACGTAGCCCAAGGCCAGACGGTAAAAGTAGGCTGCGTCATGATCGGCTATGACATTGCTGCTAAAGGTGCTGCGGCCCCAGCAGCAGTATCGGCAGCCGCAACAGCAGCTCAGGCGCCAGCACCAGTGAAGCAAGCAGTGGCAGCGGGCAACAACGGGGCAGCCTCTCCAACTACAAAAGTATTGACTGGCCCAGTGCCAGCCACACCAGCTACCCGCAGACTTGCACGTGAATTAGGTATTGATCTGCACCAAGTTAACCCTTCAGGGCCAGCCGGTAGAGTCTTAAAAGAAGACGTCATGGCCTATGCTGCTGGCTCCCTTGAATCTAGAATTCAACCAAATGCTGGCACTGCCAACCTAAAAAATTCTGCCAATGCAACCAATGCTGCCAGTACATCGCCATCTATGAAAGATAAGTATGGCGGCACAAGTGCTGATGCCACACCACTAACAGCCCTCGGTGGCATGAATTCAGGGCCAGTAGAATATCCTGATTTTGCTAAATATGGCAATGTCGAACGTTTGCCACTAAAGTCTATTCGTCGCAAAATTGCCATGAATATGACCCAAGCCTGGACTCACATCCCTCACGTTACTCACTTCGATGAGGCCAACGTCACTGAACTATCAAGCTTGGTCACTAAATACGAGAAAGAATTTGCCGCTCGCTCAGGCGACAACAAAGTGCGTCCAACTCTTACAGTGTTTACCATCAAAGCTCTGGCTAGTGCCCTTAAGCTCTATCCTCAGTTCAATTCAAGCCTAGATGAAAACACCGGCGAAATAGTAATTAAGCACTACTACAACATTGGGGTAGCAGTGGCTACTGACCGTGGCCTAATCGTGCCTGTAATCAAGAACGTCGACCAAAAGAGCTTCTACGATATTGCCGCAGAACTTTCTGACATAGCCGCCAAAACAAGATCGGGGAAAATTGAACTAGAACGCCTGCAAGGTGGAACGTTCACATTGACCAATATTGGCGCCATAGGTGGCACCAGTATGTCGCCTATGGTCAACTTCCCTGAAGCTGCCATATTAGGCATGGCTCGGGCCAGCCAAAAACCAATTGTCAAAGACGGCCAGATAGCAATAGGAACAATATTGCCTTTAGCAATGTCGTTTGACCATCGCTTAGCCGATGGTGCCGAAGCTGCCTACTTTGTGCAGCATGTAGTGAAATTACTGGAAGACCCCTTCAAATTCATTTTAGAAGCCTAGGAGGCAACATGGTCGTAGGAGAGATGGTTCAGGAAGTTGAGCTTGCTGTTATTGGTGGTGGCCCAGGTGGTTACACGGCAGCATTAAGAGCAGCAGAACTTGGTATCAAAACTCTTTTGATCGATGCTGCACCAAAACCTGGTGGCGTATGCCTGCACATGGGTTGCATCCCTTCAAAAGCGCTACTCCATGCCGCTGAAGTTATAGATTCTTCCAAACATGCAGCCAAAATCGGCATTAGTTTCGGCGCCCCTAAAATAGATGTAGATGCGCTGCGCACCTGGAAAACAGGGGTTATCGACAAGCTCTCGCAAGGCATAGTTGGTATGTGCAAGAGCGCTGGTGTAGAAATTCTGCACGGCAAGGCGACTTTCCAAGATTCACGCAGTGTAAGAGTTGATTGCCCTGGCGAGAGCGCCATGCGCATCAAGTTCAAGCACTGCATTCTGGCAACTGGCTCTAGACCAGTTAAATTGCCGAAGCTCTTTAAAAACGAAGAAGACATCAACAGCGACAAAGTGTTAGACAGCACTACGGCACTGAATCTAGCCGATATCCCCAAGAAATTAATTGTCATTGGTGGCGGCTATATTGGCTTAGAACTTGGAACGGTCTATGCCGCCCTCGGCAGTGAAGTAACTGTAGTCGAAATGACTGAAGGTCTCCTGCCCGGCGCCGACCGTGATCTAGTTAGACCACTGGCCAATAAACTTGGCGAGAGCTTCAAAGCTATCCATTTGAATACAAAAGTAAACAATATTACAGTCACCAAAAGTGGTGTCGAAGTAGAAGTGACTGGTAAAGACGTTCCTGAAAAACTAACGGCTGATAAAGTATTGATTTCTGTTGGCCGAAGACCCAATTCAGACGGCATCGGCTTAGAAGCCACCCAAGTTGAAATTGATCAATTTGGCTTTGTGTTATCAGACGAAACCTGCCGCACTAGAGATAAACGCATCTTCTCAATCGGTGATATCTCTGGCCAGCCAATGCTTGCCCACCGGGCAATTAGACAAGCTTATGTAGCGGCAGAAGTCTTAGCTGGCAAACCTTCAGCCTACGACAACCGCTGTGTGCCGGCCGTTGTCTTCACTGAACCTGAAGTAGCCTGGTGCGGACTGACCGAAACTGAAGCTAAAGCTAAAAATATCAGTTTCTCCACCGCCAAATTCCCGTGGTCAGCGTCTGGTCGAGCCATGACCATCGCCGACACCAACGGAACCACAAAAGTGCTCTTCGACCCAAATACCAGCCTGGTCTTGGGCGTTGGCATTGTTGGACCAAGAGCTGGGGATCTGATCTCAGAGGCCGTGGTCGCCATCGAGATGGGCGCAGTACTTGAAGACTTGGCTGTCGCCATTCACCCACATCCGACACTTTCTGAAACACTTAATGAAGCTGCCATGTCTGCCTTGTCTAGACTGGATCGCCAGGCGAAAAAGGACAGCGAAAAACAAATCAGCTCAACTTAAATCAGAGTGTTGCTTAGTGCCCTGAAAAAGGGGGCATAATTGGCTAGACTGATACTAAAGTAGTACTGAAAACAGGAAGTAGGGGAATAGATGGCTGAGGAGAGTTCTCAAGCGAATCGGTCTGAAAGTTTTGGATCAGCTGCCAATTTGATGATTGAAGCCCTAGAAAAGGCTAGCGCCGAACTGGAACGCACTGTCACTGTGTGTCTCGACCAGCTGCAGGCGTTCAGCGAGGGTATAGACAGTAGCCTGGCGCTTCAGCTTGACAAGATAATTCAACAAAGTGAACACCTTGTCGATTCTCACGGCAACGACCTAGAAGCTAAGCGCGATGAGACTCTAGATACAATAAGCGCTCTGGAAACCGCTGAAGTTGATCGCCTGATGCACGGAGCTGCGGCTATCCGCAGAAGGTTTGCCGACAAAGTTATAGAAGCAACTGACATTCTTACCGAAATTATGGAAGAACAATTGCACGATTTAGCAGGAATTATCGACGTTCCCAATGCCGACCTGTACGAGATCAGTCGCGAACGTATTGCCCGCATTACTGAACTTTCTAGCTCAGGAAAAGAGCGAGTGGAGACAGTAAGCCAGAGCTATGAAAACGGAATGTCCGATAAAGCTAAATCTATTGACGATTCCGCTCAATCAGTGATTGAGTCATCGAAAGCCGAAGTCGATGGCCATCTAGCTATGTATAGCAGTCAATTTGACGAAAAAATTGATGGGGTACAAAAGCAGCTGGGCGAAATTGTTGAAGCTGCGAGCAAAGATATTCAGACACTGACCGTGCGCGGTATCAAAACAATAGATGAAACGAGACAGACCAACAGCCAAGTCTTAGATGAGCATATCAGTCACTGGCAAACCCAATTGCTGGCCATGAAAGACCGCTTCAAACAGGGCAGTTTTGAATCACAGTCTCGTTTTATAAAAGACTACAGTAACGAAGTAGAGAAGAAGCTACTTGCGGCACAAGACGACATTAATAGAATAGCTTTTTCTGCCAAATCTAGAATGGCGGTCAATCAAAAACTTGTGCACAACTCACTCAGACGAGTTGAAGGCAAACTTTCAGACGAAATCGATAGACTATTTATTAAGTTCGAAGCGGCTCTTGCTCAAGAGTCAAAAATCAATCTCATGGTATCAGGCAATCGCTTGTCAGCTAACCCCGAGGTAATCGAAAAGCTCAACAGCAGACTGCGCGCCCATGGCGCGGAAGTAATTAAAACTTTCCGCAGGCAGGTAGAACAAACAGAAGCTGAGTTTGCTCGCTCGTCAGCGGGAAGTAACGAACGCATTGAAAGTATCAGACTCTCATCAGTTGAGTCACTAGAAAAGCAAGTGCGCATAATGCGTTCAGACCTTGAGAGAATAACAAGAAACTTCCACAACGAACTTTCAGAATTGAACCTAAAAACTCCAATTATCGAAGAATCAGGACGGGCTGCAGCACTAGCGGTGATGGCATACAAGAGTGCCATGCTGTCGCTAGAAAACGATTAATATCGAGGAAGACCTAAATGACTTTTGCAGGTAAGAAGCTTCAAGACATTTACGACTCTGGTTCAGCACGACTGAATGAGTTAGAAGAAGCATCAACAGCGAAGCTGGCTAATAAAGCATCGGCGCACGTAAACGAGCGCCAAGAATCAGAACAGCAATCAAAAATGGAAGTAGCAGCAAAAGCGGCTGCGGTTGAAGAGGAAATCAAAAGGCAGGCAAAAGAAGCAGTTGAACGCCTGCGCAATGCCGCCGAACGAGAGCGCGTCAGCACCGAAAACCACCTGCAACAACTAACGGAGCGCTTGGCTCTATTCAATGATGATTTACGCCGAGCAATTGCTGATCTAAAGATAAGCCACGAGAGCACTTTAGACGACAATTTCATGCGTGCAGCAGACCACTATTCAAGCGTCGTCGAGGGAGCAGCAGTAGAGCTTGAAACACAGCATTACTTGAGTGGTCAGAGGCTGAGATCACAATCTAGCTTCTTTTCAAATTCTCTACAGCAAAAGCTAGATCATAGTTTGTGGGAATCGCGCGGCAGCGAGAAGCAGTCAAATAGCGCTCTGTTTCGCAACTACATGCAGAAAGCTAACAGTATAGAGAGCCATTTTTCAACCTTGATGCAACGTTTCAATGCTGATTTCCAGGCTGAATTCAACAATCTTGAATCGCACTCGAAGGCATCAGAAAGTGGCTTAGAAGGCGATTCTGAAGCTCTCCATCTCAAAATTGATGATATCTTGCGGGCAATCGAACAAGATGTGAATAATGTCTTTAGCGCTGCCAGTGACTCAAATGTCAGCGCCCTTAAAGCAAAATTTGAAGGCGTCTGCGAACAAATAGAAGAACTCTCCCTCGATGCCTCAAACAAACTACGTGATGATACCAGTGCTGCCACCAGACTACTGACGCAAGCATCACAGACAAGCAATGAGAATCTCAAGAAAAAATGCGATGACGTTCAAGAACGCGTGCAAATGGATATGCAGGCCTTTGTCTCTCGCATGAACGGTAAGGTAAGCGAGACTGAGTTAGTTAGAGCGCAACTTGAGGAAGCAAAGTCACGAGTAATTAATGAAATTCGCTCAGAGCTAATAGCCATCCGCAACGGCTTCGAGACCAAACTCGGCGAACTAATGAAAGACGCAGTGGCCTCGCTGACGAATGTTGGCGCCGAAGTTGACGGTGAAATGAAAGGCGCATACGAGCGCTCACTGTCGAAAATCGTAGCCGATAGCCAGAGTGCCAAAAACGAGATAGCAGAATCGACCACCAAGTTGGTAAAACTAATAAATGATCAAAAAGCTGCAGCACTGAAGGAAATTGCGCATGCAGCAGGAGCTCCCGAATAGCAATTGATTTAATCACTACAAATAGACAACCACACTTCCAGTCAGGACTCGTCACAAGATAACGCCATGAACTCAATGCTCCGCCAACATCACTTGCGTATACCCGACGTCAAAGCCTATCTGAGGGTTTTTGATAAGAATAAGCCAAGCTCACCAACCGACTGGGCCGCTCAAGAGAGCATGCTCTACGAACCAGGTTATCTAATATTTTGTCTAGAACAAGTAGCAGCACCAGCTGGCCTATCGACGTTTTCGAAGAAGGCAGAGGAGCAGGGCGAAACCTTCAGAGTCAAAGACCTTTGCGTTGTGATAAGCAAAGACGAAGGTCAATGCATGGTTGTAAACGTCACAGCATCAGCCTATGAATTCAGAGTGCTCGATGCTCTGATGCAAGAAAAAGCAACAAAAGCTATTCTCGACGGCAAAGATTTCAACTATTTAGCTTGTCGCCCCATTACTAGACTCGGGGCAAGCCAGGTCAAAGCCCTCTATCAAGTAGGTTCTAACTATGCCCAGGGCGGTAGCAGACGAAGCTTGACCGTCGAAGGTTCGGCCCTAGAAGAGCCAGTAATTGCATTGCTTGCACAAATGGGAGCCAAGCTCACTCCGCAAGTAGGCAAGCCTGTGATTGATATTGGCTCAGTTTGCCACATGATCTTCACCCCAGAAGGACGTCAAGACGACAAAAACAAAACAGTTCTTAAGTCTTGCTTTGCAGCTCTAAACGCCGAAGAGCTTGCTCTGGGAGAACTAGCCGTGCAACATGGCATAATGACTCAACAAGCCATTAACGCCGAACAAGCAGCCTCGCCTGCTGCTTTCGAAAATAATCCATTCAAGCCGAGCCCAGCCGCAGAAAGTGCTCCATCCTCAATAATCGAACCACAGATTGCCGAGTACACACCACAGACGGTGGCACCATCGCCTAACCCAAGCCAACCAACATTTGATATTCCGCCAGCCCTACAACAGCTTTCTTACTCCAACCTGCAGCTACCACCACAGGCCGAAATGCTGGTACCAGAATATCCGCAACAGCCACCTGCATTAGACAGCGAAGCTTCAGAGTTTGCTTTTGAAGCTAACACTGCTTTTGTGCCTTCAGGCCCAGAGCCTGCTCCTGAACCGCCTGCAACTCCGACGCGGACGGCAAGCCGCTATGACGACACCCCCCCTTGGGCTACGGCATCGGCAGACGCCCTCACTGCCGTTCTGATGACGGGCGATCATATTCGCATAGACCAGCAATTGACTAGCGTCAGGATGGCCACTGCTTGGTATGAACTTTCTCACGACACCCACGAGAGCTCTGTGTCTTCTAACACAGCAGTTCTAGAGAGCAATCTACCAAAAGAAGATTTTTCGGCCCAGTTCTTCAATGATTACCAGCAAGGCTTAGCCGGTGAAGCGGCAATTAATTATGCTGAAAACGAATTTGAAAAAGAAAAGCGCATTAAAGCCGAATTCGAAGCAGGGAAACAGAAACGTTTAAAAGAGTACTTTGGCGACGAACACTACGACAAATTCGTCAAAGACGAGGCCCAGCCTCCAGCCATGGCAGCCAACAAATTAGACAGCTGGGACCTTAATCCTAATGACTTTGCCATCAGCCCAGAGCCCGCTATCCAAGAATCCCATTTCGATTCAGATATCTTCTCCAACGCGGCCCGCGGCACAATCGAAACTAATCCAGACGCCATCATGCCTGTGGTGACAGAGGAGCCAGTTGTATCCGACCCCGATTCGTGGATGGACTACAAACCAGCCACTGAGCCCTTTACCGAACCGCAAACAGAGCCAGAGGCAGAGCCAGTCGCAGCGGCAGCGCTTGCCGACACTAGCACACCGCCAGTAATACCAGTCATTGACCAAGCCCCACAAGGTGCCAGCGAAACAGCCACGCCAGAGACATTTGTTCGCGAAACATTTATTCCTACCCCAGTAGAACTGCCATTGCCAGAAGCATTGGCTGAACACTCTCAAGGTTGGGGAGCCAGCTCACCAAGCGATTGGCACGGAGAAAAATCTCCGCTGCCTGAACTGATAGAACCAAGCTTAATGCAAACAGAAGCGCTCACAACTGATAGTCAAGCAACCAGCGAAGCCGAGTGGTCAACTGCCGTAGAGTCTTCTTTCGCGCAGCCCGCTGACACTGCAACAGACGATTCAGACAGCCTCTTTGAAAGATTGACTCAACAACTTTCAAAAGATAGCCCAACGCCTGAATTACAGATGGGTGCAGCACCAGTTGATGAAGCACTAAGCAGTGAGCAACAAGTCTGGCACCAAGGTACTCCGGTGAGCGAAATCCAAACACCAGAGGCAGCTGCTGATGCAACAGTGAGCACAACGCCGCTGACACAAGATGTCGGCACACTTAACAGTGCTACAGACAGCGCTGGTTTCTGGTCGACCATGGACCCAACAACTTCGTTGTTCTCAGCCCCTGAAGAAAGCGTCATTGAAAATTCTCAATCGCCGGTAGAGCTGGTCCAAGATCAAGCAGCCGAACCAGAGCAAGCGCCAGCACTAGAGTTAACGCCAGAGCCAACTCAACCGCCGTCTCAAGCAATCTTTGAGCCGACAGTAGAACCGCTACAAGCTGAGACGACAGCGCCCGAAGCTGTGCCAGCAGAAGTCATGCCAGCAGAAGTCATGTCAGCAGAATCTATGCCAGAATCTATGACAGATTCGCAAGTTATGCAAACTCGCGTCAGACCTCGCGATTACAGCAGCCCGCTACGGCGCAGCAGTGAAATCGGGAGCGGTGCCAACATCGGCGCCGACCCAGTCAATGCCCAAGTACATGTGCCTGTGCCACAGCCCACTCCATTGAGATCACAAATACAGGTTCCAACACAAGCGGATTTAGCACAAGAGTTACCAGTAGCAGCCCTGGTAACGCCAGCTCCAACAGAGGTAGCAGCTCCAGAGATTGTGCCCCCTCCAGCTGAAGTGGCAGCTCCAGTCCAAGAAGTAGCCCCAGCTCCAGCAATTGAGACTCCAGAAGCGCTAGTTCAGCAAGTAGCCCCAGAACCAGAGCCATTTCTCGCACCGACTTCGACACCAGCACCTTATAGAAGCACCCCTGTTTTGGGCGAATTCGACTCGGGCGTAAGACCTGCACCAGCTCAAGACGCTCGTTTGATGATGAACGAAATGGCGACCTTAATGAGCAAGCTTGAGCAACAAGTTGCAAAAGCCGCCAACAAGATGAGTTCGCGTGCAGAAGAGTTAAAAATCCGCTTGAACAGACAAGTTGAGGAGTTGCTGCGTGAAGGCCAAGACCTTGAAAAACACGCAGAAGTCAATCTCACCAATCTTTCTAGTGAATTGAGAAGCCGCCTAGAAAATCTTGCAGTCGATGTGCAAAATAATCTTTCGAAAGAATCTGAAGGAGCCAGAAGCCTCCTCAGCGACCTGGATGCAAGCGGTTTACAGCGTCTTGAATCCGAACAAAATGAACTTTCGACCACAATAGTCAATCAGTGTGAGCAATTCAAAGGAGAGTTAGAGAAACTGACTGCCTCTGTTCAAGGCCGCCTCAACAGCTTAATAGCCAGCCGCAATGATGAGCTGGCAAGACTAAGCGAGTCGATCCTTGAACAACTAAAAGAAAGCCACGATAGCTACACTGAAAAAGTAACTCAACGTTTCGAGCGCTTCAGCGAGCGCATGGGCGAAGAAAATGCTTCAATCACCCAATCACTAGAACGCAACATGCGTTCTATGATTGAAGAAATAGACAGCTCCCTTGAGAGAGCTTGCGAAAAGCTACGCTCAACCAAGCTTGATCTTGAACAAACCATCTCGCACACTGTAGCAGTCTGCGAGATGGCTGTGGCTCAGAAGACAAAAGAGCTTCTGGCCGAGTCAATCTTGCCCAAACTAAACGAGCAGAAGGAAATTCTGCGCACCATGATTCACGATATGAGCAAGCAAGTTGCCTCTGAATCCAACACCGCTATGCTCTCCCAGCTGGCCAAACTAGAAGAGAGTATTAACCTCTCTTCCGACAAGTTAAAGCGCACTGTAGACGACTGCCTAACCGATTTAGAAAGTTCTGGTCGTGGACTAAAGAGTGGTCTAGAAGAGACATTTAAACGCTCTAGCCAAGATCTCGTTCAGCGCACTCAAGAAGTAAATGTTTACCTCAAAGACACCGAAAAGCGCATGCTTGAAAGCGATCTTACTCTCAAGAGCTTGGTGGAATCATCTACTGTGGATGCTGAGCCCGAATTGAATGAAGAGCGCAACCACGCCCTGAACAAGCTTGGAAGTCTAAAGCAGCAAGCTAATAAGGATCTTGCTAGCGCCATCGAACACAACATCGACAACATGGAAGATCAAAGTGAGAAGCTCTTTAGCGAATTGACCAACAAACGATCAGAGCTGACCACAACAATTCGTGACAGTGCTGAAGTAAATCTCGACCACGTGCGCAAAGCCCTAGCAGCTGCCACTTCCGCCATACAAGCGGCCAGAGAAAAGCACATGGAGTAAGTTCAGTCCGAGTGCTCCTCAGAGGCTAAGCAATAGCAAGGTTAGACACCTCCATATCAAGGGAATAACACTATGAAAGGTGCTTTCCCCGATGGGGCTAGTAGAGCTAGGGCTAGAATATGAGAGGAAGCGGGTGGATAGCCTACGTTACCATGAAGTTCCCCCACCGCTTGCGGAGTTCGCCGCTAGCCATGGCCACTTGGACTATAATCAGCCCGAAAACGAAATCTTCCTCTACCATGGTACCAACTGCTATCGTCGCTGGGAAATAAACAAAACTGGTTTCCTTGAACCCGGCCGCAACAGCTATAGTTTTTTCACAACTAGAGCGCAAGACGCCTACGCCTACGCTAGAGCAGCCTGCATCCGCGACATAAAACCTGACACTATCAATTCATTAATCTGTGAGCCTGTGGTTCTGCGCGTGCGTTTCACCGCACGAACGTGGTTACAAGTCGATTTCTTGCAAAACGAAGGTGATTGGCGAGAAGGCCAACCCCAGGCTTTCACTGCTGCTGTACTCGGCCCAGTTCAAGTTAATAATATAGTAGAAGTACTACACTGCAATCATGGCTCCAAACGTCTCATGGGCGGCTTTGAGCGCATGAGGACGTTCGAAGATGGCGAATTTCTCTCAAATATCAAACATTTACGAGATACTTTGCAGAAAAAGCGCGTAGACATGTGGTTTCTACGAAAGCTGGGTCTTGTGGCCGACAAAGTCGGTGTTACACTGAAAGGTGGAGAAGTTCCGGCTCTCACCCATGATGATCAGCTAAGAAAACTCAGGCAATCGAAAGCTTGAGCTGCTGGTCTTGTACAACAGGATCAACAATGAGTCAGCAATACAGAGCACAAACTAGCATCAAAGAAATTACTGCGGCTATATCACTAATTTCTCTGCTCGGCCTGCAGGGCTTCGCAAGCCCTGCTCAAGCTCAGAACTTCAACTCAATTTTCGAAAACCCTGGTGGTTCGAGTTCCGGTAACTACGGCAATCAACAAGGCTCATATAACGGCGGCAGCTATAACGGCGGCTATGGCACACCCCCTGAATCAGATTTCGGAAATTACGGCACCGGCGGCAATACGGGCGGCTACGGCACTAATTATGGTAACACCGGCAATACTGGCAGCACAGGCGCCAATCCTAGCTATACACCCGTCAACACGCCAAGTATGTGGGACACCATACTTGAAAAACTGATGGGCAAAAGTAAGAGCCCTGGTGAGTTTATAGTTTTCCCGAAAGATGCGCCACTGGCCACAGGTGCCGGCGGTCAGACCGACACAACCAACAGAGCCACAAATTCTACTAATGGAGCGGCTAGCAACAAGGCCTATAAACAGAGCTTGATAGAGGCGCAAAATCAAAATCGCGCCGGTAATAAGGCCGCCAATTTCTCCACTGGTCAACAGTGGGGCAATGTCAGATCGACTTCAGCCATGGGCGATGGCAATTTTACCTCTGGTGGCGTCATCGGCCCGGGAACGGGAACGCGATCAGGCGGCAGCTCAACTGGCTTGGTTGGTGGCTCAAATAACACTATGAATAGCGGCAACAGCATGGGCCAGACCAACTTCAACCAGATCTTTGACAACAGCGAAACTCAAGGCGCTACACCACAAAGAGCAGCCACTTCTACCCAGTCGACTTATGATCCAAAGTCGGTACAAGCCAACTTTGCTGGCATCAACTCACAAGTGCAAAGTCAGCTGACTCAAACACAGAACCACGCCAACTCTGCTCGCAACTCACTAAACCAAGCCATGAGTTCAAACAACAGCAATACCATTCAGCAAGCAGCCAGCGAAGCTCGCTCGCATGCCAATAGCGCTCAGGCGGCCGCTGAAAGTGCTAGCTCTCTGGCCAGCACGACCAGCTCACCCATGGCCAAGACATTGGCCAATCAAGCTCGTGAGCAAGCAGCCCAGGCCATGAATTACGCCGACCAGGCAATGACCAAAGCCTCAGCTAGCTACTAAAGTGACCTGCCAGTATGTAACAGCCTATTAGAAGATTCTCAAAGAGCCCTTGTTTACGGGTTTAGAGAGCTCTTTATATTGCTTAAAGTAGGCCAAACCGATATCCTTTTGCAGATTATTAGAAGCGCAGATTATTTGAAGCTTCACCAGCTTTTGCAAAAAATCGGAGGGTGGAATGGTTGCAACAAAAACCGGCACTGCAACAGTGTGCAAGCTCTTGGTCAATGGTGACTGGGTAGATTCAACAGCCACCGAATTTCAAGACATCTACAACCCCTCCACAGGTGAAATCATCGGCCGCACGCCGCTAGGCGGCAACGCTGATGTAGACAGAGCCGTGCAAGCAGCCCAGAAAGCCTTTCTTGAATGGAAAGAAGTGCCAATTATCGAACGTGCTCGGGTGATGTTCCGCTTCAAGAACCTGATGGAGCAGCACTATGAAGAGATTGCCCAGTGTGTTACTCGTGAACACGGCAAGACCCTACCAGAATCTAGAGCTTCAGTACAAAGAGCCATAGAAGTAGTCGAGTTTGCCTGCGGTATCCCCAGCTTAATGATGGGTGAGAGCATGGAAAACATTGCTCGCAACGTCGATTGCGAGACAATCCGCCACCCAATTGGGGTCTGTGCCGGCATCGCTCCTTTCAATTTTCCCGCCATGGTTCCGCTCTGGATGTATCCCATTGCTCTGACTTGCGGCAATTCATTTGTCTTGAAACCATCCGAAAAAGTACCGTTGACCAGTATGATGATTGCCAATCTATTGTCTGAAGCTGGCCTACCCAATGGTGTGTTCAATATTGTTCATGGCGGCAAAGATTGCGTTGACGCCTTGCTCACCCATCCGTTAATTAAAGCGATCTCGTTTGTGGGCTCAACCCATATTGCTAAATACATTTACACCACAGGCACAGCCAACGGCAAAAGAGTACAAGCAGCTGGTGGTGCAAAAAATCACATCATCATTATGCCTGACGCCGATATGGAACAGACCGTTCAAGCCCTACAAGCATCGGCCTTTGGCTGTGCTGGCGAAAGATGCATGGCTGGTAGCTTAGCTCTTCCTGTTGGCGAAGCTGCTGAAGCCCTGATACCGCATTTAGTGGAAGCATCGGCAAAAATGAAAGTCGGTCCAACTGACGGCAAGGGCTCAACTCACCCAGACATGGGTCCCCTGGTATCAAAAGAGCATTTGGACAAAGTGCGCAGCATGATCAATAAAGGCGAAAAGGAAGGGGCCAAAGTGGCTCTAGACGGTCGCAATATTGAAGCAGCAAAATCAAGCGGATTCTTCTTAGGGCCAACTATTCTTGACCACGCCAAACCAGAAATGTCTATTGTCAAAGAAGAAATATTTGGGCCAGTATTATCAGTGGTGCGTGTCGATTCTCTAGACGAAGCTCTAGCGATAGGTCGCGATTGCCCTTATGGCAACGGCGCGGTTATGTATACAAACTCAGGCCGCTCGGCCCGTGAGTTCAAGCATCACTTTAATGCCGGTATGATTGGTATTAACGTTGGTGTGCCAGCCCCCATGGCTTGGTTCCCCTTCACGGGCTGGAACGCTTCGTTCTATGGTGACCTGCACATTCAAGGCTCTGAAGGAATTCAGTTCTATACCCAGCAGAAAATGACCATGACCCGTTGGTTTGAACCGAAATCTAGCAAGTTTCAAGATCCAATATGGAAGCCAAAAAACTAGATTAGGGTTATGATGGAGGCATGAAAGCCTACCTAATTCGACTAGTCTTAATTGCAGCTGCCTTTCACTGGGTATTCCCCATGATTAAAGGCATTGATACCCACGGCAGCTTTATGAGCGCGCTGGCGGCTGGCTTCGTCTTTGCCTTTATCGGCTGGGTAGTTGAGGCCCTAGCAATTTTGCTCACTACAGTTCTCACAATCACAACATTTGGCCTGGCGCTGCTGGTTCTCATACCAGCCTGGATTTTAGGATTCTGGCTCATTCCGGCCATAACCCTCAAAGTGCTTGCTGACCTGATGCCGGGTTATCTCACCATTCAAGGTTGGGTGCCAGCCCTATGGGGCGGACTGATGATGCTCTTCATTGGTGTAATAACTAGCCCGAAAAGCCACAAATACGACTAGACCAAGCACTAGCGTGAAAACAGACAAGGGGCACCGTAAGTGGTGCCCCTTATACTTTATACTAAAGCGAGACATTAGCCGACTGGCGCCAGAACTATTTCTGTACACGTTTCTCTAATTTGAGCTTCTGAATGTCAACGCTAATCTTATTAAGGTCGCCTTCTAATTCAGTCTGATTTTCTTTGGTCAAAGTATTGTTAGAATCGGCCTTAGCTTTCATCTTGGCTTTCTTCTTAGCGAGATTGGCCAAATCTTTGCGCAGACTCTTAGCCTCTTTGACAGTCAACTCTTTCGCTTTCTGGCCTTCATTGACTTGCTGCATCAGCGCTTGTTGGCGATCATCAATAGACCATTCTTTTGCCTCAACTGGCAAAAACATACTGAACAGACTGCTCAAGGCGAGAGCTAAGCTACAGACAACCGATAACAATCTCATTTAATCAGGCACCTCTTCAATCCAGAACTACAATCCTTGTTTAGTTTAGTCTATAAAAAACAGAAGCGCTTCATTCAACTTGAAGCGCTTCTCAGATTTTTAGTGCAAAACAATTATCTAGATTTCGACTAGTTCCTTTTCTTTGACCATTTCAACGACTTCAGCTGGAGCAGTTACCAGCTCAGCGCTGTCAGATGTGGTGGAGAGGGATACTGGAGCGGCAACAGCTTGCTTAGCATCACGAGCTGCTTTTGCCTCTTTCGCCGCAGCAATTTCTGCTGGAGAAAGAGCTGGAGTAGGTCTGATTACATCAGTGGCCAAACCAATTTTCTCAAAGAATGAAATCATCATCCAGGTAGCATCGAACTCAAACCATCTAATGCCATGCTGAGCTGATTTAGGGAAAGCATGGTGGTTGTTGTGCCAACCTTCGCCCATAGCCATAAGGCCTACCCATGGCACGTTGCGGCTATCATCACGCACTTCATAGTTGCGGTAGCCCCAGCTTGGCAGGTGGCAGAAAGTATTGACGAATTGAGGACTCCAGAACACGAGAACAGAAGCAATCAAGTTAGCAGTGAAGGCCACAGGGCCGAAGGCCAATAGGATGATTACGCGGGCAACAATATTGACCCAGAGGCAAAGTTGAGCTTGCTTGGCTGAGTGATCGGTGCCAAGCATGCAGAGAACCTTGTCCTCAAGCAAATCAGGCACCTGCTTACGAATTTCTTCAATAGATTGGCGTTTCTCCATGTCGAACATCCACTTATAAAGAGCATGTTCGAAACCATCGCGAGGTGAATGGGGATCACCAGGCTGGTCAGATTTCTGGTGGTGCAGTCTGTGCACAGCGACCCATGAAATCGGAGCGCCCATTAGAGCGAAATATCCACCAGAAACGATGAAATATCTCAACCAGTTTGGCACTTTGTAAGACTTGTGAGTGAGTAGCCTATGGTAGCCACCAGTGATGCCGATAGCCAGGTAAACGTACGAAACGCAAAACCAAGCAGCGAATGTCACCCATGTAGTTGGAGTGTTCCAGGCTGAAAAATCCAAGTTGTGAGCCCCCTAATATTCTTTGCCTTAAACGAACTTGCAAAGTCCTTTACTTATAGCATGATAAGCAGTTGTCAATCTCTCATACTTAAGGCTGATTTTAGCCGAGATCGCGGCTCAAAGCCACTAAATACCTAATTCTTGAAGTTCGTTAATATTAGAAGAAGCCACAATAGCCCCTTAAAACCAGTTACAAAAGTAAAACTTTTGTCTACCTTCGCAAATTCTGTCAGCTTCGAAAACAGGGAGACCATGACACACCGACTTAGTTTAAGTAGCCAACTTAGTTTGAGCAGCCTACTTGCCTGTGCTACCTGCCTTGCACTTGCAACACCGTCGTTAGCGCAAAATCAACAAGCAGTACAAGACCGACAAGCTGCACAACATATAGAAGGTGTACAAAGAGGAGAAAAAGCACTTGTAGCCACTAGGCAACAGAAGAAATTGGTGCTCGCTCTTGGAGGCGGTGGCACCCGCGGTGCCGCCCACGTCGGCGTATTAAGAATACTGGCGAAGAATGGCATAAAAGTCGATGCCATAGTAGGCACCAGCATCGGTGCTATTGTCGGTGGCTTTTACTGCTCTGGCCTGAGCGCGGACGAAATAGAAAAGATATTACTGAAAAAGTCTTTTTTGCGCTCTTATCTAACCGTTCCTATTCCCGTTCGCATCATGGCAGTGCCCATATTCTTCATTCCCCACCTATTTGGCTACCATCCCTATGACGGTCTCTACCGCGGCAATCGCTTTAGAAACTATGTTAATGCCCAAGTGCAGCTTGAGGATAGAGCCATTGAAGCCCTACCTATTAAATACGGCGCGGTCTGTTCTGACCTGCTCACTGCTAAACCCTATGTCATCAGAGCTGGCAATCTAGGTCGAGCCATACAAGCCAGCTCCGCTATTCCAGCATTGCGCCAACCTGTACCTTTCGATACGGCTAACCCCGACAATGTCGCCATTAGAGACGGTGAGCCCTCTATGGCGCTACTAGTAGATGGCGGTATTCAAGCCAATTTACCAGTCGAACAAGCAAGGCTTTTGGCTCACGAGCTTGGAGCCGAAAGCGAAGTGGCCGTGATTGCCATTAATATAGACGAACCTTTCGAGACCGAAAACGGTAAGTCCTTTCGCAAAATTGGCAGTGTCAGCAAGCGCGCCATCAACATCATGCTGGCCAGCGTGGATAGATCACAGACTGGGCTAGCCCAATTGATCATTCAACCGAGAACAAACGGCATAGCTGTTCTTTCAACCAAAACCAGCGATGTCAAACTAGCCATTAAAGCTGGCGAAACAGCGGCAGAATCGGCGATGCCAGCGGTAAGGGAACTACTCAAAGCGATGCCGTCTGGCAAAAATTATTAGAGGTAAGGGGGAGCCTTCCCACAAATATGAGAAATCTCACCTTGTATAGTGCCTAAAAAAAACATACAGTCCTGATAGCACCTGAAAACCCCTACAGTGAGTGTTGGCAACATGAAAGCAGTGATCACAGGCGGACCGTCGGTCGGTAAAACCACAATCGTCAATGGCCTTGGTCAACTGGGATATCGAATCGTCAACGAAATTGCCACGCAAATCATCAAAGAAGGGAGAATATTACCCTGGGTTGACAGACAAAAGTTTCAGGCAGAAGTCTTAAAACGGCAACAGTCAGCAGAAGCCTCAATTCTCGATTTTGACCAAACAGTCATTCTAGACCGTGGTTTGTTCGACGGAGAAGCCTATTATCTGCACGACAAACTGCCCGTGCCTTCAGCCTTCAGCAATTTGGACTCATCACAGTACGACGTGGCCTTTTTAATCGAGCCCTTGTCATTCTTCGAAGCCAATGAAATTCGCCAGAATGAGAACCTAAAGTTCACCAAAGAAATAAGTGTCATTCTTGAGCATTGCTATGCCTCAAGAAATGTCAAAGTGATTAGAGTGCCGGCCATGCCAGCAATAGAAAGAATCGAATTTGTCAAAGGCCACGTCGAGACTCTCAAAAAAGGCAAAGCTGCCACAGTCGAACAAGCCGCCCACCAAGCAGCCTATATGTTCAGAGGCTATGCGCCAGTAGCAATGGGCAGTTTCTAGCCCAAATCTAAGAATCAAAATTGGCCTTTCTTGCATTAAGTCTTGAGCTGAGCGAGAAACCAAGGTGCTAACCTATTAGAAACCTAATGGGAGGCAGCGATGCGGGCATCAGAAGCGACCAACTATTATTTCAAGCGAGCAGCAAAGCATTTGCATGTTGGCTCAATGCTAGAAACTGTTTTAATGGCACCACGACGCGAAGTCAAAGTCGAAGTAGTAGTTGAACTAGACAACGGCGAACTCGGCGTATTCAACGGCTTTCGCGTACAGCACGACAATAGCCGTGGCCCCATGAAAGGCGGACTGCGCTATCACCCCGAAGTTGACCCCGATGAAGTCAATTCACTAGCTTCCCTGATGACCTGGAAAACGGCGGTAGCCAATATTCCTTACGGCGGTGCCAAGGGCGGTATCAACTGCGACCCCTCCAAACTTTCTCACGCTGAATTACAGCGCATCACCCGCTCATTCATAGACCAAATTCACGACATCATCGGCCCCGGCCTCGACATTCCCGCCCCAGACATGGGCACAAACTCACAGACTATGGCCTGGATAGTCGATCAATACTCTAAATATCACGGCTGGACACCAGCAGTGGTGACCGGAAAACCCATCGAATTAGGTGGTAGCGAAGGGCGAGAGCAAGCTACTGGTCAAGGTATTGCCTTTGTCTGCGAAGCTATTTTAGGCGACTACACCATGGACTTCGCTAAGACCAAATTTGCCATTCAAGGCTTTGGTAACGTTGGCTCATGGGCCGCTCAATTCATTCATCAAATGGGTGGAATAGTGGTGGCAGTGGCCGACTTAACGGGCGGCATCTACAACTCTAAGGGCCTCGATGTCGAACACCTCATGCGCTATGTGCGCGAAAACAGCGGTGTCAAAGGCTTCCCTGATACCAAAGAAATTTCAGCCGACGCTATCTTTAGCTGTGATTGTGACGTGCTCATTCCTGCTGCTCTCGGTAATGTCATTACCAAAGAGAACATGAAAGATATAAAGGCCAAATTTATCATCGAAGGCGCTAATGGCCCCACCACCCCTGAAGCCGATGAATATTTAATCAAGCACGACAAAATAATTGTGCCTGATATTTTTGCTAATTCTGGCGGCGTCATGGTCAGCTATTTTGAATGGGTTCAAAACGTGCAACAGTTCCGCTGGCGGCTAGAGCGGGTCAATCTAGAGTTGAAGCTCTTGATTCTCGATGCCTACAAAGAAATAAAGCATCTAGCAAAATCAAACGAATGCGATTTGCGTACTGCCGCTTTTCAGCTTGGTATCACCAGAGTAGCTAGAGCTACTTCGCTGCGCGGGCTCGACAATGAAGGCTTCTGCATGCTCAACAGTCCTCATAATTAAACTGCCACAAAAATTAGAAAGTAGAAAACAAAGAAGATGGAAGAAAAATCGTCTCCCTTAGACCACGGTAGTATCACTCTAGAACCTGAAAGAGAAGGTGAGACTACTGACCAGCTCTGGCTTAGAACTGTTTATCAAGGCGACACAGTACCGCAATTTACTTGGCGGGCCGTGCTTATGGGCGGCGCGCTCGGAATGCTAATGTCAATTTCAAACTTGTACACCATGCTCAAAGTGGGTTGGGCATTTGGTGTAGCAATCACTGCCTGCGTGCTCTCCTTTGTCATTTGGCGCTGCATCAGAGTGGCCTTTCCTAAGGTATCTGACATGTCGATACTAGAAAATAACTGCATGCAGTCAACCGCTTCAGCGGCGGGCTATTCAACAGGTGCCACTGTAGGTATCGCCTTTGGTGCCTTGCTTTTAATTACTGGCGAACACCAACCTTGGACAACCCTACTGCCCTGGACATTTGTCTCCGCCATGATGGGTGTCTTTCTGGCCGTTCCCATGAAGCGGCAGATGATTAATATCGAGCAACTGCCTTTTCCTTCAGGCATTGCAGCGGCTGAAACCCTAAAGAGCCTGCATGGCCAGTGCAAAGAAGCAGTCACCCAGGCCTATTCGTTAGTGGCTGCCTTAGTAGCAGGTGCCGCCGTTGGCTTTCTTGGCAAAGGCGAATTTGCATGGCAAATTGCAGCCAAACTAAAAATACCTGAATTAATTCCATTTGGCGGTCGCAGCCTAGGGGTCAACCTAAAAGATACCCCAGGCTTTGGCTGGGAGCCCAGCTTACTCTTACTTGGGGCTGGCATGCTGGTTGGCATGCGTGTATCACTTTCAATGCTAGTTGGTTCGCTCGCACTCTATTTATTCTTCGGGCCCCAAGCACTTAACGCGCACGAAATCAGCGCCCCCAAAGCCATCATCAAAGAATGGGCTCTATGGAGCGGCACAGCCATTATGGTAACAAGCGGCCTCACTGCTTTTACTCTTGAATGGAAAACTATTTTGCGCTCACTAAATATAGTTCAGGTGAAGAAAGACGCAGAAAATATAGACCCTTTGGCTGACATTGAAGTACCACTAAAATGGCTTGTTTGGGGCATCGTACCGCTAGCTATTGCTAGTATTGCCCTGCAATATTTAGCCTTCTCTATCTCGCCTTTGGTCGGCATAATGACCATCGTCATGAGCTTCTTTCTTGGCTTAGTGGCCTGCCGCGCCACGGGCGAAACAGATGTGACACCAATGAGTGCCATGTGCAAAATTACACAGCTCGCTGTAGCAGTGGTGGCACCGAAAAATATTGTCACTAACCTTATGGCTGCATCGGTCACAGCTAATATTGCTTCAAGCTCAGCTGACTTGTTAACCGATTTAAAGAGCGGCTATTTGCTTGGTGCCAATGCCAGAAAACAATTTCAAGCGCAGTTGGCAGGAGTCTTCTTTGGAGTAGCAGCTGTGGTACCAGCCTGGTACCTAATGGTGCCCAACAAAGCCGCTCTAGAAGCCTTTGAACCACCATCGGTGAACATCTGGAAATCAGTAGCTCTCGCCCTGAGTCAAGGCATTGAGACTGTTCCGGTGACGGCTCGTTGGGGCATGCTCATTGCTGGTCTAATTGGTATAGCTTTGGCCCTGCTCGATAAATTTGCCAGCAAAAAATGGAAACCATACGTACCATCAGCCATGGGCCTTGGCTTATCTTGGGTAATGCCATTTAGCAATGCCTTTGCTTTCTTCTTAGGCGCTCTGATAGCAATGATCTGGCGCTGGGTTTCTAAGAAAAGCGCTGAACTATACGTAGTACCAGTAGCCTCTGGGGCCGTAGCTGGCGAATCGCTCATGTGTGCCGTCATCGCCATCATTCAAGCCATGGGTGCCCTCACCGCTAGTCACTAAGGGCTAAAACTTGAGCAAACCTGCTGACGATAAGCAAATAGTCATTCGTGCCATCAACCAACTTGGTCGCAGAGTAACTGCTGCTGACGTAGCAACAAAGACCGGGCTTTCGCTCAATGATAGCAACCGCTTGCTCAATGAAGTAGCCTCAGAAGTGGGCGGGCACCTCGAAGTATCAAAGCTTGGGTTTGTTGCCTACAGCTTTAGCCCAGGCTTTCAAAACAACTATCTTGCCACTGGCATAAGAGCATTCGCCGAAAAAGCAGGCCGACTATTATTCAATACCTGCTTTTTCATCCTCAAAATTTCATTTGGTGTAATACTACTAGCCTCGCTGGCAGTAGTGATCTTCGCTGTTATGCTGACAATTTTTGTTACCACATTTGGCACAGAAAAGAAAAATAAGCAACAACCCTTTCTTGACTTACTCATCCTGCGCGACCTAATTTTCTGGCAGGCGAACAGACCAAAACTGTTAGCCGGCCAACCTTTGAGCGCTAAGGTAGAACGAATCAAGAACGACAACTTCTTAATCAACTGCTTCTCCTTTCTCTTTGGTGACAAAAACCCTAATGCTGAAATTGAAGAAAAGCAATGGCGCCTAATTGCTCAATTAATTCACAATAATAAAGGCGTGGTGACAGCCGAGCAACTAGCACCGCTAATACTCAGTGAAATCTCCACAAAAGACAGCAACGAAGATTTTGTTTTGCCAGTACTCTGCCGCTTTGATGGCCGCCCTGAAGTAAGCGAAACTGGCTCAATCATTTATCTATTTCCTTCACTGCAAGTTAGCGCCGGGCCAACTGAAGCGCCCAAAATTGTGCTGCAAAACTTTCTTCCTCCAGCTTTAATTGAACAGGAAGTACCATTCTCAAATTTATCAAAAGAGCAAATCAGACCTGTACTGGCCATCGCCACTCTCAACATGGCTGGCACTTGGTGGCTCGCCTTCACCGCCCATCGCCTAGTACACATCTACCGCTGGCAAGCCGACATACTAGTTATTTACGGCACACTCTTCGTTCTCATTCCACTACTTCGCTGGGTATACCTGCATTGGGTTAATGCCGGTATAGCTATGCGCAACGCCGAACGAGACAAACTGGCCGAGAAGCTAATCAAGCCAGACCAAGCCTTAAGAGAAAAACTAGAAGAGCGTGAAAAGATGGCACGAAATCAAGATATTAGCCCTACAATTGATGCCGCCTCAGTGATATATTCCAGCGAAAAAGACTATTTAGAACAAGCCATTAAAGAGGAAACGTAATCATGAGCACTTCTTTGACTAGCCCACCTCTCACGGTTACATCCCTGACAATTTATCCAGTAAAAAGTCTGGCAGGAATATCATTACACAGCGCCAAATTAGAAAATCGCGGCTTTAAATATGACCGCGAATGGATGGTAGTAACTGAAGGGGGACAGTTTCTCACCCAGCGAGAGCTGGCGCCCATGGCACTGATTCAAACAGCCATACTAGAGCACACTTTACGTCTAACCATGCCGCTGGGCGACAGCATAGAAGTTCCACTTAGTATAGAAGCGCAAGGCAATGCCAAAGGTATGACTGTCAAAGTATGGAATGACACTTGCCAGGCCGTAGACCAAGGAGAAGAAGCTGCAACTTTGCTCTCGCATTACCTAGAAAGGAAAGTACGCTTAGTGCGCATGGAGCCTTCGTTCAATCGCATAGTTGACCAACAGTATGCCAACTCACCAGCCAATGTAGTTGGCTTTGCCGATGGTTTTCCAGTACTAGTTATCAGTGACGAATCACTAACTGAGTTAAATAGAAGACTCGAATATCCGCTGCCTATGAACCGCTTCAGACCCAATATCACCGTTGGTGGCAGCGCCCCATTTGCCGAAGATGGCTGGTCTCAAATTTCTATAGGCGGTGTCACTCTTAGCCTGGTTAAACCCTGCGACCGCTGCCAGATGACAACCATAGATCAAGACACGGCAGAAGCCTCGCAAGAACCCCTCAAGACCCTTTCATACTTCCGCAAAGAAAACGGAAAAGTCATGTTTGGGCAAAATGCCATTCCGCAAAACTATGGTGAAATTAGACTAGGTGATAGTGTTTTAGCAACAGCAAAATAGTGACGATGGCAAAAAGGAAACCCAACTCAAAACTAGCACGGGTCAGCGCGGCAATGGCGTTGTTGTTGCTGTTGTTGTGGTGTGAACCAGCACCAGCCGCCCCAGACCATGACTTGCAGTTATGGACACCAATTATGCTAGATCGCACTATCTACAAGAAAGTGCGCGGCTACTTAGAGGTCAGCCCGCGCGTTGGTGACAACGTCTCTGGTCTCAATCAGCTTTTGCTCAGACCAGCTCTAGAGTATCGACTGAAGGATAATTTCTCACTTTTTGCTGGCTATCTATGGCTCTCAAACTATACCGATGAAGGTGTACAGAACGAGCACCGCATCTGGCAGCAAGCGCTAATGAACAAAAGTATCAAGGGCTCCCTGCTCATTAATCGCACTCGCCTAGAACAAAGAATGTTTGAACCCCTAAATGGTGCAGGCGTAAGACTGAGACACTTGGTCAAAGTCAACTATCCCCTCCATAAACGCATTTATGCCACCGCTCAAGACGAACTCTTCATCAATTTGAACAGCGTAGAAGGAGGACCGCAGGCGGGTATTGATCAGAACCGCATATTTGCAGGTCTGGGCATCAAAACCATAAAGAAAGCGCGAGTAGAAGTAGGCTACCAATATCAGTATGTCAATAGATCAGATCGATTTGACGATCAGGTAAACCATGCCATAGTGATTCAATCTTTCGTCGGCTTGAAAGACTAGCAGGCATTGGCAAAATCGATTGAAGAATAATTGAATAAGTCATGAATAATTGCTACGAGCGCGTTTTAGAACTAATGGGACAAACAAACGATAGCCTATTGTTCGAGCAGTTCATACAGGATCTGGGTGAGGAGCCTTACGTCCTCCTAGACACAGTGTTTACTACCGAATATGACTTAGCTAGGTAGGGTCTTAGTTTATCTTTTGATAAACCTTACATCAAGTCATCGGATTGACCCATGGTTGGCTTTGGCTTCGCCATAAAATGCTGTGCTGAAGGTAGTGAAAAACTGAAATAATCAATCACGTGCTGCCGGTGAACTTCGAGTTCTCATTTCTCGACGGCGGCAAATCCATTTGCATTCTTACTATCCAGGCATCGCGCGGCCTACACACGTGGACAAAGACAATATTGCCACGCAGATTCGTCTCATATTAGATTGACCAGCCAACACTTTCAAAAAGGAAAACATCTGACAGACTCAGGTAGAATGGTGTACGTACGCAAGAGCAGGTATCCTATGCAAAGCAATCTAAGAATATTTCTCACTTCTTTGGTTCCCATAAGCGGCTTGATTGCACTCCCATGCGTGGGGGCAGAAGCGGCACAGAAAGTGTTCGTTGTGACTCAATTCGACAACACCATCTATCTCACTGACGAAGCTATAAAAATTAAAAACAACACCGGTAATTTCTTCCTCGTGGCCAAAGCACCAGATTGGAAAGTTACTTGTTTTCGCACCGACCGAAAAGTCTACTGGCAAAGTGACCTGAAGCGCTTCACTGGCGTCATGCTCTTAAATGCCTGCGTACCTCCTCACGACCCAGAAAAAGCAACCTTCGTTGGGGCGAAGAAATATAAAGGCTTTGACTGCCTGTGCTATAAAACGCGAAAAAACACACTTGTCTACGGTGCCAAGAATATCAAAATTCCAAGCAAGGCAGCAGAGGTATTGTGCCGCTATCTATTTGTGCCGGATATAAAAGAGATACCTCTATTTGAAAGTTCAGCCACCGAAGAAAAATACAAACACAAAGAATGGTTCGACGCCCACCGCTACAAAGACTTTTTGCAACGCACGCCAGTCATAACCAAATCGATAACCACAAAGACTTACGACCCCAATGACTTTGTCATTCCTAGCGGTTTAAAGTTGACGAAGTCGCCCACAGACGTAAGCTACTCTGCGGCCAACAAGAGCGACCTCGAAGGCATGATAGAAGGCGTAGGCTTCATGGGCAAAGACAAATAGGGCAACTCAACAGAAACGAATTTACTAGCGCAAGAACTCGATGCGTTTAGTGTCCATGCCCAAACGCCTAGATACATCCACACTCCATTGCCACATCTTGGTACTGAGCTTGGTGTCATACGAGGTTTTTGACGAAAGCACTTCGCGACCGTTGACGAAATATTTACCTGTTACTTGATACAACTCAGGGGCGCTAGCTAACTGAATAATAGTACGAGCGCCTTCTTCTGGCTTGACACCAAAGACCTTAGCGTTTAGCTGTATAGCTTTGCCAACAATGCCGTTGTTAGAGCCAAAATCAGTAGCGACTATGCCAGGGTGCATGGCATTAACCGTAACACCGGTAGACTTAATGCTATAAGCCAAATGATAAGAGAAGAGTATATTGGCCAATTTAGTATCGGCATAATTGAGAAAACCAATAGGCATTTTGTCGCGCATATTAGGCGGCCCACTCAATGATGACCGTTTATGAGCATCCGATGAAACATTGATTATTCGAGAAGGTGTGCTGACCTTAAGCACATCAATTAGATAACCAGTCAACCAAAAATAACCAAAGTGGTTAAGAGCCCAAGTCATCTCTAGGCCATCTTTGGTATCGGCGCGACGCATGAAGACGCCACCGGCGTTGTTAATGAGAACATTGAGCTTGCTATATTTGTTGGTGAAATTCTTAGCTAGTGCTTTCACCGATTGAAAATCTGAGAGGTCGGCAGTAAGAAAGTCGAGATTGGTATTGCCTGTTTTGGCTTCAATTTCAGCCAATGTGCTCTCACACTTATCGGCATTGCGACCAACAATAATGATATTAGCACCGCGGCCAGCTAGTTCCATCGCTGTCACTTTACCAATGCCAGCAGTGGCACCAGTGATCAAACAATTTTTGCCTCGCATCGACAAATCGGGCAAAGCGTTAGATTCCATGGATTCCTTCCTTATTCACGCTTATTCACGCCTCATTCACGAACTTGCTCAATCTTTCTATGGTTTCACGGAAAGCAGCTTCATCAATACAAAAACACATGCGCACCATATCTGGTGTGCGCCCCCAAGCGGCCGGGTTAGTCAATAGCTTATATTGGTTAGCCAGCCTTTCCTGCTCGCTATCGAGCTTTGCCAGCAAGAACAAGCCGCCGCGATAAGGAGTATCGTAACCGTCATCGAGGCCTTTCGACTTAAGCAAAGCTAACAGCTCTTCTCTTCTATTTGAAAGTGTCTTTCTCTGGTTAGTGAGATAGGTTTCTACTTCAGAGAAGGCTTGCGAAACGTCCATCATTTGGTGCGGGGCTTTCTCTAAGAAAGCAGAATAAAGAGCATCCCAGGCGCGCAATATGGCAGCTGGTGGCGGCTCAACATGTGCAGCGATTTCTTGAGCCCAATCCTCATCAGGGGTGACCATAAAGCCACATCTCATGCCGCCAGCAGCAAAGCTTTTGGCAATGCCATCAACCATAAATATATGGCTGCCACTTGGTCCAGAAGCAAACGACCCGGCCGATAGAGACGCCGGTGTCCACTTACCGAGGCGGTGGTCAGAAAGTAAGAAGAAGATTTCATCAGAGAATACATAAATGCCTTGTTTATGGCAATTCTCGACTATTGTGCGCAGGCGCTCTGGGTCTAAGAATATGCCACTAGGATTATTAGGCTGAGTGAGCCAAAGCAAATCTGGCTTTTCTGGCAAGGCAGCAATGTCTTTGGGTGAAATCAGAAAAGCACGCTCCGGGGCGGTTTTCACTTCAACTAAGCGAGCGCCATAATAGCTAAGCATCGGGTAGAGCGGCCCATAACTGCCGTCGGGT
The DNA here is from genome assembly GCA_018062085.1 of bacterium. GTDB lineage: Bacteria > Cyanobacteriota > Vampirovibrionia > Obscuribacterales > Obscuribacteraceae. The sequence continues at coordinate 20,319 of JAGOSY010000031.1, read as the reverse complement.
ACGGCCACCAAACATGGGCGTCCTAAGCGCTTAGACAGAGCTTTAATCATGGCGCCAAAGAGAGGGAAGACACCCTGGGCCAGCACTACGCGCTTGCCAGGAATGACGACTTTGCGAGTCCATTTCATATAGGCAGAAACACGTTCGCTAACGATCTGAGGCAGAATCGTGGTCTCTTCGTCTAAGAAGCCCTTGAGTAAACCTTTGACGAGAATATCAGGCACAGGTGATTCAAACTCACCATAGTCGAGCCTGATTAAGCCAGGGGTCTCTACATCGATTGGCTTGGCAGCGAAGCATGGGTCTTTTGCCAACTGCGCAATCAGTGGCGTAACAGTATTGTTTGGCCCGCCGCTATGGCTGCCTTCACTATGCGCTGAATCACCGTGCAAGTTGGCGTTCAACTTGCGCTCTAGTACTTGATCCGGAAACGGGAAAGTCATCAGATCATCGAACAACCATTCATACAAAAGCTGAGTGGGATAAGCAATGCGCGAATAGCTCAACTCAGAGCCAATTTCTAGGCCTTCCATCCAGGCAGCTGGAGCATTGATTAAAAAACTCAATTCAAGGTCGCGACTAATTGTATTTTTGATTAGACCATAAAGCAGTATTAGATTTTCTGGCAGCGGTTCTTGACCGGCAAAGCGCAAGGTCATGTTAGAGCCAAGCTGTGAGCTAATTAAGAAGCTTTCAGAATCGTCAATCAAATACCAGCGGTCTGGGTGCAGCCGAGCTTGCTGGCAAATTGCCTTGAAATTTATCGGTGAAGGATTGAGCAATTGCCGGGGCGAGATTAGCACTACTTTTGGTGCTACCAGATCATCTAACTCATTTAATTCTGAAAGATCATCATTGCCAACAGTTAGGTCCAAACCATTATCGAGAGCCACTCGCTCGTATACAGAAGCAACAGAAGACGACAGCAATATGCGCTCACCCGAGCTAGCCACCATGCGCAAAATCATGTCAACAAGCTCTGAGCGCGATGGAGCTATAAATAATTCAGAAGCAGTAATTGGGTAGTAGCAGAAGCCATTGAGATAACGCGCAATTATTGCTCGAATACTCAAGTCGCCGCGTTCATGCGGGTAGGGAATAGTTTTTACATCAAGTAGTGAGCGCGAGAGGCGACTGAGAAAACTGATTTTTTCATGACCAAGTCGAGAAAAATCAAGCTCTTTGCGTAGGCTTTCAAGCTTCATATGATTCAAATTGCGAACGAAAGCAAAGACCTCAGGCTCGAACCTAGTATCGGCTTGATAAACAAGCAGGTCATGAAATACCTGACGACCAGCAGCGAGCAGCTTCACGGCAGTAGCAGCAGAGACAGATAGTTCTGAATCGCGTGACATAAAGAAGTGAAAGCGGATGCCGTGCTCAGCTTCTAAATCAACCAGCGAAGCCAAATCAGTATCATCTGCTTGCTGAATGCGTCGCATCCAAACAAGCTTGCTTTCGTAGCCGCGACGGTCAAACATACTTTCGATGGCCTGTCGCCCCGGTCTACCACCGAGCACCAGAGTCACTCTTCCACCGGGGTTAAGACAAAGCTGCGCCTGCTCTAAAGCTCTTGCAATTAGAGGCAGACCAAAACGGTCTTCTAAAATTCCTTGTTCAAAGCAATAATTGCTGAGGTCATAGAGATCTTTCTCTGAAAGCGCCTCTTGGTTCTCACTATCACCGGTGCCAAAGTTCATTTCGCCTTTAACAGGGTTAGGGTGTAAAACTTGCGGAATGCAGCCAATGACGTGATCAAAATGTTGACCAGAGGCAAGGGGCATTGATAGCAAGTCTGAAACTTCGGCCTGAAACACTTTGACAATAGGCTCACCCGCCATGCTGAGCACATAATTTCCGTCAGCCGTCGTGCCATTGAGCCAAGTATTGAGCTTGGCCATTGTCACCGCCACTGGATTCAAATCGAGGCCTAAAACCTCTTTCACATTTGTGACGAAGAGCAAAAGCAGACTAATCCAACCAGAACCCGTTCCTACTTCAACAATGCGCTTGCCCTGAAACTGTTCTTTGCTCTTAAGCAAACCTTCAGCAAAAGTTCGGCCCCATAGCTCAGGCGAAAAGACAGCCGGAGTAAGAAGCAATCTAATGGGATCAGGCAGTGATGGCAAACCGACGCTCTTTAGAACTAGCTGCTGCTGCTCTAGCTCGCCGTCAATTTCTGAGGGATGAGACAACGCTGAACTCTGCTTGGCCAAGTCATCAGCCAAATCATGCAATATTCTAATTGCCTGCTTTTCGGTGGCCTCGTCTTCAAGAGCCGCCAACAAAACATTGAGTTTTGTCTGAACGATATCGGCCCGGTCTAATTTGCCGAACTCGGCATTAGGCACCTGGCTGCAAGCAGCAAGTATTTCTTGCCTTGATGGAACGCTGAGAAGCTTGCTCACTGCACGTCACACATTAGTATAGGTATACGACTACACCATTGTACTAGCATTTTATGGATTTTCAGCCAAACCTGGTCGGGGAGTAACAGCTGGGGCAGCAAGACGCAGGTCGTTGCCTTTCCAGCGCGACTTCAATACCGGAGTTTGCAGCACGCCGCGCTCAGTCAATACTTCTTGTTGCACTTTGTCTTTCATGTTGCTAAAGGCTTCACCAAGAGTGGTGGCACTACCTTTGCTTTTAAGCGACTCGATTAAACAACGAGTAAAGACAGAGTTTTGATAATGCTTTGACTCCCACGATACTTGCGAAGGCTGACTGGATGAAATGACCAGCTGGCCAGTACCTTGAGCGACTTCAGTTATGTCGACGTTGCCTTGACGGAAAAGCCCCTTAGAGCCCGGATCGGCAGCACCACTATGACAAGCATCAAGAACTAGAACCACTCTATCTGAATGCACTCGGCCCTTGATAATTCTGGTCAAATCTTGCATTGGCAGGCCAGAAGCGTAGAGGCTATCGACCTGGCTATCGTAAGCGAGTAGATAGTTGACACCACCAATATCCATATCTGAAGCGCTGCCGTGGCTAGAAATATAGATGACAACCAAGTCATCTGGATTAGCGACGCGGGGCAACCACTTATCACCCAATTCAGAGAGAATGTTAGCGCGAGTGGCTTGCTCATTAACAAGTAGCTTAACGTGATCAGGAGCAAAATTGCCTTCTTTCAACAAATAATCGTTGAAGTCTTTGGCATCTTTGGCCGGATATTTAAGATTGAGTTTGTTGTCTTGAAAATTGCTGATGCCAACAATTAAAGCCCACTTGTCGCGAACCGGACGATTAGTGACGTCTAGTGCCGATTCTTCTGGTTGGCTTTCAGTCTCAGTCTTGGCCGTGACTTTAGCAGGGGTTTTCACCTTAGCGTTATTAGCCATGGCCAAACGACGAGCGTCTTCCACTTCATGCTTATTGCGTTGACGCTCGATGCGTTCTTCGGCTTCCTTCTCTTTCAACGCCAATTCGCGCGCCTTCAATTCGTTGCGCGAACGTTCGACAGCAGCCAATTCGGCTTCTTTTTTCTCACGAGCGACTTTCGCTTCTAGCTCTTTTTGCAAAGCTAACCACTTAGGATCGTTGATACCATCAGCAGTAGCAACGACCATTCGACCAGTGACCGCAGGGGTGACAGTAGCAGTGGTAGATACACCATAAGTCGGTTTGCCCTTTGAGTCATAACCACTAGTCGTGCGCGCCACATGAGGCCGCACAGAACTACCAGTTTGACTAGATGCTACTACTTGATTGTTACTAACTGTAGTGACAGCAAGCTCAGTACTAGCTGGCTCGACTGGTTTAGCTTTAGCAATTTTTTGCTTCTCTAGCTCCTTGGCAGCAAAGTCACGATTGGTCTTGGCATCAATTAAATTGGGGTCAATGGCTAAGGCCCGGTCGAAGTCAGCCACAGCCTTGTCAAGCTGACCCAGGTTTGAGTAAAGCAGACCACGGCTAAGAAAACAGCTGGTACTATCTGGGGCCAAGCGAATGGCGTCAGTTAAGTCGGCCAAGGCCCGGTCATTTTGCTTAATTGCTAAAAGCGCCAAGCCCCGCCAGTAATAAGAATCAGCCCGATCGCCGTTAAGCTTAATTGACTCAGTCAAGGCCTGAATAGCCTGGTCGAACTGCCCCTGGTTATAAGCCTGTTTGCCGCGATCTAGAAAAGTATTCTCGTTGTCATACCAAGCCGCTTCAGCCGGATGGCTCAAGTCTAAGCCCAAGGGCAAGAACATGGGGCACAAAAGCGGGGTAAGTGAGAGTAAGAGTGTTGCTGCAATTTGTCGTTTTTTCATAATTCAGCTACTTCATCGGCGTTGTCATCACATATAGTTTCAATTCTGAGAAGCGGAACTTTTCAACCGCCTTAACAGTTCGAATTTTGACTGATCTACGCCGCCAATAGGTGAATTAGGAGAAGAATCTTTTATTGTTTTCTTTACAGACTCATTAGGGCGCTGACCAGAAGCAGCCGCAGCACGCCTTGCAAAAGCCCGAGAGCGCCCAGCCCGGCGACTCTGGCTTTTATCATCTGAGTCGTCATCTGAATTCTCCGAAGAAACCTGACGGGAGTTCGAGCTAGTAAGTGACGAATTTCTAGCGGCGTCGAAATTTGCCGACGACCCTGTAGCCGAAGAAGTTGCCGAATCGGGCACATACCGGCGCACTTTCGTATGCTCAAGGCCGCGACCAGCATTAACAGCAAATAATATGCAAGCAGCGAGCATCAAGACTGTCAGGGTGTAAGTAAGCAAATGGGAGGCCGCAACCGAATTGTCAGGAGAAGACTTATTAGCCTCGTTGCCACTTGGCACTGGCCGGGCAAATGGACTGGCTGAAACATTAACAGAAGAACTAGAAAAAGCAGAACTAGAAGAAGAGACGCTAGTGTAAGAACTAGTCTGGCTTCCTCCGGCATTACTTTCGCGCCCATCAGATAAGCCCCAGGCGCGGCCTGGCGTTGCCGGTCTGGCAAAATTCTTAATAGAAGTGTCTGGGTGCAGGCAGGCTTGCTCTAGTGCATCTTTAAAATCGATCATAGTAGCGAAACGCTCGCCCGGATTCTTCGCCATAGCCCGAGCAATGACATTCTCAAGCTGCACCGGAAACTGCCCTTCCGGGCAAGCGCTAGCTAAGGTCGGTGCTTGATTGTGCATATGGCAATGCAATAGCTCGTAAACATTGGCACCCCAAAACGGATCTTTACCAGTAAGCATCTCGTAGATGACACAAGCGAGTGAATAGATATCAGCTCTACTGTCGCAATCGCGACCAGAGATCTGCTCGGGGCTCATATAAGGAGGCGACCCCCAAAGCTCTCCCGAATGGGTCAGCTTACGTGAGTCTTCACCCAATTTAGCCAAGCCAAAATCAACTACTTTCACTTGCTGTTGCCCAGCTTGCTCTAGCTGATAGACACCACTGGTAGTGCCATCCATCAACATAATATTAGCTGGCTTTATATCGCGGTGAATAACCTCATGGCGATGAGCGTGGCCTACACCTAAACAAATTTGCGATGCAACACTATAGGTTTGCTCCAGAGTAAAACGGCCGTTTTGCAAAACTTGATCGAGAGACGAGCCTTTCAAATAGTCCATCACTACATAAGGTTGGCTATTAGCGCCAATAACGCAATCATAAACAGTAACGACATTAGGGTGCGAGAGCTTGCTCAAAGTTTTCACTTCCCGCTCAAATCGGCGCCAAATATCGGGCCTCTCATCTACTCTAAATTTTACAGTCTTAACGGCAACCAACCTTTCAACAGGCTCCTGCATGGCTTTATAGACAACTGACATTCCACCGAAACCGAGCACCTCAAGAATATGGTACTTATCATCGAGTACCTGGCCAATTAAGGGGTCTTTGCAAATTTTTTCTTGAAAGCGCTTTTCTTCTTCAAGTAGAGCCTCAGTCATATTGTCTTCAGCTAAATTGAAAGTGCGATAGCCCGCCCCAAAATCTGTCACCGTTGGCAAATCATTTGACATAGCAAACTCTTGCTTGCCTAGCTCATGGTCGACAGAATCGTAATCTTGACTCATCAGCTGACATACCTGAAGTGACTGTCACCGGATAACCGAAAACTAATTAGATCCTCCACCGGGTCCGAAGCCCTGATTTGGACCCGGTGGACCACCTTGTTGATTTGGCCCCATACCGCGGCCACCTTTGAAATTATTTCGGTAGTCGGGCTGGCGCTGCATTTCCTCCGCCAGACTAGATAGCAATGAATTAATTCTTGCAGAGCTTCCGCCCTTCACTTTCTCTTCGGCAATATCACTCAGTTTACGTAAGTAATAAACACCAAAACCAGGATTGCCACGATGTTGGGCAAGCTCAGACTTGATAGTTGCGAAGAGTTGTTGATTCTGCGCATCAATCGGATCAGCAGGAGCCGCGAGCAGGGGAGTAGAAGCTGCACGATCAGAATTCTGATTCTGGCTGGAAGACTGACTGGAAATCTTACTTGATGAAACAACAGAAATACCACGGCCAGAACCGGTACGGTTGGCCTGGCGAACTAGGTCTTCTTGGGCAGCCAACTTCTCTCCCAACTTATGAATTGAATCTTTGAGCGCTGCATTCTGCCCACTCTTTGTTTGCGCCTCGATTTGAGCAAACATTGCTTCAAAAGGAGCGACACCTGTTCCTTTGCGTCTTAAAGTGTTGATTCTATCCATCAAAAGCAACCGCTGCTCTTCATATAGCCCAGGAGAGACCGAAAATTTCTTTTCTTCAGCCGATAATTTGCTCCTTGTAGCTTCTTCATCGCCACCAACTTTAGTGACAGCAATTGTCGCTAAAAACTTCTTGGGATCGATTGTGCCATTGGCATAGGTCTTTATGTCACCAGCAGTAACTTCTACACTCTTGCCACTACTAGAATCTTCATCGCGAAAAAGTACTTGCACTGTGCCAATTGTATTAAAGCTATCGAGCACAGACTTTGTAATCAAAACCGCATCAATGCGCAAATCATCATCAGTCGCCTTAGGATGTCGCCTCGTGAGAATTGTTGCTTCTCGCCCTGAAATCACAGCATGCACGGGATAGTCTTTTTTTATGACTTGCGCCTTGCGGACAGCTTCTTCAACACTCTCGCCAGTAGCATCAAGTGCCAAAACCATTTGGCAGCCACTTATAAGCACTGATAGGGCCAGCAACGAGGCAAGAGAGATTTTTTTATTGTTCATCGTATCAATCTCATTTCTGTATCTATAAATACAAATGCGAACTTGAACTCTCTTGCCAGGCCAAGGTAAGTAAGGTAAGTAGGGTAAGTAGGGTAAGTAAGGATACCCATCCCACTCTCAAATAAGGGATATTCCCATAAAGAGAACCAAGTCATCCCTTGGTTAAGCTAATTTACTGCTGGCAGCCGAATTAATGAGCGCTTTCAGGGCCACCTTTGTCCTTCCAGCCTCCGCGCTTATGCTCACCCATTGACTTGTGATGACCACCCATACCACCGCCATGACCACGCATGCCCACGGGACAGCCCATCCCACCCATTGGACCGCCACGGCCGCGACCCATACCGCTCATGCCAGGGCACTTCATCATCGCTGTGCGCAAATGTTTGCGCTGTTCAGGTGTGTAGACCTTCATTGTGGCAATTTCATTGTCAATTTTCATATTTGCTAGATCTTGAACGGCTGAAGTCATCTGCTTCTTCAGGTCATTGACCTTGCTATTATCAATGTCAGCACTGGTCAAAGCGTCCTTCAGATGGCGCTTGAGCGTCATTACTTCAAGCATCTTCGGGGCGAATTTGTCCATAAAGTCGCCACGCAACTGATAAAGCTTCTCGTATTGGTCATCGGTCACAGCCGCGTCGCCCTTGAGAAAACGAGCGCCCATGTCCATCATGCCAGCATCTGGCATGGCCTCCATAGAAGCCCCAGCAGGCAGGGCCATGGCAAAATTCATTGCCCCCGGTGGTGGACCGCCTTCTCCAATTTCGCCAGGTGCGCCAGGCTCTGGCATACTCATCGGACTAGATGCCGAACTATCGCCTTCTTGAGCATGGACGGGGAGACTGCCAAGAGCCAGCGGCGCAATAAAGGCAACGGCAATGCTGAGTAGTCTGGATCTCTTTAGATTTAAAGTCATAACAACGCTCCGGTAACTGTTAAATAGCCATACAAACCTATATACGTACTGAGGCAGCAAAAAGTTCAAAGATCACAACGAATTTTCCCGAGATTTTATATTAAGCTAGGCCGTTAAACTATAGATTCCCATTTTGCCCCAGGAAAAGTCATGAGAGCTTCAGAGAATGCTGTGCCGCCGTCCGCCGTAGCCACAATGGCCAAAGCAAGCAACTATCGTTGGGTAGTCATAGGTTTCGGCTTTCTCATCACCCTAATTAACTACCTGGACCGCTCGGCTATGTCTTACGCCATCGGCCCAATTAAATCTGAGTTTGGCTTTACCAACACCCAGTTTGGTCAAATTTCAGCTGCCTTTGCCGTTGGGTACGCCTTGATGACCCTAGGTGGCGGGATCTTGGTAGACAAATGGGGGGCCCGCAGCGTTTGGTCGGGTGCAGCCATCCTGTGGTCTGCTTGTACCGCACTCATGGGCATCTGCTCTAGCTATCCAATTTTCTTCACAGTCAGAGTCATGCTTGGTATTACTGAGGGGCCGCATTTCCCCGCCCTGACAAGAGTTGTAGCAGATTGGCTGCCATCCACCGAGAGGGCTCGTTCAACGGCCATGGGGCTTTGCGCTGTGCCAATGGCCGGTGCCATAGGAGCCCCGCTTATTACGACCTTGATTGCCAGCTTTGGTTGGAAGGCCATGTTTGCCATACTCGGCAGCGCTGGAATCGTCTGGGCTGTTATCTGGTGGTTCATTTACCGCGATTATCCAGAACATTCAAAATTTGTAAATGACGCTGAGCTAAAAATCATTCGCGAAGGTCAACCGCTCAATAGAGAGCGAAAAATGGCTGAAATGAAGGCTCATGAAATTTCGCTGGGCAAAACCACCTGGAAATTTCTTTTCACCAACCCATCTCTGATTGCCAACAATTTCGCCTTCTTTGGCTTCGGTTACCTACTCTTCTTCTCCGTGACTTGGCTGCCTGGTTACATGGTTCAGACATATGATCTGCACTTAAAGCACGCCGGTGAACTGTTAGTAGCACCATGGCTAACAGCAGCAGTTATGCTCTTCTCGGCAGGTTTTCTCTCTGACTATCTCTGGAAGAAAACCGGCAGTATGCGCGTTGCCCGCAGTCATATGATGTGGATCTGCCAGCTACTTTCGGGTCTCTGCTTTGTACCGCTACTATTTAATCCGAGCCTGCAAGTTGCCTTGATTATGTATTCTCTCGGTCTTGGTTTTGGCCTGATGCCAAATGCGGCATTTTACGCAATCAACTGCGACTTAGCCAAAGACAAAGCTGGAACCAGTCTTGGTTTAATGGATTGCTACTTGGGCTTCGCCGGCATTCTCGCTCCGATTCTCACTGGCGCATTATCAGATTACACACACAACTTCAAAGCTGCTTTCATGATTTTGATTTTCTTCACCTTAACTGGCTCAATGGCTGTTCTATTCTTCCAACATCCCGACAAAGATAGAAAGCGCTTTGCTTAATATTGCCTGCCATAATTTACGGAGTTCACCATGTCGAAGCCTGCACCACAACCAGAACTTGCTAAAGAAAGAGCAAAAGATATGCTCCAGCAGGGTCTGACAGCTGCCCACAATGGTGATTTGAAGCAAGCACTGACTATCTTTGACAGCTCAATAAATGAGTATCCAATTCCAGATGCTTACTTTTCAAAAGTTGAAGTTTTGGTGGCACTAGGTAAATTCGACAAAGCCCTAGAAGAAATAATTCAGCTAGAAGAGAAACTACCAAACCTCGATGGTGGAACAGAGTTCGAGCAACGCCTAGAACAGTTCAAGACCACCCTTGATGCCATCGGTGAAGTATCGGAGCAGTCACCGTCTCTCACTACAAGCGGTTTCGATCTCAGCTCGCTTACTAATGAGATGGCAGATATTACCCAAGAATTGCTTGTAATAATTCCTTTGAAATACCAAAGCACTGAAGAGATTCTGGATATTCTAACTAAAGTTGATTCACTCAATTCTAGCAATGGCATCACTCTGATCAACAAAGAAAGTCAGGCTGTAATTTACGACATCGACATCAAAGAGCGCGACAGTGATTTGTCTGAAACCTTGCTTTCATGCGGTGTTGGCCGCCTGAGTATCAGTCACACAGAAGCAATAAAAAATCACACCCACTTGCTTTATATTTCTGGACCAAATGCCGAAGTAGAAAGCGAAGCTGAAGATCAAATTGAACTAGCTTCAGATATGCTCAAAACAGTTTCAGTTTTGCTCAACGAGCTAAATGGCGAGTGTGTCTATATCGCCACAGCTGGCTTGACGCACACAGCCGAGGCCTGGACGGAACTGAGCGAAGAGCAAGGCTTAGCTGCGTACATCGAAGCCTATGTGCAACGTATTGGCGGCGAAGGACAAATCTTTTCTTGCGGTATGCACGGCCTTGGTCTACCGGATGTCTCACTAGAACTTGATCTCAGCGATGAAGACGGAGCCACACTGCTAGCCGAGTTTCTTGAATATTGCCTGGTCAATGAATTACCACCAAGCGATAAACCATTTGAGTACAAATCGACCATTCGCAATCAAACATACGAAGCAACCTGCTACCAATCAGGCTACGAAGAAGACAGCTGGTTCTTCAATCAAAACGGTATGTGGGCTCTTACCGAGCTAGCGGCAAAGAGATAGAGTAACGATTAATAGCAGCTATTAATCGCAATAAATCCAACCAACGTCTCTTAATATAGATATTGCTAGCCTGTTTCCGCGATCATCGCAGAACAGAAAACCAGATAGCGGATATTGCAGTTGATTCACTAACGCGCCTGGGTCTGCTGGCACGGCTTTTGTCGTCCTAGTTGACTCTGCCACTCTAGTAATTTCAAATTCAGGCCAAACATGACCAAAAGTGATACTACGAACCACCACCTTCTTGCACACTAACTTACCGTCAGCATCAACAACTTCGATAGAAACGTTGTAGAAATTCGTCTTTATCTTGGTTACTTCTAAAATACTGACTGGCTGCTGCGCCAAGTTCCTAACAAAAGCCGGTGCTTTACTCAAGCTCACGCTCTTCAATAACGCGATACTTCGTGAGTCAAGATATCCATACCAAAAGTTAGAAGAAAAGCCTGTAAAAATCAATCCGATTAGGAAGAACCATACCGGGCTATAAGTGCTACCCGGTTGGGTTGCGATAAAACCAAGTAGAACTAGGAATGCCGCTATCATCGAAAGTATCACTGCATACTCTAGCTGTTGCGGAATGGTATCAAGCTCTTTTACCAGCACCTCGATCACCTGCCCGGGCTCAAGCAGCTTAGGAACAAGGTTTGTCGAGCTGACTAGGGCTGCCGAAACTATGCCTGCAGGAGCGGTCTCTGTTACCTTGAGATCGGCTTCAATTCGCTCAGACCTTGCCGTCCAACGCTCTGGCCACTCAATTTCAATGGGCAGGTCAACGACTTTTTTCAAAGCCGATTGAAATTCTGCCATTGACTGATAGCGATCTTTCGGCCTTTTGGCGTAAGCACGAGATAGAGTCGCTTCCAGTTTGTCAGGCCAACGCAAATCGGCCCGCACAGTTGCAAGAGAAGCTGGCATAGCGCTAAGATGCCGATTCATAGTTTCGAATGCAGTGCGTGCGCAAAGTGGTGATTTACCAGTCAACGCTTCATAGATGACACAAGCCAGCGAATATACGTCAGAGCGCCCATCAAGGTCTTCATCAAGACATTGCTCTGGGCTCATGTAAAGCAAGCTACCTTGCATGTTTCCACTTTGAGTTAGACGCAGCACAGTGTCACCAGTCTGAGGCATAATCTTAGCGATGCCAAAATCGAGAACTTTGACAATAAGCATACCCTCAGGCGAACGGGTCAACATGATATTGCCAGGCTTCAAATCACAGTGCACCACTCCCATCTCATGGGCGGCAACCAGCCCCGAGGCGACCTGCGCGGCAATTCCCAAGGCAAGCTCAACCGACAACCAGCCGCTCTCAGCAATAGCATCTTGCAAGCTAATGCCTTCCACAAACTCTTCGGTCATATAGACCTGACCGCTGGCGCTGATGGCCCAAGACTCAACCTCGACCACATTAGGATGGCGCAAAAGGTTACTCGTTTCAGCCTCACGCTTGAAGCGATCTACTATTAACTTATCGGTGACGAAGTGGTTGTGTAGCAGCTTGAGAGCCAAAATACGATTAGATTTGCTGTCGCGAGCACGATAGACAGTGCTGCTTCCCCCGCTGCCAACGTTCTCTAATAGCTGATAGCGGCTATCAACCACAGTGCCAAGATTCGGATCTTTTATGGAACTCGGCTCGCCTAGCGCAGGGCTCAAGGATGAATTGCTTGGGGGAAACTCAATCTCGTTGCGGTCCTCTTGCATCAATCACCAGAGCGAAACAAACATCGCTTATTTATACCTCTTATTTTTACATAGGTAGGCTTATGTTTTTCAACACATGTTGGGCGCCTAACAGCAAATTACTGGCTAAATAGGCAAGATTTACCAGCGAGAAAGCGTTGCCAAGATTGGATTTTTGCCAATCTTGCGGCTAATCTACTAGAAAAGGTATCCAAATTGATACAGAAACTCATACGAATGAGCGGGGCATTTTGAACAAATTAGATACAACTCTTTCTCTATTTTTGCTGCTAACAGTAATAATACTCGGCTGCGCCGATACAGCCTGCGCTGGCACCAACACCATCCCGCAGACAGTTGCCAACGAGAACGCTGTTCAGCAGGCCATTAATGACGCCAATAGCAGGTCGCAACCGCCACCTCCGCCACCACCACCACAAAACCCATCGGGACCACCCCCGTAAACGCCTCAGTCGAAATTTCCAAAAAAAAAAGAAGTAGCGCATTGCACTACTTCTTTTTTTTCAGTTTCCGACAGCCACACTTTTTAGCGCGGCTTTCGCTTTCAGGGCTCGATATGCCCTTGCTTGCTTAATCAACTCAGCAAACAAAACACTGTTATTTTCAAAATCTCGCTCGGGGTGCCATTGCACCCCAACGACAAAGCGATCACCGGGCAACTCGATAGCCTCAGTTACGCCATCATCGGTAGTGGCAGCCACCTGAAGATCTTTCCCTAGCTTAGAGACGCATTGGTGATGCGAAGTAGGAACAGCAAAAGCCAGCGGTTTGCCAGACCCGCTAGCCTTTCCAGAATATATGGAAGCCAGTTTGCTGCCAGGGCTCAAAGTAACAACATGACTGCCAGCAGCATTTCCCTGCCAGCCGTTCTTGCCTGAATGAGCAACTTTCGACTCTGGCTTAGCAGTAGGAATATCCTGAATCAATTCCCCACCTGAGCCAATATTCAGAACCTGCGAGCCAGCGCAAATGCCCAGGTATGGCATGGGAGGCTGGGCCAACACTGTGCGCACCACAAGCATGTCAAATTGAGAGCGAGTCGGCGCCATGATAGAAGTTTTCGCTTCAGTCTTCTGACCGTAAGACGAAGGCGGGTAATCATCACCACCAATCATCAACATGCCATCTAAGTTCGGTAGCACCTGTGCCAGCTCGGCAGCACTCATAGGCGGCACAGGCAAAGCTATGCCACCGGCTTGGGCGATAGCATCTAAATAGCGCGCCGAAATAGAGTACTTGCTACCCTCGGTATTCAAATCAAGGTTAATACCTATCACTGGCTTGTTTTCACTGGTGACAGTTTGACTGATAGCGGGCTGCCACCAACCACTAGAAATACAAGCAGCAGCCACCCAAGCCATAATCACTGGAGTTACTTGAAATTTCATTGGTTAGCTCGCATTAGAAGTCAGCAGATTTTGGCGCACGGGGGAACGGAATAACATCTCTGATGTTAGCCATGCCAGTAACAAACTGCACCGTGCGCTCAAGACCAAGGCCGAATCCAGCATGGGGTACTGTGCCATAGCGGCGTAAATCGAGATACCACCAGTATTCCTCAGGATGCAAGCCGCTATCAAGCATGCGCTGCTCTAGAACATCTAAGCGTTCTTCACGTTGGCTACCACCAATAATCTCGCCGACTTTGGGTACCAGCACATCCATGGCGCGAACAGTTTTGTTGTCTTCGTTCATACGCATATAGAAGGCTTTGATACCCTTCGGATAATCAGAAACAATCACAGGTTTCTTGAATTTCTTCTCGGCCAAATAGCGTTCATGCTCTGACTGCAAGTCAATTCCCCATGAAACAGGAAACTCAAAATTTTCACCGCTCTTAAGCAGAATATCAACAGCTTCAGTGTAAGTAATGCGAGCAAAATCACTGTTAACGATATGAGTGAGAGTCTCAATTGTTGTCTTATCAATGCGCTCATTGAAGAACTTCATGTCTGTTCCACAGTTAGTGAGAACATCATTGAAGATAGTTTTGAGGAAATCTTCAGCGCATTGCATATTGCCTTGCAAGTCACAGAAAGCCATCTCGGGCTCAACCATCCAGAACTCTGACAGGTGTCTTGAGGTGTTGGAATTCTCGGCTCTAAAGGTTGGGCCGAAAGTATAAACGTTGCTCAAAGCAGTGGCATAAATTTCGCCTTCGAGTTGACCGCTAACTGTCAGACTAGTAGGTTTGCCAAAGAAGTCTTGTTCAAAATCAACGGTGCCGTCGTCTTTACGCGGCAAATGATCGAGATCGAGAGTTGTCACCTTGAACATCTGACCAGCACCCTCGCAGTCGCTGCCAGTGATGATCGGGGTATGCACATAAACAAACTTGCGATCTTGGAAAAACTTATGAATAGAAGTGCAAATTTCATTGCGCACACGAGCCACGGCACCAAATGTATTGGTGCGTGGACGCAAGTGAGCGATGGTTCGCAGAAACTCGTAAGAAGTTCCTTTTTTCTGCAACGGATAAGTGGCCGGATCGGCGAAGCCAAAAACTTTTACAGACTCTGCCTTGATTTCAGTGCTTTGCTCTTTACCGGGAGATTCAACAACTTCACCAATCACTTCAACTGAGCTGCCGATGCCTAGCTTCAAAACATCACTTTCATAATTCTCTAGTTTGTTTTCAGCCAATACTTGAACGTTATCAAAAGTCGAGCCGTCATTAATGGCGAGGAATGAAAATCCGCCTTTTGAGTCGCGCCTTGTGCGCACCCAACCGCAGAGTCTGACACGCTTGCCGATATTCTCTTTTTTTAGAGTCTCTAAAACTGGTGTGCGTGTGAAAGTTTCCACTATAGCCGTCATCCTTCTCTCCTCTCCTTTTTAGCGTTTACGCAGCATGAAAACACCGTCACGCAGTGTTAACAAGACGCGATCAACGCGATCGTCTGTGGCAATGAAATCGTTGAACTCAATAATTGCTTGGCCTGATTGATCGGCTGTACTAGGCTCAAGAACTGTGCCGCTCCATAGTACATTGTCTACCAGTATAACCCCGCCAGCCTTGAGCTTTGGCAAAACCGCCTCATAGTAATTTTTGTAGTTTGGCTTGTCAGCGTCAATAAAAACGAAATCAAAAGGCCCGGATAATTTCGCCAACGAATCTATAGCCGGTCCTTGAATTACTTCAATTTTAGAGCCATGCTCACTACGTTCAAAATATCTCTTGGCAAAGGCGATGCATTTTTCGTCAATCTCAAGAGTGGTTACTTTGCCGCCCTTGGCTAAACCTTCAGCCATTGAAAGCGCCGAATAGCCAGTAAACATACCAATTTCCAAAACCGATTGAGCCTGCGCAATCTGAACCATAAGCTTGAGAAATCTTCCCTCAAGCCGCCCTGTCAACATCTGCGGATAATCCATATTTTCGTGAGTATCGCGCACGAGTTCGGCCAGAAGTGCGCTAGTGGGCTCACTTTTAGACTCGGCGTAGTCATCGATACCTGGTTTAGTTAGGGTCAACATAAAGCTCTCGTTTTAAGAATTTTAGCCTTGATATATAGCACATGATCGACAGATAAAACGTTGTAGAATCGGCGGTCATACTAACATTCGAGTGTAAGCAATGAATCCTGTTCGCGCCGATCACATTAGCCCCCTTGATATGTTCAAGATTGGTGTTGGGCCATCCAGCTCTCACACTGTCGGCCCCATGGTGGCGGCCCTAGAGTTTCGTAAGATTGTCTCCGAATTGCTGGTCAAGTTACCAGCGAAAAGTGCTCATCAATACACGATTAAAGTTGAACTTTATGGCAGTCTTTCGGCCACAGGCTCTGGTCACCAAACCGACGGAGCCGTTTGCGGCGGCCTTTATGGCTATAGCCCTAAAGAAACGATGCCAGATGAAATCTGGTCGGCTACAGAAAAATTGAAAAAAAATCCAATTTTGCCCTTTGCCGAACTCGGCGACAAAATCAAAGTGCACTTTCACCCCGAGCATGATTTGGTTTGGGCCGCCTGGACCATGGACGGCAAAGCTTTACCCCATCCAAACACCATGCGCTTCTTGCTCAAAGAAGGCGAAAATACTGTCAATGAACTAATCATACTTTCAGTGGGCGGCGGCTTTGTTGAGCCCGTTGACCCAATCACCTGGGAGCGCCAGCCAGCAGGCTCAAGCACTATCATTCATGACTTACCTTACCCTTATAATTCCGGTCAAGAATTCGTCGACCAATGCAACAAAAGCAAACTGCCACCCTGGCAGGTTGTCATTGAAAACCAGAAGGTCTGCGGTCTTTCAGAAGAAAAGCTGAGAACGGAATTGAGCAAAATTCTTGGCGTGTTTGATTCATGCGTAGAACGCGGCCTTTCTACTGAAGGAATCTTGCCTGGTGGCCTCAACGTCAAACGCCGAGCCAAGGCCCTGCACGAGCAAATGCTGGCGGGAACAAAGATAACTGTCTATTCTTCTCCAGCTGGCCTGAAGCCATCAGTTTATGCCATTGCAGTCAACGAAGAAAACGCCGCCGGCGGCCGAGTAGTGACCGCGCCGACAAATGGATCATCAGGGCTGATACCAGCGGTTTTCAGAACACTGCAAGAGTCACACAAACTCAGTCATGAAACCCTGCAAAACGGTTTAATTGTAGCTTCAGTGGTCGGTGCCTTAGTTAAAGTGCATGCCTCTATATCTGGTGCCGAAGTAGGCTGTCAGGGTGAAGTTGGCACATCATGTGCCATGGCAGCAGCAGGTGCTGTGGCCATGTTGGGCGGTAGCGCCGATCAAATTGAACAGGCCGCTGAAATCGGAATTGAACACCACCTTGGTATGACCTGCGACCCAATCAAAGGTCTCGTGCAGGTGCCATGCATCGAACGCAATGCCATGGGGGCGGTCAAAGCACTGAACGCCGCTGAGCTTGCCTTGGCCTGTGACGGTAGTCACCTGATAAGCCTCGACCGCTCTTTAGAGGTGATGAAGCAAACCGGCCTCGATATGAATCAGAAATACAAAGAAACCGCCACTGGCGGCCTTGCCCTGGGTTAATCACTGGCCGAACTCATAAGACCAAAAATGGGCTTAGATTAACTCTGGTGGCTAGATTAAAAACCTCTTGACATTCCCGGGGATTAGGCATAGTCTGGCATAGCCCAGGATTGTATCCAAAAGTCCCTAACCAAGAGATTAATCCGCTCTTTTTAGAGTCAACGGCCCCTCATGCTTCGCATGCCTTTCTTTTTCCAGGAATCCCAGACATGAACATAGAATTACCACATAACCCATACAGCGATGACCCCGCCCTTGAACTTAGCTTTCAAGAAGTTGAACTCGGCTCCAAAATAGAAGGGGAGCTGCGTACAACCTTTCACGTCTATAAGAGTGAAAGACAAATTGGCTACTATCTAGAAAAGGTCTACACCAGCGAAGACAAACTCGTAAAAATGGTGAAACGCTCTGCTGATGGCCGTTCTGAAACTCGATTTGATCCCATCACTGGTGATATCGATAGTATCTTCGAATCGTACACACTGCCCGACGGCAACATACTGACCAAAGATAAGCGCTACCTGAGCGAAGATCAGGCCATCGAGTCGGTACTGGTGATGAACCCGAAAGGTATTCTCGTTCGCACAGTAGTGCGCGAAACCCAAGGCCAAGTCAATTCTTTTCAGGGTCAAACAGAGTTTGGACCTGATGGTAAAGCGCTCTTTTCAGTCAATCACTGGTTCGATGCCAAAACCGGCAAGATGAATCACCGCGAGCAAATTCAATGGTTGACCGATGGCCAACGCGGAGTAACCGAGCACTTCCACTTTTCAGATGATGGCGCCTTGCTAAAATACTTCAAGCGCTTGTATCATCCGCCAACCGATCGCTACCTCGAAGAGACTCATATTTACGACGCAATTTCACAGTTGATGGTGCGCAAAGAAACAAAGACGAGCGGCCGTCTAGAAGTGCAAATATCTGTTGAAATCATCACCTTTGATCAAGCAGGCAATGCCATCAAGAAACAAAACAACGTTCTAGATAAGGCCACTCTCTAAGACTTCTCTATAGCTTAGCCAAGCCCTATTGATTGGTTTCGTTTGCTGACTTCTGCTCTTCTTTAAGCAGTGAAGCTACCTTGCTGCGCAATAGTTCCAACTCCGAACCAGCGACGATATTGGCGCCAACTTTTTCAGGGCTGCTTGATTGAGGCAGGCTACGCAAAATTCCTTCGATGCGATCGCGTTCAGCAGTGGCTTCACCTTGAGCGTTCTTGAGCTTAGCAATCATCTTGTTTAACTCTTCTACGCGTACAGCAACATCCACTGGTTTCCATGAATAATCAGCGATCATCATGTCGAGCTTGCCTTGACCTTCTTTCAGCATAGCCAAGCGCTCAACTTTGTTTTCAGCACGCAGTGCCTGTGAAACGAGATTGAGAATAGCGACTACATCTGCTTCGGCAATGCGGTGGGTGAAGAAAGCTAGATCGGCGCGGCGAACGATGGTGAGAATTTGCTCGCGAGTGTGATCTGTATCACCATCTTTGCGCAATAAGCGTGCAAGCCAGTCTTGCAAGAATCTGATATCACTAGCCATAAATCGAACTTCTTCGTGGCGCAATTCTCTTTCGAATGGATCAACACCAGGATTAGGACCAGGATAGCTCTTATTAATAGCCTTAACCAGCTCAAGCTCTTGCTGCAAGCGGGTTGCATCAGTGTGGCCAAGATTGCCGTTCTTGATGCCGCCATCAATTAGACGCTGCACTTCTGAAATTGCATAGTCGATTTCTTCTTGGCTAGGTTGAATTTTACCGGCCTCATAGTGAGTTGCCATCAGTCTTTTCTGCAACTGAGCTTTAACTTCAGGCGTGGCAATTTTGCTATGCGCGCGATCTTTCAAAACGGAATAAAGCTCATTTTTTGCCCGAAGCAAAAGCTCAGGCTCAACAATGTAGCTTTTATAAGTGTTTAGTTGACGGGCGCAAACAGCGTTGCGTGCCATATACAAATCACTGCGCAAAATCAAATCATCAATACTTTCAGTGCTTTGATTCTGGCGAGCAAGAGCACGCGTTAGACGTTCTTGTACGCTGGAAAGATCAAGAGCTAAAACATTGAACTGCCAGAAATCGAGACGATGGCCATTAGCTGTAAACTGCTTCTGCAGCCGCTTCATGCCGTCAATACGATCGCGATAGAACTTAGCATCGGTAACTGTAAGCGTTTTGTCTTTGACTAATTTATCGATATCAGCTGAAAACTGTTTGATTAGGTGATCGATGCTGAGGTGATTAGACTTAACTTCTTGAGCACGAGCTTCCATCTTTGCCCAAGTGCTTTCGATTGCTTCAAGGCTGTTGGCGTCAACCAGACTTTCTTGCATCTTCTTGGTTTCATCAACAGTTAGACGACCAGCCGCTCTGGCGTTCTTCAATTGCGATTTGGCAGCTGAGCGCACTTCTTCAATATTGATAGGAGTATATATTCCGCCACTAGGAGTTTGGGCAAAACCCTGACTACAAGCCATGCTTAATGAGGCAAGACCGAGAGAAAGGGAAATTGCCAGGCGACCAAAGTTTGCACCACTCATAAACACTCCTTAACTGCTAACTAATGCCGGGATGCCAAAGCATATAAAGATTACGCCAATTGCATACAAATTTCTCTCCTTGGAAGCCGTAAAAGTGGCTGGCAATTTCAGGAGTCATTGCTGCTAGCTTAAACAAAAAGGGAGCCATTACTGACTCCCTAAATATTTTGATTGTTCAACGTGCATCTTTTGATCTTGCAGGTTGAACCCTGATAACTGAATAGCCTTAAGAAAAGACGCCTTGTCGTCTCCGCTTAAGAAGTATTTGAGTAGAACTGGTGTTCCGACTTCTTAAGTTTCATAGACATCGACCTAGGAGA
>JAGOSY010000013.1:92891-147416 GCA_018062085.1 bacterium | reverse complement strand
ACAAAAGACATGGCGCTGGGTGGCGGATAAATATTTTGAGCCAGACCGGCGACCACCATTTTGCCCACAGGATAGAAAGTCATGACAAAATCAGAGCCTTGCATAATGACCGCTTGCGAAGCAGCAACAATGAGCGGCAAAAAAAGGAGAAATACAGCCAGAATTTTTAGCAAAAGAGAAACAAGCTGCACCGACTACTACCTTTTAATCTTTAGAATGCCCATTTAATATGTCAGAGCCAAGTTCAAGTTTACCTGCAATCAAGCCAGCCATATCCATTGTTTTTCCCGCTTATCAAGAAGAAAAGCGAATTGGCATGACGATGGAGAGCTGGGCGGCCTATCTCGACGCCCATCATCCCGGTTCTGAAGTAGTCGTAGTCACCGATGGCTGCAGAGACAACACGGCAGGGGTCGCCCTCGAAACGTTCAAAAGCGCCAGCTGTTCGCTGCGCTTAATTGAGATTAGCGAAAACCAGGGCAAGGGCAACGCTGTCAAAGTCGGGGTAATGGAAGCCCAAGGCAACATTATTGTCTTTACTGATTCTGACTTGTCATACGAGCCACAGCTACTCGACGAGTTTCTCGCAAAAATCGAAGAGGGTGCCGACCTCGTAATCGCCCAGCGCCGCAAGAAAACACAATATCCTGGTCTAGGGCGCAGACTATTAGCCATGCTCTCACGCTTCTTAGTCGGCAACTTTGTCGTACCCGGCATTCGCGATACCCAGGCCGGTTTTAAAGTATTCAAAAGAGAAAGCGCCCATCAGCTTTTTCCCCTGGCCAGAACCAAACGCTTTCTCTTCGATTTAGAAATACTTGTGATTGCCAAAGAGCAGCACTGCAAAATCGAAAAGGTCTATGTCGACTGGCAAGACCGTGATGGATCAACCGTGCGGATCTTCATCGACACATTGCGCTCTCTCAGAGACCTCGTCTTGATTTATACTCGCATGTTGCTTGGTGCTTACAAACTGAAAGAGAAGAACTAGGGAGTATGAGAAATTGGTGAGTAAGAAAGGAAAGAAACAGGCCACAAGCCCAGAAAGACTTGTTTTGGCACTAATTGAAAATGCTCACTACGAAGAAGCATTGGTGCTGCTCGACGAAGTTGAAAGCAAGCAAAAAAACGAAAGCGAAGTAAAAGTAAAAACCAACAAAACAGTTTTACTCTACGCTAAAGCTTTGGCGTCTTTTGGTGCAGCAGGAGCAAATCCTAGCGAGCAGGCGCTAGCAACCGCTAACGCAGTTCTACATCAGGCCTTTGCCGTCAACAATTTTGTTCTGCCACTAATGGTATCCCGGATCAATCAAGTTTCTAACAAAACTTCAAAAGGATCCAAACACGCGACAAAAACAGTTTTGCCAACGGCCCAGCATCAAGCAGATAGGTATATCGATCTCTGGTTTGGTAGCTGGCTACAAACTGAAAATGCCTTCGATTGGCTCGGCAATCAATTTGTTGAATGGACCAAGGCGACAAAAATCGAGCGCCTTATGTCCCAGCATGAAACCATGATAGCAAACAGCAAAAAATTAGATCTCGATTTCTTCTTAAATTGAAATTACTCAAGACAATTGATAGCTAGAACTTCTTCAAAAACTCTTCTCTAGCAGCTTTTAAAGCAGCTTTAACAGTATTTTGATCGGCAAATGCTTGATCGACGTCAGTTTTGGTGGCATGTTTCAAATCAACCAAAATTTCGCCAAGCAATTTGTTGCTACCACCCTTCTGCACGGCAAAAGCTTCGCCAATATGCTCTTCAGTAATTTTTCCACCGGCCTTAAGAAACTGTCCTAACTGCGGCGTAAACTTAAACTGCAAGTCAGAACCAGCCAGCTTAACCAAATGATCTTGATCAAGCACAGTTACTTTAGCACCACCAATATCACTAAGACCTTTTAGAGCTGGGTTTAGTGCCGCTAGCCTCTCAGCCTCAGCCTTGGTGGCAGCTTCAGTAAATCTTTCTCCAGTTGTGGCCGCACGCGATTGCAATGTTTTAGCGGCCAACTGGTCGAGACCCTGACCAGCTTCGCCAATAGTTTCACGGGGCAATTTAAACAAGTCAGTCAATCCAGCTTCATATTTTTTAGCGGTGGCAGCAAGAGCCTCTGGTGTGGTCAGTGCTGATCCTTTCTCAAGCAAAGGCCGACCCACATCAGGAATAGCAACACCATCAATAGTCTTGCGCTGCAGCGCCGGGCTTTCAAAAGCAGCTTTGGCACCATTAGCTTCCGCGGCACCAACGTCTTTAATTGTTTTTCCTATGAGGCCTTCACCAGCCTTGGCTTCATTCGAAATAATGCGAAGATCGCCCTTTCCTTTCAACAGTGCATAAACTCCAACCACAGTAACACCAGCCACAACTGCAGATTCAACTGGATGTTCTTTGACCATTGTCACGGCCTTGTCGGCGGCACTCTTGGCCTTACTGGCCGCACCATCATAAGCCGCCTCAAACCAATTAGTAGACGGGTTATGCTGCTCAGGTGCTGCGGCACGATCAAACTTCTCTATGGGCATTAATATGTACCTTAGGCGGAGGGGTGAAGACGCTTTCAGGGGGACTGGAGCTGAATACTAGCTTGCCAAGATGTCGCTGTCATTGGTGAAAATACGAACCATGCGAGTATCAAATTAGATCAACCGCCATAGCCACCTAAAGCTAGAACAAAAACTTGGAACTATTTTGACAAGCCCTAGTCTGCGGCTCAGCAGAGAGCGGAGCGCCAGATGCCCATATTTCCCAATTTCACGACCAGTAAGAAAGTCGCCTATGCTTTGTTTCTGCCATCCTGCCTGATTATGTCAGTGGCTCAGACGCCGGCGGCACCGACTGCTAGCTCCCAACCGACAAACACAAAGGTCACTAAAGACCTAGGTGGAAACAGTCAGGGGGTCAAAAGCGAGATGAATAGCCACGCAATTCCGCTCAGACCAGTCAGCTCAGCCCAAAAGCAAGAAAATAGAGAAGCGGCGCAGGCTATAAACAAAGTGCCAGGTATACACATAGAAGGCAAAGACCTGCAACCGCCGGCAGAAGACCCTGAAATTAAAGGCTTTCATCCAATTAAGCGACTAATGGCGCCGGTGATTCGCCTAGGTAAAGGCACGGTGCAGCTACAACAACAGATGATGAAACTGGAAGGGCCGATGGGCGCTCTTGAACCCTCAATGAACAGCCTTGCGACAAAGCTGCAAAATGTTAGCAACAGACTGGGCACCCTAGAAAAACACCTAGTTTCAATGGACGACCATGTTATAGAAGTCAGCAAACAAATGACCGGCGTCCGCCAAGATCTCAGCTTGATGGAAGCGGACGTTGAGGGGCTCAATGGGCCATTGCTATCGTTGCTGCAACCACTGACTAATGTAAAAGGGCCGCTGCACGAAATGAATGACGTTTTGGCTGATATGAAAGGCATGATCACAATGTCTCTATTTGCCATCATCGCTCTTACATTGGGGATAGTCTTCGGCACCCCCATAGCAGCAATATTCATATATCAGTATCGCCGCAAAATCTTCCCTTATATGAAAGAGCAAGAATTTCCTACGCTCTCAAAGCGGCAGTGCTAGTTCTTAGTGTTAGTTCTTAGCCTTAGACCACCGCCCAAGCCGCATTCTTGTGGGCACGTCGCACTTCCTTTAACTGACAATTAGCAATGTGGCCATGCTCAATTTGCAGTATTTTAGTAATGGCGTGCCACACTCCTCCGTGGGCAACAATCAAGACCGGTCCAGGGTTTGACAAAGCTTTTTGTAAGCCTTGATTAACCCTCATACCAAACTCAATTTGAGCTTCACCACCTGGTGGATTGGAATCAGGCAAAAACAAATCAGGAAGCTCGCTCCAAGCACGCTTTTCCCACTCACCGAGATGCCACTCTCTTAAGTCATCTACCGTCACTGTCTCAGCTTTCAAAACATGATTGAGCGACTCTGCGGTCTGCCTTGCACGAAGCATAGGGCTGACACAAATAGTCTTGACGCCAATGCAGGCTTGAAGAGCGGCACTTTCAGCTAGGTGCCTAGCCTGGGCAATCCCAGTCTCGTTAAGTTCAACATCCCAGCCAGCACCAGCTGCCAGATTACTTAGATTAGCGTGGGTTTGACCATGGCGGACAAAATAGAACTTCTCAACTTGCTCATGGTTCTCTTGCTCTGACACCAAATGGCTCCTTAAATGATAAAGCCCATTCATAGTACGACAACGGGCCAGCTCAAGTACTAAATCGAAGCCTAGCAAACACCAGTCAATTCTGACACTATTCGCAACAAGACCACAAAGCCGACCAGACCAAGCTTTCGAGACAAGTACGCTAGCAAAAGCAAAAAACGATGAAACAATAGCAGGATAAATATAAACAGTTATTGAGAAGTATTCGCAGATCATCATTGCGAACTAGCCCAGGCAGAGAGGTCAAACGATGGCCCCTGTCTGCACTGCACCGCTCCAGGCAGGAAATACTTAAGCCACTTGCATTAACAGTCAACCTGAGATATGCTGCCTCCATGGTTGCAATTTA
The DNA here is from genome assembly GCA_018062085.1 of bacterium. Classification (GTDB taxonomy): domain Bacteria; phylum Cyanobacteriota; class Vampirovibrionia; order Obscuribacterales; family Obscuribacteraceae. The sequence goes on along the minus strand of JAGOSY010000013.1, from coordinate 142,887 downwards.
TTCTCAATAGCAACCAATTCTCCGACCGTAGAGATTCAAACAAACTAGACGAGCAGAGAAAACCTATCTTTCGCAACTTACAACCGCTTCGGCGGCTGAATTCACTTGTCTTTACACTGCCACCATTGGCAGTGCACCGCCGCGCCCACTAATGCGCTACAAATACTGGAGAAAATATCGTGGGAAAACTATTTTACGGAACAATGACCGGCAACACCACAGCGGTAGCAGAGGCTATACAAGCGGTCCTGCCAGATCTTATTGATGAAGTCCGATGCATCGATAGAGCTAACACAGAAGATTTTCGCAACTGCGATTTGCTCATACTTGGGGGCTCAACCTGGGGCGACGGTGAGCTAACTGACGACTGGGCAGACTTCTTACCGCAACTTGATCAAATTGACTTCAAGAAAAAAACAGTAGCCCTCTTCGGCGTCGGCGATCAAGTGAGCTATACATACAACTTTGTTAGCGCCATGAAAATTCTCTACGACAAGGTCAGAGAGAGAGGCGCGCGGGTAATTGCCCACAATGTGCCGATAGACGGCTTCGAATTTGCTCACTCAGAGTCAGTTGTAGACGGTGCTTTTGTCGGCCTAGTCATAGACGAAATGAACGAATCCGAGCTTACTCAAGCTCGCATAGAAGTATGGGCAGCCACCGTTCGAACCGAAGCCCTCGCATTCGCTTAAAATCCCGTTCGCTTAAAAGAGTAGGTGACACTTGAGAAATTTAGCCATAGAGCTTTTGGGCGGTCCCCAAGATGGATATTCAATCGAGTGCCTGCTGACGCCTCCGCCCTATTTTCTATTACCAACTCCAAGCAAAAACGTAGCCACCATTTATTACTTCGAAAGAGTCTGCTTCAGCGCCGGCATTAGCAGACTGCGCTACGTCTTTAGCGGCTACCAAGCAATCACGGCAGAAGAATTGCAAGAACTAAAAGGTTTTGAACAGCAGAGCAATAGCTTGAGGAGTAGATAGTGACAGCCATAGCACGCTGGCTTGAGACCCGCCCGTTGGCAACCATTAGGCGACTAAGAAAAATCAATCAAGCCGCAAGTAGCTCGGCCCATATCATATTGGCGCTCTCATATGGACTGAGCGATCCACACATTCGTGCCATAAATCGCATGATCGTAGGGCTCTTACTAGCAAGGCACAAAGCCCAGCGCAGCAGCAACAAACTAATTGAAGAGCGCACCGAAGCCAAGTTACAAGATTTACACGAGGCTATCAATCTTGTCACCGGATCAAACCAAGCAAATTTTCATGACAGCTCCACAGACGCCGGAAATGCCTGCAAAAGTGCCGTACCACGGAAGACAATTAACAAAATGGAACTAAACGCCTCTTAACTAGTCACTCTTAGGCAGATAGCAAGAGAAACTGGTGACAAAATGACTTCAGAGAACGAAGAGCAAAAGCAACCGCTTTACCCGCAAGAGGTCGCCGTCGCCCTAGACGAAATGCTCTACGACCAAGACCTAATAGCACCGAACCAAGAACCAGCAACAGAAGCTTCATTAGAAGAGCAAGCATCTAACGCACAAGCAGTGAGGGACCAGCATGCCTACGAGATAGACGTAAGGCAACACCAAATCGAACGAGTGCTGATTCACGAAGAAAATGTCCGTTCTAGCCACGAAGAAACTTTTGACTTCTCCGGAGCAATGGTGGCCCTGCTGACAATGACAATTCTTGTGGGGTTTGCCTATTTTGCCCAAAAGTACATTAGCAACATGTCGAACAAGCCCACAGCCCAATCGGGTGTAGTGATTGACCATGCGGCCAACGTCCCCGTAGCCGTGCCAGCCTATCCTACAGTAATGGTTAGACACTCAAGCGATCCAAGCCAGGCACCAAGCCCTCTGCCAATGAACGTACCTATCGAAAAATAGTTCGCCGCTGCGAAAATGCTCAAGGGTGGCATTGCGACTTGCCAACTCCTTGAGCATTTCCTGCTGCACTAGTTCATTGTTGCGGCGAGATGCAACTTCTAAACTGAGATGCGAATTGACGGCTTCAAGCTCTACGATACGAGTCCGCGCTTGATCTTCATCGACAAAATAGTTACAAGCAAACAAACTCAATATCTTCCTTCAAACCTTTACTCTACCGACCATCTAATTCAGGTTTAGCATGTGATTGTGACTGTATTGTGTGGAAACCTAGGCTCCAGTTCTCATAAAGGTTAGAATTGCAATTTGATTCACCAGCTCAAGAGCGCCCCTTGCCAAACCCAAACCCTGTTGTCACTACAACCAATAACAAGATCGTCATTATTGGCGCTGGCCCAGTAGGTATCAGTGCTGCACGGGCACTTAAAAGTCAAGGAATCGCCTACGATCAGCTTGAGAGCGAAGCCGAACTAGGCGGAAACTGGCGCCATGGTGTCTATAAAGGCGCCCATATTATTTCGTCGCGCAAGACCACTGAATTTCCTGACTATCCAATGCCCGAGAGCTATCCAGATTTTCCTAGCGCCGAGCAAATGCTGGCCTATTTAGAAAGCTATGCAAAACACTTCGAATTAAGTGAAAACATCAATTTCAATTGCACTGTCACGAAAGTGACGCAGCTTAAAGATGGCTGGCAAGTTGATTTGGCTGATGGCCAGAGTCGCATATATGAGGGAGTTGTAGTCTGCAACGGACACCACTGGGAGCGGCGCTGGCCACAATACGAAGGCCAGTTTAGTGGCGAAATGATGCACTCGAAAGACTATAAAAGTCCAGACCAATTGAAAGACAAAAAAGTGCTCGTCATTGGCGGCGGCAACTCAGCCTGCGACATCGTCGCCGAAGCAGCCAGGGTCGGCCGCACCGCCCATCTAAGCTTAAGGAGAGGCTATTGGTTTTTACCAAAAACTTTTTACGGTAAACCAACAGCAGAACTACTAACTACAAAAATGCCAGTGTGGATGCAGCGAATCTACATGACAATGTTGCTAAAAATAGTGGTCGGTGACTACCGCAAATATGGCTTAATGACGCCAGATCACAAAATTTTCGAGCACCACCCCACCATCAACACTGAACTTTTGCACTATCTCAAGCATGGCAAAATCAAACCTCATGGCGACATCAAAAAATTTGATGGAGACACGGTTGAATTTATTGATGGTATAAGAGAGTCCTTTGATCTAATCGTTTGCGCCACTGGTTTCAATGTCTCAATGCCATTTTTAGAACCTCACCTCGTGCCCATAGAAGGACCGGTAGTTAAGGCTTTCTGGGGACTGGTGGCACCACACCACAAGCAACTCTATATTTACGGCTGGGCCCAAGCGCGCTATGGTTTTGGGCCACTGCTGACGCCAGCTTCTAGACTCTTAGCTAAGCTAATAATTTTGCAGCGGCGCTTGCAAAACCCCTTGGGTGAAGTTCTCGAATTTGCTAAACAACCGCTGCCCACAACCCATTTAATTGATCCGATGGCCACACTCAAACTAATCAAATCAGCAGAGAGCATGCTCTGGTTACTACCCACCATAGACAAACATTTCCTCAAAAGTAAAAGCACTAAGTAGCTAGAGCCTAACTCTTAGACGCCTTATCTACTTGGGCAATGAGCTTTTCAGCACCAAATTTGACTATAGTCCAAAATCTATTTGGCAAAAGTCGCTTCAATCGCCAGAGAAAACGGGCATGCCTCGGCAGCACGACATATAACTTCTCGGCAGCGACAGCTTTTAAAGCAATTCGAGCGACGTCAGCAGGCTCAAGGGCAGAGTGTTGCATAAGATACTGCGCCCGATCACTGTAGAGCTCTGGCCCCAAAGTGCCTTTTCCCAAATCAGTACGAATGTAGGCAGGCATTAGCACCGTAGTAAAGACATTACTGTCAACCAGCTCACTGCGCAGAGACTCGCTGAGGGAGACAACTCCAGCTTTAGAGATATTGTATGGCGACATCATTGGAGCCGAAACAAAAGCAGCAGCACTGGCAATGTTGAGAATGTGACCAGTTCTCTGACGCTTCATAGAGGGCACAAAAAGATGACAGCCGTTAATAGTGCCCATTAGATTAACATCAATTATTTTGCGAAAAATTTCAATTGGCAACTCATCAATATAGCCACCACAACCAAGACCAGCAGAGTTAATAGCAAAATCAACTGCCCCGACCTTCTGCTCAAAATCTTCAAGGGCTAACTTAAATTGACTGTGATCGGTAACATCAAAAGAATAAATTTCGACTTCAGCTCCAGCTGAAATTACTTTGGCGGCAGCCTCTTTCAATTTCTCAAAATTGAGATCGGCCATGGCGATTTTCCAGCCATCTTGAGCCAGTTCTAGAGCAAAAGCTAAACCGAGACCGCCAGCGGCTCCAGTAATAAAAGCACGTTTGCCTGGATACTTCTGCGACAGCCTAAGCAATACGTTTCTCCATATCTTCGAGAGTTACACCCTTGGTCTCGGGGAAAATAAACCAGACAAGGAAGAACTGTACCACCATCATCAAAGCGAAAAAGGCAAAAGGATAACCACCCGACGACTTAGCCAGTATCGGGAAAAGACCAGATATAACAGCATTCATGATCCAATGAGAAGAACTACCCAGGGCCTGCCCCTTGGCCCGCACTGGTGTAGGAAAAATTTCACTAAGATAGACCCAAATCACAGCTCCTTGGGAGAAGGAAAAGAAAGCAATATAAGCCACCAACAACCAGACAAGATACCCTTGACCTTGTTGAGCAAAAAATATCGCAGCCACACCAGCCAAACAAATGGCACAGCCCACCGAACCCACCAATAGCAGTTTGCGCCGACCTAAGCGATCGATCATAGTCATGGCAAGGAGCACAGCCACAAGATTGGTGAAACCGATGATTACCGCCTGCACATCCCCAGACATTTTGCCGAAGCCAGCTTTTTCAAAAATATCATTGAGATAATACAAAATGGCATTGATACCAGAGAGTTGATTGAAGGCACCAATAGTGATGGCTAAGAAAATTGGCAGACGATACTTATTCTGAAACAGTGGCTCATTGGGCAGGGCATGCTCAGCCTTGATACTAGAGACAATGTCCTCTAATTCCTGCTCGTAATTTTCTACACCCGTCTTCTGCAGCACTCCTCGCGCTTCATCAATACGATTGCGTCGCGCCAACCAACGGGGGCTGCGCGGAATAGTAAAAAGCATGACAAGAAAGAGCAGGGCTGGAAGTGCAGAGACGCCCAGCTTCCAGCGCCATTCGGTCAAACCCAAGGGCAAGGTGCCGATCAGATAGTTAGAGAAATAGGCAAGCAAAATACCCAAGACAACGTTGACTTGAAAGAGCCCAACTAGGCGACCACGCCACTTCGCGGGAGCCAACTCGGCAATATAGACCGGTCCGAGCACAGACGAACAGCCAATTCCAAGACCACCAATAAAGCGAAAAGCAATGAGCGAGTACCAATCCCAGGCAAAAGCACAGCCCAATGCTGATATGACATAGAGCACTGCGGCCGCTCGCAATGTCTCACGAGCACCAAACTTTTCGCCTGGTATACCAGAGAGCATTGAAGCAAAAACAGTGCCCCAAAGAGCACTGGAAACAGTGAAGCCAAGTGCCGTGGCGCCAAGTTGATATTCAAGCGACAAGGCGTGAGTTGCCCCAGCTATAACAGCGGTATCAAAGCCAAAGAGCAACCCACCGAGAGCACCCACTAAGCTACTTTTAAAGAGATAGAGATAGGGCTTGAGACTCACCGGAGCTTTGTCGACCTTTAAAGAAAAGAAAAACTTAGTGTACGGCCACTTCGTTGGATTTACTTGCTCGGCTGGCTTAATTCTGGCCCCTCCGGTCGTCAAGAACTTTAGCTCTTGGTCAGCTCCCGGCACTTTTGCTCAAGCTGGCCGTCGCTGGCAAAGATCTGTACTATTCAATAACTTGCAATAACTAATCAGGGGTTAAACAGAGCACATGGCTCAGCAACAAAAAAGCGGTATTACTATCAGCCCGCGACTTTTAATCGCCTTAGCTATCGCGGCTTTTTCTCTAATTTCTTATTTTGGCAGCAGTGTATACAACCCCATAACCGAGCAAAAGCAGCATCTCGACATGACCCCCAAACAAGAGATTGCTTTAGGCTTGCAAGCAGCCCCAGAGATGGCCCAGCAATATGGCGGCGAAGCCAGAGACCCGGCCGGTCAAGCGGCCGTAGAGCAACTGGGCCAAGAATTAGTTGCGAAAACAGATGCCGGCAAGACGCCCTATCAATATCATTTTCATTTGTTGGCTGACGACAGCACCGTTAACGCCTTTGCCTTGCCCGGTGGTCAAATTTTCATCACCGAAGGCCTGTATAAAAATCTCAAAACCAAAGGAGAACTGGCTGGTGTATTGGCCCATGAAGTAGGCCACGTAGCAGCACGCCACTCGGCGCAACAATTGGCTAAGCAACAGCTTTCACAAGGCCTAACCGGAGCGGCGGTGATTGCCGCTTACGACCCCAATGATCGCAATAACAACGCGGCGGCCATGGCAATGTTAATCAGTCAGGTCGTATCATTGAAATTTGGCCGCAACGACGAACTAGAGGCAGATCGGCTTGGTATAAGGTTTTCACAACAAGCTGGCTACGACCCAAGGGCCATGATCAAAGTAATGAAAATTCTAGATCAGTTAGCAAAATCACGCACACCTGAGTTCTTTAGCACCCATCCAAACCCTGACAATCGCATCAAAAAAATCAATGATGAAATCGCCGCTCGCTTCCCCAATGGCGTGCCTGAGGGCTTAGTGCAATAACTGGCGATTTTTATTGGCACGCAGCACAATATCAAGCAAGGCGTTCTTAAGGCCCACCTGCAACAAATCAGCAAAACGCATGCTACTAACTATGTCGGCCGTAGCTCCCCGGTTGGTCAAATCATTGTCGAGCCGCTCAATCAACTCATCTCCTTCGGGGGCCTGACCAACAGTAAGAAAAGTTATGTTCATCTCGTTGTGACTGCGCAGAGCGCTGGTAGCTTGAGCAATGAGCTTGCTGAGAGAACCACCTTGGTTGGGCAGACCATCTGTCAGTACAACTATCAAAACTGGCTTTTGTTCATGATCTGGCTCCGACAAATGAGAATCTATAGCCGCTGCTAGTGGCGTACATATGTCGGTTTCACCACTAGGAACGATGGTGCTAAATACCTCTTCAAGATCTTTTTCGGAAGCATGCTCATGCACTTCAAAGCTATCGTTAAATGGAATCAGAGTAATGCCACCACGTAATTTATCACCACAGAATCTGGAAATATCAGTAATTTGATTACGGCACCAAGCCCAGCGGGAAAGATCATATGGCCCTATGCCAAGGCCGCCATTCATAGAGCCTGAATGGTCTATCAATAAAACTACCTGATAAGGTGACATGACCTTGAAAAATTTGTCGGCAGATGGAGTTTCTGGCTTCAATATTACTTTTGGCTCAGTCTTCTCGTCTTTTGGAGCGGGCCAGATTTTTTCATCTTGGCTGCGACTGGCAACCTCTTCATTCATCTGCGCTCGAGCCACTTCTAGACGAATTTCAAATGTACTTTGGTAGCGCATGCCATCGCGCTCAAAATAAAGAGTCAACATTTTGCCTTGCAAACTTGCTCGTAAAATTCTGTCCCCTTTGAAAATCCGTGAAACTGCCGCAGGATGGCCTACTTTTACTTCGGTGACAACGCCGGGCAATCGACTATCATCAAGCGATATACCAGCAGCATTGCAGAGCATCATCAGCTCACTAACCTGACCACGCAAACGCAGCGGTGAAGCAGCAACATGACCACGACTTAAATTAGCTTGTCCAGGTTTGCTTTGTGCCACCGCCGAATTAACTGGCATCATCAAGCAACTGGCGAGACAAAGAACAACTAACCGTGCGCGAAAAATCTCAGGTAGTAAATCACCCTTCTTTATCATGGCCGCGACCTCAACGGCCTTCGACTAGCTGGGTGACCTAGCTTACCAGGCACTGCCATGAGTGAAGTAGTAGGCGCCATTGCTGGGATCGTAATGTTGCCTTGCGATTGATCAACACCACCAAAATTGACATAGTTGCGCACATGCATGGTGGTACCACCTTCAGAGACTTTGTTAGAACCCACAGTAGATCTCATCTGACTCTTTAAGCTCTCGCCAGAAGTAGTGATAGAACTAAGCCGATTTTGATACAGTGCATCTAGAGCAATACAGTCTTTTTTAAGGTGATCAATTAAAACATCAAATTTCTTTCTAAACGATATTTCAAGGTTTCTAGCGGTGCGGCTGGACGAGTCGCCCAAGCCAGAAGCATAGCTAGAACTAAAACGCGATCTAGAACTATAAGCCGAAATAGCATTATTACTAGGACTCGGGTCGGCTCCTAGGTCATCTTTGAGCTGTTTGGCTGCAAATACTACTTGTCTCTTCAGCAGCTCCACTTTGTCCAGCAAGGCAGCCATTCGCTCATTCTCAACTTTCTCCACCAGAACTGTCATGTGCGCGTCGAGAGCTATGCCATTACCATTGCTGCCACTAAAACGAGCGAGTCTATTCGACTTACGAGAGGTTGCTTCGTTTTCTATAATGGCGCGAATTCTTACTAATTCATCGACAACATTCAGATAAGAGTTGAAATTAGATTCAGTCGCATAGAAAGGATTAATTGCATACAGCTCACTTTTCAACCTTGCACTTTCGCTTCCACTGGCAATCGCAAGCGAAGATGCAAACGAAGCACGCGAGTATATCTGGCTTTGAAAACTCGGCGGTGGCGGAGCAAAAGACGGCCTTCCGTTCGACTGAGCAAAAGCTACGACGGGAGCCGACATTAGAAATCCCAAGCAACAGCTAACCAAGATTCTGTGCTTCACGGTCACCGACCATCTTGCCAAAAAAAAACCTCCGCAAAATCACCGATGTCCATTGCCTGCAGCAAAAGGTTTGAGCTTTCCGGGCACGGCCTTTAAGCCAGGAGAAAATGCAGAAGCACCAATGGAGCCAGTCTCGACTCCGGTCTGCACTCCACCAAAATTAACATAGTTGCGCACGTAAAAACTAGTACCAGCAGGAGTTACCTGAGAAGAGCCAACCGTTGCCCCCATCTGCCCCTTTAAATTTTGGTGAGAACTAGCAAGTGAATCAAGACGCTTACCATAGGTCTCATCTATCAGCCTGAATTCTTCCTGATAATCTGCTGTAAGTATTTTGACTTTGTACTCAGCTTTAGTCTTTATGCCATCAACCGTGCTTTTATAATTAATATTCGGGGAACTAATATGAGCTGGAAAGTATGCAGGAGTGGCATTAATCTCCGCATCCCGCTCCTGTTCAATTTTGCTGATTTTACGATTTAGCTCCGCCCGCTTCTCGTCTAGTTTGTGATGATACTCTTTACTTACCTCAGCTCGCAGTCTCTCTAGCTGCTGATCAAAGTGAACTGCCCTTGTTTGACCATTGCTCGAATGGACAGTCGTCTGTTTAGCCAAATCATCAGCTTTCGCACTAGTTGAATCGATAGCTAAAGAATCACCAGAGGCCTTTCGAGCAGCAACAGCATCGAGATTCTTCAAGGCCTGACTGCAGTAGTTTTTAAGTTCAGTATTGTTCGAATAGCGCAAACTAGACTGATACTCAAAGCGAGCAGCCGAGTTTTGGCCCTCGCGTGCAAGACAATTGGCATAGTAATAATGCGCCTGAGCATTTGTCGGCTCAGCTAACAAAATTTGCTGGAAGAGCGGCACAGCCTTAGCAATAGAACTAGCTCTATAGAGAGAAATAGCTTCATCGATTTTTTTAGTCTTCTTCTGAGCGGCTGTCTTTTGAGTTGAATTAGTCGTGACAGAAGAACCAGCAGAAACTTCAGTATCAACCGCCGGCGGAACGAGATACAGCCGTGTCTTATATCCACCCGAAGCACCGGCACCATCGGCAGTGCCAAAAGCCAAAGCTGCCCCAGCTAGAAGATATACGACAAAACGGGGCAACTCTCTCTTCAAACTTACCACCTGGCAATTAGCGCAAATGTGGGTGTACCATTATCTGTTCCCAAGATGAGGGTGTTTTATGCACTAGCGACCAAGCCTGGATATTCGCTTGCACCTTCTGGCCAGACAGTAGACCCCCCCCACGCTATTAATACACCAAAGCCATAGGCCGAAGTTATACGCCAAACTTATGCGTAGCACAGCATCCGCGACCATACATAGATATGTCGCCCTTGACAGGAAGCCGGTGCAAGGCAAGACGGCCGTTTCAGTGCAGTTCTAATGCTATGCTTATGGAGATTTAGAGAGTTCGATGCTTTCTTGGATGCTAATTTCAAATTGTCCATTAGACCCTTACTCTGTGCCATAAATGCTAAACCAATCAAGAAACAGCACGCGATTAGGCGACTTGCTCGTTCAAGCCGGAATACTAACCCAACTCCAACTCTCTGAAGCAGCGCGCAGTGCTAAAGCGAAGCGCATTCAGATTGGTCAGGCACTGGTTATGAACGGCGTGATTTCACCCAGAGACTTGCAATCGGTCTTAGAAGCACAGTCAAACTTGCGTGATAAATCAGTTGAACCAGCCGAAGCTCTACGTTGTCTAAAAATTGCCTACAAGTTAGGAGCATCATTCAAAGACATTCTGGCTGAGTACGTTTCTCCTAAGCAAACCCAAACCAGTAAACTAGGTGAACTTCTAGTTGAATCGGGCCTGGTTAGCTACGAAGTTTTGGCCAAAGCAGTAGAACAAAGTTACAGTACCGGTCTGCCCTTAGGCCGCATGCTTGTTTTGCACGAGACCATTAGCAACGACCTACTCACCCTAGCTCTCGATTTGCAAGTGCGAGTGCGCGATGAAATGATGTCGAGGCAAGAGGCTCTCACAGCCATTCGAGCCGCAGCCGGCATGGCACCGATTACACCCGGAACTGAAGAAGCTAAACCAGCACCTGCACCAGAAGGACCGCGTAAAAAAGGTCTGCGTATTGGTGAGTTAATGGTAATGGCAGGCGTTCTCACTGAAACTGATGTAATGAATGCCTTAGAGTGGGGTCTAGTCAATCATCAAACAATCGGCAAAGTCTTAATCAGCCAAAATCTTGTTTCGCAGACACTGCTAGATGCAGCACTGTCTCTACAGAAAATGGTTGACCAAGAAAATTTTGAAGCCGCCAAAGCCAGCGAGTGCCTTGCACGGATTCATGGCACTGGTATTGCATTAGAAGAAGCCTTGGCCGAAATTCGCGAAGAGAAAGTAGCGAAAGATGGCGAAGTCACCTACGAAAAATTATTGATGTTGGCTCGTGTGGTCAGTGAAGAAGACCTTGAAGCCGCTTTTGACATCTCAGCTCAAAGTGCCACGGTGATTGGCAAAATTTTGGTACTAACGGGCCATATGGACGTACCAACACTGCAGGCAACCCTGCGCTGCTACCAGCTCTTTTCTCGCGGTCTGCTTGGCCAAGACGACGCAGTAGTTACCCTCGACTACTCGCTACACCAAAATAGTGAAGGCCCAATCAAGTTTGATGACGCTCTGAAAGAGCTAGGCTGGAACAAAGATAGAGGACTACGTTTAAAAGGCGAGCCAACTCCGATCATAGAACAGCTACCGACTCTGGTCACCCCAAATGCCTCAGACAGTACAGCTTCTGACACCTCAGCCACCGTTACAGCAACAGAAGCTGCCGAGGCCCAAGGGAAAGATACTGAAGCAGTAATCATCTCACCTGATAGCCAGCCGGTTATGGAAGATCCCGAAAATATTCCAGAAATGCCTGCCGATCAATCAGTCTCAGATATAGGCATCTCTGCGGAAGACGATGACGACAACTCTGATAGTGGTGATGACTCTGCCAATCAAGATGCTAGCGAATCAGATGGTGCCGGAACAAAACCAAGCGCCAAAGCGAGAAAGCATTCACAAACTATTCAACCAGAAGATGCCAGGGCCAGTCGCCTAGCCACATTAATGCAAGGCCACAAGCAAGGTGAGCGCGATCTTCTCGCGAACTTCGATCCTACTAACGATCCACCAGATGCCCTACACAAAGTATTCGAGCGCCTTGCAGCTAGCTACTTTACCCGAGGCAATTACACCCAAGCCCAAGTAATTTACGAGCGTATTTTAGTCCATCGCCTCAACCAGGTCGGCGCAAGTGATACAGCACTGGTAGCCGATTTTAACAATTTAGCAGGCGTACTAGTTGCGCAAGAAAAGTACAACCAAGCAGAACCGTTTATGCGTCGTGCTGTGTCAATTTTAGACGTCGCTAAAGAAGTAGAGCCACTAAAAGTAGCCGAAGCACTTTCACTACTAGCAACGATCTATGTGCGCCAAGACAAGCTTAGTGAAAGCGAACCGCTGATTAAGCGAGCCCTAGAGATTAGACGGCAACATCTATCTGCCGATCATCCAGATGTTGCCCAAACACTTTCTGACTACGCCAAGCTTCTGCGCAAAATGCAGCGCGAAGAAGAGGCAGAAGCTATGTATAAAGAAGCTCTTTTGATTCTCTCTAAAATTGAAGAAGAACAAAATGAGCTTGAAGCTAATGAAGCACCCGAGGCAACAGATCCACTAGAGGCAACGGATTCTACTGGATCTGGCGAATTAACAAAAACTGCTACTGAATAGTGGCAAAGATAGCAGAATCAGCAAAATTGCTATTTGGGGATTAAATCGACGATTTCAGGTGAAGTACTGGCAAAATCAAAAATAGGTGTATATACACCTATTTTTGGAAATAGCGAAACCTTCAGGATCAAAATATTTGAAACCTCTCCAAACTATCAAAGATTACCTTGAACTAAAGGACTGGGCATTTAAGCCTCAATTTGAAACGGGTCAACACGGAGAGTTCTTTTGGCTAGCTACAGACCACATCATCGACTGTTCGGAGTTTATCGCTTGGCCTCATCAATCCTTTTCCATTCTGATGATAACTTTCGACGGCTCCAATGCCGGATATTGTTTTGCCAGCAAACCTAATTGGCGAGCGGTTGGCGAATTCGCCATTTCGAATCTCTTACCCGGGCGTCCAGTATTGAGCTATCAAGCAGACTTTGAACTTATGCTGCTAGACAGAGAATTACCTGATCAACAAATCGAAGATGCCTTCGCTTCGGGAGACGTGGGAACGCACCTTGACGATCCAAAATTCTGGAACATCCTAAGTTGCTTACAGCCCTACTGTTATGTTGCCTATACAGATCAGCTCTATTTCATCTCAAAAGACAAAGCAATAGTTGATGCTATGTACTCACAACAAGCACTAGATTCTGTGGAAAGAAGTAGCAAAGAATATATGCTCAAAAGTAGGGCATCGATGTGGAGCATGCTTGGCCCAGAATGTGGCCCCGAAGTCTGCGCCGAACTAGGATGTGATCGACTGCGCATACAGCTAGCTATGCGTTGTTTCATGCACCAGCTGGCACGCCCATAAGTTGTTCTACACGCAGCACCACTTCTTCAATGTCTTCAGTAGTGAGGCCAAAGTGAGTAACTGCTCTAATGCCAAGCTGCCCTTCAACGGCAACGAGAACACCAATATCGCGCAGACGACGAGCCAACTCTTGAATCGTCAAATCAGCGCGGTCACTTTCGAAGAAAACCATATTAGTACGGTGTTTGGCTGGGGCAACTCGAATACCATCTATTTCAGAAAGCCCTTGAGCCAATTGCATGGCTAAGTTGTGATCAATATCGAGCCTTTCCACCATGTTGTCTAAAGCCCAAATACAAGCGGCCGCTAAGACACCAGCCTGACGCATGCCACCGCCAAGAGCCTTGCGAATGCGCCGAGCCTTACCAATAAATTCATGATTACCACAAACAATCGAACCTGCTGGAGCTGCCAGACCTTTGGAGAAGCAGAACTGCACAGAGTCTACATGGGCTGTAAACTCTTCAATACTGGCAAGCAGAGCCCGACTAGCGTTAAACAAGCGCGCACCATCAAGGTGAACAGCTAAGCCGTTCTGCAATGCAATCTCTTTGACCATGCGCATATAAGCAGGCGTAAGAGGCTGACCGTTATAGGTATTCTCTAATGCAATAAGCTTAGTGGTAGTGCGATGAACATTGTCGTCATTAATGCATAAACTGATTTGCTCTAGGGGCAAAGTGCCATCGGCTTCATTGGCTATGGTGCGTAGGCTAACGCCGCCAAAAGCAGAAGCACCACCCTGCTCCCAAATAGCAATATGTGAGCGCGAACCAAGTATTACTTCGTCTCCGCGCTGACAATGGGCAAGCACACTGCTGAGATTGCCCATTGTGCCAGTTGGCACAAACAATGCAGCCTCTTTGCCAGTCAGTTGAGCACAGCGCTCTTGCAACAAATTGACGGTAGGATCTTCGCCATAAACATCGTCACCAAGCTCGGCCTTAGACATGGCATCGCGCATTTCTTGCGGCGGCAACGTCACCGTGTCACTACGCATGTCAATTCTATTCTTATTCATATCTTTCTCTTTTTAAGCACCGAAGAAATGCTTGTGCAGCTGCTTGACGGCATTGTCAGCATCTTCGTTTAGAACCAAGAAACTCAAGTTAATGTCAGAGGCACCACCTGAAATAACCAAAATATTGATGTCTTTCATGGCACTAAAGACTTCACCAGCAATACCACTGCTACCGCGGAATTGCCTTCCAACAACAGTAACTATGGCAGTGTTATTCATGACTTTGAGTTCGCCCCACTCGGCCAAGTCTTCTTTGATTGCATCAAGATTCTCAGTTGAATCTATAGTGATAGAAAGAGAAACTTCGGAAGTGGCGATTAAATCTATAGATGTCTTGTGGCGATCAAATACAGTAAATACCTTAGCGAGAAAGCCGTGAGCCATGAGCATGCGCGGCGAGCTAATAAAAAGAGCCGTAATATTTTTCTTGGAGGCAATGGCGCAAATACGCTGCGAAAGCGGAATATTTTTAGGATCAATATCGCTGTCAGGCACATCAGCTTGAATCAATGTGCCTGGGCTATCAGGGCGCATGGTGTTTAAAACTTTGACAGGTATGCTTTTTTCAACCGCTGGCTTAATCGTCAGCGGATGCAAGACTTTGGCACCAAAGTAGGCCAATTCAGCCGCTTCCTGGAAGGTCACCTGGGCAATCACTTTAGCTGCTGGCACAATGCGCGGATCGCAGGTCATCATGCCATCAACATCAGTCCAAATTTCAATGCGCGAAGCATCAGCAGCAACACCAAGAATAGATGCTGAATAATCAGAGCCACCGCGACCAAGCGTGGTAGTAACGCCATCAAGAGTAGAGCCAATGAAGCCTTGGCTAATTACTGTAAAGCCGTCCTTGACTGCCTGACCAATAATTTGCTTGGCCCTGACTTCTACTTCAGCCCAAAGGGGATTGGCCTTGCCGAAATTATCATCGGTAATCAGTACTTTCCTGGCATCAACCCACTGCACTTTCAAGCCACGACTAGCGGCATACTCAGCTAAAACACGGCTAGAGAGCAATTCACCTATTGATGAAACAACATCAAGGGAACGCTTAGAAAGTTCACCTAAATAGTTGATGCCGCGCAAAACAGACTCTAACTCTTGCAAGTGAATGTTCAAATCTTCAAGCAGTGCCTGCGCTTTTTCAGCACTGAGAAGGCCTTTGACAGCATCGATGTGCTTTTGCCTAATCATTTCGATTTGCGAAAGCGCACCATCAAGATCACGCCGGACCGCCAGGTTAGCCGCTTCAATCAAGGCGTTGGTAACGCCTGACATGGCTGAAACTACCACCAATGGCGGTCCGTCATTGTCTTTTGCTTTTGAAATCAGGGCGAGCACCTGTTCAAAACGCTCTTTCGAGCCCACTGAAGTGCCGCCAAATTTCATTACTATCATTGCAGGAAACCTAGAACTAACTAAATCTGGTTATCTTCTCCAGACATCAGCGCCGAGGTCACGCAGTCTTTCTTCCAGTTTGTCGTATCCACGGTCGAGGTGACTTAAACCGGTTACTTCAGTTACGCCATCAGCACCGAGACCGGCGATGATTAGAGCAGCTGCAGCGCGCAAGTCGCTTGATTTAACTTCAGCGCCCATCAACTTAGGCACACCTTTGACGATGGCTGAATTAGCTTTGAGCTGAATATCTGCACCCATTCTGCGCAATTCACCCACTTGCATAAAGCGGTTTTCGTACATGGTTTCAGTCATGATTGAAGTACCTTCAGCCACAGCTAGAACCGACATCAACGGAGCTTGCAAGTCAGTGGGGAAGCCTGGATAAGGAACAGTGGTGACGTCAATTGCTTTCAATCGACCTTCGACTTTGATCTTGATTGTATCTGGTGCGTAGATTGAGCACTCAGCACCCATCTCATGAATCTTGCTGATTACAGCATAGATGTGATGAGCGTTGGCACCATTAATGATGATCTCTCCACCGGCAGCCATACAGGCGTAGAGGAAAGTGCCGACTTCAAGTCTGTCTGGAATCGTGTCAACAACAGCACCATGCATCTCTTCCTGCGGAACGCCATCAATCACGATCTGGTAGGTTCCAGCGCCAGTGATCTTGCCGCCCATGGCATTGATACAGTCAGCTAAGTTAACGATTTCAGGATCTTGAGCAGCATTTTCAATAATGGTCTGACCTTCGGCAAGTACAGCCGCCATCATGATGTTCTCAGTGGCACCGTTGCTTGGACGGTCGAGGTAAATACGAGCGCCAGTCAGCTTTTGGGTTGAGGCATAAACATAACCGTGGTCAATGCCGACTTCAGCTCCAAGAAGCTTTAAGCCTTTTTCGTGCAAGTCGATTCGACGTTCGCCAATAGCGCAACCGCCTGGCAGCGAGACTTTGGCTTCTTTGCAGCGAGCAAGCAATGGGCCAAGTACAACGAACGATGCTCTCAGCTGGCTGACCAACTCATAAGGAGCTTCGATTTCAGTAAGATTGGTAGCGTCGATACTAACTTCTGAGTCTTTCACTTCAACTTTGGCGCCGAGGTGACGTAGCACTTCAGCCATCATGTGAACATCAGTCAAGTTAGGAACGTTTCTTAAAACGGTAACGTCTTTGGCGAGAAGTGCAGCTGCCATCATTTTGAGAACGGCATTCTTAGCGCCGAAAATTCTTGTCTCACCACGAAGGGGTTTACCTCCACGGATGATGATGCGTTCTTCGGCTTCCTGTGGCCCTTGCTTGGCTGGAGGATCTAGTCTGGTTGCTTGTGGTGGTGTCATGTTACCTGCCGCTCATCTCGGGAGCTTGATTTCCAGCCCAGATAGGGCAAATAGTCACTGACGCATGGCTCCGTTTAGCGAGGTGACTGGTTCGAATTTTGATACCGGGAAGCTTGAATGAAAGATTGGTTACTTTCCGCCTCTGTAGTAACTCTACAACGACCAGGTAAACACAATGTTAAGCAAATTTCGGAAAGCACTTTTTGTTCTGTTACGTTTTAGCCGCATCCTGAGCTGGTCTTACTTAAACCCATTGAAAACAGTTATAAAGTAGGATGTTAAAGTGCGGTAAACTCTGGCTGCCAAGGGGATTTTTTATGTCTTTTAGTCGCGTTTTTACAGTGATGCTCTCCATTTTTGGCACGGTCTCTCTGCTGAACGGCTGCGTCATGTCTGAAGAAATGAAGCGCATCGAAATCGTCAAACGGGCACAAAAGCAAAGAGCCGAAGCTGGCTCAACAAACCTCAATGGCGAACAGCTCTTCTTTCGCAGCTGCAACACCTGCCATCCCAGCGGAAGAGCCAATATGGGGCCTAGCCTAGAAAACTTGAGCACAAACTTTCCTGACGACGCCTCCTTAAAGGCATACTTGCGCAAAGGAAAAGGCATGATGCCAGCCCAGCCAAAAGAAATAATCAACGACCAAGAGATGGATAATCTCGTCGACTATTTGCGCAATCTCACTTTCGACAAGTAAAGCTATTGAATAATCAGCATTTCCAAAAGCCAAATCACCACTGCCAAGAAAAGCAAAAGCATGATGACGCGAGAGAGCAGCGCTGGGCTAGAGAGAATAATTGGCGGAATCGGCAAATACTTGATAAACACTTTGGCTATGCGATCTCTATCACTCAGATAGATAGAGGTTACTATTAGCGGCCAAAGCTGCTTTTTGCCAATGGTTGGATGATAGAGCACAAGAATTAACTCGGGGCTGAGATAAACCTTCTCAACTTGCTGCCAATTGACAGTCTTCCGCTGGGGCCAGTAGGGTCCGCGATATTTAATGCCGTGGCGACTAAGCTGCAAACTGGAAGGGGTGAGGTAGGGGCGCAAGCCAACCATGATAGAAAGGGCGGCAATACCGAGAAAAAATCCCTCGATGTTAAAGAGCAGCTTCCAGTCTTTCGCCAAGAGTAGCGGCGTCCAGCAATATTTGGCCAAACCGAGATAAGCAGAAGCCAAAATCAAGCACATGAGCATTTCGCTCGGCTCTTTTTGCTCTACGAAGTTGTCCTGTGCCTCTCCTTCGGTGTCAGAAGAGACAATATCGGCATAGGGATCGTATTCGTCAGGGGGCTGTGCCATGCAGGCTAGAGTAACTTAAATTAAGAGCCAGTGGCAAGTGGTAAAACCCGGTAAAAGGCAGGAAAACAAGGATATAGTCGACAAATTGAATAGCTAAATTACGCCAAACACTTAGCCAAATAACTCTCTATTAGCTATTTCGGCCCGCTGGCTCACCTCGGCCTTGACCTCAGCAGAAGCACTATGAAGGTCGCCCACCCAATCAAGATCGGCCACGGCCGTATAAAAATCTTGATCAAAGGCACGGGTGCGCACCACCACCGGCATCGGTACAGCGTAGCCCAAAACCAAAGCTTGCTGCTTCGGATCCATTTGAGCCAAAACAGTGCGCAAAGTTTGTGACCCCGACACGCCAGTAAAAACAGCATCAATGTCTTTATCGTCGTTGAGCAAGGCTGTTACCCTTGTACCAATTTGACTCAATACTTCAGGATCGATACCAGAAGGTCTTTGATCGACAATAAGAAGGGTGACAAAATACTTGCGCATTTCTCTGGCGATAATACCGAATATGGTTTGCTTGGCCACAGCCGGAGAAAGAAACTTATGCGCCTCTTCAATAACAATCATCAATTTGCGTGGGGCGGGAACACGCTCCGGATCACAAATGTAGAGCTCAGACTGGCGCACATATTCAGCGTGTATACGTCTGGTGATAATATTGGTGGCAAGCATATAGGAGAGCAAATTATTCTGCCGACCAAATTCTAATACCACATGCTTGCCAGCCTGAATTTGGGTCAAGATCTCTTCTATATAATTGTGGCCAACTCGTGGTTTCAAATACGGTGTCTTTTGCACCACAGTATTGAGCCTACGCTGCAAAGTCTTGAGTGAGGTTGGATGGCCCTTAAAATTTTGACAAAATTCTTCGATTTCATCGCCAGACATATCGAGCAATGTAGCAATCCAGTCAGCACCAATTTTTTCTTTGAAAATATAGGCATTTTCAAGGGAGGCTTCGGTCAAATTTAGTTCGTTCTTGAGCAGGTCGAGATCTTCGATTTCTATTTGGTTGTATCCGATATAAAGTTCGCGGGCGTCAGGAATGCCACGAGCACGCGAGGATTCACGATCGAGCGAGAAAACTACGACGCTGTGACCAAAGAGCTGCTTCAGGCCTTTCACCCGCGGAGCCGCTTTACTCTCAGACATGGCCTGCCAACCATATTCATTATGCATATCAAAAACCAGCACTGAGGCTAGGTCTTTCTTGATGATACCGCTCAAGAAAATGCGGGTTAAGAAAGATTTGCCGGTGCCAGACTTACCAAAAATTCCATTTGATCGCTCAATGAAGCGGTTAAGGTCAATACAAACCGGGGTTTCCATATTAAGCGGCCGGCCGATATTAAAGTGAGTATTGCTAGAATCGCTGGCATCTTCCTCACCGAAGACTAGAGCAAAATCGGCTGAGCTAGCCTCGTAAACAGGAGAAAAGTGAGAAGGAATCGTTTTTACTGGTCGCAGTTCGCGACCATCACCTTCATCATTGCCCTTATCGCTTGAAGACTGCTCAAGCATGAGCATCGGTTGCAACTTTACGGTGCCGAAGGTAGTTACCCCAGACAAAACTGCCATCAAAAACGGGTCAGTGCGCGGCGGATTAAGCAAGATACTGGGGTTAGCAGCCGATAGCGCGACATCAGTGAGCATGCTAAAGAAGCGCGAATTGGCGCCTTCAACTACAACAAAGCGGCCCACTCTCAGGTCTTCCACGCTCTGCTCAGTATCTAGCCGCATCTCAAGCCCTTGCGAAAGAGAGCCTTGAATGATGATGCCCAGATAGCTTGGCCGCGACTTCACCACGGCTTAAGACTTAGATTCGAAGCCAATCGCTACAGCAAAAACGTTAATGGCAGTCAGTCTATCGTCGCCGCTATATTCTTCACGACGGACAATATCGCTTTCGTCAGCTCCGCGATACTCAGTCAAAGTATATACAACAGGCTCATGCAGACTCTTTTCTAGGCGGTAAAGATTGCCATTGACACCATTGGCGCCAATCAAACCCCAAACGCCATCCAGTGCCTTGACAATGTCTTCAATTGTATGTGGCCACTGTGCTCGTGTAACTATCATCATTTTTCTTCTCGAGTTTAAATAGATCAACTGTGACGTGCTCATCATACTTGTAAAAGTTTGAACAGAGCAAAGGTTGATTTAGAGCTATCTCTACGATAAAAATTTGTCCGGAGAGGGACTTGAACCCTCAAGGCTTGCACCACACGCCCCTCAAACGTGCGCGTCTACCAGTTCCGCCATCCGGACTAGAGACCTCGCCCAGATTGCTCTGGAGAACTGTTTACTCAAATACCATTTGAAGGGAATAGCAGTATTTGAAAAGTTCAGGAGGCTTGAACCCTAAAGGCCCAAGGAGCACTAGTTCATCACGCGAAGGAGGTGCCTGTCAATACTACGGAACATTGCCCCAGCTCTTTGCGTCCCTAATGCAGAGACCCGAAAAAGCTTGCTATTCCTGACCAGCAAGGGTTAGAAGAGCAAAACGAGCAGCTAAAATGAACGTGAAGCGAGTAACAGTCAGGGTTTTCACTAAAGAATTTATCTTTTGACTACATAAAATCCCCCAAAATGGGCATACAGAGAATAATCCTGGACCGGGAATTTCACCTTAATGATTGAAATGTTTGTATATGGAATTGCCTTTGACGCCCGCACGGGACAACCAATTGTTGTTCTGAACGATTCCACAAAAAGACGCGCCCTGCCCATCTGGATTGGGCCATTCGAAGCCCAGGCTATTGACAAGGCCCTTAACAATCACAAACCTGAGCGGCCCATGACCCACGACCTGCTGCTCAATACAATTACTGCTCTCGGTTACAAAGTTGACCGCATCGAAATCAACGAGCTGGCTTCAAGCACTTACTTCGCTACGATTTTGATAAAGGTCAACGATCCAGCGAAGAAGCTAGACATTACAAAGCCCCTCGATGCCAGGCCGTCTGACGCCATCGCCATCGCTCTGCGAGCCAAAGTACCAATCTTTGTCTCCGCCCAAGTGATCGCCGATGGCACTATTGCCGCAGACCACCAGAAAGACGAAGAAGAAGCCAAGCAGTTCAAGTCATTCATTGACGGCCTGAAAGCCTCAGACTTTCAAAAACCTGGCAGTTCTAGCGACTAGTTAATTTCTTACTTACAGCTACCGTGCATCTTAGCTCGCTTGCTATAAGTGACTGAGCGCTCACTGGCAATTAACATGGCACCGCCTACACCGGGCTGCAAATGCCAAGTCACTTTGATGCTGGCATGACCACTAGTGCCATGAAAGACCACTTCTATGGCAGGCTTGCCATTCAAGGGGTGCTTTGCTTCCTTAAAGGATGGTACTGAAAAAGTCTCTTCATTCTTCAACGAATTAAGATGCTCATCTTTAAAGGAGGTCGCCACTTCTTTTGCGAAACAATCTCGGTTGAGCTTCTGCCAGCGAACGTCGCCGCGCTCACGCTCTACCCCTAGCTCTATCGTGGCCTCAGGAGCATAGAGCTCAACCAATTTCATATCGTTGGACAAATCATACTTTTTGTACTGATCAAAGAGCCTCTGCGCGTCAGCAAAATCTTGAGCAGAAAAGTCTTTAGACTTATGTTCTTTAGTTTTATGTTCTTTCGTCTTTTGCTCTTTAGGCTGGCGCTGGCTAGCTAAAGCAGATGGAGAAACGATCAGGCTAGCACAAGATACTAGGGAGAAAGCGATAGATAGTGCCGCAACGGCTCCTTTTCTCAAAACAATCTTCATTGATTTAACTCTTTTTCTTCAAAGCAGAGGTGAGCGCTGCTTCTAATGTGGCAATCTTGGCTTCCAACTGCTTCTCTTTGTCTGATTGAATCTCTACTGCAAGCTTGGCATCTTGGGCTTGCCATTGCAGCTGCTTGGCTTCGCTCTTTAACTCTTTAGAGCGGATCTTCCAAACACAAAACATTGTCACGACACCCAATGCAAAAAACTTCAGGACAACCAGAGGCAAAGGTAGCTGCAGAGCTTGAGAAGCAACGGTGTAACTAACGTTCAGCGACGCCGTTGTCGCCATAAAATAGATGGTGAAAGCCACTGATAAACCGGCTAGGACCATATACAAATATTTTGGTAGCATTGCTCAACGCCTTACTTTAGTTTCGCCAGCAGTTGCTCAAAATCTTGAGGCAGCTCAGCTTGAAATTCTAACAGCAATTTAGTCACTGGATGAATAAAAGAAAGCCTAGTGGCGTGCAGGGCTTGGCCCTGCAAACCAAGCTTGTGCCTAGCTTCAAGACTGCCTGAAGTTTTGCGATTGTAAACTATGTCACCGGCCACAGGCAGGTTAAGGCTAGCCATATGAACACGAATCTGGTGTGTGCGACCAGTTTCAAGTCGACACTCAACTAAAGTAAATTTAGAGAAATTTTTGACCACTAGATAGTGTGTAACGGCTGACCGGCCGCGCTGACCTTCTTTGACAATGGTCATCTCTTTGCGCTTTAGCGGATGCCGACCAATAGGGGCGTCGACCGTTCCCGATTGAACTTTGGGTACGCCTTCTAAAAGTGCTAGATATGTACGTTTGGCTTGTTTACTTTGCAATTGCTCAGAAAGTCCTTTGTGAGCAATATCTGATTTAGCCACCATAATTAGGCCACTAGTATCTTTATCAAGACGATGGACAATACCCGGCCTGACCACACCACCGATAGATGAAAGACTGCCCTGGCAATGGTAGAGCACCGCATTAACAAGAGTACCGCTGTTCACTCCCGCACCAGGATGAGTGACCATACCTGCTGGCTTATTGATGACAAGCATATGCTCATCTTCAAAAACTATCTGCAGTGGAATACTCTCAGCAACAGCCTCTAACACCTCTGGTGGTGGCAAAGAAATCTCAACTAGATCGCCTTCCTTAAGCTTAAGACTGGCTCTAGCTATTATTCCATTTACCTTAATTCGACCATCGTCTATGAGCTTCTGTACCCGGGCACGACTAAGCTCTTCAATATGTGCCGCCAAATACTGATCTAGCCTTGTGCGCCCAGTAAAACTTTCATCGGCAACAACAGTAAGCTCAATTGGCTCTAAATCGCTGAGTTCATTGAGCATCAGCAGGCTTACCATCATCTTTGTGCTTGTGCAAGAAAAGAATATCGACAAAAATCAGAACCAAACCAACATCAATTAAGGCATCAGCAACATTGAATATAGGAAAGTTGATAAATGCAAATTCAATAAAGTCAGTAACACAACCTTGGCTATAACGCTCATACAAATTTCCGCAAGCACCACCGATGATAAGGCCCACCCCCACTCTCTCAAGAGCGGCAAAAGCAGAGGCTTTAAACAAGCGGTTCAGCGCCCAGCAAATGAAGACAATGGTATATGCGGTAGCGATAGCGGTCATCAACGGTGCATGATCGCGGCCAAGAGAAAAAGCAGCGCCAGTATTATTGGTTAAACGAAACTGCAGAATTCCCGGCCAAAAAGGTGCCTCTTCACCAAAAATCAAATGACTGAGCGCCCAGAGCTTAGCGGCACGATCTAGGCTAAAAGCAATGACTGCTGAAATCACTACAGTGAAGAGTTGATAAAGCCGGCCACTGTGCACAACTTGATTAGGGCTTTGCTTAGGCTCTGAGTCAGGCATAAATGCGGCCTAGTGAGAATTGCCGCGTTACCATTTACTTACTCTCGCCAACAGGCGCAGTAGTTGGTTCTAATTGTGGTTTCTCTTCTGGTTTTTTTTCTTCTACTTTTTGATCTTCGAGTTTTTTCTCATCTAATTTCTTCTCTTCGACCTTCTTCTCTTCAGGTTTATTCTCGTCTTTCTTCTCTAAAACCGGATGCTTACGACTCAACTTGCTGTCACTCTCAGCCACTTGTATTTCATCTTTGTTCTGCAAAGGCTCAGCAATGACATTCATACGTCGAGTCAAGAAAGAAACGCCCATCACTGAAGTACGCATCGGATTAGTCAATATAACGGTAGCGGTTAGCAGCTCATTGCGGTTCTCATTATTGGCACTCATCACCCGCTCTAAAGCCGGTGCTTCTAGTGGCCGAGGGCTGTCACTTGGGCTTGGCTGAGGAAAACGCAAGGGCTGGCTGGTAATCGAACCAACAGCAAAAAGACCGGGGGGCAAAGAAACTTCTAATTTGGCTGAATATTGTTTACCAGCTTTAACTTGCTCAGGCGCTGTAAATACGGCATTGAGCTGCTTGGCCAAGCCAAAAGCTACCTTTACTTTTTCATAGTCAATGCGATCGCCAACTATTTTCCAGGTGCTACCAATCTTCTTTAAGTAAAGCTGCCCTTCAGAGAGTGACTGCAATTCACCCTTGCTGCTCATACCAGGCATCTCTTTAGATGTAGTGCCAACAGCCATATCGCGCGATTCTATTGTGGCGAAATTTCCCTCTATTCTTACATGCTTAGTTTTCGATACCGATTTAGCATCGGGATAAGTCTTCCAAAAGTCTTGAGTAAGAGTAGTAACTGCTTTCTTGTCGAGGCCGTCATTATTGACATAGTCGTCAGAGTAGTTAGCCATCACACCATCAAGGTTGTGAGCGTTCCACAAAGTCTCTATATTTGAAAGTGTGTTCTCTATTTCTTTTCTCTCTTTCTCGTGTTCTTTATTATCAGAATCGAGAGTGAAATCTTGGCTGCCGAGTGTAATTGCTGGTGAGGTCTCCAGCGCATTTGCCGGAGAGGTAAGCACTAGACTGCTGGCTGTCAATGCACTAACAAGAAAGAGTCGAGAAATAGCAGAAATATTAGAGAGCACTGGTTTCATAGGTGGTATCACTGATGACCTAAAGTCGGGGACAAAACTAAGAGCGTGGAATAGAAATCGAAAGCAAAGGGAACGAATTTAGAACTGGCAAGAATTTAGGAAAGACAAGAATTTAGAACTTACAGGGGAAGAACTTGCAGTAATCACCTAGCTAAGTATTATATCCGCTCATTCTCTTTAGAACTGCGGGCAGCTACTAAGACTGACACAAAAACTTTCAAGAAATTAGGAAGTCAAAAGAGAGGCCCAGTAGCTGGGCCTCTCTCGTCATTTTCCGAAACTTGAGCCCTTAAACAGCTACCAAGAGCTGATTCATCAGGTCAATGTTCTCTTTGATCGACTTAGCTGAGGCATTGAGCAAATCTTGCTCTTCTTTGTTCAGCTTTAGATCAACAATCTTCTTCATGCCTTCGCGGCCCAGCACTACTGGCAAGCCAATATAGACATCTTTCAGACCGTAAGCGCCATCAGCCTGCACGCAGCAAGGCAACAAGCGGTTTTGATCCTTCAAAATTGCTTCTACCATTTGCACAACAGAGCGACCTGGAGCGTAGTAGGCGCTGCCGGTCTTGAGCAAATTAACGATTTCAGCGCCGCCATTCTGGGTGCGCTTGGTCATTTCGTCAATTTTGGCTTGGGGCAAGAATTCAGATATTGGAATGCCGTTGACTGTGGCGAAGCGAGTCAATGGAACCATCAAGTCTCCGTGACCGCCAAGAACCATGGCGCGAACATCTTGAACAGAGAAGCCGGTTTCCATGGCGATGAAAGCCTGGAAACGAGCGGAGTCAAGCACACCAGCCATACCGATAACTCTTGATGCTGGCAACTTAGTGGTCTTCCAGGTCAAATAAGTCATCACGTCAAGCGGGTTAGAAACAGTGATAAAAATAGCATCTGGTGAGTATTTGATTGCTTCTTTAGCAACGCCCTGAACGATGTTAGCGTTGATTTTCAGTAGCTCATCGCGGGACATACCAGGTTTTCTGGCAATGCCAGCAGTAATTACGACGATGTCAGAACCCTTGGTAGCGGCGTAGTCATTAGAGCCGACAACTTCACAGTCATGGCCGGTAATGGCAGCAGCTTGCATCATATCGAGTGATTTGCCTTGGGGCATGCCTTCAACAACATCGACTAGGCAGACATCGGCAATTTCTCTGTCAGCCAAATACTGGGCCACGGTGGCGCCTACAAATCCGGCTCCTACAACTGTAACTTTGCTCACGAGCATTCCTCCAACCACGATAAATCCATCCCAATTTAGACCTTGAGGTTAGCACCTGTCGGCAATTTCTTTGACGAGCTTAAGCTAGCCTTCATATACACAATCACTTTCAAGCATTTTTTTAGGAAAATTCAGTTAATCTAGAAAGTAGATAGTAAAAGTAGATGCTGAAAAGTAAATACAAGCACAGACCACAGATCGGGATGCTGGCGATGGAAGAGAAGGCCAAAAATACAGTTGCCAAGGCAGGCGGGCGCACAAGCCCAATCTACTCCACAAGCTGGGGTACGGGCCTGGCACTGGCGCTGACGTTCTTTACTAGCGGTCCATTTCTATTACTTGATGCCCTGGCTGCCCCCGTAACCCAGGCCGCCAAGGCGGCCGATGAACCGGTTCTGAAACCAGACGTACCAAAGTTTGACGCCACTGACAGCCCCGACCGCTCGACTCTTAAGGGCACAATCGAACACCGCCTCTCTGTGCCTCCGCCAGCGCCGAGAAAGCCGAAAAAGCTCAATGCCTCCACAAATTCAAATACGAGCAAGCCCCCTGACTTCCAGCTAAGCGGCGCCCAAAGAGCCCAACGAGATCGCGAAAGAGTACTCAAGGCTCGAGCCCAAGAACAAGCACTGAATGCCCGCCAGCCCTTTACCATCGAACAGTCGGTGGGCATAATTGGGGTGAAGTTTCACAAGCTGCCCGATGGACCAGCCGTAATTAACACTGTTTTTGCTGGCACACCAGCAGCCAAGGCCGGCATGCATGTTGACGACCAAATCGTGGCCGTAGACGGCGTACCAACCCGCAATTTGAACAAAGATCAGTGCTACGACTTGATAGTGGGCTCTCCCGACACCCCTGTCACTCTCTCGGTTTTACGCCGCCAAAATTTTGACGTTAAACAGATGGTTCGCATGGACTTCAACGACATCCCCGACCCACTTGTACGCCGCGACTATCTCAACAGCCTCTAGATTAAACTTATCGCAATCAATTTATTTGCTAAACTTGAGCAATGAAATTATGTTTTGATGCCACCAAATTTGGTAGCGGTTTAGATGGGGCAGTAGAGCTAGCAAGCTCCAAGGGCATTAAGTCTGTGGAGTATTCTTTCGCCCCCTTTGCGCCGGCAAAAGCAAACAAAAAAGCAGATGACAAGGAGCAAAGCTACCTTCAAGCAACAAAAGAAGCGGCACTGGCCCAAGGTGTTGAATTCGCCTGTCTTAACTTAGATTTTTGCCTAGACGCTTCTGATAAAAAGTCAGTGAAGCAATTTGCCCCCATGATCGAAAAGCTCAGCCAAGTGGCAAATAGCCTTGAATGCAAGAAAGTCTCTTTCTTCTTGAGGCCATCTAGTCAAGATAATTGGATTGAAGACTTTGCCACACTCTACCCTTCAGTAAAAGAGAGCCTTGATGCTCTTGGTGTTGGCCTCTTGCTGCGATTATCAACTCCAATAGAATACCGCGGCGTTTCCCTGAAAAAGTGGCGAGCCATGGACCCGCAAGAATGGCGTGATCTAATTTCTTCTTGCCCTGGTCTCGCTCTAATTTATTCGCCCGCCGATTGCCTTTGGCAGGGCATCGAATACCTAGCTAACCTTTCGGCTTTTGCTAGCGCCATAGATCATGTGGTGGCACACGACGTCGAAATAAACCGTACAATCTTGGCCGACAGTGGCACATTCGGACCCCTCTGGTGGCACTATCGACTAGCCGGAAAAGGACACGTAGACTGGCGTCAGGTAATCGAAGCCTTAAAATTATACGGCTACATGGGTGCCTTCTCGATGCAGTTTGATGATCAGTTTTTAGGCGAAGACGATCAATCTATGGACGAAGCTTTAGATGAATCGAAGCGACATTTTGCCAGACTGCTACGAGGATAAAACAAGATGGCCCAAGATCATCAAATCTTGCTCTACCTTCACACCCATTGGGACAGAGAATGGTACTGGAGTTTTGGTGCGTACCGCACTCAGCTGGTACAAGTGGTTGAGTCGATTGTTCAAATGCTGGAACAAGGCGAACTCGACAATTTCATGCTAGACGGCCAGACCTGCTTGCTGGAAGATTTAGCCGAAATGGCACCATCACTGACCGCTCGCATTAGCAGCTTAGTACAAAAACGCTCGCTATCAATTGGCCCATGGTACGTTCTAGCCGACCAACTTTTAGTTGGTGGCGAAAGCCTAACGCGCAATTTGCATTACGGCATGAAAGCCGCTCGCCAACTAGGTGCCAGACAAGCACAAAATACTGAACATGCAAAAGCTTATGCGGTCTCTCAGGCCACAGAGCCCGCCCTCGTTGGCTACTGCCCTGACACCTTTGGCCATAGCGCTGATTTACCACGCATCCTCAAAGGTTTTGGCATCGACAATGCCGTTGTTTGGCGCGGCGTGCCAGAAATGACCGCTGGCCCATTCTTTTTGTGGCAAAGCCCTGACGGTTCAGAAATATTAGCTAATCAACTAGCGCGCGGCTACTATCAAACAGCTTTTCATGAAAATGTCAGCACTGAGAAATTGGCCGACTATCTACTGAGCTTTTTGGGTTGGCAGAAAAATAGCGTTTCTTGGGAAACGTCAAATGAGCTAATTGAAACCAATAACAAAGCCCTGACCTATAGCGATGAACTGCGCTCAGCCCTCGTGCCTGTTGGCGGCGACCACCTGCGCCCGGCTCCCAACTTTAAAAATCAATTGCGCGATGCCCTGGCACTAATCAATAGCAAGTCACCAGTAGATCCACTGGCAACATTATTGTTCGAGCACAATTTTTCAGCCGAAGCAGTGTCACTAGAAACTTTGTTTAACCAAGCAAACAGCACTCTCAGAGCTGATATCAATGCCCTGCAATTAGTGCGTGGCGAACTGCGCGACAACCACACGGCCTTCGAATGCGAAAGAGCTTACATGCTAGCCGGAGTACTCTCAACTAGACTGTATCTTAAACGTGAAAATCGCCTGCTGGAACACGCCATACTAAAAAAAGTAGAGCCGATACGAACGATGATGGCCCTAGCCAGCTGGCTAAAATATCCTCATGAAGAACTCGATCATAGCTGGCGCCTTTTATTAAAGAATCATCCCCACGATAGCATTTGCGGCTGCAGCATTGACGAAGTGCATGTTGAAATGCAGAGCCGCAACAAAAGTCTAGCAGCACAACTAAATGTCATAACCCGCCAGGCTCAAGAGGCACTAACGAGATATTTAGCCCCAACTGAAACTGAAATACGCCTTGGCCTGCACTGTATAGATGTGCTTGATCCACAGCAAGTAAATAGGGGCGAAAGCCCCTCAACCATAGTGATCAACAGCGCAACTAACCCTGTTTCAATGCCGGTTTTAATACGTTTTGCCAAGGGCAAAGAAACCGATTTGACCACAAGCAATAAGCAGATTTCTTCTGATTCACTGCAGATAGTCAGTAGAAAAGATGCCAGCGAAGCATTTCTTGAATTATCCGGAGTGCCTCAATTTAAAAATGTCGAAATTATTGAAGCCTACGCCTACGCCGATAGCATTCCAGCTTTTGGCCTAGCCAAGCTTCCCGGCCTCAGCGCAGCCATTAGCGCCAAGTCAGAAACCGCTGCTAACCTCAAAGAAAACTATACAAGCGCGATGAATAATCTCGCCATCCACAATCAATTTCTCATCGCTTACATCGACAAGAAAGGCCAATTGATTGTCAAAGAAAAGAAAGCAGGAGACGCTAGCGGCGTAACTACCCACAAGCTCGGCCACAACTTCATTGATACTGCTGATGGTGGCGACACCTACAACTACGATCCGCTAGCGTTAGATCAGCCAATCACTTCTGAAATAGTTGATGTTAGGCCCGGGATGAACGGTCCTATTGCTACTTCACTAATAGTTGAATACCAAATAACATTACCCTTGGCCTTGAAAGAAACTGGTGTGTTAAAACGCAAAGGTGAAGCCGTTGAAGCTCCAGCCTTAGTTGAACTTAAGCGCTCAAGCAAAACAATCAAGCACAAAATCGTCACTGAGATTATTCTCAAAGCTAACGTACCAATTGTTTATTTTGAAACCCAGTTTAAAAACAAAGCAACAGATCACAGACTAGAAGTAATTTTCTCTACTGGAGCGCCACTTACCCAAACGATCAGCGAAAATCACTACAGCTTAATTACCCGACCTGTTCCGCCAAAAGCTACTCTTCATCCAATATACGGCGAAAAAGCTTGTATTTCTCTCGGTCATGAAGGCGCCCTTGATCGCTATCCTTGTCAGCGCTTCTTCATTGCTCACAATCAAGTCTTCTTCAACGTCGGCCTACCCGAATATGGGGCAGCGGGAAGTGAAGTCTCAATCACCTTATTGCGAGCAGTAAGTTATCTCTCGCGCAACCGCCTGAGAACACGCGGGGGCGGTGCTGGTCCAAACATTGCCACACCTGGTGCCAACTCACTTGGTCTCAACCTTGTATCTTACGCCTGGGCTCCGCTTTCTCAGACAGACCAGCACGTCAGCGCCACAGCCTATGGCCTAGCCGAAATCTACGAAAATCCATTGACTGCCTTCGTTGTTCCTCAAAACGAATTTGACCGCATGAGCTTCGTCGAAATTGAAAATCTATCTATTAAAATGATGGCCTCATATATAGATGACGACAACCAACTGACCTTGCGCCTGCTAAACGTGACCGAGAGCTTACAAAGTACCAAAGTACTGGGGGCCGACAGTGCCACCATCCACAAACTAGATGGCACTCTAGTTAAACAGGCCCAACCGGCTGGAGTTGTCTGGGGCAGACCAGCCTTTGAGCTGGAATTTAAGCCGCTTGAGCTAATCACCGTTAAAATAGCCAATATTGAACCGAGCCAGTCGTGACGAGCCACTCTAAAATGAAAAAAATGAAAAAGCCACTCAAAATTCAACTGGTCAGCCTAAGTTTAATTGCACTGACATCAACTGTCCTGGCAGTTACAAGCACAAATTTAGCCGAGGCAGCGAGCAAAGGACCTTACCCTGACTCAACCTTGCCCATCGACGGACAAAAACAACTGCAACGGGCAGTCAGTGCCATGAAGTCAAAAAACTGGACAAGAGCACGTGATGCTGTCGACGCTGCCTCATCCTCAGCCACGGACGCCAAAGGCTGCCTCTTTATCATCCACACCCTCGACGCCTTCGGCGGACAGGGCAATAAAGTCAAACGTGCCGCAGTAGAAAAAGCATTGGGCCTAGCCAAAACCAGCGATGAGCTGATGGAAGTAGCAAAATATGCCAGGCAGTGTGAAATGTATGATCTCTCAAAAAAGACACTAGATGAACTTGTTAGCGGTTCAAATTCTTACGACGACTTGATGACAGTGGCACACCATGCCCACGAAGCGGCAATGGCTGACCTGGCTCACCTAGCCTTACACAAAGCTTATTCGCTCGTAAACAACGAACCAGATGCTCTCGATTTTATACGGCAAGCAAGCAACCTGGGCATCGACGACCTGGCCCGCAAAGCAGCCAAAGACTTAATTGAAGATCAAACCACTAGTGCTGAATGTACGGCCCTAACAAGTAAGCTAGAACAGCTCAAGATGCCCGATCAAATTCGAGCTGCTCTAAAACGAGCCTTAGAAAAAGCTACTACTGTGGCCGATTATCTGGCGATTTTCAACGCCGCCAAACATTTTGAAGAAGCAGACATTGTCAAAGTTGCTCAATATCGCGGACGCAAATTGACCCTCATGAACAAAATCAAGGGCGAGAAAGAATCTACTCCCGAAGCCCTTGCCGATCAATCGAAAAAAAGCAAAGAAGACCTTATCCGCAGAAGCCTGCAAAAGCCAAGTGGTTTCTAATGACAAACGCTGAAGGCAAAGCCAACCCGTTGCCGAATGTGGGCGACCTTCTCTTTGTTGGTGTCTGTCAGCTTCTGCTTTTTATGCGGCCAACTTTTATCTTCAACGATGGCTCTACGGGCTGGCACTTAGCCACCGGGTTCTACATATTAGACAAGCATGTCATTCCCCACCAAGATTTCCTGTCTTACACTTTTCCTGGCAAAGAATGGGTAGCTTACGAATGGCTCTCCGACTTAATCATGGCTGCCCTAGTCAAAGTTGGCGGCCTCAATCTTTTAGCGGTGGTGGTGACCCTGGCCCTTGCAGCGCTAGTACTAGCCCTGTACCAGCGCATCCGCAGTGCTGGTAGCAACTTCATTTTTGCTCTTTTGTTTTCTTTTTTCGGACTCTTAACGGCGGCCATACACTGGTTAGTTAGACCGCATATATTCACGTTCTGGGGTGTCTATCTTTTCACCACAAGGCTCGAAGATTTTTACAACGGCAAGCGCAGCGTCAAGTCACTCTTGGCTTGGTTTCTTCCGTATATGATCATTTGGGTCAATTGCCATCCAGCTTTTCTTTTAGCCTTCGCTATTACCGGCTTGTATATGGTCACTGCGACGATCAGAGGGCTAATTGCTGGGGCCTCCGAGCTGCGCACACAAAAACTAAAACAAGCAGGTCAACTCTTGGCAGTGCTAGGCTGCCTCTTTGCGGTGAGCTTGCTCAATCCCTATGGCCTGCAGCTCTACCACTACATCGCTGAATATTTGCATGGCACTGGCATTCTCGCTCAAACCGATGAGTTTAAAGCACCAAACTTTCTCTTCAATTTTCACGCCTATTGCTTAGCAGTTCTCTTTGCTTTTCTTGCTACTGGTCTAGCTCTTGGCGCAAAGAAAATCAGCCTGCCATCACTGGCTATGACCGCGGTATTCACCTACCTGTCACTATCTGCGGTGCGACACATGCCCCTATTTGTCATAGTGGCGCTACCGGTGTTAGGTGTACTCTATAGTGGCATCCAACTTTCAGCAGAGCGGCTACCTAAGCTACTTAACTGGCTCAAAGCAGTAGTCACGGGAGCAGCAAATTTTGACAGTGAAGAGAAAAATTCAAGCAAGCATTTGCTGCCAATACTTTATTCATTAATTGTGATTATCATGGCCTTCACTAGCGCAAAGCAAGGACCTGATGCCGTTCTCAAAGCAGGTTTCGACCCACTGATAATGCCGAGCAAAACTTTAGACTACATAGCCGAGAAAAAGCTACCGGCCGTGGGTGGATACAATCTAGATAACTGGGGCGGCTTAATCTCTTACCAACTGAAGATGCCAGTTTTTATCGATGATCGTGCCGATTTTTACGGTGAAAAATTCTATGGCGACTATGGCATCGTTTGCGAAGCCAAACCAGGCTGGAGCGAAATACTAGACAAGCACAAAATAACTTGGGTGCTCTTTCCCAAAGAGAGCATTCTCATCAAGAAGTTAAGCGAACGGCCAGACTGGACCAAGGCTTGCGACGACCAAGCGGCAGTTTTAATGACTAAAGTAAAATAGCCTTAAAATATTGAAGTTGTTCCTCCGAG
Source organism: bacterium (assembly GCA_018062085.1). Classification (GTDB taxonomy): domain Bacteria; phylum Cyanobacteriota; class Vampirovibrionia; order Obscuribacterales; family Obscuribacteraceae. The sequence continues at coordinate 108,997 of JAGOSY010000013.1, read as the reverse complement.
GTCACATGGTAAAGCACAAATGGTGAAGAACTTTACAGCCGCAGCTAATACTCCGCCCGGCCCACCAGGCTATCTGTTCTTCACTGAACCAGAAGCGGTGCGCAATCAACTGCCGCTGTATAACAATGTTTTCGAGCGCTACGGCGATTTTGTCAAACTCGACGGTCTTCCCGGAATTAGTTGGTATCTAGTGTCTAGAGCAAGCGCCATCGAACACATCCTTGTCACCCATCAAAATCGCTACCGCAAACCCGATGTCTTCAACAAAACTTTGGCCTTGCTAGTGGGCAGCGGTCTAATCGTCAATGAAGGCGAGTCGTGGCTAAGTCAAAGACGACTAATGCAACCGGCCTTCCACAGAGAGCGCCTCACCAATTTAGCCAACTCAATGATTGACTCAACCAAGCAGCTTGTAGAACAATGGCAACAATTAGACGATGATAGCGAAATCGACATTGCCGCCGAGATGTCTAATCTCACCCTTACAATTGCCGGAAAAACTCTATTTGGGCTAGACCTAAGTGACAAAGCCGAGATCTTCGGTGCCTCATTGCGACAAGCCTTGAGCCATGTTAGTAAAAAGATGAATAACCCTTTCACTTATCCAGAATGGCTGCCGACCGAAGAAAACAGAAAGTTTAAAAGTGCGCGCAGCAGGCTCTTTCAAGTTGTCGATGAAATTATTGCCACCAGACGCAAAGCCTATGGCGATCGAGGCGACTTGCTCTCAATGTTGATGGCAGCTCAGGATGAGACATCTGGTGCGCAAATGAGCGATACCCAGTTGCGCGACGAAGTAATTACTCTTCTTGTCGCTGGCCACGACACCGTCGCTGCTAACCTGGCATGGGTCTACCTCTTATTAGGTAGCAATCCACAGACCCAGACTAAATTGCAAGACGAGCTGCAAGCCGAAGCTACGGAGCCGCTGACTTTAGATGCTCTACCCAAACTTACTTTCACCCGTGCAGTGATTGACGAAGCTTTGAGGCTCTTCCCTCCGGCTTGGGGGCAGCCCAGAGAAGCCATCGAAGATGATCAAATTGAAGGCTATGTCGTGCCCAAAGGAAGAATAATCGCAGTATCTCAGTATCTAGCCCAGCGCCACCCAGACTATTGGAGTCAGCCGCTAGAGTTTCACCCAGAGCGCTTCTTGCCAGGTGACAGCTTGGCTAAAGAGAGACCTAAATTCGCTTATTTTCCTTTTGGCGGCGGCAGCCGCATGTGTATTGGCAATAATTTTGCCATGATGGAAGCACAAATAGTTGTAGCCCTAATCAGTCAGTCGTTCACCATAGACCTTGTAGGCAAGCAAGATATTAAGCCAGACCCAACCTTTACGCTGCGTCCAGATCGGCCAGTGAAAGTAAAATTGCGCAAGGTAAAATGAAAACAGAAAGTCTAAAAAAATTGGAGAAACAATGTCTCGTCGTGTAGTGCTCTATGTAGCTAATAGTCTTGATGGTTATATTGCTCGTGAAGACGGTTCAGTTGACTGGCTCTTCGACCCCTATGCCCACGGGTATGAATTCTTTTACGAAGACGTTGACACCGTGATTATGGGTCGAAAAACCTACGACCAAGCACTAAGCTTTGAAGAAGCGCCATACTCATCAAAACGAGCCATTATCTTCTCGCGCACAGCAAAACCTTCACCATATGCTGGCCTGGAGTTCACAACTGAACCACCAGAAGAAGTGGTGCGCAAATTAAAAGAAGAAGATGGGGGCATGATATGGCTAGTAGGCGGCAGAGAGATCAGCGAACTGTTAATAGCCAACGAACTTGTTGATGAGTTAATCGTCTCTATTCATCCCAAGATTTTAATTAATGGCATTCCACTTGTGGCCTCAAGAGACTGCGCGGTAGATCTTAAGCTTGTCACCTACGAAGTGTTTAAGAGTGGCCTTGTGCAACTGCGCTATGAGATCGTCAAGAAAGCCAATGACGCCAATGGCACTAGTGACACAAAAGACACCGTGAACCAGGGCGAAAAGGAATTCAAAGACAAAGCATTGAAAGCTGCAAAAGCAAAGGAGGCAGCTATGCCAAAGACCAAAAAAGTAGCGAAGAAAGCAAAGTAACCAGTGAAACCAAACCTACTCTGACATGCGAGTGAGAATGGTTCCATCATCAGCGGTAATCTTCACAACTTTGCCCGAAGCATCGACCTCAAGCTTTGCTGTGCTACTGCCGCTGACGAAACCTTTCCAGGTTGAAGTCAAAGTGGCGCCATCATCTGAAATCAGGCAATTTCCCACCACACCAAATTGAGGCATAGCCCAGCCACATTTTTTGCCGCTTTGCCAATAACTATATTTCAGATTATTGGAGCCCATAAAGCTACCAAGTATATTTGGTATTCCCCTTGGTGCGCCTGAGGCTCCAGCTGCAGGTGCTGCCGATACTGCAACTGGTACAACTGAAGCACCTTTGTCTTGCAATTCCAGCGAAGAAGAAGAAGAAGAAGAAGAAGCCTGAGGGGCCGGCCGACTGCTCGCAACCTTCACCATACGCGACTCCAGAGTCTCAATCACACTGGCCGGAACAGGCCGCGGGCTTGCCGGTTGCACGGCGAGAAGAAGCTCACCGCCACTCCACTTACCAGCTTCGAGCACAGGGGTTTGCAGAGTGCCGCGCTCGGCAGCAACCTGAGCTTCTACATTGGTTTTCAAATACTTAAAGGCATCGCTCAAAGTTGTCTTTTCACCTTGAGCCTTAAATCCGTCTATCAATGTCTTGGTGAAAACACCATTAGGATAGTTCTTAGATTCCCAACTTGACTGCGTCTTACTGCTCGAACAAATAACAGCACGCCCTGTCCCCTGGGCAATGGCAGCGGCATCGACGTTGGAAGTACGAACTAAACCTTTACTATCATTGGTATCGCTGGCACCACCAGAATGGCAGGCGTCTAAAATAATCAAAGCGCGATTGCAATGAATGCGTGTTTTGACAATATTAGACAATGTTTGCAAATCAATGCCTGTGCTATACAGCCTATCTACAGCAGTATCATGGGCCACTAAATAATTGACGCCACGCAGATCTAAATCAGAGGCACTGCCATGACTACTAAAATAAATTACAACTAAATCGTCTGGCAAGGCCACTCTCGGCAAGAATGAATCACCAAGCAAATCAAGCACATTCTCTTTTGTGGCCTGTTCGTTGGTCAAAAGCCGCACATGGTCAGGAGCAAAATGACACTTATCAACAAGAAAAGCGCGAAAGTCAGCGGCATCTTTAGCCGCATATTTGAGATTGATAGCCTTGTCTGCAAACTCACTGACTCCTACCACTACTGCCCATTTATCGGCAACTGGCGTTGACACAGGGCTAGAGGAGGAGGAGGAGCTAGCAGAGTTAGAGGAGCTAGCAGAATTGGAAGCTCCGGAAGCAATCGCCGAGCCAGCTGCTTTGGCGGCCTGAGAACTAGCAGCTCCAGCCAAGACATTAGTCAAGACAACAGTCGAAGCCGTGGCAATCAACAACAATCTAAACCGCTGAAACACCGCCCTTGTCTTCCCCTTGAGAAATGCTGGCTAATTATAGAGGAAATTTGCCCCACAATGGCAAGGCATTGCCTCTATGCAGGAACAATAGGCTTCATCGCATGGGATGCTGCTGGAAAAAAGTCCAGATTACATCTGTTGCATTGATCTTATTCGAGGTCTTTCCTACCATGTGTTCTGGCAACAAGCTTTTGCCGCCAGCCCATGTATGACCGAGCTCGGCAACTGTTATATAAGCTACCTCAGCGCCATTTTGATCTGGACCATAAGACTCAGTCCGAACGCCATTAACATCACTTACCTTTGCAGGCGTTGAGGTGGAGCCAATTGCTGACAACCACTTCAGTATAGAAGTGCGCACAGGTGGCTTTGCTTTGGCGCGCACGTCATCGCTAGCTCCATTTGCAAGTTTTGGCCTCCCGCCGTCGATAAGATTGAGCGGATCTGCAGTACCAGTGATGTAGCACATCGATAGTGGCCTCTTTAACTGCATCGACTCCAGCCAACAAGCGCCAGCGACAGGTGCAATAGCAGCTATGCGACTCGACAGTTCTGCACCAACGCGAAAACTCATACTAGCTCCGTTTGAAAAGCCAGTAACGAAAATCCGTTTTCTGTCTATGGCATAGCGATTGATTAGATCGTCTAACGTAGCCTTAATAAAGGCAACATCATCAACCGCTTTTTGCTCAGAAAAGAAACGACCAGAACCATCATTCCAGAGCTGCGGATTTCTGCTGAAGTGACTAGCAAGTGTTGCATCAGGCGACATTGCATTAGGAAAGACAACCACAAAACCCTCGCTCTCTGCCTTGTCCGCCCATCCTGTTTCCCACATGGCGGCTCTTCCTGTGCCCCCACCACCATGCAACATCAGCACTAGCGGCAATGACTTTTTGGCATCGCAGCTAGATGAGTAGCTGGAAGGAATGTAGGCAAGGTATGACCTTCGACCATCATGCGTCTCCAAAGGAAGTGAAAGAAAGCCAGACTTCAGCGCCTTCTTCTGCGCCCCGCTGACGATTGGCGAATAGCAGAAAATGAAGATCAGAAGAGCAAAACCGATCAGTAATGACATTCGCCCTTTCTTTACCGTCATGGCTGAATTCTCCCAATTTATCTGCATCCCCAAAACTGATACGCATTCATGAGGGAAAAGTTGCAACCAATGGTATCTATTTTAACTATCTTCCTCTTGAAAGATGCTGGCGAATTGTAGAGGAATTTGGGCTGACGGTGGAACAATAAGAGAAGCAAGGAGGCGTACATGGATTCTATTTCATACTACGTTATAGCTTTTCAATTAGTACCGGTAGCTCTGGCACTCGCCAACTGGCTCTTAAGCCTGTACTTTGCCCCCAAAAGCAACTACTTTATCACCGACCTAAAGCAGCTTTGGCCTGACTCACGGCCATTCTTAAAGACCCAGTGGCCTTTCCTCGCTGTCTGTATGCTGGGGTCAAACCTCAGCCAAGCCCATTTAATTTCTAGCGGAAGCATTAGGCCAGAGTTTAGTTTTGGCCTCATAATAGCTTCGCTGGTATCGTCTGGAATATTGCCCATACTAAAACTCTTCTACGTCTCCTACCTAGCGGCTCCAAAATATCCAGGTCGAGTGGCAACCATAGGCATTTGGAGCGTCCTCCTTTATGTCATGGGCGATTGGTTTATTTCCACCCTCGGAACTCTTGGTCTAGCCTTCCTTGTAGCTCCGGGTCTCGTCATACTCATTAGAACTTGTCTGTTTCTGCCCATCTATGCCCTTGAAGGCCACCACCCCATAGCAGCTTTTGAGAAAAGCTGGTCACTAACAGCCGGGCACTATTGGCCAATTAGTCGCTACTTAGGCCTGCCCACGATTTTGTTTGGAATTCTCATCCTCAGCCCGCAAGTAGCAACAGTGATAGCAGCCACTGGACACTATCCAATGCAATATTCTTTGCCGTTAGTTGCCGCAGCTGGAGCCGCGACTTTGGCTCTAAGTCTAGTTATAGCCGGCCTCACCTACAAGCTTTATGAGCGCTTGTCGACGGCAGGTGAAACAATAGATTAAGTGCGGGGTGCTGCCATGGACAACTTTGAGACTATCGACATAGTAGTACTAGCTGGTCCAGTCGCTCTGGCCTTCGGCAACTGGGCACTAAGTTTGTTTCTTGCTCGCAAATCAGCAAACTACTTCGCTGTTGACCTCAAGCAGCTTTGGGCCGACTCGCTACCATTTTTGAGAGCCCAGTGGCCTATAGTCACTATAGCCATGATTGCCGCAGGCTGGACTCAGCTTCAACCGACAGCCGAGCTGGCCGGCAAACCAGAACATGCCTTACAAGAATTCTTGTCTATTTTTGGTTCGTCTGGCATTCTCTGGATATTGAATCTCTTCTATGTCTCATACCTAGCCGCACCCAAGTATCCAGGCAGGGTGGCCACAATTGGAGCATGGAGTCTTGTGATGTACATCATCGCTGACATGGCTATTGTTGTCTTCGGTGCTTTAGGAATACTATTGTTTGTGGCACCAGGTCTGATTATACTTGCTAGAAGTTGCTTGTTTCTGCCTATCTACGCTATTCACGGACACAAGCCACTAATTGCTATCAGGCAAAGTTGGGCTCTTACTAAGGGCAATTATTGGTTAGTAAGCCGCTACATCGGACTACCGACACTGGCGATAGTGGCATCATATGGGTATCCAGACTTGGCAACTAACTTTATGGCTGCTGACACTCGGGATTCGATTAAAAATTGCTTGCCGCTAGACATCGTAGTGACAGCCTCTGCACAAGTGCTCAGCCTTGTTATTGGCGGCCTACTCTACAAGCTATATGAGCGTTTAGCTGACAATGGCGAAGCTAAAATAGTTAGCTCAACCCAAGGAAAATAATAGATGGACAAATCCGAACTCGGAATTCTAATTGTTACACTCTTTTTTGTCATGCTCAACTGGGGTCTGAGTCTCATTTTTTCGCGAAAAAACAATTTAGACTGGCAAGCAGACTTGCGCCAGGTCTGGCCCGAGTCAAAATACTTTTTTAAGGCGCAAACAATCATGCTGGTGCTCTGCATCGGTGGCATGACATACCAAATAACAGCAAACCCCGAAGAACTAGTTCAACCAGCAACACACTTAGGCCTGATGGCACTAGTCGCCAAATTGTCGCAAGGTATTCTGCCGATTCTTCAGCTGTTCTACATAACTCACCTCGGCTCCAAGACTAATCCGTTACTAGTCTCCACCATCGGCATATGGACAGTGATTCAATTTGGAGTTGGTGAATTCATAAGAGACTTGTTGTCACTTTTGGGATTGATAGTTGTTATCGCACCGGGATTCATCATCTGGTTTCGCTCAACTCTCTTCATGCCAATCTATGCCCTTGAAGGCAGACAGGTAGGCCACGCATGGCACCATAGCTGGGAGTTAACCAAAGGCAAATTTTGGTTGGTTTGCCGCTATCTCAGCCCAGTTCTAATGGCTTGCATGGTATCAAACATCTTGCCAAACTTAGCGCATTACATTTTCACTAAAGTCGCCGCTCGGTCACAGGGAATCACGGCCAGCCCTTTGTGGCAAATACTAGTACCAATAGGAATAGTTGGCGGCGCCATTTCTGCAACAGCGATTATTGGTCTTGAGCTAATTTTCACCGGGCTTCTATACAAACTCTATGTTCATCTAAGTGGACGAACTGATAACGCTGAGTGATCATTGTTCGCTGTCATCTTCTACTATCCAAGCATCACCAACAAGCCTTTTGAATATCGTGCTGGCATAACCCGGCTTTTCTAGCCTATGAGATTTACAAAGTTCTTCATAGTCAGGGTTACCGGGTAACGAAACTGAAGCACCATGTGCTTTGCTGCCGTTCGGAAGCCATTGAATAATGTCTCTATTGATAGAACTGCCTAGCTGCATTTCAGCCCATTCTCGCGCAGTGCCAAGCAATGCTTCTCGATCAGCTTTGAATTGCGCCGTCTCTACTGGTGTGTTTCTCGGTCCACTCAAAAGTCTTTCAGTGAGCTTTTCTAGCCGATTTTTTGCGAGCATCATTATTCGCCGTCATCTTGCACTACCCAAACTCCATCAACTAAGCTTTTGACAATGGTGCTGGCATCTCCGGGCTTCAGCAAATTATGGGATTTGAGTAGACATTCATAGTCCTCATCTCCCGGGGCAGAGATTGAATTTCCGTGCCCTTGAGTGCCATCCAAGAGCCATTGCTCGATGTTTACTGCTATGGATAAATCCTGCTGCAATTCCGCCCACTCAAACGTTGTACCGAATGCAGACTCACGTTCGGCTTTTAGACGCTTGGACTCTTCAGGCGTATATTGCGGGTCTTGCGACAGCCTATTTATTATTCGGGTCAGTCGGTCCTCAGCAGGTTTGTCTGATACCATCTCTAGAACTCCTCCATTAAAATCTGCAGACAGAGCGGAAAAGCTACTTTCATCTTCAACGAATAAGGATTATTCGAAGTTACACTGGTTGAATGAGCGTACATGTCTGAAAAAACTTCGTCGCGCGCTACCGCTAGTGACTTGAATTTAAGTGACAATCGCAACTCGTCCAACTGCTCAGGGCTAAGCTTGTCTCGATCGGCCCTGAACGCCCGTATGAATTCTGGTCGATCGGACAACCAATCACCAAATCGATTAGCCGTGGCATTGAATGCATGACCGAATTCGTGCCGCAGCATAAACAATAAATCGTCGTTCCTGCGCCAGTCGCCCCTACGTAGCACTTCCTCAGCAATGTAGATGACCTTTCGACTTGGTTCGTAAATACCTGCAGTTTTGTGCTCTAGTCCAGGCTTTACATCATCAATTCTTCGTACCGGTTCAATTCTAATACCATTTCGTTCCAGATACCTCTTCTCAAATGGGTCTAGCGACTCTATCACGCGCTCTAGCTGCGCTACAAATGTCTCTGACGGAGGGAATTTCTCGATTGCCGCTCTCGCTTCTGCGTCGGCATCTCGTATTTGAGGCTTCGCTTCAACTAAGTCATCGGCATTAGATGCAGGCGATTTGCCGGGCAGTTTCACAGACTCACCCAAATCATCAGACATCGAAAACAACGCAGTATCTCGTGGAGACTTAGGCTCACGGGCATTGCCCGGCAGCTCCCGTGGAGTTCTCGGTATTGTAATGCGCTGACCATCCGGCGTTACGGCCATCTCTTGCGGCATTAATTCGTCAAGCATATTAGAAATTTTCTTCTGGGCTCATGGCCTGCCAGCGCTGATCAATTTGTTGACCAATCCAGGCGATGTCATTAAGAGGCTTGGCGTAGTCGCCGGTTGCACCAATGTTTCCTAGGTAAGCGTCTGAGACCTGCCAAAGGCGCACTCCACAGACCAACACTTTGCCAACGACTTCGCCAGCTTTCGCCGCCTTGTCGACAGCTCTCGGGTCATTCTCCATCACTTCTCGACTGAACTGAGCGACGTCACACAAAGCTTTGCCGAGACCCTCTACGCCTTCAGCGAGACCGACTACGCCGTCACCGACACCAGCAACCGTGCCGACAAAAATTCGGAAGCGCTGATGGTCAAGCTCTTGTTGACAGGCCGCAATTCCAGCACCAATTATTTGCGCTTGTTTATCCAGAGGCAGTGCCGCTATCTTCTCTTGCACGGCCTGTGGAGTAAGTGCGTTTTCTACCACCCGCCCCTTGAGCACGAAAGCCTCGCTCGCTGCTGTGCCGTCTATTGCCACATCTTTTGCTGCGCCCATTGCTAGCTCTTTTGCTAGGTCTTTTTCTGTCAGTTTCGTCTTGCGTGACACGGTAGCGCCAAAGCCAACAATTTCAAGTGAATGATCTTGATCGCCCCCAGCGCTACCACTATGGCGGTCGGGATTCGCATTCTGAATCTCGTTAACCTTGGCGACATTAACATTACGCTCAGCTGCGCCAAAGGCTCTTTGCTCGCCCTTATCAGCATGATTATCTAGCAGCTTTTCAGCTTGCTCTGTCTTCTTCTTAGACTCAAGTTCTGACAACGGCAGCTCCGACGAGGTTGAGTAATTATACTCGCCGGAGCAGAAAGCCGTGTTGCCATCAAGATTAGTCTAAACCGTTACCCAAGACAGCACTAGATTTTATTACTTTGCCTGGCTTTCCAGCAGGCTTGACGATGGGTTCGCCAAACTCAATTGAATCCTCAACTTGCGGCTTCATTGGCTTTTTGATATCACCTTCTCGACTTTGATTTTGAATCGGATCTTTGATCAAGTTGTTAAATGAGTCTTTGATAGGATCTTTAAGACCACCGTCAGCAGGTATTTCTGGCTTTAGTGGTGGTTTGCCTGCTGGCTCAAGCGGTGATGGCTTTCCGGGCGTGTCCAGGGGAACCGTGTAGCATTTTTTTGAAACATCACCGTAAAGATCGGTGATGACAATACACTTTAAGTTCTCATCATTGGCAATCGCACCCTTCTTGTCAGAGCTATTAGAGCTGCCGCTCCAAGCATCGGCCGCCACATTGCCCATGGCGTTATCATACTTATCACCTTTATCAATCGCCGCTGCCACATTGTCGCCTTGCGAATAATTACTTACTTCTTTCACGATTCATACCTCTATTAAGTGTTTTCAAAAGTTGCAGGTCATCGCGAAACTTTGGACTTCGATGACGTTGCCTGCTTCATGAAAGCCAATCTAGACGAGAGTTGTTACGGCTCTGTGATTGACTGCATGTAAGCCCATACAAAGGCGGTGAACAGAAGCCCCTAAATTTCCACAAATCGACGCTAAGCTGATTTTGTTGGCAATTTTTCTAAGGAGCACGATATGTCTAGAGACCACGCAGCAAGAAACCACAGCCGCGAGAAAGAACCAAACTCTGACTTTATCGTCGCCAATTTTGAAAAAGAAACAAGTTCCGGTACTCTTCACGCGCTGACAGAACTGCAAGAGCTCTCGAAGAAAGACCCCAAAGCCTTTGCTAAAGTCTTAGAAAAAGTGAACGCCAAGGTCGACACATCATATTTATCTATTGGTCCTGACGGAAAGAGCCGCGGAGATCTTGAGATAGTTGGTTTTGACAAAGGCGGCAGCTTGATTTTAAAAGATAAATCTACTGACGAATTGTTCGACCCACGCGTCAATCTAAAGAACGGTATTCTTGAAATCCGTCGCCCCATCATTGAAGACGAGCAGACCAAAGCAGCTTTCCAAGAACAGCGTCATCATGCACCAATAGAAACAAGAGAATTCATGCCCGCAAGACAAGAGCAACTGAACACTGACTCTATGTATACCATTGAGCCGAAGCGTGCAGCCAAGAGTGCTCAAATAGAGTATCCCGGCGAACCAAAGGCGGCACCTAGCCGCGACTATATTGATTATCCTCGATAACCACGACTAACTCGCGCTCATTGGCCCAGTTAGCAAAAGCAAGAACACTTTCGCTTTAGTCGACTTCGGCTCGACACCAGATATGGTGATGGTGAATTTGCTGTCTGCCATCTTCTTCAAAACAAAATCTGCTGGTTCTTTAAAGTCACTTAGCTCTTGACTTAGCTTGCCTGGAGCTGCTTTGTTAATCGAGTAAACCACAGCCTTAAGAGTATCGGTGCCGGGCTCGACAAAAGAAACAATAGAAGTCTTGTCTTTGGCAAATTCGCATAGTTGGCCAGAGGCTTTATCCGCATTACTTTCATTGACAATACTAGTATCCAAGACTTGCCAGAGATCAGGATCACCAGCAGCATCAGTAAGCAGCAGCTTCATGCGACTAGGTAAATCATTAAATACAGGAGCTGGCATTGCTGCAATAGCAACAGGCCTTTCACTCTTCCACTGAGCGAATCGTCGTTTAACTTTGTCTATGTTGGCTTGCTTATTGCTTACCAAAAGGTGTCTTGCATCTAGAGTCGTGGCGTACCAGTGACTGCCCTCAGCCTGCCATTCCATCGGCTTAGCCTCGACCACATGATGGCGACCAGGCCTTTGCTTTGCGCTACTCTTAGCCAACCGAACAAGCTCTGGAGAGTCTTTCTGTAAAGTAACAATGAGATTGCGGATTAGTCCCGCGCTGTCGCTTACTTTCCCAAACTTCTCTTTCACTCCATCCGATTTCGCATCATGCAAATCAGAATCCGCGATTTCTACATCGGCAATTATTTGCACAAGAGAGTTGCTCTTCAACAAATCGTAGAGTTCGCTGGGCGCGCTGAAAAGCGGCATAATTGACGGAGAAGCAAAAGATAGATTCGTAGATGATGAAAGTGAATCAGGTTGGGCAGGCTGTTGTGGAAGAATCACAGGTCTTCGCATGAACGATAGTAAAACGGCATTATCTAGTTGCAAGCTTGAAAAAATACGCCGGCGGTCAGAATTTGCAAATGTTGGCCCCACCTGTTCTGCGGCCAATGCAGGCGACACAATAGATCCGGACAAACTATCAGCACTAGATGAGGGCGACAAACAGCCAAAATAAGCTGCACAGGCAAAAATTGCTGCCAGTAATTTATTACGAGATTTCGAATTCGCTGACGGTTTTGAGGTTCTTGAGACTCTTAAATTTTTCACGGACTGCCAAACATTTGGAGTTATCCTGTCTACTTCGAAACCTCAAAATTTAGGTTGAATGGTTCAGATTTGGAATGACTCGGACTGCTAGTCAATTCAACATCATCGCCAACGGTTTCAAACGAGAAATCATCCACCCAAGCCTGACCGGCCCCGTTCAACATCAAGCCGAAATCTATGTAAGTGCTTGTATCGGGCACTTCCACCACAATTTTGTATTGGGTCCATTCGGTAACATCGAGAATTGGACGATCATCCATGTTATCAAAACAGTTAGGTTTGGCATTGGTGCTGGTCCAATCTCCAGCAATACGCAGCCAAAGCTGAGCCCGACCACCTTGGCAATTACTTTTAACCCAAGCAGACATGCGCAGACGCTTGCCCAAATACGGTTCTGGTGAAAACCCTTGACTAAGATAGGCCAGTGGCCTGGGTTCCGGCACATCTGATTTTAGGTAAACGCAACGAGTACCGCTATGCTTAACCTTCTCATCGATTCCAGCGTCATAATCTTCGCTGTTTGCTGAACTAAAGGTCCACCCTGGAGGCAACTGTATTTTCTTTGTCTTTTTCATCGATACCGCTATTGGTCGCTATTCTCTATGATCGCTCTTCGTTATGGTCACTATTTGTTTCGTTTGGCCGTGCCAGACAATATCAAACCACATTGTTAGGCCGGTGAAACCATGTCATGGGGCAAATTGATTTCAGGATGCCACCTTTATCGGCATCCGATAGCGCACGGCCTCAGAAATATGCTCCATCAAAATATTTTCACTACCAGCCAGATCAGCAATTGTACGGGCCAGGCGCAAGATGCGGTCATAAGCCCGAGCCGAAAGATTAAACTGCGACACAGCTCTAGCCAAAAACTCTTTTGTCTTTTGCTCAACCTGACAATATTTATGCAGTTCTCTTTGACTCAAACTACTGTTGAAGTTAAATCCACCCGGTGCACTGTTTGATATATTGCGCAGCTTTTGCAAATCAACGGCCAACTCAACTCTGCGACGAATGGAAGCGGAACTCTCTTCTTTGACTTCGCCAATTAATTCAGAAACATTGAGCCGTGAAACTGCAATTTGCAAATCAATGCGATCAAGAAATGGCCCAGATAATCGCCCCCAGTAGCGCTCAGCTTGAGAAGAAGTGCAGAGACAAAACTTGACAGGATCGCCGCGGTAGCCGCACGGGCACGGGTTACAGGCGGCAACTAGCATAAAAGATGCGGGATAAGTTAGTGTTTGCCCGGCACGTGAAATCATTACCTTGCGAGACTCTAGTGGCTGCCGCAAATTATCAAGGTGAGCCCGAGGAAACTCAGTCAACTCATCGAGAAAAAGCACACCAAGGTGGCTCAATGATATCTCTCCGGGTTTAGGCCGAGCGCCACCGCCCACCAAGCCAATTACAGAAGCACTATGGTGCGGATTGCGAAAAGGCCTCTCAGCCACAATATTGCCGCGCTCGGTGAGCAATCCGGCCACACTCCAAAGCTTTGTTAATTCAATTGCTTCTTCAAATTCAAGGGGCGGCATAATGCTAGGCAGACGTTCTGCCAGCATAGACTTACCAGAACCAGGCGAGCCAACCAACAAAATATTATGGCGACCGGCCGCAGCAATCTCTAGGCCCCGCTTAGATTGAGGCTGCCCTTTAACGTCGCGAAAATCTTTATGATGCACCACATTGGCAGCAGCCCGGGCAAATTGTTCTCTACTAGCGCCTTCGTATATGGTGCCATTTTCTAATGACTGCGCTATCTTAAATACTTGCATTAGATGCGACACCGGATAGACCCTAAGCCCCTCTACAAGCGCCGCTTCTTCAGCATTTCCTTCTGGTACAACAATACCTCGTGCCCCATTTTGGCGAGCGGCAACAGCAATTGGCAGCACCCCTGACACCGGTCGCACCGAGCCACTTAAAGACAGTTCACCGATAAACCACAAATTAGCTATGTTCTCAAAAGGCATCAAACCAGTGGCTGCAAGAATGCCAGTGGCAATAGGTAAATCGTAACCAGGCCCTTCTTTGCGAATGTCGCACGGTGCTAAATTAACAACCCATTTTTTACCCGGTGGCATCAAGAAAGAACAAGCCTTTATAGCGGCTCTAACTCTCTCTTGCGCCTCTTTGACAGAGGCGTCTGGAAGCCCTACCACACTGATTTGCCCGAGGCCTTGGCAGCAGTCGACCTCCACCTCAATGGGGTGAGCCTCTACGCCGTGTACAGCACCTGAGAATACTCGAGCAAACATATTTTATCCTCCCATATCCCATTTCCAAATCCCACATCCAAATAAATCGCCCTCATTAGTAGCAACGGAAAGTCGGTGGATTTAGTTCAATTCTCTGCGTTAAAATTATTGGCAGTCCGAAAATCCAAATGAGGCTGAACCATGAGAGAAGCGAATGTCAACCGCGCCGGATTCTATGCGACACGTAGCAGGCTATTGCCAGCCCTTGTATTAGCATTCGGCTTCTCGTCCAATTTGATGCAACCAGTGCAAGCGGAGCCAAGCAAAGATTCTAGTTCGAAGTCGAGCGCTGCCCCAACTGGTACAGCGGCTAAATCAGCCACAGCTCTTTTTGTCGACACAAAAAACGGCTACAGCATTGAATTTCCTAGCGACTGGAAAACAAAAACCGATCCAATTGTTAGCGTAGTCGCAGCCTCTGGAATTCAAATCAAAGAAGCGAATCCATTTCCCAATGTCAAAATTGTCGCCCGCTCACTCCCCACAGGAGAAACCCTCGACAGTATCTGCGATACATCAATGAGACAGTGGGCCGCGCTATGGAAAGTAGAATCAGATCAACACTCAAACAACGGGAAGACGCCAACAAGGCGACTAGTATTAATGCAACTAATACCCCAATTCAATCTTAGAACTAGAGTTCTCAAAGCCTTTGCCGTCAGCGGCGATAATTACTACATAATTTCCTGCGCCGACAAACCAGAACACTTTGAACAATCGAAACAGACGTTTGAAGCAATAGTCAATTCGCTTAAGCTTGGGGTGAAATAACAGTTAACCAAATAGAAGCCCAGGTTTCGAAAAACAGAGAGTTAGTAAAAACTTGGGCCGATAGAGCAAATGAAGCTGACGAAAGGGGAGCCCCTAACCTAGTAGAAATTGCAAGGCAACGACAAGCCCGCTACGAGCAAGTAGCATCTGTGCGCGAGCAATCATCTAAAGCCATGAAAGGGGCCGATCGAAAAGGGGCCGATCTAGTGGCAAAATTGAAAATACTCGAAGAAAAAGGGCTGAAAAGATCATTTAGACTCCGTTGCTTTTTTCTTTAAAAAAATGGTTTCCATGGAAACCATTTTTTTCAAGAGAAACAGTAGCCTTGCCGAGGAAAGTGATTGAAAGATGAGTGAAAACCAGGCTCAATTCACCCCCTCTACACAGGCCAGCACAAGAATAAAGCTGTCGATGCACTAAACACGGTCTGCCACAACTCGACCACAGTGGTTTGGTAACTTCAATTCACCCCCTCGAGAAAGTTCCCTTCTAAATTAATCGGAAGCAAACTTCTCAAATAAACGGAGAATATGAAGATGGGAACCAACCTTGAATCATCAAATTTGAAAGCAGAGAAGACTGACAACAGTCAAATTCAACCAGAAGAGCATCAATCTCGCTGGAATCAAGAACTTGAACAAGCAAGAAACGTTGGGTTTCAAGCAATCGAGAGAGATCACAATCTAAAACAGCAAGGCATGCTACCAACACTTGAGCTCATCGCCGAGCCAAAAAGAAATACCGAGATGGGCGGCGGCTTTCCACCGCCAGATGGTGCACCAGAGAGAGGCGAAGAAAGAACAAGAGATGACAGCGACAGCAATCGTTACGCCGACGGCACTCCCAAACCAGGAGATCCAGCGAACCGGGAAGCCGGAGATCTCTTTCATTATGCAGACGGCACAGCCAAGCCCGGCGATCCGGCGCAATGGAAAATACAGCGATAGCCTTGACTAAGCAAACGGCACAAAGAAAACTAGCCTCAAGATTCAGAATTAGAATCTTCAACCGGCTTTTGGAGAT
>JAGOSY010000013.1:0-92791 GCA_018062085.1 bacterium | reverse complement strand
GACGGCACAGCCAAGCCCGGCGATCCGGCGCAATGGAAAATACAGCGATAGCCTTGACTAAGCAAACGGCACAAAGAAAACTAGCCTCAAGATTCAGAATTAGAATCTTCAACCGGCTTTTGGAGATCTTCTAGCTTTGGTATCTCGCGAACTAACACGCCGTCTCGCATTACAACGAACTCAGTACCAGTCTGAGCCGCCAACAGGCGAGCGCGTTTAGATGCTCTTAGCAAAGCAATCATGGAGTTTTCCATATCGGAGTCTGAATGGTTGGTTTTCTTAGCTTCCATTATTTACTTCCCTCTTCAATCAATAATGGCACATCGCCGCTATTGTTGTAAAAGCGCCAGAAATTCACTTCGTTCTTATACACCCTCTCAAAATGACTCAAGCCCGCATAAAATCGACGCCGCACAACTTCGTCGGGCACATGATGCCCTCCCTGCGCGACTCGTGCAGCAACACGCGAAATAGCCTCTTCTGGGCTTTGCAAAGCCAAAAAAAACAGTTTAATCTGATAATCCTGACTGCGCCATTTTCGAATCTGTTTCAAATAGCCTTGTCCAGCTAGCGTTGTCTCGAAAGCGAAATTGCGCCCACGGGCAACGTAGTCACGAATCTCCGCCAGCATTAGTCGCCCCGCCTTGATTGCTGCAATGTCTGGCTGAAAGGGCGACAGACCGGCCGCAATTAGATCAGCATTAATAAACATAGGACAATCAGCCTCATTGGGCAAAAACTCGCGTGCGAAAGTAGACTTACCAGCTCCATTTGGTCCTGCAATAATCAAAATCTTCTTTTGCATAACTCAGTGCAACTACTTAGCCTTCAACACCGGACGACCAGCACCCTCAATTTTATTGAGCACAGCGCGAGCGTCGACGTTATCTGGATGCTTATCTAAAATCACGTGCAATTCGGCTATAGCCTCAGCTTTATTGCCTTGCTCATTTAGGGCAGAGGCCAAGCCAATGCGGGCATCATTATTTTCTGGTTCAATTTCTAGTGCTAGGCGCTCTTCTTCAATCTGAGCATCAATATCGCCAGACAAGCCCAGCACCATCGCTAACTTGTGGTGATTTTTATCACTGCGATCGTCCAATTTGCATGCACTTTTATAAGCCTCTATTGCTGTTGGCAGATGGCCGCGCCCTAGCTCAGCTTCAGCCAAAGCGCAGAACGCCCGAGGCTCTGTGGCATCTAAGGCAATTGCTTCATTGGCCTGAGCAAAAGCCTTATCGAACATAGATTTTTTAGCATACGCTTCAGACAAGACATAATGGGCAATGGCATTTTTAGGATCAACTTCAATAGCTTGGGTCAAAATTGAAATAGCGTCATCGTAGCGACTGCGCTCATTTAAAATCACACCAAGGTTATTAAGGGCAGTAGCACTCTTCGGTTCACTCAAAAGAGCTTCGCGATATTCATGCTCAGCTTTTTCATACTCATTCATTTTGAAATATTCGTTTCCTCTTATGAGGAACGAGGCAGCAGTAGGCCGCAGTTGCTGGCAGCTTGTAAGCGAAGCGGAAGCGCAGCCCAAGACCAACAAAAGCAAAGCGAAGGCAAGACCGCTAAGCCTTGCTTTCTCGTTGCTGTTTGTATTCTCAATCACTTGTAGTTTTCTCGATCATGCGTCAATGCCAGCTACTACTTGCCCAGCAGGCTGTGCTGAGACTTTCACTTTTGCTGGTTCGTTCAATACTGCTAGTTCTTTCAACTGTTCTGGTGATGCCAGGGACGGTGCCCCAGTCATAGGGCAAGCACCTGATTGTGTTTTTGGAAAAGCAATAACATCGCGTATTGACTTGCATCCGCAAAGCAACATGATGATGCGATCGAGACCCAGAGCGATTCCACCATGGGGTGGTGCCCCTGACTCAAGAGCTTCTAGTAAGAAGCCAAACTTCTCAGAAGCCGTTTCGCGATCTAAGCCAATTGCCGCAAAGGCTCGCGATTGAAGTTCTTGCGAGTGAATACGAATAGAGCCGCCGCCAATCTCGCAACCGTTATAAACGATGTCGTAAGCGCGAGCCCGAGCCTTTTCAGGATCAGACTCAAGGTTATCGAGATCTTCTAAACGTGGTGAAGTGAAGGGATGGTGCACGGCCATGAAGCGGCCTTGCTCATCGTCGTACTCAAATAGGGGGAAGTCAACCACCCAAAGCAAACTGTGGCTATCAGGGCTGATTAGATCAAGTTCTTCTGCCAATTTCAAACGGAACCGACCGAGCACATTAGCGACACCTTTAACGGTATCTGCCACCATCAAGAGCAAATCGCCATCTTTAGCTCCAGACAACTCTTTGAGCTTCTGCATCTCGCCTGGGCTCAAGTGCTTATCTAAACCAGATGAACGATTAACATCTTTACCAAAGGCAACCCAGGCCAAGCCTTTGCCGCCAACTGAGCGAGTGTATTCATTCCATAAATCTAATTGCTTACGCGAAGTGCCTTCGCCTTTTCCTTCAAGCACAATGCCTTTGAGCTCGCCACCAGATTCTGCCACTTGCTTGAAGACCTTGAACTCACAATTGCGAGCCACTTCAGTCAAATCTTTAAATACCAAGCCAAAGCGTAAATCAGGTTTATCGCTGCCGTATAGACCCATTGCATCGGCATAACTCAAACGCTGAAAAGGTGGCTTGATATCGATTCCAGCACACTTAAAGGCATCAACCAAAACGCCTTCGGTAACACGCATCACTTCATCTTCATCAACAAATGAAAACTCCATATCAATTTGCGTAAACTCGGGCTGTCGATCAGCTCTCAAGTCTTCATCACGGAAGCAACGAGCGACTTGATAGTAACGATCGACACCGCTGATCATTAGTGTTTGCTTGAACAACTGCGGTGACTGCGGCAGAGCGTACCAATTGCCTGGATTCAATCGACTAGGCACGAGGAAGTCGCGAGCACCTTCAGGTGTAGCTTTGCAAAGAATTGGAGTTTCAACTTCAATGAAACCTTCTTGGTCGAGGTAGCGACGAATAGCCTGACTGACACGGTGACGCATCACTAGGTTGCTGTTCATCTCTGGGCGACGCAAGTCAAGATAACGGTATTTCAAGCGCAGTGCTTCATCAACCTTATCGCCTTGGTCAAGTTGAAATGGCAGCGGCTTACAAGTATTGAGTAACTCGAACTGTTCCGGATAGATTTCGATAGACCCTGGGCCGCTTTCAGACTTGGCAGTACCCTCGGGTCGCTTTGCAACGGTTCCCCTGATGGCAATAACAAACTCGTTTTTCAAGTCGACAAAGTGTTTGTGAATCTCTTTGTTCTTATTGGGGTCAGCAATAAGCTGAACCTTACCGGTAGAGTCGCGCAGTTCAACAAATATGAGGCCGCCTAAATCGCGCACCACGTTGACCCAACCAGCTAGGCAAACCTCTTGCCCCGCCAACTCAGCGCTCATCTGCGCACACTTGTGATCTCGCTTAAGACTCGAGCTACTCACTATCCAACCCCCTGAACTCCAATAAATTCCAATACCATTCGACAGGAAAGGCTCATTGTATCGGACTTTAGACCTGTTCATGCGCCAAGGAGCCCAGGCTGTTACGAATTGGAAGTAGTCAAAATTGAAGAACGTTCTATACTAAATATAGTGTGTGAGAATTTTTACTATCCTGCCTTGAGTCAAAGAGTCAAATTCAATGAGTTTTCTATACGACCACCTTCCCAAAATTGCCATCGGCATTCTTGTCATCATTGTTGGTTTTTCCTTTATATGGAAAGGATGGCAAGCTTGCGTCATGGGCCGCTTCAGCTACTGGGCTGGCTTCTTGCCATTTACCCTTATATCGCCGTGGCTGGTTCACTTACCCCAAGGCAAACGCTCTTTGGTTAAAACCAAAGAAGGCATGCTGGCTCACGTACTTATCGGCCCCTCATTCTTCTTGTGCGCAGTTCTTTGCATCTGTGCCGGTGCAGACCTCGTGGGCCTAGCGGGAACCAAAACTCTAAACCACATCATCAATGGCGGCGATGAAGCCAAACCTACTTCTATATCATTCAACGAGAACACCGGTCGCTATGACTTCCCCCTAGCCAAAAGAGCCAGTGCGAAGTTCTACAAACAAGTATTCGAGCACAGAATACAAGAAGACACCGACTTCTTCGGTCGCAAAATCGAAAAAATGCTGCCTGACGAAAGAACTAACCTAGACGGCCAGAAAGTTTCCAAGAACAAATATGACCGCTAAGTTGTGAAAGCCCTCAAGAAGAACCAACCTCACGAAGTAAACAAAGTAAGCAAAAAAAGCCCTTAACCGGGCTTTTTTCTTAGGATTTCATTGAGTTTGCCAAAACCTTATGCTCTATTTAGTTAAGTAGTGTCGCGGAAGGCCCACCAGTGCTTGTACGAGCTAGAATCCAGTGCTACCATGACCCATTGAGATATATTCAGATATCTTATGTATAACTACTATTTTTCAGAACAAAATCGGAGGTGAATTCGTTTGTCAGAGGTCAGAGTAGCCGAGGGTGAAAGCATTGAAGGCGCATTGAAGCGCTTCAAAAAGAAGATTCAGAAAGCTGGAATCTTGTCAGAAATCAAACGCAGAGAGCGTTACGAGAAACCAAGCGTTAAAAGAAAGCGTAAAGCTGAAGCAGCAAGAAAACGCCGCTCTTAACATTCACCCATGACCATCATTCGAATTACACATTCAAATTGATTGTTCCTAAAGCCCCGAGCAGTAAGCTGTTTGGGGCTTTTTGCCGGGCTATTGCAAATTTACTGTTACCAAGATTAATCACCTGACTTCCCTCCCGAGGAGTGAAAATTTGCCGACAGCGGGAATAGTTGAAACAACAAAGACCAACAAATAGATTGACCAAGGCTCTATGAAGCACGGTCTATTGGCGTAATCAATTAGGTAGTGGTGGGAGATTCTCAGATGGCAACTAACCAAAAGAAGCAAACCAGCAAGATAGTTTCAATCAGCACCGATACACTGAAAGAACAACTCAACAAAGCCTATGACGGTCGCGGCCATAACAGTAAACTTATGTCCAATGACCAGAGGCAAGGGTTATTTGAGTATCTCTGGGATCTTAAAGAGAAAGCTCTTATGGAACACAGCAAGTCTGTTGAGGTACCGAGCAATTGGCTGGAAGAACTAAACGAGAATGGCCAAAGCCAGCGCAGCAATTAGCACTAACGGCAATTTTAGTTGTAGCTCTTACCCCCTCCCTTCAACTTCCGACCCAAAGCCAACCGGCCATGTCAAACACGGCCAAGAACCTCAAACAGCGCCTTCTGGTGCGTGAGCTGATTCTGCTCCAAGGTCATGCCAACAGAGCCAATCAAGAACTAATAAGCAATATCGAAGCACTGGCAAATCGTTTGCCGGTGCTTCTCTCTTATGCACATTCACAAGGAACCCAGAACCTCAACGAAAATCAAGCACTACTACAAAAGCTTGATCAAGTAGCCGGGCCAAACCCTTTCGAGCAAGACCCTCATCTCAAGGCTGAAGTAGACCGTACTAAAATGACTCTAGAATTTGAGGGCGTGGGAAAAATCAATGATGGCCTCAGAGAAAAGAGCGCGCCAACTAGGCGCAGCCGTGTATTTTTTCGGCGACCGACCATAATCAATCCAACCGAACCATTGCGTACTGTTGATGCACTAGCAGCAGAAGACGGTGGGCGCTGGCCCGGCACTATCAATATATTGATTGATGCCACAGGCGCCTATGTACTTTTTGCCACAGGCATCGATGGCCGGCTTATAAAACAAGACAATAAAACTGTCTACAAAAGCGGACACCTGAACTAAGTTCGGGAGGTCACCCAGTCGAGATCTAGGCTTATCCCTAGGTGATAACCATGAGCGATTCGGTACTCTCGTAGTAGCAAACCTCTGGTGGAGAACGAACATGCAATCGAATCATCTCACAAGGCTACTTGTGGGAGGGACAACTCTTGCCCTCCTGAACGCCGCACTATCAGTATCAGTAATGGCACAACCGGTATCAGCAAGGGAACTCGTCGCTAACGCTAACACAAACCCAGTGAAGGCGAGCCGCCAATCGCGACAGCTGCGAAGACAAAATCACAATCTGAACCAATCTAACCAAACAGGTCAAACAAAAGCCAATCAACAAGCCGATTCAGGCACACTTGTGGCCATGGCCTCTGGCGGTCAATCACTAGGAAGCTGCCCCCTCAAGCATACAGATGTTCAAACTGAAATTTCAGGCTACATCGCTAGAGTGACAGTGAAGCAGGTGTTTCAAAATCCATTCAAAGACAAAATCGAAGCCGTCTATACATTCCCACTATCTGAGAATGGCGCTGTTGATGAAATGCAAATGAAAGTTGGCGCCAGAGTAATAAAAGGGAGCATCAAGAAGCGCGAAGAAGCAAGGCAAATTTATGATCAAGCAAGAGCCCATGGCTACGTTGCTTCACTTCTAGACCAAGAGCGCACAAATATCTTCACTCAATCAGTGGCAAACATTGAACCCGGCAAAGAAATTGAAATCACAATCAAATATATAGAGACCCTGCCCTACGAAGCAGGGAAATTCAGCTTCACCTTCCCCACAGTGGTAGGGCCACGGTTCATCCCGGGAGAACCAGTAGGCAAAGCAGGCGGCGGCTGGGCCAACGACACCAATCAGGTTCCGGATGCTTCGAAAATTACACCAAATGTAGTGGCAGAAGGCCAGCGCGCTGGTCATGACATTTCAATTAACGTACACCTCAACGCTGGCATGCCGGTCTCACAAATATCTTCCAAACTACATGAAGTGCATGTACGCAATACGGGAAGCGGCCAGGCTGACATCAGCCTCGCCGACAAAGCCACTATTCCCAACAAAGACTTTGTCTTAAGCTGGAATGTCGCAGAAGATACCCTAAAAAGCGGCTATGTTACTTACCGCGACCCTTCAGCAAAAGATAGCGCAGGGTACTTTACAGTCATGCTCATTCCACCCAAAAGAATCACACCTGAAAAAGTAGCACCAAAAGAAATGGTCTTTGTCATTGACTGTTCCGGCTCACAGAGTGGAGCCCCACTAAATAAAGCCAAAGAAACTATGCGCTATATCTTAGATCATATGAATGCCAATGATACATTCCAAATCATTGCCTTCAGCAGCAGTCAATCGCAATTTGCCGATAAGCCGCAACCTGTCAGCGCTGATATGAAAGCCAAAGCACGCAACTTCATTGACGCCCTGCAAGCCAATGGTGGCACCTGGATGGCCCCAGCCGTCGAGAAAGCCTGCGCCATTCCAGCTGATGGCAATCGCCTACGCATCGTCACCTTCATGACCGACGGCTATGTAGGCAACGACTATCAAGTAATGGGTATGATCAAAAAGCTCAGAGGAAAATCACGCTGGTTCTCCTTCGGCACAGGCAACAGCGTCAATCGCACCCTAATTGATGGCATGGCCAAAGAAGGCGGTGGCGAAGCAGAATATGTTCTACTGAACAGCTCGGCTGAAGAAGTCGGAAAGAAATTCTACGACCGCATCTCTACCCCAGTGCTAACCGATGTTGAAGTAAAAGTAGATGGAGTGACAACAAAAGAAGTCTACCCTAAAGAAGTCTCAGACGTGTGGGCAGAAAAGCCCCTCTACTTCAAAGGCAAATATATCAAAGGTGGCCAAGGTACCATTGTTCTCAAAGGTTTTGCTGCAGGCAAACCCTATGAGCAAAAACTGAATGTGCGCTTCCCCGAATCTGATACAAAAAACCGCGGCGTAGCATCAATGTGGGCACGCGCCAAAGTCGACAGACTAATGAGCGAAGACTGGTTCGGTGCCCAATCAGGCCAAGCTAACAAAGAAATCAAAGACGAAATAACAACGGTCGCACTCGATCATCATATTCTCACGCAGTACACCTCATTTGTGGCTGTTGACGAAAGCAGAGTGACCAAAGGAGACCCAGGAAAAACTGTAGATGTCGAAGTCGAGATGCCAGATGGTGTATCGAGAGAAGGCGTGTTCGGCAATAAGAAAGACGGCCGCGCAGTGGGCATGTCTCAACCGATGGCTTCGCTTCCAGCACCTTCAGTGCGCGGTTCAAGGTCCAGGGGGTTGGCATTCGCCTATGGTGGCTCCGCTGGTGGTGGCGGAGGACAATCCAACACTGAGCAAAGTTATGCAGCTCGTCGCCAAATGTCAACCAATAACATTCAATTGAAGAGCGCCGACATGGGCTCCGCAATGATACTGAAGCAGAAAGAAGGTCTCGCCAGCACTGGGGCCTCGTATTACAGAGCCCCTCAATCGCTCTCACTAGCTGAGTCCAGCAACGGTCCGGTCGCCGCACCAGCAGCACCAAAGGCAAATGAGCAAAAAGCAGCGATTGATCAACTACGCGAAAAAGAAGCCGACAAAAAGGCCGGCAGAGATGACGCTTCTAAACTCAAACCAGTGACAGAAGAAGTCTTCAACACCAGCAAAATGTCCAATTCACTGGTGGCAGAGCTGATAAGAACAGGCAAAAACAAAAATGCCAAGTTAAGCACACAACGTAAAGGCGACCAATACCTATTCACTCTGACGCTAAAAGACCTAACCGCCGAAATCGAGAAAATATTGAAAGCACTCGGGATTGATATCGTATCGAAAGAAGCCGCCAAGACTGATGCTCAAGGCAAGAAAACAACAGTGGTAAAAGCCTTTGTCAAACTCGACAAACTAGAGGCTCTCGCCAAACAAGATTTCGTTTTACATATCGACCTTGCTTCGGACCGCAAGTAGAAACTGTAATCTGAAAACAAAGGGCCGCCTGCAAAGGCGGCCTTTTTGTTGAGTCAATGTGCAAGAATAATCAAGTCAACAGGAACCAGCCATCAAATAGTGATCAATCACTATCGAAATCCAGGAAACCCGTGGCCGAAGAATCGCCCTATGCCGTCCTAAAGCTTCCCGACTACAGATTGCTGCTCTTTAGCCGCCTGCTAGTCACCATTGCTGTGCAAATTCAAGGAATAGCTGTCGGCTGGCAGATCTACGAAATCACCAATAGCCCACTCGCTCTCGGCTTAGCTGGATTGACCGAGGCCATACCTGCTATCGGAGTGGCTCTTTATGCAGGCCACGTAGCCGACATTGTCGACCGTCGCAAAATTGTGCTCTGGGCCGTAGCCTCATTAGTAGTGAGCATGGCCATCCTCACAATTTGCACATTGAGCACCCAGCACAATCACACTCTTTTAATCTGCATATTCGTCATCATTGCCTTATCTGGAATATCCCGCGGTTTCTATGGCCCAGCGATTTTCGGCATCGTCTCCGACATCGTTCCCCGTCCGCTCTTGGGCAATGCCTCAGCCTGGAACAGCACAGTGTGGCAATCATCAGCCGTAGCCGGCCCGATCTTAGGCGGTGTGCTCTATGCCTGGCTGCATGCGCCTTACACCTATCTAGTTTCAACAGTGATGCTTGTCGCCGCCTTCATCAGTTTCTGGCAAGTAAAATCTCGCACGGTCATCACTCCGAAGAAATACGAGAGTGTTTTTGCCAACATCAAAGAAGGTCTCGATTTCGTCTTCAAAAACCAAGTAATTCTGGGAGCCATGGCCCTCGACCTCTTTGCCGTTCTCTTTGGTGGCGCAGTGGCGCTGCTGCCAATTTTCGCAAAGGAAATATTTCACTGTGGCCCCGAAGTCTTGGGTATGCTCAGAGCCGCACCATCAGTAGGCTCTATGGTAACAGCAATAGTACTCACACATCGGCCCATCACTCACAATTCGGGTAAAGTATTCATGCTGGCAGCAGCTGGTTTTGGCGCTTGCATGATTGCCTTTGGCCTCTCTACTAACCTCTACCTATCACTTCTAATTCTCATTATTAGTGGTGCCCTCGACGGAATCAGCGTCTGGGTACGCAGTACAATCTTCCAACTGCAAACGCCAAACGAAATGAAAGGTCGGGTATCAGCGGTGAACAATATGTTCATTGGTTCTTCAAACGAAATTGGTGAATTTGAATCAGGTGTCACAGCGAAATTTATGGGCTTAGTGCCCTCGGTTGTATTTGGCGGAATAATGACACTAATTGTGGTGCTGCTGACGAGCATCAAGGCGCCAAAACTAAGGCGCTTAAATATTCACGAACTCTACAAAGAGCAGAGCGAAGAGCTAGCACAGAAGAACTGAGTTGGCAGCGAGTCCGATACCCGGCGCGGCCTGCTTAGTCAAGCAGAAGGGCGCGCATAGCGCCCCTCTTGTAGAGGCTCAGACAGTCAACCAAGAAGCTTCTAGGAGATTTGCCCAAGGCTCGCAGTGTCTCGCCATGATCGATAATGAATACACAACAGATTGCCAGAAAGACAGCGCTCCAGAAAAAGTAAATTGCCCTTCGAATCAGCCAAGAGAAAGACTGCATTTCTTTGCGCATGAAACTCCAATGAAATTTTAGATGAGCTATTTCATCGAGCACAATCGATGAGAAAATTGTTCGCAAAGACTGGTCCGGAAGCTTATCAGCACAAGCTTTATAGAAGCATTTGCCGACAATCTCAGCTGTCAATATAATGAAAATTTCGGTCTTGAGCCCAAGCAGATGGCGCAAGCTGACAAAGGCATAATCTGACCAATGCCAAGTAATTAAATAACCATCCATCAATTCAATAATGCGTGCCAAAACAAGAGCGTGACCATTCTCCTCTTTAACAAATAGATCGATACATTGTTCATAGAGCGGGTCATTTAAAGTTTTCGCATACTTGCGCAAATGGTTGCCATCACCAGTTTCACCAATTTGAAAACGCTGCAAAGATTTGATAATTGGGACACGAAGAGAATATGGAATATCTAAATACTGAGGCCAAACAAATGAGTGTTTATCCTTTTTATTGTTCTCGAAATAAGAAAGCCAATAGGCTGATGAAAAAGCACTGTGGTTGAAACCGGCCTTGGCTCCTGCATTAGGAGCACCTCCATCAGTTGGATGGAGTAAACGCTGTGAAGTCATCCTGTAATCCTCGCTCTCGCCGTCGCTATATAGGTCGTCTACTCTTGGACATGCATAAAGTTTTGAGCGCTCACTACGAGACTAGCAGACGAGGAAGAACAGAGAGGTAAACATACGACTTGCTTTGATCGCTTCAAACAAAAAGCGAGTAAAGACAAAGAAGATCGATGTAAGCCCCGCGATCTAATTTCAGCAATTGACTTAATCTACAAGAACACTCCCCTTCCAGAGCTAAGCCCTGAAAGGCTTTCAAAGATTAAGCGATTCTGAAAAAACGAGTTTAGTGCACTATTTGAGATAGATAAAATTTGAAGTGCCAAGAGCTGCACTATGAAATATTGGACGATGCCAAGCAACTAGACCTTGGATGAATGAGAAGTCAATTCCTCAACAACACGGATCAAGCCCTGCAAAACCTCTGCCAGCTTTTCATAGTTGAGTTTCTCAGGAGTATCTTGCTTATCGTGATAGTGCGGGTATCTATAGTTTGCAGTGTCAGTAATCATGAGGGCTGGGTAGCCAAAGCGCCAGAATGAGTCTTGGTCAGAAAACCGCACACCAGAAATGAACTCTGGTAATGAGATCCCTTAAGACGGAAACTTCACACCGGCACGAAAAGATCTCAAGCTTCGCTTAAGAAGTGCCTGCGATTTGAGATTGGAAAGAAAAAGAAGAAAGTTACCGGTGTCTGGACAGAGCAAGCGCAGCAGCGGATTCGGAAAAGACTGGCTGCCAGGAGAGTCGCTGTAGTAGCCAATCGTCTCCAAAGATAGCATGGCCACAATATTGTCTTTTCGTTCATGGCAGAGCTTTGCGTACTGATAACTACCCATCTTATCTGTATGAAAGAACGGTGGCTCTTCGTTGGTGAAAGCAACAAATCGTACAGTGCAAGAAAGTTCTCGATTGGCAAAATAACGAGCTAGTTCCAAAATAGCACTGACACCGCTGCCGTTATCATTGGCAGCAGGGCAATCGTAGACTGAGTCGTAGTGAGCACCGATGACCACAATCTGCTCAGGGTGATCAGAACCTTTTATCTCAGCAACTATGTTTCTGGTAGTGTGCGTAACTTTAGGAAAAACCAGAGTATCGTTTTTCTCTTCATGACTTTTAGCTGAAAGCAACTCAACATCGTACTCTTGTCTATCAACTAAGTAACCAAATTCGCTAAACTTGTGCTCAAGATAAGCTGCGGCCAACTCTAAATTATCGGGTGCGCTTGTGAGACTACGACAGCCAATCTCGGACGCTAATACAACTACGTGTTCACGAAGTCGCTTACTTAGGCCTTCTTTAAAATTGTCTGTCACCGTTGCACCTTGCTGGTAGAAAGCAAAGTCTAACTAACGAAAACAGGGTTGTCCAGGAGCCAGTGACACAAGCCTTGACTGACAGTAACACACAAGTTACCATCAAAAAAGCGCAAAGGTAACTAGAATGGCATTAACGCGTGATTTCAAAGAAACCATCGTTGCTCGCGTAAAACGCGATCCAGCTTTTGTCAGAGCGCTACTTGACGAAGCCAGCAGCCTATTTCTCAACGGCGATCCAGAAACGGCTCGCTTGATACTTCGCGATCTGGTAAATGCCACCATTGGCTTCGAAGCTCTAGCAGCTGAAATGGAAACACCAGTAAAGAGCCTACACCGCATGCTTTCTGAGCGTGGCAATCCAAGCATGAACAACATAGCCGCCATTTTCAAAACCGTAAGCAAAAGTATGCATGTTCAGATCAAAACAGGCGTGGTGGAAGTAACTAAACCAAAGCATGCTTCTGCCTAAGAAGAGAAATCTAAAGACTTACATGCACCATTCAGCGCACGAAGCCGAAACCGCCAAAATTTAAGCTATTCAACTCAATAACTTCGTAAATACCGAGGCGGAGAATTCGACCCGGTGAGGCATTATATTGTTCCCCCGTGCATATAGGTCGTAGCGTGGACGCTTCTGACTCATCGAAAAATTCGAACAGCGACAAAGCGCGCAGTTTTTTTGGCACTGAATGCCCAATTCAGCCAAGCCCAACGGAACTACCAACTTTGGACGTGGGAAGAAACACCCAAGGCTGCCAGTTTAGAGACTTTGGCCAGCCAAACTCTAGCTCGTCCGGTATCGATATTCTTGCCCTCTACAAAGAGAAGCGACCGAGCATTGTTCAGCTAAAAATGGACGGCCACAAAGAAAAGAACGGCCAATCTATTCCTGAGAACTGGGGCGGCACAGCCTTCATGGTGTCAAAAGAAGCAAACAGCTGCTTGGCCATAACCGACAACCATGTCGTCAATGGTGTGCCCAACGTCAACGGCATTCCCGACAAGCGAACAGCTGTGACTCATAGCGGCGAAAGCTTTGACGCAACAGTAATTGCCGTAGACAAAAGCCAAGACTTAGCCCTAATTGAAATTGCCACTGGCGACAAAACAGGAACACTCTGTAAGCCGTTAGAAATAGTCGACAGCAAGATGGATCAAGCCAACGTTCCGGCGGTGGGCATTGGCCAAGCTTACACCTCCGGCGGCTTCTTTGTCGCCGAAGGCACATTCGACGGCATCAAGAAGCGCGGCGACGTGCAACAAGCACCGGCCCCATTGCCGGGAGAAGATGCGACTCGCGACGTGCAAGTGCTGACCATGCACGTTCGCCCAGGGGTCTCGGGTGCCCCGACATTCGAGAAAGACGGCAAAGTGGCCGGCGTCATCGATATTGGCGGCAGACTTGGCTTTGCCATCAGCACTCCCATAACCAAACAAACAATTGTTGATTTGAAAGCCAAGAAATAATGGTTGTATGACCATTTAGAGCTTTTTCGCATGGCCTTGCTTCGGCAATCGCCCAAGGGCGCGCTTATTAAAGGATCCTTTAATAAGGAATTTCGTTATTAAAGGAAAATGGGTTATCCTTTAATAAGGGCAACCGTTATTAAAGGGACCTTTAATAAGAATGGATAGAAATAAGAAGCGCTTAGGCCAGCGTATCCGCTGTTCAACAGTCGATGAAGAGTACTGGGCGCTCGTTCCCCAACCACTCCCCCCCGAGCACCTGGACCTCATTGGCCTGCAAACCTTGATTGAGAAGGCTAGTCAAGCCCTTGGGCGGCTCGACGGCTTGGCAACAGTTTTGCCAGATCCCCACTTGTTCCTTTATGTTTACGTCCGAAAAGAAGCCGTTTTATCATCGCAAATTGAAGGAACTCAATCTTCGTTGTCAGACCTACTCTTATACGAAAGCGACGAATCACCGGGTGTACCTTTAGACGATGTGCAAGAAGTTTCTAACTACGTTGCCGCTATGAATCACGGCTTGACCCGACTCAAAGATGGCTTTCCTCTTTCAATGCGCCTCATCAAAGAAATTCATGAAGTATTGATGACTGGTGCGCGCGGCGGAAGCAAAGCTCCAGGCGAGTTCAGAAGGACACAAAACTGGATCGGAGGGAGTCGCCCTGGCAACGCTGCATATGTACCACCACCGCCAGAAAAAGTAATAGAGTGCATGAGCGACCTTGAAAAATATTTGCACAAGAAAGACGACAAACTTCCTCTGCTTATTAGAGCAGCCTTGGTGCACCACCAATTCGAGACAATTCACCCTTTTCTTGACGGCAACGGCAGGCTTGGCCGCCTGCTCATAACTCTCTTGTTTTGTTCTGAAGGAATACTGACCGAGCCCTTACTCTATCTGAGTCTCTATTTTAAAACCCACAGAGAAGAGTACTACTCTCTACTCCAACGTGTTCGAGAAAATGGTGAATGGGAAGAATGGCTGCGTTTTTTCCTGATCGGAGTGAACGAAATTGCCTCGCAAGCAACTCAAGCAGCGCGCGATATTTTGAATATGATTCAAACAGATAAAGCCAAAGTCGCAGCAATCGGACGTGGAGCTGGATCGGCAATCCAAGTATATCAATACCTAGAAAAGCAGCCACTAGCTGTAATACCAAAAGTCGTCAAAGCACTAGGGCTAACAACACCAACAGTAACTGCCGCCATGAATAACCTCAAGCAACTTGGCATTGTTCGAGAAATCACAGGAAAGCAACGCGGCCGCGTATTTGTCTACGATGCTTATTTGAAGATACTAGAGAAAGGGACCGAGGTTTAGCACTCTCATAGCTTAAAATCAGCATCGCTCAACTTCGGATTAAGACTAACGCGATCGAAACTCAGCTCTGTTTCAACGTGTAGAGCCCCAGGTTTATACGGTTCAGACTTCAGCTCCGACTCATCCTTCTCTGTCTTACCAAAGCTCGAAATCGCATTGAAGATCTCTCCAGTTTTGATCATGACATTGTACATATCTTTAGAAAACTCAGAATTGACAGGTCTGGTAGTTATTTCTACAGCATGAATAAAATAGCTAATGCTTGAAACTGTTAAGCGCACGATACCAGAAGAGCCAAGATCACCCTCTAAAAACAACTTGTTTGCTTGCTCTTTCACTTGCACCAGCCTGAAGCTATTGCGCTTGATGTACCAAAGACAATTTTCTTTAGGGTTCAAACAAAAGCGAATAAAAGTAAATAGCTCTTCAGGAATACTAGAAGCATGAAAAGCTGATATAGAAGCGGTCAAGCCATCGCCACCTATAAATTTGGCGCGCTCATCCCCAGGCCGTTTTACGAAGATCGAGCTGCCCACAAATTTAAACTTGACGTCACTATCGTGAAAAACCAGAACAATTTCATTGGGCTTACGATATGACAGTTTAAACGACTTACTGCTTGAATGACTCAACTTCGAATTGGTAAGTGAATGCCACTCACTCACCCAATTTCCATGCAAGACAAAAGTATCTAGATCGCGAACAACAGCAAATGATTTCTCTAAAATATCTTGGGCATTCATATCGCCTGCCTATCCTTTTAACTGATGCGTTGGCAAGGCCAAATAACATGAATAATAAGTCTCGCTCTCAAAAAAAGGGCCTTTCTTCTGAAAAGGGTTAGTCGGCACCAGCTTTAACCAGCTAGGAAGCTTCTCTACGAAAGTGCGCTGGGCAAAGCCAACCAAAGCATAATCGTTTTTGTCGATCACAAGAAACTGCTCGCTCTTATAGATATTGGAGCCAACCAGCCAAAAGTATCGATCGTCGCTCCAGTTAAATTTTTCTCTCAGAGCTTGTACGATCTTCAGGTGCGCTGTTTTCTTTTCGTCTTCAAGAAGAAAACGATGGCGGCCGCGATAGAGGCCCTCCTCGTCATCGCGTCCAGCGACGAAATACCACAGGTCAAGAAAGCTAGTGTAGGTTGCCGCAGTGAAGCGTTTGTCAAAACTAAGGCGCTTAGGAGAATATAGGCCGCTCGCTGACTCTCCTGCTTGACGAACTAAGAGACTATTAGGCAGGAGTTTCGCACAAAAATCACGAGCCGGTGGAGTGCTATTGGAAATATCGAGAACCAGTTCAACTGGCTGACGAAACTCAACAGCTATATCAAACTTTACCGGAGCAATATCAGACTCAGTTTCATAAAAGACTTCGCCGACGCCCTGTCCGCTGAAGTACTTGCCATTTCGAAGCTTTAGCCAAGCCTGCTCAATAACTTCATAGGCATCTCGTTTAGTTTTGCTTTCCAAATCAACCTGTCAACAACCTTCAATAAAACGATCATAACATCAAGCCACTTTGCGATTTTGCCGGTTTTGCTAAGCCTGCGAATCTACGCCACATTAGTATTCTTCCCACACAATTACCACAGTTCTGACACATGGGCTTACTAACATGCACCTATGGACGTCGGTTCGCCCGTTGTCTGTGCAAACTAAAATGCAATGAAGAATTAAGGGAATTAGCCTATGCGCACAAAGCTCAGAGCACGACTTAGACAACAAAGACGTACAAGCAATGTGCACAACATCATGGCTGCGCGCTTAGAGGCAAAACTAGAATCAAAACTAGAATCAAAACTAGAAGCAAATTTAGGAGCAAACGCGGCCAAACCAAAGTTCAACTGGCAGGTTCTAGCTGCCACCTGGCTGGGAGAAATGTTCGACGGCATGGACGCTTCAATTTATGTACTAGTGATGTATCAATGCCTCTCTGAGCTAATCGGCTCCAGCGCCCACAGCGCAGTGGCGCCAGTCGGGGCAACAGTACTAGCAATTTTCATAACCGGCTGGGTAGTGGGTGGCATCAGCTGCGGCATACTGGCCGACTACTTTGGTCGCTCCAAAATTATGTTAGCCACAATTCTCATATATGCTGCCGCCAGCGGTCTTTGCGCCCTTAGTCACAACTGGGTCGAGCTGGCCTTCTACCGTTTTCTCGTGGGCTTTGGCATAGGCGGCGAGATTGGCCTGGGGGCAGTTCTAGTGGCCGAAACCTTCAAGGGTCGCTCTCGCCTTCATGCAGCCTCGTTTATCGCCAGTTCATTTGCCGCAGGCTACCTGCTGGCGGCCATTGCCAATCTCTACCTTGGACACCTCGGTTGGCGCTATCTATTCTTATTAGGAGTAACACCAGCTTTGGTCACTCTTTACTTCCGCACCAAATTAAAAGAGCCAGAACACTTTGAGCAGGTACAGCAGGCCAAGCGCATAGAAAGAGAAATAGCACATGCCTGCGGAGTGAAAGTCATCCGTGAACCCTTTACCCTGCCTCAGATTTTCTCGCGAAAAAACCTAGCCAAGACTATGGCAGCAATAGGCCTTTCTACTCCTGCAATTGTTGGATACTGGGCCGTTCTTGCTTGGCTTCCCGCCTGGGTAACACAGATGGTTGGTGGAGAGGCAATCGTTGAGAGGAGTGTCACGGCTGTCGCTCTCAATGTAGGTGGTCTAATCGGAGCACTGGGAGCAGGCTTACTCGTTGAGAAAATTGGTAGAGCCAAGAGTTTTCGCCTAGCTAACTGCGGCGCACTTCTTTGCGGCCTGATTTTGTTCGGCACCATCAAAGAATATGGTTTGCTACTCTTGACTGTCAGCTTCTTTCTCGGATTTTTCGCCCAAGGGCTTTTCGCTTTGCTATTTATATACGTACCAGAGTTATATGAAGCAAAAGTTCGCTGCACTGGTGTCACCACTAGTATCACAGCCGGTCGCATATTTGCGGCCATGGCAGCACTGCTTGGCGGACAAATAATTGCTTGTCTCAATGGCTCATACGCCAGCGCAGCTATATTGTTCTCTAGTGTGTATTTCCTCGGAGCAATAGTTAGCTTCTTCTTGCCAAAGCATGGAGAAGAAGTTGCCTCTTATGAAAGCGAAAAATTTCGAGCGGCTCCTGCCATAAGTTAATTGAACAGTGCGGCATCACGGGCCACAGCTACAAGCCAAGAAACTATGCTGGGGACGAGCAAGCCAAATTTGATCAGAAACGCTCCTACATGGGCTTTCCGAGCAGCCTTGTAGATAGCTAGCGGATCGCGCGAAATATAGCGGTGGTAAGTAAACAGTCCAGCCAAGGCGAGAACCAAGCCAAAAGCCATCAGTGTTAGCTCAAAAGAATTGGCTATAACATTGAGCAAAGCCTCTAAATTAGCCAACATATTAACGCGTACTGTTCCGGGGAAGCCCGTCACCACTGCTGTATCTTGCATGTCCGTATCTTGCACTTCCATATCCATGTCACTCCAGCTCTGTACAAAGAACATAATGCAGGCACGGAGCAGGCAGTAGCGGATTTGCCCTGAATGCAATTCAGGTGATTTGCTGGAAGAACTTCCGGATGTCAGCAATCGCCAAGTAGAAGCAACAGCAAATGGGTAAATAACCTTATAATGGCTGGTCCCCCACTTAATCTATTGGTCTAAATCTGTGTTTTTTATCCATGGCAAACCCTAAGAAAGACTCACCAGAACAGGCTCAAGAGAAGTCACTCGACCCGGGTGCTGGCGACAGCGCACGGCAAGCCTTAAGCGCCGAAAGCCAGGAGCGCACGGCGCCAAATCAGACAGCCGAGAGGAACAGAAATGGTGCTTTTACCTTGGGTGTGCCTAAGGAGAAAGAACCAGATCTGGGCGGGATATTCAAGAAAGATCCTGAGTTTGAAAGACGCTTTTTTGACATGACCGGTGAAAACGGCAATGTCGTAGAAAGACCGCTAGGTGGCTTGTTCGCCCCTGACTCTTATCGCAACCAAGCATTTAGACAAATGATGGGCAAATATGGCACAGAAAGAGTCAAAGAAACTTTTGCTGCCCTAGAACAAATGGGTAAAAAAGCCGAATGGGTCGGTCACGGTCTGCGGCCAGACGAGCCTACGTTTGCTGAGCAAAACAAAAAACTTGACCAGCTAGCCAACTTGATGAGGCCAGGAAAACTTGAAGCTGCTCAGTCAGCTGACAAACTGCTCAAGCAAGACGGTTTTACTAAGACGCTCTCATTTGAACAAATGAATGACGAGAAGCTGCTCAAACACCTATGCGATCCGGCTCAACGCAAGGCTTTCATTGACTTCCACAACAGTGGCAGCCTCGCTGGAGCCTACCTCAAAGAAAATCCCAATCACAAGGATTTAAGCCCTACTCAAAACCTCGAAGCCTTCAGAAAATATCAAGAAAAATTTGACGACAAAGAAAAACTCAAGGCAAAACCCTACCTTGATGAAATCAATAAAGCTGGAGAAGACCCGACCAAACACTTAAGCGATGCCATGCGCAAAAGTCGCGTGCTTATGATCGGAGAACAACACTCTCTCGATGGCCCGATGCACAAGTTTGGTGCCGAAGCGATGAAAGACCTGAGGGCAGCAGGAGCGACACATCTCGCCGTGGAAATCCCCCAGAGTCAGCTGGATAAATATAATAAATCTCGCGATCTCAAAGATCTGCCTGAGGCATATCAAACCAATGACTTCGGCAAAATGATGGACAATGCCCGCAGCTCTGGTATGAAAGTGATTGGCATCGACAATGGCACAGGCGACGTTAACGCAGCAGCAGCGCAAGAACGCGATAACTTTATGGCCAAGCAGATAAAACAGATTCTCGACAGCAATAAAGACAACAAAGTCGTATATTGGTCAGGCATGATGCACGGCGCCGACACCACATCTGGTGCCTACAGATCGACAGCAGACATTCTACGCAGTCAAAAGGTAGCAATCACCACCACTATGGAACAGTCATCGGCTACCCCATCTGACGATCTTACTTACTATGCCAAGCATCTAGACAAGCCCACTGCGATATCCACCAAAAAGACCCCACTCATAGCTGGAACCGAGGTACCACGCCTTGGCAACGATGTGCAAGAGCGCTACGGTATGTGGGACAGTGTCTTGATCTTCCCGCCAAAGCGCAAGTAGCATCAAATCATGAACCTTCGCGCCGATCAAAAAGGGGAAGGAAACTGCCATGAATGATCACGAAACCCGCATTGATCGAATTCGCGGTGCTATTTTCGGTCAAGCCATCGGTGATGCGCTCGGTCTAGGTACAGAATTTCT
Source organism: bacterium (assembly GCA_018062085.1). Lineage (GTDB taxonomy): Bacteria > Cyanobacteriota > Vampirovibrionia > Obscuribacterales > Obscuribacteraceae. The sequence goes on along the minus strand of JAGOSY010000013.1, from coordinate 72,449 downwards.
CTCAAAGAAAAAAGTGCAGTTTATCTATCCGTCAGGTCTCTCTCACTACTCACAAATCATTCAAGACAATCATCGAGAACGCTGGAAGCAGGGCCAATGGACGGATGACACAGATCAGATGCTCTGCATCTTAGACAGCATCCTGAGCAAAGGTCAAATCGATACTCTCGATATTGCTCAACGCATTTTCAACTGGGCAAAGAGCGGAGGAATGGGCTTAGGGCAAACAGTTTGGCATGTTTTGAATCAAGAAAATTTCTTACAAGATCCACAAAATGCAGCGCGGAAAGTGTGGGAAGATACTGGTCGCGAACTGGCAGCTAACGGTGCCGTGATGCGCACTTCAGCTCTAGGCCTTTGGCAACTAGAAAATGATCTGGCGGTTTGTCAGAATGCAGAGGCCGTTTGCAAAATCACACACTTTGACCCACGCTGCGTAGCATCATGCGTTGCTGTATCGCTGGCAGTAGCGCATTTGGTGCGTGGCCAAAACAATGTCGACGAGCTAATCGAAGAGATTACGCCTCACGTAGAAAAAATCGATAGTCGAGTGGTTGATTGCTTTAAGCTAGCCCAGAGCAAGTCTATCGCAGCTCTTCAGCTTGACGAAGGCCTGAACCCAGGAGAAGTTGACCGCATTGGATACACACTGAAAGCAACTGCTGCTGGCTTCTGGTCCATCAAAAATTGTCAGTCAGTTGAATCAGGTATTCGCACAGTTATTGAAGAAGGTGGCGATGCCGACTCAAATGCAGCTGTAGCTGGAGCATTGCTCGGCGCCCTCCTGGGCTATAAATCAATTGACACTCGTCTGATAGAAAATCTTGTCGGTCATCAGGAACTCTGGACGAGAGCAGAACAGCTTTTAGAACTACTTGAGCTGCAAAAGACAGCATAGGTCGATCTAGTTTCTATAACTAGCAGGAAAAAGCTTCCCGATAAACAACGTCAAACAAGCGCAAATCAGATAAATACACACTGGAATAGTAAATCCAGGTTCCACGACAGCTTCACTTGGGTTAGCTGGATTGTATGAAACTCTGATGTTCTTACCCATTTCGGGATCGATGCCGTTATAGATGTTGACCTCATGCCCCAAGTTAAACTCGTAACCATAGCGAGAGGCGGTCAATTCTAAGGCATTCTCAAAAGTAGTACTGTACTTTTTCTCACCCACTTGGAAAGCAGCAGTCCTGCCGACCTTATGATCATTTTTCACGACAACTGCATGAGAGACTGGCCACTTGGCACTATTCAAGGCATCGCTAAACACCGGAACGGCAAGTATAAGTGCTATTACAACCGGAATGAAAGCAAGAATGAAACTCATATTAAGTACCTACCGCAGCTCCTTCTCGTTTAATTTCTAACTTAATTTCTACCACACGCATTGCATAGTACACCATAGCAGCAACCAGCCACGACTGCACAGAACAGATACCAAGACAGAGCGACTCTAAGCCGGGTATCACCCCAGCCGTGCAAATGCCCACCAATAGACCAAGATGCGAAGCAACAAAGGCCGGCCAACGAATTGCAGGCAGCTCATTCATGGGCACAACCACAGAACTATTATCAGCCAGCTTGAAACGTGGCTTAATGACAAACTCTTCGATAATCATTATCACAGTCATAACCGGAATAATTACGCAATTGAGCGATGCAATTGACTCAAGGGAGCGGCTTGAACCTTCATGGGCAAGCCAGGCAGCAAATGCCGAAGAAGCACCAGCAAGAATAATTACAGCAACTTTATGCGGCAGCTTCTTCATATTTTCCAGGGCATTAATCATGCCGTACATGTTGGAATCATTGGCGGCGCAATAGTTGGCAATGAGCACAAGAGCAGCGAACAAGGCCACTCCGCCAAAGGAATAAACATTCATGTAATTTGTAGCAGCTATATAATCGCTGATACCAGAAAGCCTTGCCACCATCCAACCAGTAGCAGGAAAAATTATCTCACCGACAAGCAGTGCGGCAATCAGAGAATAAACAACAAATTTCTTATTGGGCTTGCTATAACGCCAATAGTCTGGCTCATTACCCCAAACGGCAAAGCCTATGACAAAGCTAGAAACAAGAGTCATTGCCGACATGAAAGATACTGGGGCATGGCCTGGTACAGCAGAAGCAGTTAGCACCTCTAGAGGAACAGTGGGAAGCACTTTGCAAAATGTATAGCCAACCCAAAGCACCAATAGCGGTGCCGCAAAATAGCGAGCAAAATTAGCAACACCTTGAAAGCCAAAGAAATTATTGACCGCCATAAGCATAGACAAGCAAGCAGCAAATAGCGGCACGGGCCAATCGATATGAAATAACCCTTTAAGCGCATCAGCACAGAGCACGGCATCAATGGCATACCAAGCAGACATCAGCCAAATGGCATGAAAAGAAACCAGCCAGGTGCCATAGCGACCAAAAGTCTGTCTTGTCAAAACTGAATAGGTCAGACCGCTGCGCACACCAAGCCAGGCGGCTGGCACAGAATAAATCAGCAGGAAGAGGCAGCTTAGAATCGAACAAGTCAAAACTTGCCCCAGAGTGATTCCCTGCTTATACCATTGAAAACCAATCAAGACCGTTGGGAAAGCTGTCACCATGGTAATCCACAAGAGTGTCATGGTGACTGGTCCACGACGCTCGCTCAGAGGAACGGCATCGAGAATGTGATCATCACCACTGCTCATTGTTCTTCTTCCAAAAGCAACTGAAGCAATTTTTGCACATCGGGCCACTCACTATCAAGAATGCGAAACCAAGCAGTATCACGGTTGCGCCCTTTAACAATGAAATGATTTTCTTGAATTCCCTCAAACTTAAAGCCCATACGCAAAGCAGCTTTGCGCGAACGCAAGTTAAGGGCATCACACTTCCACTCAACTCGTCGATATCCTAAATTAAAAGCATGCTGCAAAAGCAAATAGGTCGCCTCTAAATTGGTTTTAGTGCGCTGCACAAGCGGGCTGTACCAAATATTTCCCAGTTCTATTTTTAAGTGAGCAGGAAAATTATTGAGATAATTAACTACACCAATCTGCTTATCTGTAGCTAAATCAAAGACACAAAAGCAAAGGCCATTCTCGGCTTTCTCTTGAGCGAAGAGGAAGGCCGCCAGCTTACAGCTCGTAGAAAAAGGACCAGCCGACATATAGCGCCAAATGAGAGCATCGGCATCATAACTATCTATTTTTCGAGCACCAAGCCCACAAGGTGAGCCATTAGAAACAGCAAATAGAGCTTCATTGTCGCGCTGCAAATCGATAGGCCGGAGTTTAACGTACTTACCAACGAGAGTGACAGCTGCCGGCTTCAGTGGCAAAGCCAAACTCTTAGCAATAGCTTCTACTGGCAATTCAGCCCCTAGTTCAGCTCCGGTTTTATCCACGAGCAGCACTCATTTCAAGCTGAGCCTGTTCAGCAGCTTGCATGAGAATCTCAGCAATAGAATCGATCCAATCAATATGCTCGTGCTTAATAAAACAAGAGCGCAGAACTGTTACTGCATCTTGATCCCAGTCTAAGTTCATGTTCTCTTCCAACAGAGAGCTAGGCAAAGTCGCCAGAGCTAGATGCAAGTTCTTGTCAGCGGCACAGTTGAACACCCGTCGAGATAGAGCCGAAACTTCACTGGCCTTAGGAGCCTTAGCGGTTATAGAGGATTTCGAGTCCAGCGCACCCTTGGTCGGTATAGGTGCATAAATCAAAATATCTAAATCAGGTTTAAGTGGCAGGAAGAAGCCGCCACTCGAATGAGAATTAGAATGAGATTTGGAATTAGACTCAGTTATAGATTTCAGTTTGTCATACATTTGCAATGCCGCTTGCCGACATTTTTCAATATTGCTTGAAAACTGCCCTCCTTTCTCTAAAGGGAACATTTGCTGCGTAGCCCAGAGAGCCGCAGCTGATGCACCAGGCCGCGAACATTCAAGACTAATTTCACCGAGGTGCAGCTCGGCAGAACTAAAATAAGTGTAGGGTGAATCGTGTTTATAAAGAGCGCCAACCGCAGGATCTTTGAACAATACACAGCCGCAGCCATACGGCTGATAGCCGTGTTTGTGCGGGTCGATTACCACAGAATCAGCTTCTCTTATCAGAGCATAAGTCTCGGCCACCGCCGCATCTAAATTCCCAGCCAAAGTAAAATAGCCACCATAGGCGGCATCAACATGTATGCGAAACTGATATTTCGCCCTTAACTTCAGAACGTCTTTAAGCGAATCAACAGAGCCTGTAGACGTGGTTCCGGCTGTTACTACAACTGTACCAACATTGCCTTGAATCAAACGTTCTTCAAGCGCCGCCATATCCATGCGACCGCTGGCATTGACTGCAACCTTAGCAAATTCGAGACCCAATACAGCACTGATGCGACTATGAGTATAGTGCGCCTGCTCAGATGCAACAATAATTTTGCCCGGATGCAAGCTTCCTGCCACCCAAAGAGCCTCTAAATTAGCCATGGTGCCGCCACCGCACAAGTGCCCAAGATGCTGGGCAAAGCCAAACATCGCAGCGATGTTTGCTACAGCTTCCTTTTCTAAATTTGAAGTGGCTCTGCCACCATCCAAAGCGTGATTGTTGGGGTTGACCCAAAGAGTAAGCATATAAGCCAAGCGAGCAATAGAGTGCGGCGGCTTAAGCATCTGCCCAGCATAAAGTGGGTGCTGATATGGATAGTTATCCTGCAACCGCTCAGCCAGATCGAGCATGACAGCACGCAGTTTAGCCACATCAACTTCAGATTCAAACTGTGGAAGATCATCAAAGCCTTCCTGCATTTTGTTTACAGCTTCTTCTAGCAAATGCAAACTTCTAGTCTCAAATAGCATACTTCCCCACTTCTACTTTGCCCGCTGAGCCTCGATAATTGCTGCGCTGTTCTCATTGAGCCACCGTTGTGCCCCTTCTTGATTGGTGAAGTCACCTTCGCGTTGAGCTTCGCGGGCAGCCTCAATGACAGCTTTAAAATGCGGTCCCGGCTTAATATTCATAGCGAGCAACATATGACCGTTGACGATTGGCTTCTCGCCGAGTTTACCTGATTCTTTTAGTTCTTCTAGTTTTTGCAAGAGAAAATCTTTGTGCGACATGTCGATATCAGGCCGCTTGGTGCCAGTAGCATCAGCATGTTGAATCTCAATAAGGTCCATTACATCAGGGCGCTCAAGTATTGCAGTGAGCTTACCTGGGCGCATCACGGTGACTTCATGCATAGCCATATGCAGCCGCACCAATTCTGAAATACGCTCTTGCTGATTAGAAGACAGCTTCAGCCGGCGAGCAATCTCTTGGGTGATTTCGGCGCCTTTAGCATCGTGACCATGGTTAGAGATGCCACCATCAGGCCAGAATTTTTGCGTAGCTGGTTTACCAACGTCGTGCAAAAGCCCACCCATCATGCGCTCGAAATTGCCGCCAGTGAGATTTTTCAAGACCAATTTTGTGTGAGTCCAAACTGTTCCTTCTGGGTGCCATACTGGATCTTGCCTACCTTTTGGCCCTTTCAATTTATAGACTTCAGGCAAAACTTGTTTCATCAAACCAGAATCCATCATAATCTGCATGCCGCGAACTGGGTTAGAAGAGGTCAACATGCCTTTAATTTCGTCACGCACGCGCTCGCTAGATACAGCATGGATACCAAACGAGTTAGCCTTAAGGGCAGCCATGGTGGCAGGATCTACAGTAAAGCCTTCGTACTTAGAAGCAAAGCGTGGCACACGAAGCATGCGCAATTTGTCTTCAGAAAAACGCTCAGCAGGGTCGCCGACAGAACGAATTAAGCGGCGGGCAAGATCGTGCTGCCCACCGTGAAAATCATAAATTACTCCAGTTACTGGATCTTGAAACATAGCATTGATAGTCAAATCACGACGAGCAGCATCGGCCGAAAGAGAGCTGACAAACTGCACACCATCGGGTCTGCGACCATCAGAATAAGTACTCTCAGAGCGCAATGTTGCAATTTCAAACTCTCGACCATTGACGACAACATTGATCACACCAAAAGCTTTGCCCACAGGAATTACTTTGTAGCCTTGATCTATAAAGAGCCTTTCTACCTGGTCTGGAGTGGCAGAAGTCGCGATGTCATAATCTTTTGGTGTCTTGCGCATCAGCAAATCGCGCACCGCACCGCCAGCAAAGACACCAATATGCTGTTTATCTTGCAGGGTCTTGACCAAGTGGGTGCCCAGCTCGCGCTGATAGGCAGATTCTGCTTCTGGGCTTAATTCAGTGGCTTTATTGTGCTCTCCTGCTTGATCTGTAGAATGCTCATTAGAATGTTCACTAGAATGTTTATTTGAAAGAACTGCGGAATCATGAATCTTCCCAGGTCCAGAACCATGACTATGATCATCATGATCATGGAAATTTCGACTAGGCCGAAACTGCCCCTGACTCTGCTCAAACTGCTTAAACTCCAAGGCCCAATGCTGTTCGTAGGTGAGATTGCCGACTTTTAAATTAGGAACCAGTGCAGCAAGTGATTCTACCGTAAGTTGATTTGCCGGGGGCTGATTTGCCCGTGCTAGCTCGCCACGAATTGCTGTTTCGCTGCTGCGCGCCTCAAGCTCCTGAGACAATCTGGGCTCTCTATATTTTTGCCAAGCAGCATCTCTATTGCCTTCTTTTAAATTCTCGGCAGCCGCTTTGAACTGTTGCTCAACGGCCAAAGGCAACTTATGCTGACTCAAATGTTTTAGTTCATGACCAAGCTCAGCGGCGTCAGCGCCAGTTTTTAATTCAACGCGACGAGACCCAACAGCAAGCGACTGCTTTGCGTCAGTTTGCACTCGCGCCCATGGGTTTTCACTCAATATGTTCTTAAAGGTAGGCGAGCTTTGCGCTTCTGCACTAAAGTTTTTGGCCACCAGTCGGTCAACTGGCACACCACGACCGACAGCCAAATTAAGATGGTCAGCCGCATGAGTGATGGCGCGTTGACCTAGCGGTAAAGCATGATTCATCACCATGCCGCCCACAGCAGCCTTAGTCAAGGTCTCTGTATCGGCCAATTTTCCTTCGGCAATAGCCGTAGAAGTCAGAGTCTGCACACCGCCGCCGACAAAGCCTGTGGCCGTACGGGCAAGGAAACGGCCAGCTAGACCACTATGAGAGGCAAGCATATTGCCAGCCTCGAATACTCCGAACCCAGCGGCACCGGCCAAGCCATTACCAAGCCGAGATTCACCCGGACGCACTTCGCGCACTGTGTCGTAGGCAAAAGCGCCAAGCACAGAGGCCGTCGAGCTGCTCTGCATGGCCCTGGCCGCGAAACCTTCTACGGCTAGATGCGAGCCTGTGGCCCGCAAAGCCGAACCAGCTACTTTACCAGCAATAACATAAGGCACTAACGAGCCAAGCCCACCCGAAACAGTCTGCACCAGCCAGCCAGCCGACAAAAATTCGGCCGGTGCCACTTGCATGTGCTCAAATTTGCCAATTAGACCAGAGTCTTTAGCGTGAGAGTCTTTGGCATGAAAATCTTTAGTACGAGGGTCTTTGGCCTCAGCTCCAAGCATATCTCGACCAAGGTTGTAGGCGCCATTGACCCCTGAAATCACCGTATTGGCAGGCTCAAGCAGCCCGGCATTGACGGCCGGAGCAACAAAATTTTCTTTTACACTAGTAAGGGCCTCAGAGACCAAATTGCCGCTAGCCTGCAGCCTACTTGTTTGCGCCTCGACAAAAGCGTTGCCGAGCTCCTTGAAGCCGGGGGCACCCAATTCTGGATCACTTGGTCTAATTGGCATGCCCCTAATGTCTACTAATCAGGCCAGGGGCACAATGGGGAATACCGCCAGCAATATTAAATCGGAAATCTTAATATCGAAAGTCCTAATAATAGAACGCGTTAGAATTACCAGAATATAAAATACAACACGCACTCCCTTTTCCAAAAATAGTTGCATCTACAACTATTTCAAAAAAAACAGGAATAACCTGAAGGAATCACTTGAAGTAATGCACTCCCAAGTTAAAACAAGACAGGCAAGTATGCGTCGCTCACTAGCCTCAAAATTTATAGCAGCAGTAGTCATCGCTGCCGGCTTTAGCGGCCTAGATCTATTTTTACTTGGCCAACCCGCCCAAGCCGAAAGACGCACAGACCACGTCTTCATTGTCAGCTTCGATGGTGGCAAACCAAGCGTAATGAAGCAGAGCAAAATGCCCACGGTCTTTAAGCTATCCGACGATGGGGCAACGAGCTGGACGGCTCAGACCATTTTTCCTAGCATTACACTGACTTCGCATACTTCTATGCTCACAGGCGTTGGTCCAGAGAAGCACAACACCCTGTGGAACGACTGGGAGCCCGATCAAGGCATGGTAAAAGTGCCCACAATTTTCGCCCTGGCAACCAAGCAAAACTTGACCACTGCGATGTTTGTCGGCAAACCGAAGTTCATTCATCTTTATCAAGCCCATACAGTCAATAGATTCTCTCTGCCCTCTTACGAATCTAAAGCAGTGGCTACTTGCGCCGCTCAATATATTGAACAGCGCAAACCCAATCTCTGCTTCATTCACTTTGCTGACCCAGACGGCGCTGGCCACCAGTATGGTTGGGGCTCGAAGGAACAGCTACAAGCTCTAGCCGATTCAGATGCAGCACTTGACACTGTCATGAAAGCAATCGAAAAAGCTGGCATTCAAAAAAGCTCCGTGGTAATTCTTACCGCCGATCATGGTGGTCACGACAAGACCCACGGCTCGCGCTCGCCAGAAGATATGACTATTCCGTGGATTGTCTGGGGCGATGGTGTCAAACATGGTTTTAAAATCACCGAACCAGTCACCACATACGATACCTCAGCAACGGCGCTATGGTTACTTGACGTACCAATTCCAAAAGAGTTTGACGGCAAGCCAATAAAGTCAGCTTTTGATGACCTGCCAGAGGCTTCGGCCAGTAAAGCGACTGGTTCGACTGCGGCTTCTGCAGCTTCGGTAGTTCCCACTTCAAGATAAAAAACTGTCAGAAAATCCCAAGATTTTCTGACAGAAACACACAATTGAGGCAGCCAATGCGCTGCACTTGAATGACACCGAACTGATCACACGCTTGCTAGAACACCTCCATCCGACTAGCCCTGACCTGAATGTCGTACACATTAAGTCCGGTCCGCAGAGAAAAATGTTCGATCCGTTGGCTGGGCCGTAATTGGCAAAAATGCTATTTGACGATGCGGTCCAGAATCTTCATCACGCGATCATCTTCAGGATCAAGGCGCAGGGCCTCAGCCAAGACTTTGCCAGCTTCTGTCTTCTCGCCAGTTGCTTCGAGAACGCGACCTAGATTGTAGTAGGCGTTTTCATAATTTGGCTTTTGACTAATTGCCAACTTGTACTCTTCAACAGCTCTTTTATTGTCACCAACTCCAGACAAGGCATTGCCTAGAACAACGTGATAGATAGGCTGGCTCTGGTCAAGGTTGACGGCCTGCTGAGCTTGATCAAGAGCAGGTTGCATCTTGCCTTGTTCGAAGTAGACAACACTTAAGTTTGAATGGGCTTGATGCATTTTGGGGTCGAGTTCGACTGCTTTGCGCAATTCAACTTCAGCATTTTTTAAATCGTTGTTTAGACGCAAGGCCCAGCCCAAGTCGTTGTGAGCAACAGCATCATTGGACTTTTCAGCGACAACTTTGCGCAAAGTTTCAATCGATAGTTCATTCTTGCCTTGAGCTGCTGTAGTCCAGCTACCAGAGCGACCGGCGTTGAGAGCTTGGGCATCGGGTCCAGCTTCACCAGACTTATCCTTCTTGGCATAGGCACCACTAGTGACACCAGCAGAAGCAAGCGCAACAACGAGGCTGAGCAATATGAAAGAATTTTTGCGTGAAACTTTGTGCATGGCAGAATCTAACCCTTTTAACCGGCAATAACTGACAAAAGTTTACTACGACAAGCCAAAGCAAACCCTTGATTGATTTAACCTTTCAGAATATCAGCCCGGCGGTCCATATATGGACCAGATTATAAAGCACAGCCCGGCAGCCACAAGCATAAGGGAGAAAAGCAGGGCCTCAAATACGTTCTTTGCATCTTCAAAAGACTGAAAAGTAAAGACCCCACCGCCACCCACAAAGATAGTGCCGAGTATAAATAGCAAAATTCTCTCAAGCGGTTGCATTTCCATGGACAGACCATACCTACTCGACTACAGCTATCTTAAGGCTCAAACCGATTTTTTAGCAGGGGGCATACTACGCAAAACAAGAATGAGAATCAACATTCCGACAAATCCAACTGAAACCAAAAGCAACTGTAGATACTTTTCATCGCGCTCAACCTGAACCTGTAAATTTCTGCGCCGCAAGAACTTGCGCGGCCGAGCTGGAGGGCGCGAAGTGCAGACCTTCGGGAGAAACTCAATATTGCGCAAAGTGCCGGCGGCTGGCTGAGTCCTCGGCTCCGAGGCGTGACCATCCTGACCATGACCCTCTAGGCCCTCAGCTTTTAAGCTATTGACGCCAACAAAACTGGCCGAAAGCGCCAGGCTGGAACTAACAAAGGCAAATATGGCTAGTTTCAACAACTGCTTTTGCCGTGTATAAATCGGCCCTGGGGTTAATTTGCTTCCTGGTCTCAAAATTGAAAGTCCGTACTTATAATTTAACTACTGTTAGTCCTGCCAGTTACTAATACTAACAGGCATGCGCTTGCGCCCCCAGCTTCCTTTGGCCGCCCCGAACACGCCAGCAACGACATGACCACATTCAGGGCAAAAACCTGACTGGCCCTCTATATTATATTTTCCAATCTCATACCAGTTGCGCTCAATCAACAGCGCCCGGCACGATGGGCAGTAGGTACTCTGATGCCTGACATCATCTACATTGCCTACATATACATATTTCAAGCCCAAATCCATGGCAATTTTGCGAGCACGCAGAAGGGTCGCTGGTGGGGTCGGTGGGCGCTGGTCTAAGCGAAAATCTGGGTGGAATGCCGTGAAATGCAGCGGTACATCCGTACCGAGATTAGTGAGAATCCATTGGCACATGGCCTGAAACTCAGTATCCGAATCATTCTCCTGAGGAATTACCAGATTAGTGATTTCAAACCAGACGTTACTTTCTTGCTTGAGCCACTTGAGCGTATCAAGCACAGGTTCAAGGTGAGAAAGGGTAAGTCTCTTGTAGAACACCTCAGTAAAGGCCTTGAGGTCCACATTGGCAGCGTCCATCACTGAATAGAACTCTGGTCTAGCCTGGGGCGTGATGTAACCGGCAGTGACAGCCACAGCCTTGATACCCAGCTGGCGGCAGGCTTTGGCCGTATCAATGGCATACTCGGCCCAAATAACAGGATCGTTATAGGTAAAGGCCACCGAGGCACAGCCAAGCTCTTGAGCAGCTAAAGCAATTTGCTCTGGGTTGGCTTTCTCACTTAAAAGCTCTATTTCACGAGACTTACTGATTGACCAGTTTTGACAAAACTGGCAGCCCAAATTGCAGCCAGCAGTGCCAAACGACAGCACACTTGAGCCTGGGAGAAAATGATTAAGTGGCTTTTTCTCAATTGGATCGATACAAAAGCCTGTGCTCCGCCCATAAGTAGTGAGCTTTACTGAATCTTGCAAGTTCTGCCGGACGAAGCAAAAACCGCGGTCGCCTTCTTTTAGCTGACAAAAGCGCGGGCACAAGTCGCATTGAACACGCCCATCCGAAAGCTTATGCCAATAGCGGCCATCAACTATATATTGCTGTTCTGCCGATTCGTTATCCATAAACTCAGTATAAGTGGCAAAAGAAAGATTAAATGTGTTTTTTCCCTATCCAGAAATTACGGCTGCCGCATATACACAAGAGTCGAAGTTACCAGCCTTCAATTGACTTGCCTTCAAGCGAACACAGTTCAAGCCCCCATCGGTCATCCCGGAGCCCAAAGTGCCTTTAGACGTACCCCCTAAAAAAGACGTTCACAAAGAAGGCGACAAGCCTCAAGAGCATGGCGTTGACGCTCAACAGAGCCGCTTGCTTCTCTCCCTTGAAGCCAGTAAAAAGCCAGAGCATAAGCCTGAACAGAAAGCGGCAAGCAAAGCCAGCGACGAAAGTATGGCAGCCTATATATCGAGCGGAATCGATAAAGCCTCGTCACTTCTCACCGACGCAGCAGCATTGCTGCCCACACTTAGTATTGGCGACAAAACTAAACCAGCATCAAACGACAAAGTTGACATCAGCAGCTTCCTCAAAGAAAACTGCAAAACCGATGCCAAAAGTGAACTCTGTAAAACCACTAAAGTTGACACCGGAATTGGGGACTTCGTCTTCAAGGCCGATAAGCCTTTAGTAGAAGACAAGAAAGTAGGTGCAAGCCTTAGCACTGCTGAAACAATCCTTTCTAGTAGTGATTGGCACAAACTATTCACCGCCTACGACTCACAAGACCCAAGCAAAGCCAGTCAAGTTGAGCGCACAACCAAAGCCCTTGTACACCGCGATGCCACCGGTAAAACCGACGTAGTTAGAACTGCCGAAGGTACAATACTGAGAACAACTGATGGCGGACAGCTAAATGCCTCAGACGCCGGCGACAAAGTTAAAATCGGACCAGACGGCAAGATTCAATTCACTCTCGACAAAGACCGCAATTTCACAGCCGCACTAGATGGTGGCAATAGTATTGTCATTGAAAGAGGCAGCGAACTCGCTTACTTCGTCGACGCCAAAGGCAATAGATTTGGTCACGTCTTCAACAGAAAAGACAATGGACTTGAAGTATATGGCGAATACAAAAATGGCAACCTTGTTGTCACTAGCGAAGAAATGAAAACAAAAGAAGGCCTAGCTAAAATTGTCGAGACAGCCGCCGCTGAAGCAGCAAAAACTGGCAAAACCGTAGTGATACAAGCCGACGGCGGCATCGTTGCCGTCGCTGCCGACCAGAGCTTCGTCGCCTTACAGAACGATGGCTCATCTATTGTCTCAATGCCAGACGGCCGCTACCTCGTTCGCACCAGTAAGGGCGAATTATCAATCTGCTCACCAGATGGCACCACTGAAAAAATCTCAAAAGAATTTCTCGATTCAATTCGTGAAAGCAAAAGGCCAGAAATGCTAGCACTGCGCAAAGCGGCTGCACAACTTGTGCAATTCAGTATCACACACACACTGCATGGTACTGACGGCAAAGCCAGTCTATCGATGATCGACAACACGCTCAGCGGAAGCGTCGTTGAATCATTTAACACTGCACAAAAAGACGGTGTAACAACAACTACGAATCTAGAGAATAACACCAGCCAGAGCGTAGACATAAGCAACAAAACAGTAGTGAACACAGATGCCAAAGGCAACAAAACCACACTCGAAGCTCTGCCAAACGGCCAGTTTAAAATTACCACCAAAAACTATACCTACGACTCTGGCACCGTAACTACTAAAGAAGGTGATGTCTTCAGCGCCAATCACGTCAGATTGGCAAACGGAACCGAACTAGACAGCAACAACACAGTAACAATGGCTGATGGCACCACAATGAGAGCCGATGGTTCGTATACTTCTCAGTCGAGGGGCAAAGCCGAGATGGTCATGGCTTCAAAAGCAGCCGAAAGCAAAGCAGCAAGCATGGCTGGCTATGCCGAAGGAATGGCCGGAGCAATTCGCAGCCGAGCAGCCTCGGGTAACGCCACCGCCAGTGATATTGCTTCTCTAGAATCAGTATTTGCCGGCTTGTGCGATGCAGTTGCCTCCCTCGGCATGGTTGGCGACCCTTCTGTCTCATTCAAACTTTACTCAGCCAAAGGAACTGTTTCTGAATCAATCAGCACCAGCTTGGCCAAATTGAACAGCAGCAAAGCCGCTTAAGCCTAGGGCTTAGTCTACCAACTGATACTTAGCTAGCATGGGCTGCCACAGCCCGCTCGACTTCAAAACCAGCTCAGCCACCTCACGCAAAGCCCCACTGCCACCAATGGCTGTAGTGACGTAATCAGCTCGCGCTTGCATCTCTGGCCTGCCGTCGCCAACACAAACACCCAGACCGCTGCGCTTGATCAAGGGGAAGTCAGTAAAGTCATCACCGATGAAAGCGACACTCTCGTCAGTCAAGTTTTCTTTCTTCAAAATCTCTTCGTAGATAGCAATCTTTTCTAAAAACCCCTGATAAACATAGGTAATTTTGAGAATACTTGCCCGCTCAGTTACGGCTGGAGAGTCGCGTCCACTGATCAAACCGGTCTTTATTCCGCTCCAATGAAGCATGTGAAAGCCGAGACCGTCTTGAGAACTAAACCCTTTAAATTCAGTGGCTTTACCATCAGGCCCAGGAAAGTAAAATAGCTTGCCATCGGTCAAGACACCGTCTACATCCATTAAAATCAACTTGATCTTGGAGGCGCGTTTTCTTACGTCCTCGCACACAGTAGACATAATGGCGTCGTTTTCCGGGGGCTGCATAGATTAATCTCCAATTTGCCCATCATTTTAGCTTAGCGAGTTCTTGCATTGAAGATCTAAGCTATGTTCTTCTTAGTAAGAAAAAGTAGTAAGAAACACGAGTAACGACCAGCAGCTGCAAAGAGGACAAGTCTTAGAAGACCATGCACAGATCATTTTTCTACTCAGAGTCATCATTATCCTCAGAGTCAGCCAGCAACCACGAATCAAAACCAGATCAAGCTATCTGCTTTGAAGTTCTCGACATTGAAGCAGTCAGAGCAGAAGCTGGCGCTAGCAGCAATAGCATTGACAACGATAATGTTGATACGGCAGTGAAGAACATTGCCCTTACTGCGCCGCTGATTCATACCTGCGACATATTGGTTGCTGGTGGTGGCATGGGTGGAATCGCTGCGGCCCTAGAGGCGAGCAAGACCCTATCAACCATATTGACCGAAGAGACAAGTTGGTTAGGTGGTCAAATGACCAGCCAAGGAGTCAGTGCCCTCGACGAAAATAAATTTGTCGAGACAACTGGCGCCTGCAAAAGTTATCTCGATATGCGCGAGGCTATTCGTCAAGCCTACAGAGATACTGGCAAACTGACCGACACAGCAGCAAGTGATCCCTTACTGCACCCTGGCCAATCATGGGTGACAAGGCTGGCTTTCGAACCAGAAATGGCACTACCTGTGCTAGACAATCTGCTTTTGCCGCGAGTAAAGAGCGGCAATCTAAACATACTGCAGAGACTCAAAGCGGTAGCAGTAGCTCGACAGAGTGCCATTCAAGCGGTGCTCTTTGTTGACCTAGATACTGGTGCCTTTCATGAGATACAACCGCGCATAGTTATTGATGCGACCGAACTCGGCGACTTACTTAGCCTAGCAAAAATACCATACAAGACTGGCTCAGACAGCCGCTTAGAGACTGGCGAAAATCACGCCCCACTTGCCGGTGACAGCGAGAATGTGCAAGATTTTGTCTATCCTTTTGTGCTGGAATATCATCCAGGCAAAAGCTTTGTCATTGAAAAACCGGCTGACTACGACAAATTTTTAGCTGATGGCAAATTTTCTTTTGATGGCTATCATATGTTTGAAGAAGTAGACGACTTCAGCACTGGCGAAAAGCGTCAACTACTGCCATTCTGGACCTATCGCCGTTTAATTGACAAAGCCCTATTCAAGCCAGGCACCTACAGCTCGGATGTAGCCATGATCAATTGGGATAGTAATGATCTGCGCGATAGAAACATAATAGACAAATCGGCTTCTGTACAAAGAGACTATTTAGCCCTGGCAAAAAGACTGAGCCTCGGCTTTCTCTATTGGTTGCAGACCGAAGCGCAAAGAGATGATGCCGATGAAAGAAGTGATGCTAGTGGGATTAACAAAAGTAGCAACGACAGCAACAGGAGCAACGGTAGCAACAAGGGTTACCCAGAGCTAAAGCTTGTGAAAAATATCTTAGGCACCGCCGATGGTTTATCGATGCATCCGTATATTCGCGAAGCTCGCAGGCTAGATGCCAAAACAATTGTCTGCGAACAAGATATTGTCGAGTCATGCAACACTGGCGCTAGAGCAAGACTTTACGACGACTCAGTCGGCATCGGACTCTACCCTGTAGACATTCACGGTCGCCAGGAAGTACCCGGAGCAGCACAAGGCGCCAAGCCTTTCCAAATTCCGCTAGGCGCTTTAATCACTGAGCACTGCTCTAACTATATCGCCGCTTGCAAGAATATTGGTGTCACTCATATAACCAATGGCGCCTATAGGCTGCACCCTATCGAGTGGGCTATTGGCTCGGCAGCGGGCACACTGGCTGCTATCTATTTAAGTCGCAACCAATTCAACGAACAGCAGCTGCTTTCCGCCAATGACCTCTTAGCAGTGCAAATGGCACTCACAGCCCCAGGATGTGCCTCCCCTGTCTTCTGGTTTGACGATGTGCCACCCTCTCACGAGCACTTCCAGGCCATTCAAATAATGTCAGTCACGGCCATAGTCGAACACAACGAATCTAGCCTTAGCTTTGAACCCGACGAATTGATGACAGCTAAAGAAGTAGACCAGGCCGTAGCCCGACTGAGCAAGTACTGTAATGGCCTAAATCACAGTTTGAATCTTAAAATAAAAGTCGGCAGCCAGCTCACCCGGGCAGAACTAGCAGACATATTACTGCGAGCACTCAAACTCACCTTGCAAATTTGAAGACTGTGCAAATGCACATATGAACGTCCTGGCAAAATACATAACATGGTGAAATCAACCACCAAGCCAGGAGCGAAAGACTATGAGAGCAGATTCGACAGAAAAACAAGAGCACACTAAAACACAAGACTCACATAAAGCTCCCTACCCTTTCCATTTCAGCTCCCACTACCCACCGCAAGGAGAAGCAAAAACCCCAGCCCTAAGGCAAGCGGAGCGGACACTGAACCCGGCTTCAGACAATTCACTAACCACAACTTTAGACCAATCACAATCGAAGTCTTTTGAAAACGCCGAAGGTGCTTCAGGTCTACCTAAACTTGAAATTCACTTAGATGACAAACTAAATTACTTTGCTGAACATAGCTTGGTCATCGATAAAGCCAGAAGGATTGCCTTTGACTTTCAACATAATTCCCAAATAGCTAAAGCGGTCTGGGGCGGAGGAGTCGTAACAATGACGGCAGCTGCGGTCGGCATTGGCATACTAAAAAACCCTACAGCGGCAGCTTACATAGCAGGAACTGGATCTGAAGCCTTAGGTTTTGGTGCAATAGGCGGTATGGCCGGAGGCTCGGCAATGCAATGGTGGTACACATCAGCGCAGCTCAGAGATCAGCTACCATCTAGCCGCCTTCCAGAATTCAAAGCAGTACGAATGCACATCGAATAACAATACTTGTTTGGGATGCAAAGACGAAGAAACGTATCTTTCCCGCTTATAATGCTGGAAAGCCTGAATATAGCTAGCGGAAGGCATATCCGAAAGAGATAAGAAAGGGGCAAGAAAGAGACTGCTAGATAAGAAACACAAATTAGAGGCCGCAAAAGAGCAGCTGCTAAATAAGAGGAAAAATGATTTCAGACATTGAGCAAGTCGAAACTGAAACAGGGCGCGCAGAAAAACTATTGTCGATCAAAGATGCTGCTGCCATTCTCAACCTCGACAAAAAGTCAATCCGTGAGCGCCTCTTGAATGGCCAACTGCTTGGAGAAAAGAAATTAGTTGGCGACCGAGAAAAGTGGTTTGTTCACAGCCACTCCATCGAAAGCACTTTAGCCAAAAGAAGAGCTGCTTATCCAAACCAATCGGACACAAGTCAGAGCAGTCACGCTACTGCCAATCACAACTCCAATCAGTCAGATTCGGCAGTACAAATTCTCAATGTAATAACTGCCACCGCATTTGAAGCAGACTTAGAGAGCAGCCTAGATCAAAGAACTGGCTTGCCCATAAGACAAAATGCCTCAGAAATACTACGCGGTGAATGGTATCAGCAAGAAAAAGCACGCATAGAAGACTTCATCGAGCATGCCATCAGCGAACAAGTGCTTCAGCCTCTCGTTGATAGACTGAGCGCCGAAGCTGCCAAACAAATTTCAGCCGCTACCAAAGCAGCAAATGACGAACTAGAAATAGAGCGACTGAAAGCAAAACGACTGGAGGAGCGCGTTTTCGAACTACATGAAGAGAAAGTTGAACTGGAAGTTTCAATGCATCAAGAACTAGAATTGCTTCAGCTGGAAAACACCGCCAGAGAAACTTCGGTAGCAGAACAGTTGTCCGCATTAACGCAAAAGCTAGAAAGCCTAGAGCGGCCCTGGTGGAAGAAACTATTTAGCAAATGAAGATTTGGGAGATTAAGCAAGGCGTTGCTGCTTTCTAGTTGAAACCTGTGCATAACTATATATACAAATGAATATAGCGATGGCGCAAGCATGGTTCAGGCACTTGGCTATCAGACTAGACATCAATAGTGGCACAAACAGCAAGCGTTCGAATTGTCAGCAGATATGCAAAGTATTTTCATCGGGGGACTTCCAATAGATTTCGTCTCGGATATACTAATTACATAAGCGGTGAGCACACACCAATAAATAAGTTGTGTGCTTTGAGCCGAGGGGTTAAGTGGAAACATCAGGTCTGCGCAGACCGGAAACTGTAGTGATAACCCGCTAGCTGTGGATTCTGACTTGAAGCAGCAAGAAATATCGAGCCTACGCAATAGGCAGTCAGACGATAGTGAAAAAGCCGCCGCAGATTTATCTGGGTGGCTTTTTTGTATAGTGCGACTCAAAGTCAGCATTGATCTCATTTCTAGTTCCAAAACTGTCAGATTTTCTGAAGAAAATCTGACAGTTTTAGCACTCGCATTGACTCACCAAAAGAGCCCTAAATCAAAGCAAACACGAAACCGAAACAAAGCAAGCACGAAACAAAGCCAACTTAGAACGAGAACAAGAATTCCAAATCTTCTTGGGTTAGTTCTTTAGCTACACTGTCGTCGCCACCGATGATTAAATCAGCCAGCTCTTTCTTCTTCTGCTGCAGCGCCAATATTTTCTCTTCGACTGTTCCACGAGTGATCAACTTATAGTTGAATACGTGACGAGTTTGACCAATACGGTGGGCTCGGTCGGTAGCCTGATTCTCAACCGCTGGGTTCCACCAAGGGTCATAGTGAATAACGTAATCAGCACCAGTCAAGTTGAGACCGGTTCCGCCAGCCTTCAAGCTGATTAAGAATATTGGAATAGATGGCGTCTGGTTAAAGCGCTCGACGCGATCAAGTCTTTCTTTAGCCGGTGTTTGGCCATCGAGATATTCGTAGGTATAACCAGCCTTCTCCAACTCTTTGCGAATGATAGACAACATCTCCACAAATTGACTGAAGATCAAAATCTTGTGGCCTTCATCTACGACCTCACCAATCATAGCGAGCAAAGCATCAAGCTTGGCAGACTGATCGGTTACTTTCTCTCTATTTTTCAGCAGACGCGGATCGCAGCAAACTTGGCGCAAACGCAGTAGCTCAGCCAAAATTGAAATCGATGAGCGCTTAATTCCTCGCGATGCCACTTCGTTAAATACGCGCTGACGACATTCATCAAGCACATCAAGATAGAGAGAGCGCTGCTCATCGTCAAACTCACAGAGTTGAATAATATCTGTGCGATCAGGCAGATCTTTTTCTACCTGGCTCTTCAGGCGGCGCAGAATAAACGGATGCACAGTCTTGCGCAACTTCATTCCCGCTCCATCAAGTCCAGCCTCAATTGGCCTTTCAAAGACTTCATTGAAGTCTTTGTACTGACCAAGGAAATCAGGCATTAGGAAGTCGAAGAGTGACCACAATTCTTTTAAGCGGTTCTCCACTGGTGTACCAGACAAAGCCAGGCGGTGGAAGGCCTTAATGCTCTTAGCGGCAATTGCACCCACAGACTCAGGGTTTTTGATATTCTGCGCTTCATCAAGAATTAGAAATTCGAACTGAATATTCTTCAACTGTTCGTAGTCACGGCGAATGATACCGTAGGTAGTGAAAATCACGTGAGGCTTGTTAGTGCTTTCCTTACCAAGACGCTTGAGCATCTCACCGCGGTCGCGACCCATGAACAAAGCCGTCTTGAGGTCAGGCACAAACTTAGCAGCCTCGGACAACCAGTTGTAGACCACAGAAGTAGGCGCGACCACCAATGCTGGTGCTCTATCTGACTTACCCTTTCCTTGATAATGCTTGAGCAACATCGCCAAAGTCTGGATAGTTTTACCCAGACCCATATCGTCAGCGAGAATGCCTGCCAGTCCATATTCTCGTAAGAACATCAACCAATTGCAGCCTTCTTTTTGATATTCACGCAACTCACCTTTAAAATCTTTTGGCAGTTCAAATGGGGGCAATTCACGGAAATGGTGAATCTTGTGAATGAATTCTTCAAAGCCTTTGTCAGCTTGAACTGGAATCTCTTGCGTTTCTAGAGCGTGCAAAATTCCGAGAGCTTGATAGAGCGGCCGGGCACTATCTTTGCTTTGTCCAATTGATTTAAGCAATCCCATTAATGTTGAAGTAGGCACGCGTACATAATCGCCGTCAGAAAGCTTCAAATAACTGCGGTTTCTAAATAGCGCTTCGATAACGAGCGCAAATGGCACTTCTTCATCACCAGACGAACAAAGTAGATCAAATTCGAACTTATAAGAATCTTTTTTCAGAGACAGTTTGGCTTTGAGGCTCAACTCTTCCTTGCGCACACGATAGGCACTGAGAGCTTCCCAACCAGCTGTATCCCATTCAGCAGACTGACCGACAGAAAGATGGAAAAGCGCATCAAGAGCTGGCTCTTCTACAAACGAAAACCGATCGGCAATCGTTCTAATCGGCATCATATTGGTGAGAAAGCGGCGCACCTGGTTTTCAGGCTCCCACTGTCTTTCCACCCAAACGCTCTGGCCTACTTCTGAAATCGTACGAGTGAATTTCTCTGACTCAACAGCACTAGTTTCATCTCGCGATTGCAATACTAGATCGCCATAACGGAATCCGAGAGAAACTTCGAGACTTGCAGCTTCTGCAGCCGGCTTCTTCGAGACTGTTGCTGAGCTACCGTTGGAAGAAATAATTGTATTGTTAGAACCGGCTCCGGGCAATTTGCGCTCTGAGAGCTTAATTACTACCTGCGGTGGCTCTGTAATGGCAACAGGAAATGGTGCTGTTGACTCATCAAGAATGACAGGCATTCGTTTTTTCAAAACTGGCAAATCGACAGACAAAAACTTGGGCACAACTTCGAGCTTGACCACCATGTAGCCAAACGAATCGAAGTACTGGAACGAGCGGTGAATCGCTGTTAAATCGATAGGATAGAAAGTGTCTTTTGAGAGAATCCAGCTGGAAGGCCCCATAAAGAACACCGGGTGCTCAACGGCCTCACCTTCTTCGGTTATTCCTTCTAAGCGCAACATTAACTCGCCACTTTCGGTCTCAGAGAGCACTGCCCGCGGTGTTAGCGGCTTGTCAGAAAACTGCACAACCTGGTTAGTTGTGGTGTTGGTCAATTTGCAGCAAAGGCTCAAGTGACCAATTACGGTTCCTTCATCACCACGAGGAATGCGGTGGCCACCGGCTGGGCCCTTGGTTGTTTGGGGCAAACCAGTGAGATACTTGGCCAAACGCTGGATGCGCGAATCCGGTGGCAAGGTCGGTACAACTTCAACCGGCACCTTAAGAATGTTGACTTTGCCCTGCGGTTCATTGGGTACCACGCCGACAATCATAGCCAGTGGCTTTTCTAGCACCAACAAACCCAATTCGAAATCACGCTCATCAGGCACGACGCCTTCTTCACGCGGGTCGTCAAGTAACTCTTTAGCTCTTGGACCCTTCTCTTGAGGGCTCTCGCGCTTCTGCTCATCAGCCATGTCGAATCTAATGCCAGGGTTGTGCTTGGCAATATGAGTAAGAACGACTGCTACAGAATGCTTACAAACATCTTCAAAGTACGGGCAAGAGCAAGCTGCCTTAAACGAATTGGGAGAATCTATGTCTACGACAATCTTGTAGGCGTCTTTCTCTGAACCAATTACTAGAGCTTCAATCTCAGAACCATCGTCGCTCTCTGAATATTTCAATACTTTCTTGCGCCGGTAGTACTGCACACCACGACGATAAACCGGCTCGCTGCTGGCCTCTTGGAGGGCAGAAAGTGAAAGAGATAGTTTTTTACCAGAACCCGAGATTTGCTTCATGCAAAGTTAGCCTTGAAAGGGCACTGCCGCAATGCTTACCAACAATAAGAACAACCGACCGCTTACAGCGGTGGGCGGGAGCTTTCCTAAGCGAAAGCCGAATGGTCAAGAATTAGCTTAGCACGAGTTAGCGCCATGTTGAGAAGAGCAAGGCACAAAGTATAAAGGAACAGAGTATATTAGCGCGGACTCATATCAATTACTTCAGCAGGGGCCTGAGCCTGGGCTGGCATGGGTCTTTGGGGCACACGACTGAAGGCACCTTCGACAATACGCTTCATCTCCACCTGCCTTTCTTCAAGAGAATTACAGTAATCGTGAAGAATTTCGGCCTGGCTACGCAAGGCCTTGGCATTGTCAGATAGGTCAGGAATTAAAATCTCTATTTCTTCGAGAATTGACGATGGAGGGCTGACCGGAGGTCGAATACGCACATGGGATACCACTTGTTGTCCAGCTGAATTGCTCATAGAAGCTGGTGATGAGGGTATCGGCGGAGAAGTTGAGGAAGTTGAAGAAGTTGAGGAAGCATTAAAATTAGACTGCATAGTTCCAGCTAAGGCATCGCGCAGACGCTCTAAATTCTGTTTAAGACCGATGGCACGGCGATAAGCCTGATCGGCCTCTCTCTCAAGCCAAACCTTGCGAGCTTTTTGGGTAGCTAATTCGTTACTCAAGTGCTCCAGAGCCTTTTTGCGAATTTCAAGCTCGCGCTTGACGTGCTCTACTTCTTTTTGTTTAAGCTCAAGCCCACGCCGGCGCAGGTAAACCAGCAAGATCACCACCAGAGAGAAGGCAATAGCCATCATCGACACATAGAAATAGCCTCTCTTGGCGCCCGACATCTCGGCCACTCCAGTCAATAAGAAATTACCTATGTCTTCAGCGAAAGGTGGCGGCGGACTGCGCATATAGTAGATGCGACCAAGCACCTTGCCGCGGACTCGAGCTCCAGTTGCTCTGGCCTTTTCAACCCGAGGGGAATCATGGGCAAACAAAGGCTCTAGTTGCGGTGGGTCAGTGATTAAATCGTAGGGCTCGTTGCTCTTTGCTAGGCCCTCGGCCGTAGCATTCTTCTGCCAAGACTGGCGATGGTAAATCTTATTGGTCTTATAAAGAACGTTCTCGCCTGATGGATCAGTAACAACTAAGCCAAACAAACCATAACTTGAGTCAAGAGTTTTCTGAATGAGGTCGTCGCGACCCTCTTGAATCATGGCAGAAAGAGTTGGGGGCAGGGTGTGATGAAGAAGATTAAAATCGGTAGTTTGCACCTTGGCGATTGTGCCCAGCCAATAGCTTTGATAATGAATTGAGCACAACGCCAACCAGCAGAGTATTCCGGCCATGCAGACAACAGGCACAAGAATTCTGTTTCGGAGTGATAGCAGCAATTTATCCATCAGAACGGAGTCTACACCTGTATGTATCTGATGTACATACGTAATTTCCAACGTAATTTCCAACGTAATTTCCAGCGTAATTTCCAGCGCTTTCTCAAGCGTAATTCTCGAGCGTTTTTCTTTGGCCAAATTGTAAGCTGCACAACAAAAAAACAGGTTTATAAGTCGCTACTAGCGGGGTATTAATAGTTTGTGGACGAAAGCTCTCACGGAGGAATCGGTTAGAGCAAAAACTAGGTCATACCTCGTGTCTACTAAAAACCCAAACGGGATATTCCACCACTAGGTGGCTGCACATTTAACACTATGTGTTTAAGAAGCCGGGCGCTCGTCGCCCGGCTTCTGTTATGACACCACCAGCAGTACCAAAAGCACTACTCGATAATTTTTAGTGTCATTTCGCAACGTAAGGTTTTCAAGCTCAATTTTCTAGGAATAGAATGATCAGTATTTAGAATTTGTAGGAATCAAGACTTAAGAAGTGGAAACAATTTCTTCTCAGGGCCCCCTCAGCGACCATATCAAGAGCTGGTCTTGGGTTAGAATCAAGACTCCTTGATCAGTTAGGGACAAACCCAATGATGCCGCCCGAAAATCAAGAATCAGCTCAACAAGCCTCTCCGGTTAGACTAGGAGACTTACTGACCGGCGCCGGTTTACTCAAGGCCGAAGACCTAAGGCAGGCAATGTTAGTTGCCAAAACTCAGTCACTTCCGGTTGGTCGTGTGCTGATTATGTCTGGCTACATTATCGAGCCCCACCTGCAAGCAGCCGTGCAGGCTCAGTCGATGCTGAAAGACGGCTTGATTGACCTAGAAACCGCCCTTGGCAGCTTGCGCGTCATTTCTCGCGATGGCCTGACCATAGATCAGGCTTTGTCTAAGATGGGTTGGGCTCAACCAGTCAACCAAGTAACCAACAAACTTGGGGAACTCTTGATCGAAGCTGGCCTAGTGAGCCGCGCACAATTAGATGCGGCTTTAATTCAAGGGGAGAGCACCAAGCTTCCCCTCGGTAGAGTTTTAGTTACCAATGGTTGGCTGTCAGAACAGCTGCTTTCCTCAGCTCTTAATGCCCAAATTCTAGTTCGTGATCGACGGGTAACTCGAGAGCAAGCCATTTCCAGCCTGCGAGCAGCCCTTGAAAGACAAGTGCCAATTGAACAAACCCTGGCCGAGACAGGAGTTTCGCTACATTTAGCGAATGAAACTGTTCGCCTGGGCGAGCTGCTCGTCATGGCTAAGCTATTAGACGAAGCAAAGCTGATGCAAGCAGTAGAACTTGGACTCGTCAATGAACAACCAATTGGTCAGGTACTAGTCAAAAATGGCATGGTGAGCGAGACCGTATTACAAACTGCTCTGGCAATACAAACCATGGTTACCAAAGGCGAACTGCGCAAAGTACAATGCGGGCGCGTCCTAGAGTTGGTAAACACCGAAAAACTTTCGTTGGCCGAGGCTGTTGAAAGGGTGCAACCAACACCACCAAGAGACACCTCCAATCTTCCCCTCTACCAATTTTTGCAATTAGCAGGTGTAATCGGTCCTCCAGATATTGAAGAGGCTCTCAAGGTGGGTTCGCGGGACACACACTTAATGGGACAAATGCTGATGATGACCGGTGCAATCGATCAAAATCTGCTTAGCATTGCCATGAACTGCTCAAGCCTCATGGCTCAAGGAATATTGAAGACCGAACAAGCTGTAATCGTGCTTGGCATTTGCTGGAAGAGCAAAGCCACACTAGAAGAGGCTTTTAAGCAACTCGGCTGGAGCTCAGCCATTATTTCATCGGCTCTTCCTACACCAGCTGCAGCTGCTCCCCCAGCTCCAACTGCTCAGACTGCTCCGGCAGCATCAGCAGCAACTACTTCGACGACCAACCAAAACATCATTCAACAGAGCCGCACTGGTGAACACTCGCTGCCTAAAACTTCCAAACTTGACCAGGCAATTTCTGGCCGCAATAAACAAGGTAGTTCATCCGCTACCGCCCATAACCTACCTGCAATGCCAGTTGGGCAAAACCTCACAGTTGAACAAGGAAGTCTGCAACCTTACGATACTGGTGAAATGTCGCCAATCAGAAAAAAAGAAGAAGCTGACGCCGCGGCCAGAGCCGCACAAGTAACAGCACAAGGAAGCACCCAAGACAATCCCAGCCATACAGCAGCAACAAACGATAAACCGCCAGCCGGCCCCTCTGTAAAGAAACGGCTGGCCGACTTAATTCCCTAGGGTCGTAATTCCCCTAAACCAACGACTTCAACTAAAGACTAGGGTACGTGAAGAACCCGAGCATGCACCGCAAGTGGTGCATTCAGTTTATCGATTATTCACTAAATTAAGCCAGAAATTGAGCCAGCCACCAGCCCGAGATTTAGCATGAGCCTCGATGGTGAAATGCCAATCCTTAAGCCGGTTTCCAAGGAGTAAGCATTACCAATTCTGGCCGATATGAGACAAGAAAACCAGCCAAGAATGCAGATTTTATGAAATTCACTCAATAATCACAAAGCGCATGGTATGAATAGCAATCAAGATCCGCACCCAGACTAAATACTGCGCTGCATAGGAGAACTTCATGCTTCAGCAAAAGATTACTTACAAGCCATACCCTGTTCAGGATTTCAAACACCTGTTGGGTTTAACCGGCATTTCAGACAAGACTTTGGAAATTCATTTCAAGCTTTATGCTGGCTATGTCAAGAATACAAATGATTTAAACGAAAAAATCATCGAACTAACAGAAGCTGGCAAGAGCGGCTCACTTGAATACGCAGAATTGAAGCGTCGTTATGGCTTCGAATACAACGGCATGAGACTGCACGAATACTACTTCGGCAACCTCAAGCCAGGCGGTTCCGAGCTGAAAGAATCAAGCGCTATTGGTAAATTGATCACAGAAACCTACTCATCAATTGACGTTTGGAAAAATGACTTCCTCAAAGTTGGCGCCATGCGCGGTGTTGGCTGGGCTGTCTTGTTCCAAGATCCCTTCACAAAAACTCTTTCCAACCACTGGATTACTTTGCACGAAGAAGGCAACATCGCTGGCTTCCAACCAATACTTGTAATGGACGTTTGGGAGCATGCTTTCTTACTGGACTACGTTCCAGCTGATCGTCCTAAGTACATTGAAGCTTTCTATAGCAACATTGACTGGGAAAAGGTTGAAGCCAGACTGCTGAAGTAAGACTGTTTTAGCAAGGCTAACTTCGGAAAAAATAAGTGATATTGCGAGAGGGAGGGATTTAAATTCCCTCCCTCTTTGCTTACAGAGACAGGCGAAAGCGTGCTATGAAGAGGCGAAAAGCTGGCCTTAAAAGAAATCAACCCACAATTGGCGTAGAGAAACGAGACAGGGCCTCTTGAGAACAGTAGAATAAGCACTGGTCTTGCAGAATCAAAGGCTGACGCTCATGAAAGAAACAGCAACAACAACAACCAGTCTGGGTTCAATCGGACAAATCACCGAAGATCACGAACTAGTCGTAGATATCGACGCCCTAGTAAATCTAGACAGCAATGTCACTGCTGAGGTCAATGTCGATCTTGCAGTTGACCTTCAAGTCAATAACAGCAGTGCCGCCAAGGCGGAACAAGAAACTAACCTTGACAGCAACAGTTACCGTGAAAGTAACGACGACGATTATGGCGACGAAATTGTCGACAATTATGCAGACAGCTGGTCTTATGAAGTGCCGCGACCTTGGCTAACTGTGGATCAAGCCGCCAGTATGTTAGGAAGATCAACTAGGGGTGTTGAGCGCTCAATACTGGGTAGATGGGGCAATCACCTTCCCGAGGGCTGGGCCGCTCGCCGTGTACGCATCGATGGCGTGGAAGAATGGCGCATTATTCCCCCTCCCGGGTTCAGAATCAAACACAGTCGTCGTGAGACCAATAGACGTGAAGCTCGTGCCGAAAACCAAAATCAGCATCAGAGCGAAGATATTGGTGAAAATCACATAGAGGACGTAGAAGTCAGCCCATTAAGTGCCACGGCTGAAACAACCCGAGATAAACAAGCGGAAAAGCTTGCAGAAAATATGGCAACTAAATCGCATGAGAGAAAGATGGCACCTACACCAAACCCCGCCGTGGCAGCGCCTTCTTCCCCAAACGAACCTTTCTCACTAGAGAAGTTTCTTCAATCGGCAGGCAAGATGGCCCAAAAAGAGTTAGCTTCTCTCGGTCTAGCAGTGGGCCCCGTCAATGAACCTCGGCGCAACCGCGCGACCCGCAGCAACAACGAACTAGCCGGCATAATCGACGCTGATATTGAACATGCCACAATCGTCATCGATCGCTCCGATGAAGTCGAGAAGCTACTGCGCGAGCTAGCCAATACTCAAAAGGAACTGGCAGAGCAGCGCCGCATGCACCTTGACGATTTGCGCTTGATGCAAGAGATGCAACGCTCTATGCTTTTACTTGAAGTCAATGCTAAAGAAACTGGTGAGCTCAAGCAAGACCTTAGCTATGCCCAACAAGCACTAAAAGAACATCGTTCGCAATATCAAGCATTCCTGGCACTGCCGTGGTACAAACGGTTATTCCGGAAAACGCCTTAAACCACGTAAATGCTTATTCGCACAGACTTCTAGGAAACCTGAAAAGCACCAACAGAGGACTTGTTCATGGCTGAAACCGCAGACAAACGATTCAAAATCACTTATTGCACGTCGCTAATCGATTGTAAAGACAGAGCCGTAAAACTTTCAGAGCAGCTAGAAAAAGATTCAAGCGCCGGCTGTCTTCTGGTTCCTGCCGAGGGTGGAGTTTTCGAAGTAGAAGACCAGGGAGTGCTGCTCTTTTCTAAAAAGACTAGCGATCGCTTCCCCGAAGAAGGAGAAGTACAAGCCATCATCAAGAACATAAAAGACGGTCAACCCCTGGACGAGGCACAAACAAATGCAGCCCACGAAGCTGGACATAGCGGCGGAGTCTTGGACTGGATCTATAGCCTTTTTAGAACACCATCACACAAATAAGTCGGGGAAAAGAGTGGGACATCCGCAAGCGCTGCAAATAGCTATCGATGGACCCGCAGGCGCCGGCAAATCAACCGTAGCCCGTAAGCTGGCCGACCACCTTGGGTACCTATATATAGATACTGGGGCTATGTATAGAGCATCAACTTGGTTGGCGCTAAAGAACGATATTGCTCTGACTGATGGCGATGCCATTGCTGCCCTTGCAAGCCGCTCCAATATTCAGCTTAAGCCGGCTGACGAAAGCTCCGATGGCAAAATCAGAGTATTTGTAGACGACGAAGAAATTACACGCGAAATTCGCACCCAGAAGATGTCTGAATTAACTGCAGGCATTGCCGCTCTAGGTAAGGTTCGCGAAGTATTAGTCGATAAGCAGCGCGAACTGGCCAGAGAAGGCTATTGTGTCATTGATGGTCGCGATATTGGCACAGTGGTTATGCCTGACGCAGGCCTCAAAGTCTTCCTCACCGCAAGCCCAGAAGAGCGCGCCCGCAGGCGCCAGAAGGAGTTAGCGGCCCAGGGCGAAACACCCAACTTTGACGAACTTCTCAAAGCCATTAATGAGCGCGACTACCTCGACTGCAATCGCGCGGTCTCTCCATTGATGCGCGCTGTGGACGCCATTGAATTAATCACAGACAACATGACTATCGATGACGTTGTTCTAGAGTTAGAAAAACTAGCCAAAGAAGCTTTCCAACCAGCTCCAATTCTGGTGCAGCCGCGCGCGCACGAGCGCCGCGATGTTTTAGAGTGCCAAGATGTTTTGGACAGCTCCGACCTCCCCACTCTTTCCTACCGCCCCGACCAAGAACGGCACGAATTGCCCGAAGCTCAAGAAGTCTAAGTCGAGAACTATGCAGGATAACAAGCCAAGAATTCGAAAGAAATACGCAAAAAATAGGTCAAATAATACGCCCGATTATACGTAAGTTCACCAGCGCCATACTGTGGTTTGCCAGGTATATTTGCCAGGTGTATTAGCTAGGCAAAGTAACTTACTCCTCGCCTAAAGCTGGCTTATGAATGGATAAACAATCCGACAACGACAAGTTAGACCCAAAGACTAAGGGTGGTGAACACCCTCAGCTAAACTCTGTCGATATTTTGCAAGGAAGCGGTAAAGCCGGGCAGTCTAATAAAACCGGCGACCAAAAACCGAGCGAAGCGCAGCAAGCCGGGCCTGGCGAAAAGATACGTCTTCCAGCAAGCACAGACACAAGCGCCAAAGAACCACCGATTGGTGTAGCGCTATTGCAAGACAATGAAACTATTGTTCTCCACTTAAAAGGAAAAAAAGGCGATTTAAGCGGCGAAGCTGAGGTCGAATACAAACTGGGAGACAAGCTCTACGACGACGTCTACAAACATTTAGGTGGCATCAAGAAAGGCGAAACCAAGCTAGTACCAGCCTGGCAAGACGATACCACAAGCAAGCCGGAGCAACAGCCAGCAAGACAATCCAGCATTGATGGGCCGAAACCGCAGCAAGAGCCGGACAAAGACCTAAACAAGGATCCAAATAAAGATCAGGACAGCAAGCCTGGAGATCAATCCTCTACCACAACCACCGACGCCACCGCGCCGGGTGTATCCACTCCAGACGTGACCGCTCCAAGTGCACTAATTCCTGATGTAGTAGTTCCAGCATCAACGCAGTTCGTCGACATGGTCAACGATACATACGCAAAGATGTCGCCAGAAGTACGCGACCTGCTCGCCAAAGACGGAACAGTGGTGACTCCAACTCGCAGAATTACCGATGCCCTACCCGAGCTGAAAGGACAGAAGCCGCGGGGTTGGCCACCCGGATTGACATGGGATGCAGTCGATGGCGCTTACAGCCCAAGCCGCAACTTAGTTGTGGTCGCCGAAGAAACCAGAAAAACAGGCAATCAGTGGGTTAAGAGCAACCGCACAGAAGACGTAACCCGCCACGAAATAGGCCACGCCACTGATTATGCCATCAACAAATTGTCTGACTCAACAGCCTACACGAAGGCATACGAGGCCGACATCAAAGCCATGCCAGCCAACCTCAATGGCACCCTCAAATACTTCTTACAGTCAGGTGATGGCGGCAAAGA
This sequence comes from bacterium, assembly GCA_018062085.1. Lineage (GTDB taxonomy): Bacteria > Cyanobacteriota > Vampirovibrionia > Obscuribacterales > Obscuribacteraceae. Next base: position 41,803 of record JAGOSY010000013.1, on the reverse strand, counting down.
AGAGGCCTGCGCAGAAGGAATAGCAGTGCGTGAAGGCGGTTCGACATCAGGTAAAACCTTTGAGTTAGGATTTCCCAAGAGCATAGCTGCCATAAATGACGCCCTTTTGCTGATCAGGGCGAAGCTGCCAACCGCGCCAGCTAGAAGCTCTGGCCCTGGGACAATTTCCAAGCCGGCTGAGACTGAAACCGGTGGCTCTCCGCCATTGTGATAATTGGTTAAGGAATTATCAGCCGGGTATAAAACTAAGGTCAGGCGATCGATTTAATCTCTAAATTTTTCCGGGCTTGCTCTAGGGGCAAACCTGAAAACATGCGCCCGCCCGAATCTGCATATCGGAGCCGACCAAGACTACATATAAGGACCGGTCGACAAGGATATACCGAAGGTTGTATCTTAATAACCTATAACATTAGTAGCTGATAAACCTTTCGATTACATTCTCGACCCCACTTTCTAGGAATCAAGGAGAGCACCATGGCCAAGGCGAAAACAAAAGTACTGGATAAGCCGCAAGCCACATCGAGCGTTGCTCCGCAGCCCACAGAAGTGGCTGAACTCAAACAAATTTTTCAACGCGTGGACCGAGCAAAGGGCCAAGCCCAAGCCAACGGCCAGACTTATAGCAAAAAGCAGCCTGCTTTTGCTGTTCTCTCTCTAAGTGATGGCCGCACCATCACTGTTAACTATGGTCTGAAAGGAAGAATAGAAACTTTGACATTCTCCGACGGCCGCGTGCTCACCACCACAGATGGTGGCGAATACTATTTAGATAATCTTCAACCCGATGTCAAATTGAAGAATCTCAAATTAGACATGACTGACGGCGAACTCTGCTACAAAACAACTTTTGGCAAGCGTTCCGCACAAATCAAAGAATCCTCCAACGGCGCTAAATATGCCACTCTCAAAGAGAAAGGTGACGCCCGCGAATTTCAACTTTTGCCAGACAGAAGCCAGGTTGTAATTGGCAAAGAGGGCCGCATGACCTTTTCGGCCGACGGCAATTTCTTGACAATGGAGCCTAAATCGGGTGGTCAGATCAAGTTCCATCTCTGGAACAAAATGCTTGATGTTGTTTTTCCAGATGGCTACATACAAAGCTTCTACGCCACTGAACAAGAAATGAAATTGCTGCAGCTTCAACCAATTGGATTCTACGTTAACTGGCTACCAGCTGACGATCTTGGCCGCCACTTTGAATGGGGCGTTGTGCTACCGCAAGCAGTGCACTAACTACTTAAACCAGTGACGACAAAAAATGAAATTGGAGTAAGTAGTCCGTTATAGAAGAGCCCCCAGCCCACAATTTGGGGAAAATTCCATCTACAGTAGATATGATGTCAGTGATCATACGTCCGCAAAATGTGAAACGAATTACTACTGTAGTATTGCGGCTTTTCAAAACGGTCATATTTTCTTAGGAAAATATGACCGTTTTGAAAACTGTGCGTGGAGCATAATTCCTTATTGCAGAGACTGGATACTTCAACAGCAAAATGGCCAGTATCTTTAAACAACAACTAAATAAAGTCAATCCGCTTAAGCTCGGCATGTTCAGCTACGGCGAAAAGGGGAACACCGGCGGAACCGGAAGCCGCGTGAGCAAAGACAAACGACGCTGGCTCTATATGCCATACGATCAAGTCACTGACAAACTCGGACCGCTGAGCAGAGAAAAGCCAGAATCGCTCGGCATCATCTTAATTGAGAACCCAGCGAAAGCAGCCAGAAGGCCATACCACAAACAAAAGCTAGCGCTAATCTTAGCAAACCTTAGACACTTCGCCATCGAGCAGGCAGAGCGGGGGGTGGCGGTGCGTCATGAAGTAGTGACAAACGCTAATGGGCTATACAGCTCAGTATTAGAAGAACTAGCCAAAGAGATCGGTCCAATTGAAGTTATGGAACCAGCCGAGCGCGAGCTGAGAATCGATTTGCAACCTTTACTGCAAAGCGGAGCTTTAATTCAAACTGCACACGAGGGCTGGCTAACAAAGCTATCTGACTTAGAGGCTATCGTTGATAAAAACGGTAGCTATCGAATGGATGCCTTCTACCGGCGAGTGCGTCAAAACACAGGCATACTCATGGAGGACGGCAAGCCCAGAGGAGGCAAATACAGCTTCGATAGTGAAAATAGACTGCCCTGGAAAGGCGAACCACTGCCACCCCAAATGCCAAGATTTTCGGTAAGCGATATCACTGAAGAAGTTGGTCAACTAATCAATAAGCACATGGCCAATCATCCAGGCCAACTCGATTTAGAAAATTTGCCAGCCACCCAAGCCGATTGCGAACGGCTATGGCGCTGGGCCACGGAGAATTGTTTGCCTCTCTTTGGCCCCTTCGAAGATGCCATGTCGAGTGAGAATCGCGGCATGTTTCACTCTCGCATTTCAGCCACATTGAACATACACAGACTGACACCAAAGCAAATAGTTCAAGACGTACTCTCGCTAGATCTGCCCTTACCCAGCCAAGAAGGCTTCATCAGACAAGTCTTGGGCTGGCGCGAATTTGTCCACAAGATACACTTAGCCACAGATGGATTTCGCACCATTAGCCCAAAATCGCCAACACCCACAGCACCACCACCCATTGCACCACAACCAGGCGATGGCGGCTACAAACTTTGGTCAGGCAAAAGTTTTCGTCAGTCAACAGTTGAAATTGATGCTGGGAAAGGAGACGGAGGCGCCTGCCCGTCCTATTTCGGGTCATGCAATTCGCTGCCACCGGCCTTCTGGGGTGCGGCATCAGGTCTGAACTGCCTCGACACCGTCGTTCAATCAGTTTGGGATGAAGCCTACAGTCACCACATTACACGCTTGATGGTGCTCTCTAATCTAGCGACTTTGCTCGATATTTCCCCGAGAGAGTTGACTGATTGGTTCTGGGTGGCCTACTTCGATGCCTTTGATTGGGTGGTAGAACCAAATGTACTGGCCATGGGCACCTATAGCGTGGGCGGCCTAATGACTACTAAGCCCTATATATCAGGGGCCGCCTATATCAACAAGATGAGTGACTACTGTAAGGGCTGCCAGTTCGATCCCGCCAAGAACTGTCCAATAACGCGGCTTTACTGGGCTTTTTTAGAACGGCACAAAGATAAGCTTGAAGGCAATCTGCGCATGGCCATGCCAATCAATTCAGCAAAGAAACGAGCTGACAGCCTCAAGGAAGAAGACCGCGCAATCTATGAAAAAACAATCAAGACTTTGCTTGCTGGCGACAAACTACAAAAGTGATTCAACCAATTCGGCAGTGAGGCCACGAGTGAAGGCGTTCTGATTAATTTGAGTAGGCTTCAAGTAGCCAGACAAAACTTGATTGAATTTTGATTGATCAACGGCACTTCCGCAAGTAAACAAATCAACGAAACAAGCGGCATTCTCGGGATAGGTGTGAATACTAGCATGACTTTCAGAAAGCAAAAGCACAGCAGTCATGCCACCATTAGGAAAGAGATGATGCCTGGCTTCAATAACAGTGGCGCCGGCAGCCGTAGCAGCAGCCGAGAAATTCTCTAACAGCGCTTCGACATCAAGCAGTGCGGCTGTCGAACAACCAATTAAGCTCGCCATCATATGGCGCCCTTGAAACTTGTGTCCATCATGATCTACTAGAACTGAGATAGCGGAATTTTCCATTAGAAATCTTCTTTTACTTCGTCTCTATTGAGTAGCTCTTCTACTTGCTTGCAAAGCTCAACAACTTTCTCGGGCATGTCAGAAGCTCTAATGAACTGTCGACAAAGATCGAGTGTTCTTCTGATTGCTCTGACCACATCACCTTCATCTCGCGGTGAAGACATGCGAATTTGATCCCACAGTGACCCCTGTGCCCACATCTCAGTCAAGCCCGCCAATTGCGCACCAAACTCGATGGGCATATCGACATCAAAGTCTTTCTGCAAGCGCGTAATTTTTTTGGCCATTTTGCCGATTTCGATGACGGCATGGTCGACATTGTGCGTGACGTGCACGCGCATTTGCTCGTTGCCGCGTGGCTCATCGCCAATTAGAACAGTTAAAACAGCGGCCAGTTCAGTAGGCTTCAATAGATCGAACATACCGCTAATGGCAATTTCGCTCAAGAATAATTCGTTCGAACCGCGAATAGAAGCGGCCATACGACCGAGCTTGGTTGGCTTATTGCCATCGAGATAACCAAGCGTGCGCAAGATATTGGCCAGTGCTTCAAATGTCGTCCAATACTTTGTTGTTTCGCGTTGCACGCGCTTGTCGAGATCTTTGATACGTTTCTGCAAATGCTCAATGCGCTCGGTTTGCGTACTACACGGCTTCTGCGCCGGGCAGCCGTGGCATGGCATAGCGTAGGCTTCCTTCAAGAGAACTTGAATCTCAGCGCGAGTTTCAGCCAAGGCCATGATAGCCGGAGAGCCCGGTTTGATAGCCGATGGTTTAAGACCTTTCTCGGTTGCTTTCAGCTGTTTATGCTTAGAGCGAATAGTTTCAAGCCGTTTAGCATAGAGTGGCAAGTCACCAATTTCAGCCGGGCAAAGTGGTGCAGTCAACTTTTGCAGTTCAGCTTCCCAAGCCATTTTCTGGGTATAAGCTGGTTCTAGCTGCTGGTTAACCAAGAATTGACCAAAGCTTCGTTCAATCAGTTCACGAGCATCATCAATAGTGTGCCGCTCAAGCAAATTCAAGACCATGCCATAAGATGGTGTGAAGCGGCTTGAAAGGGGATCGGCCCCAGATGTCGCCAACTTAGCGGCTTCATCTACACTCTCAAAAGGATTGTGCAAAACAACCACGTGACCGACTTCGTCCATACCGCGACGACCAGCCCGACCAGACATCTGCAAGAATTCAGAAGCAGTTAGCTGCCGGTGCCCTTCATCAGAGCGTTTGTGAATCGAGGCAATCACAGTAGAACGAGCGGGCATGTTGATGCCGGCGGCAAGTGTCTCGGTAGCAAATACTACTTTTAGCAGGCCTTTCTGGAAGAGCTTCTCAATCATGCCCTTCCAGCTCGGCAACATGCCAGCATGGTGCACAGACATGCCTTCTAGCAAGTATGGAATATGAGGATGATTAGCTAGGTTCGGATTGTCCTTAGTGAATTCTTCCACCTGGCGCTTCAGTTCTTTTTGTTCATCAGCATGCAACAAAGGTATGCCCCTTGCCATTTTCATTGCTTCTTCGCAGCCGCGCCGTGAGAACAAGAAATATATAGCTGGCAACATGTTGCGCGCCGATAGAGAGCCAAGCACATCACCAGGATGAGTGTACAAGCCGCCCATCGGCCGGCGTCGCTTATCAGAGCCACTATGCTGTGGTTTCTTTCGACCGAAGCGCGATTTCAAAAATGAATTGACGGCCCCACCAGGAGCTAGCAAGGGATAAATCTTGCGCTCACCAAAGTAATGGAAGCGCAGTGGCACCGGGCGGAAATCAGAGACGACCAATTCAGTTGGCCCGTGGGTTTCATCAATCCAGGTCGTCAACTCTTGGGCGTTGGCAACAGTGGCTGACAGCCCCACTAGCTGAATATCTTTGGGGGCATAGATGATCGATTCTTCCCAAACAGTCCCTCTATCAGCATCGTTCATATAGTGGCATTCATCTAGAACGACGAAGGCAACATCACGCAAGTTGCGACTGACGTCACCAAGGATGGTGCCATACAACATGTTGCGAAATACTTCTGTGGTCATTACCACAATCGGGGCGTCACGATTGACAGAAAGGTCGCCAGTCAACAGACCAACTTTTTCGTCGCCATACTTTTGCTTGAGATCATAAAGCTTCTGGTTTGAGAGAGCCTTGAGTGGTGTCGTGTAATAACAGCGCTTATTTGCCATCAGCGCCATTTCAACAGCATATTCGGCCACTACAGTTTTTCCCGAACCGGTCGGCGCGCATACAATTACGCTCTTGCCTTCTTCCAGGTGTTTCATCGCATCAAGCTGGAACTCGTCGAGCGGGAAGGGAAACAGGTGGGCTACGTCAATTTGCACTGGGTCGGGATGGTCTCCATAGAACTTTGGTCTGAGTTATTAAGGGATTTTAGCAGTGATTGCCCCGACAAATGGTCAAAAGCGGCCCTGACAATTACAGGAAATATAGTCTGCGGTATAATTGCCCCTATCTCTTTTAAAAGATACCGGGACGTAGCGCAGGGGTAGCGCGCACCTTTGGGGTGGGTGAGGCCGGAGGTTCGATTCCTCTCGTCCCGACCAGTTAAATCTAAAAAATTAGAATTCAGGCTAGTTAGGCTTTGCACTAATTAGGCTTCGAACTAATTCGACATTGAGCGAAAATCTGCTTGGCTATTGACTGTGTATTGGTAGATATTGACGGAACGCTGGCTGATTGTGAGCATCGCCGGCACTTCTTAGATGGCGAAGTAAAAGACTGGAAGTCGTTTCTCTCACCAGAGTTAGCCGCCCAAGATACCCTCCATGAACCAGTAGCTAAAGTAATTACAGCCCTAGCCCAAGCCTCGCATCCCATTATTTATGTCTCAGCTCGCAACAGCAGCTTGCGAAAAGTTACAGAAAATTGGCTAGAAGAGCATAATCTCTGGTTTGCGCCACGCTTGCTCTATTTACGGAAGGAAGGCGACACGCGCGCTGACACAATCGTCAAACGTGAGCTTCTCCAACGTATTCGCGCCAAAGGCTATCATCCTATTTTGAGTTTTGACGATCGAAATTCGGTTGTAGCCATGTGGCGAGACGAAGGCATAACCTGCCTTCAAGTGGCAGATGGCGACTTCTAGCTGAAATTGAGATTAGCCAGTAGGGAGTCAGTAGAGACTTAAGGCAATACTAAATATGGTGGCGAAACGGTCAGAATTTCCTACGAATTTCTGACCGTTTGAGAAATTGTTTTTCGAATGCTAAACAGTTGAACGACGGCTGTAACGACGCCTGGTAGGCAATTGACGACTCTGATTGGGGCAGTCAACATCAAAACCAGCGAAGTATGACTTACTCGATAGTGGCACATTCGAGGAACTCAACCCAACCTCTTCAGGCGGACGCGAAGAAACCTGACCATTGCCAAGAATATTCTGTCGAAACTGACTGCGGCTAATGGGCTCAAGAGAAGTCTGTGGCTTGCCTTCCGGCAAAGCAATAATGGGCTGAGCCGCTTGACCATCGTTCTGAAGCTTAAGGGCAGGATGAATTTGAACAACAGGCTGCAAAGATTGTTCGACTTTAACAGCGGCGTCAGTCAAGGCGCGGTTGTATATATCTACATCAATAGAGGGAATGCAATTGAAAATAGGATTGAGATGGACAAATTCCCGAATCTTGATTTTCAAGATCGCCCGGAGATGGTCTTCTAGTTTGTCTAAAGCGACAGGTAGTTCGTCTGGTAAAAAGGACATGAGGAAAGACCTCATCAATGAAAAGCAGTAATACTTGCAGCATGAGCCACAAGTGGAGAATGTTAGCAGAGATTAACCGATTGTCAACAACCCTGGGCGAAGAAATCAAGAATTTAATCAAATTGGCTCAATAAGCCAATTAAAGACTAGCGAGTTTCGCTGCCAATGATCTCTTTTAGCCGCTTCAATCCGCTGTGAACAGCTCTAGAAACGCCCATTTCAGACAAGCCAAGCACATAAGCTGTTTCTTTTTGCGAAAGGTCATAGAAGAAAACAAACTCAACAATTTGTCTTGTTCTGTCACCCAGCCGCTTTAAGGCCTGGACGATCACTTCTCGTTCTTCCGAAGCACTGAAGAGATCTTGGCAACGCTTATCGGGAACTACATCACAAAGCGAGCGGCGGTCTTCTCTTTCTTCTTCGTCAGCGCCTGAGTCTAGCGAATCATAGTGAAGACGGGCCTCCCACGACTGTTGTGCTTCAAGAATGTCTTCCACTGAAAAGCCCGAATGTTGAGCCAGCTCGGCCACTGTCGGAGCACGATCGAGTGTTTTAGTTAGACGCTCTTCTAATTGGCTCAATTGCGCGTTCATTTCAGTGAGCCGCCGCGGCACTTGCACTAGCGAACAATGATCGCGCAGGTAGTGACGAATTTCGCCCCTGACATAACAAGTTGCCAAAGTGCGGAAACTAGCCGAGCGCGTACGCATAGGGTCGTAGTATTTAATTGCCTTGAGTAAGCCAATTGAACCGACCTGTACTAAGTCCTCAAAGCTATCAGGTTGATACTGACTGTATTTGCGGGCAATCTGACGCACTAAGCTCATATGCGAGCGCACTAGTTCGTCAGCTCCTGGCAATCCGTTCGGCCCAACACCGACAGCTTGAGATATCACGGGCCGCATTCCCGAGCGCGATACACGCGGGCTGGAGATGGCAGTAGGCGGCTCCTCTTCTCTTTCGCAGACAGCAGAAAGGGCGAATGCATTACACCCGCTCAATAAAACTTCACTGCCAGTAGGCATCTTTCTAGTCAAGGTCAACTCTCCCGCAATTTTCAACTAATTACGATTGACCCTGTACCCTCACCAAGCCCCAGTATTCAACTTGTATTCAATAAGCCCCAAAACCTCTATTCCCTTGACATCCCCCGTTTAAACAAGCATGTATTAGAACTACGCTCTTGCCCTCACGGGCACGCGCTAGCTAAATTGGCGCTTTTGGCTACAATTGCACTAGTTCCAATACTTAAAACTGAGCGGTAAAAGTAAGCGCTAGATGAATAAGGCCACCAAAACAATTACAAAAATGAGAGTGCTCTGGGCCAAAGTACCAGCCCAAAAGCAGCTACTCTTCATGGGCCTGGCTTGCATTGCCGCGCTTGTAACCTTCACAGCGCGCTTCTGGTTGCAGCGTGCGCAAGAATCAATCAACGACTCAGTTGAACAATTCGGTATGGGCTTTGCTCAAGCCTTGGCCCGAGGTGGCGCCGAAGCCCTGACAAACTCTGGCGATTTGAAGAGTTTGAAATATTACATTCTCACTCAGCGCGGCAAAATCAGAGCAATTGCCTACGTTATATATGAGGATATGGCCGGCAATATTTTGCTAAATCCCAATTCGCCTCAAGATCTAAAAGACATTTACCCCTATTACAAAGACTATAAGAAGAATCCAGAAAACTTCATCGTTCCAGGACAGAAAACCAGCCCTAAAGGCTACCGAGCCATTACTCACTTTGTTGTACCGATGCGCAAAAACAATAAAGACCTCGGTCTTTGTTGGGTTGGTCTCGATAGTGAAGCATTCACAATTCTCGGCACGCAACAAGAAACCACTAATTTCTTGATCAATATATTCTGCTTAGTTGGAGCTCTCGGCGCTCTCGGTGTCTGGGCCAACTATGCCTTAATCAATGGCCCGCTACGCACCTTATCTCAGGGTGCCAGTCAAATTGCGGCCGGGCACTTTGGCCACCTCATTAAAGTGCAGCGAGCCGGAAAAGAAATCGACCAGCTCGTCAATGCCTTTAACTATATGTCGAACCGGCTGCAGCTCTACGACAAACAAAACGTTGATAGCTTGATGGCCGAGCGCAACAAATTTATCTCAGAACGTAACAAGCTAGAACTAGTTCTGATGTCGATTGCCGACGGTGTAGTTGTGTGCGATCGCGACAACAAAGTACAAATCGTCAACCGCGCCGCCACTGAAATTTTTGATAAAGACGCCAAAGACCTAGTGGGTAAGCCACTTGTAGTCTGTACGGAAGGCCCTGATCAACCGCAAATTTGTCAGGTGGTGCAAGCTTTCACTGATACCACAATTGCCCCTGGTGCCCTAGAGCCAATCGTCGAACAAATCCAGCTAGGAGAGCAAACAGTGCGCCTGCACATTGCTCCAATTATTCTCAACAAAGAATTGCTTGGCTCGGTAATGATTATGCAAGACAACACCAAACAAGCTGAATTAGAGCGCATGAAAGCTGAATTCATGAGCAATGTTAGCCACGAGCTGCGCACACCAATTACATCAATTAAGAGCTATGTAGATACGCTTTGCAATCACGGCGAAAAACTTGATCCTGAGATTCACAGAGAGTTCTTAGAAATCATCGACAACGAAGCCGATCGCTTGATGCACCTAGTCAATGACGTACTTGAGCTGTCTAAATTTGAAGAAGCCGAGCGCGACATGGAAATGGTGCCTATGGATATCCACCGTGCCTGCGAATCGGCCGTGCGCTCTCTCAACCTCATGGCCCGCGACCGTGGCATTGAGCTTGACCTCGTGCCATATGCCAATATTCCATTAGCCATCCTCAACCAAGAATCAATTGAAAGAGTAATCATCAATTTGATCTCGAACGGTATCAAATACACTCCAGAAGGTGGAAAAGTATCGGTGATTCTAGGAGTGACCGACAAAGAAATCGCCGTACATATTAAAGACACGGGCATTGGTATTCCAGAAGACTCACTAGAGCATATCTTTGATCGCTTCTTCAGAGTCGAGAAAAAAGTGCACACTATTAAGGGCACCGGCCTCGGCCTCACTATCGTCACCAAAATTCTAGAGAAACACGAGGGCCGCATTACAGTTGCTTCATCTTTGGGTGAAGGATCAACTTTCAGCTTCTTCATTCCTTTTTATATAGACCCCGCTCTTAAGCTTGCCCGTGTCGGCTCAGACAGCGAGAACGGCAGCGGAGCCAATAGCTTAGGCTCTGACGCCAACAAAACAGCCAATAAAGCAGAGAAAAAATTAGATAGCCATACTGCCGGTACCCAGGTAAATGTAACGGATGGTCAGGCCGCCTCAAGCGAAGTAATTGGCTAAACAAAAACTTGACCCAGCGGCTGAAAAGACCATTGCATATACCCCACAAACACCGCTGGATATGCGCTAGCCACCCCCGGTAAATCCCCTGAACATTAGCAACTTATCCATTTACATAGTGGGTTTTCAAGGATGGTCGTGTTATTATCGTTCCGTTGACAAGGTCTCTTTGGACTGGCGTCCTCGGGGGCATCCACACTTGGAACTACTGAATGACCGCAAACAGCGGAAAGAAAGGAGGAGCAATCGGGTTGGTTAGAGCAATCTATCCAGGTTCGTTTGATCCTATGACCTTGGGCCACCTAGATATCGTTCAGCGGGCGAGCAAACTCTTCGATGAAGTGATTATGGCGGTGGTGGGTAATCCGGGAAAATCTCCTTTGTTGCCAGTGGATGTACGAAAGAGCCTTATTATGGAAGTAGTAAAAGACCTCAACGGAGTCACAGTAGGAGAGTTTCAAGGGCTGACAGTTAATTATGCGAAGGACAATGGGGTAACTATTCTCATTCGCGGCCTACGAGCCATTTCCGACTTTGAAGCAGAACTAGGAATGGCCCAAGCAAATAAGCAACTTCTACCTGAATTAGAAACTATTTTTCTGATGACAAAAGCCGAGTATTCTTTTATTAGCTCCTCAACTGTGAAAGAAATCGCCCGCATGGGCGGAGACGTATCGCAATTCGTTCCACGTACTGTGAATGATCACCTTAAAGAGCATTTCAGCAGGGGTATCTACCAACAATGACCATGATCACTGCACCGACAGCCCAGGCAGCCAACACCTTCAAGCAAACGACAATCTACAAGCACCTAGATTTGCTTGAGCATCTAATTGATGATGCGGCCGGTGTCTACAAATTTAAATTCATCAATGCAGATGACTTCCTTGACGTGCTAGACAAAGCACGGGCCCGACTTCCCGAAGAGCTGCGTGAAGCAGCCGACGTCCTCCAGCAGAGAGACGAAATTATTGCAGAGTCGCAGCGTCGCTCTGAACAAATCATCACCACCGCTCGCCGCCAAGCAGAAACCATGCTGCACGAGTCAGAACTGCTCAAAGCAGTGCAAGCTGAAGTTGAGCGTATTCGCAAGCAAGTTGTTCAAGAAGTTGAGCAAATGCGTCGCGAAGCTCTCGCTGAAGCCGAGCGCATCAGACTTGAAGCTGACGAAGATGCAGCCAAGATCCGCGAAGGCGCCGATCACTACGCCGAGCAAGTATTGACTCGCATGGAAGGGGATCTTCAAGGTCTAGCTGTACGAGTTACCGAATCACAACAAATTGTCAGAAACGGACAACGATTGCTTGGTCAAGTAAAAAGGCACGGTAGCCTAAGCCAACCATTGGGACAACAACTAGGCCAGCCAGTTGGTCAAAATCCTTTGATCAATGTTGCTCCAGGCGGTATGCCAGTGCAAAATATGTCACCTGGCGCTATGCCTAGTGGCCTATCGAGCCCACTTCTGTCTGGTCGCTTCGAATAAGTAAGAGTAAGAATAAGCTACACATTCAGACTGGCTCGACACCGCCCCCGGTTTTGCTATAACGATTGCTTTGCCAACAAGTATGCTTGGCAAAATGTGACAACAACAAAGACAATAGTAAATCAGTAAAAAAAAGAGGCAGTGATGCCTCTTTTTTTTCGTCCATTCCCAGGGGGCAACGCTTATTGCGAAGCAGAAGAATTGTCAGTATTAGCGGCAGCACCCGGCTCTGGAGTTCCGACTAATGGTTTGGTCAAATCTAACTTAGCCGGATTGGGCTTAATGGACTTAGCTTGAGCCTCAAGCGTTGGTCTCGTCTTTTCAAAACCGGCATAGACAAGACCAGTAACTTTGCGAATCAATTCGTTGGCACGACGATCGTTGTGAGGACGCTGCACCTGCATAGCCATAATCAATTTGTGACCATCAGGAGTTGTGATCACTCCGGTGTCACCAACCATTGAACCGATATCGCCCGTCTTATGAGCCAACTTAGCACCAGGCGGAATGCCTTGATTAATGAGCGTACGAGTCTTTGTTCTCGCCATGATGGCACGCATACGGTTGCGCCACAAATCTGACATTAGCTCACCGCGCTCGACGCGAGCCAGCAAATAAACGAGATCATAAGGACTAGTCTTGTTAGTGCCCTCTAAATCTGCAAGCGGTGCATTGACAACTGTGTTTTTCAAGCCCCACTTCGCGAACTTTTTGTTGACCGCGACCTTGCCGCCGAGCAAATCAATAATCATGTTAGTTGCAGTGTTGTCAGAGATGATGATCATCAACTCAGCCACATCAAGCAGCGGTAGCTTTGTGCCAACAGGGCGCCACTGCAAGTGACCAGAGCCACCAGCCACATGGTGCGCCTTAATGCTCATTATTTGAGTGGGATCAATGTCACCACTATCGATGGCATTCAACAGCGCCACTAAAACAGGCACTTTAATCATGCTGGCAGCAGAAAAGGAGTTGTTGCCATTGTAATCGAGATAGGCACCAGTCGCTGGATCGATAGCGAACACACCAGGAGTGAGCTTCTTTACTTGACAGATAGCTTGAACATTGTCTCTAAGGTTTACCAAGGGAGTAGTCATGGCAAAAGGAGCTGCCAACGGCACCAGCGGTTGAGCACCACCAGTAGTACTCTCACAGGGGCTAGTCAGGGGATGTATCAACCCTTGCCCAACAGCAAGAAGCATAGCCACCGCCGCGGCACGCAAAAGCCTCTGGCCAGGCGGCAATTTACGCTTACGTCGGCGCACTGAAATTTTCTTGGTCGGCTTGTGCTTGAGCACAGAAATAAAGCGCTTAACCGTGGTAAGACGCTCTAAACTAGCCAGGCTAAAGCCACTGGTAGTATTCTGCCGCGCGGCAGCGTCTTTGGTTTTCTCGGGGGCCTCTAGAGCCATTCAATACCCCTTCGCCGGGAATATGCGGAAGATATACAAGGCATCATATCTGGTGGTGATTTAAATTGCCAACTTAGTTTAAGCTCAGTAAAATTCGGCAACTACACATGACACCAGATGAGCCACCGTTATTCTAACTTAGCAATGTCATATGTCGAGCACCAACAAGGGCCTGACGAAAACTTTTAATGAAAGCCACCATAGCTGTCACCATAGCTAAGCAAATAGCTATGCAGGCTCTTCTTCGCAATATTTTTCCCAGAGGCGGGGATACTGAGCACGAAAATAATTCTTGTCTTCAACATCAAAGGGCTCACCATCAGGTGTAACTAGGCTCTCTTCTCTAAAGCGATCGTAAATGGCACCATCGTTGTTGCGCTCTTCGTATACTTCGCAAGCGAGAAAGAGAAACTCTTCGCAATCGTCAATATCTTCAACATAGGCCAACGAATCAGGCTCGGCTAAAGCGGCTTCATAGATCTCTTTCCCCGCCATAATCAGTCCGGCCCGAAAATACTCAAAGCCATCATCAGCGAGGCCACCATTAATCACGTGAGCAGCTCCCCAGAGCTCCCAGCGATAGGCCCGGTCCATCATATGATCAACCATCTCTTGAAAGGCAATAATGTCTTCATCTGGTGCTTGGTGCAATAGTTCTTTCAGCTTGGCAAGCTGAACTTCTCTATCGCCGTTAGCGTCTTCTATTGAAGTGGCGATGATATACCAAAAGCCTTGCTCGTCCATAATCTACCTATTAGGAATTATAAAAGTGTACTACTAAGCGTCTCGTTCGTCTCATATCTACAATGGTCTTTTGGGTCTAATACCACGAGGGGCAAAAAGGTAAAGCAACAACAAAATAGCCGTAGCAAGGCTTACAAGATACTTGGTCTGGGCACTAATGTCGGTGCGTGGAGAAACGAAGCCCTCGATGGCCCCGGCAATAAGAAGCAAAGCAATGCAACCAGCAAAGAGCTGCATCGCAGGCTTAGCAGAGCGACGCAGAGAGTCTGAGCGACTCAACTGCCCCGGAAACAACAACGATTTACCCAGCAGAAGCCCAGCGCCGCCACTGATAAAAATGGCGCTCAGCTCAAGCACACCGTGGCCAGCAACAAAGGCTAACAAGCGCGTCGCCATACCATAATCTTGACACACACCAAATATGGTGCCGATGCTCATGCCGTTGGTTATTAGAACAAATACTGTTCCCAAACCAAAACTGATACCAAGAACAAAGGCCGCAATGGCAACACGGATATTATTGGTAGCAATTAGGCTTGAAATGGCCGGTCCGTTATCTTGAATAGAATCGGTCCACAGTCTTTTATTCTCAATCATATGCCAAAGGTCGTCAGACACGAGAGCACGCCCAGGGCTCACCTCCATCTGGCCAAAATGAACATCTTTGACGGCTTCAAAGTAGCAACCAGCGCAAGGAATAATGAAGAGCAAAAATGCCACTGTCACATAAACAATGTACTGCTGCACCAGTTGAGGGAAGCCCCGATACAAAAAGCGCCAGAGGCTGGCAAAACGGTCATCCTTAGTTTGATAAACTTGGTTGTGAGCTTTTACCACGAGGTTATTTAAATAGACCTGCACCTCATTGCCCAGCTTCAAGGCTCGCGACCTTGACAAGTCAGCCGAAGCAGCACGATATAGCCGGCCTAGCTCTCGTAGTTGTTGTCGATCAAGCGCTTTCAAGCCTCGCTTATCGACGAGCTTGAGCAAGTCCTCAAGCTGTTGCCATGCTAATCTTTTGCTCTTGAGCCAGCGCTCTACATTCATCCCAGCGATTCCCTAAGACTTCCCTGCTAGCTTAACCTTATTAGTTTCTTCCACTCCAACCATGGTACTTGCCAGCTAATGCAACAGCCCGACTACTCTATCTCTACCCCTGAAAATGTCGATTTACACCTCGAAATCGCCGGGGTCGGCAACCGCCTTTTGGCCCAACTGGTAGATAGCTTAATCAACCTTCTCACAGCCCTGCTAGTAATCATACTGGCCTTAATCGCCGGTTTCTTAATATCTACTTTGCCCTTAGACACGCAGACTAAAAGTATCTGGTACGGCGTGCTGGCCATGATCGCAATATTCATTATATTCATCCAACTCAACTGCTACTTTATAGTGTTTGAAGCGATTTGGCAGGGTCAAACTCCTGGCAAAAAAGTAGCCGAAATTAGAGTAATCGAAGCGAACGGACAGCCACTCAGCTGGGTCGGAGCCATCATTCGCAATTTAATTCGTATGGTCGACCAGATTCTCTTCTTAGGTCTCCTGATAATGCTTTTCGACAAGAACGAGCGTCGCCTCGGTGACATGGCCGCTGGAACAATTGTCATTCGCGAACACAAACCAGACATTTCTACGACTCAATTATTGCTAGCTAGCCCAGCCGGCGCAGCTAACTTGCTCGATATCGGCCGAGTTACACCAGCCGAATACGATTTAATTGTCGACTTTCTCAAACGCCGCAAATCTTTGGCCAAAGCCTATCGCCCACTAGTAGCGCAAAAACTAGCCAAGTACTTCCATGAGAAGCTAGGCTCCATCGACAATCAAGACTCTGCCCCAGAAGCCTATCTAGAGCAAGTATTTCATTCGTACCAAGCACGGGCGAACGAATAAAGAGCGGGCGCGGACTACAAGCTACTTAGCGCTATCGCTTAATGCTGGAACTTGACGCTTGTCGATGTCTACGTACTTAAGGTCCATCTCGCCGATATACTCAGCACGAGGCCGAATCAAGCGGTTGTTTGCATATTGCTCAAGCACATGGGCAGCCCAACCAGACATACGGCTAATGGCGAAAATTGGTGTGTACAAGTCGTTTGGAATACCGAGCATGTAGTAGACAGACGCTGAATAGAAATCTACATTCGGATTCAAGCCTTTGTCACCTTTGACAATTTGCTCAATCTTGTAAGACATATCGAACCACTTGGTATCACCGGCGCGCTTACCAAGCTCTTCAGACATTTTGCGCAAGTGAGAAGCGCGTGGATCTTCAGTTTTGTAAACGCGGTGGCCAAAGCCCATGACTTTTTCGTGACGCTCAAACATTTTGTCGAGGTGGGCTTCAACGTTATCGAGAGTCCCCATCTCAAGCAGCATTTTAATAACTTCTTGGTTGGCTCCGCCGTGTAGCGGCCCTTTCAGCGCACAAATACCGGCAACAATCGCTGAGTGCATGTCGGTCAAGGTAGCAGCAGCAACCCGGGCAGCGAAAGTGGAAGCATTGAGTTCGTGGTCAGCATGCAAAATCAGGGCGATGTCGAGAGACTTAACGCTAACTTCATTTGGCTCCTTGCCGCCACTAAGCATATAAAGGAAATTGGCAGCCAATGAACTATCTTCTTTCGGTGCAACAACTTCTTTGTTGTTTCTGATCAAATCCCAGTAGGCAACAATGGTAGGAAACTGAGCAGTGAGACGAATGGCCTTGCGAAGATTAGCTTCACGCACATTGTCTTCAGCGTCAGCGTCGTACATTGATAACATTGAGACAGTGGTTCTCAAAACTTCCATCGGCAAAGCTTCTTTAGGCATTTGCTTCATGGCCTTGACCACTTCAGCTGGCAAGCTACGATTAGTGCGCAAGCCTTTGCTCAAAGTTTCCAGTTCGCTCTTGGTGGGCAGTCGGCCAAACCAGAGCAAATAAATGGTTTCTTCAAAGGTTGAATGTTCAGCGAGATCGTGAATATCGTAACCGTGGTAGATAAGCCTACCTTCCGTACCATCGACAGCACAGATTGCCGACGACGCGGCTACTATGTCCTCAAGACCTGCCTTACCCATGACCTGATCCCCAAAATAAGTATGAACTGTCAAGTTTTATACACCAAATGACATCACTCCCTAGGCAAATAATAGCCTTATCTTCATGGTGTTGCCCCAGCAAAGGTATTTAGCTCTTGGCAAAGGCCCAAATATTGCTCACTGAATCAAACGAAGAACGGCCAAGCAACAGCCTTTCGGAGCTTAATCTGGCGTTTTTGCGAAAATTAGCTAAGAAGCTGACACCCAGCAGTCAAAACTTGACCGATATCGGTCAAGTTTTGGCAGTCAAAATAATCGGCCATCTTAATTTGGCGGAAAGAAATCTATTTCCCAGCCAATTTAATAAATCAGAGTTGAGCACGGCTCTGTTCAAATATTTCAGAGTCAGCTATTTCGGCGAAAAAAAATATTCTAGCCAAGAGCCAGATTTACAAATAAAAGGAAGCCACATAGACGATACAGCTTTCGCTGAAACCTTGACTTCCCCGCTTGTTATCGACACCTCTGACTGGCCCGGCGCGCCAGCAGACCTAATAAAATTGGTAGGTCAAACACTAGACGAGCGCATCACAAATAAGAGCAACCATCCAGAAAAAGGCACCACTAAAGAAACGTCGTCCTGGCCGCATCAAATCAAGGCAATAGGCAAGAACACTTTGTCTACGGGATGGACGCAAGAAGTATTTGGCCAAAGCACCCAGGTTTTTACCCCCAAAAATATTGCAAACCATTTGGTTGCGGAAGTTTTCGAATCTCAGCCAGCCGAGCAAGCTCGACTCTTAGACCCGGCCTGTGGAGCTGGACACTTGCTAATTCCAGCCGCCGAGCATTGGCTATCGATCGCCTCTACACAAGACGATATGTCAGCAGCACGAGAAGTATCAGAGCAGCAGCTGAACAAAAAAAAGCGCGAGTATCTAGAGACACTGCTATCAGAGGTAATCACAGGCCTTGATGTAGACCATAAGCTCCTTCAGCTGTGCGGATTTGCTTTCTATCTTCTGGCCAGAGATCAGCACTCAGAACTTTGCGAACTACCGCTGCCTCGCCTATTTCTCAACAAATCTTCAGCTGGAAGCCTCAATCTTGGAATAGCTAGAAATAGTGACCAGGCCAAATTGCAAGACACATATAACGCGGAAGACTGGTCTAAATCACAAGACTGGTTTGATCTGCAAGGAAAAGCCGCCCCCAGGCTAAGCGACATTGCCTACAATCAAATTGTAATGAATCCACCCTATCTCAGCACCCGCATCATGGGTGATACTACAGCAAACTTTCTCAAGCGCTACTATCCTGACAGCGCCGGAGATCTCTACACCGCTTTCATTGAACTGGCAACTCGGCTGCTCGCAGCTCAGGGCAAACTGTCAATGATTGTTCAGCAGAGTTTTCTCTCAGTACAACGTTATCGTGCCTTCCGCCTAAAGCTGCTAGAACACTGCCATATTACCTCTTGCCTCACCCTTGGTTTAGGAAGTTTCAGCGCCCGCCCTGGGGAAAAAGTCAACAGCGCTATTTTGACTTTAGAAAGAAAACGGGATGACAACAGCACTAACTCGAGCAGAGACTCTTCCGCTAAATCACTATTTGACAGCACCATTGATAGAACTCTCGATAGAACTTTTGACTCTACCTTGGACTTTAGTTTTAAATCAAACTCTCACTCGAAACCTCGCAGCATACGCGTCGGCCGCATTGAAAATAAGAATCTCAGCACAAGCCTAATTGCAGAAGAGACTGCCCTAGCGACAATGGCAGCAATTAGCGGCAATCCCTTTGCCTTCGACTGTCCAGCCGTTTTAGCAAATTGCTTCAAAGAACTTCCCGCACTTAGTGAAATTGAAGGAATTGCCATCGTCAATGGACTATTTACTTGCAACAACGAGAAGTTCGTCAAACTCGCCTCCCGACTAACTGAAGAGGAAAAAAACCTCTATGTACCATACGATAAAGGCGGCGGACAAAAGTGGTACCACCAAACTAGCTATCGTTTATTTTGGCCAGACAATGGCAACACCATTCGCCAATACCGCAAAGAACGAGGCCAATCGCGGGCCCTACCTGGCGAAGAGTATTATTTCAAACCTGGTCTCACCTACTCTTACATTGGCACCACCGGCTTCAAAGCGCGATTATTGAGCGAGAATTCTATATTTGATATAGCCAGCTCCGCAATATTTTCAAATGAAATTGACTATCATTATCTATTAGGCTTCCTCAACTCATCTCTAACAATCTACCTGCTAGGGGTACTCAACCCCACCATCAATTTTCAAATAGGCGACTTGCGTCGACTGCCATTTAGCGCGCCCAGTGCCGAAATATCAACACGCGTAGGCGATTTAGCCAAAGATGCAATAGCCCTAATGCGCCACTGGCACGAAAATCAACTAACTACTCCAGCGGCAGAATTGATTGAGCATGAAAGGAAAATTCAAGAAGAAATTGATACCATCGTCTGCCAACTCTACAAAATAGATAAAGCTACAGAGACAATAATCAGAGACAACGAATGGGTGGTAGGCAGCCGCAAAAAGCTGCTCAAATAGGAAATTGAAATAGGTAATCGAAACAGGAGCCATGCGAAATTGAAATATGCCCGAATCACTCCTGTCAAACTGCGCACAGGAATAGCAAGCCCGCTCTGCAAGCACATTTGTTTTGTGTTGTGTGTGACAGTGAGCCTAGCACTCGGCTGTTTCACTGGTCTACCATCAGGGGCAGCTCCCAACGGTAAAGAGAGCTCCTCCAAAGGCTGGCTGGTATTTCAAGAATCTAGCAACGGCGGCCCAATAAACTTCGTTGTCACAGACCAAGCCATTCGCATTGATATTCGGTCGTGCGGCTTCTCTGCTATAGCCAAAGGCCCAGATTGGAACATCTGTGTTTTCAGAGCTGACACAAAAGAGATGGGATTCGTCAAACTCTCACAATGGCGCAACTTCAACACCTCTACAGTGGGCGCAACAGATGAATGCACTCTCGACAAACCAATCTCAAAAAAACCAATTAAGCTAAGAGCAATGGATGTGCCAACATACCAATATCTATTTCCTGGTGAGAAGATTACAACGGCGATATTTCAGACAGAGAAGCAAAGAGAGATTACCAACTATATTGTAGACTCATACCAGCTTTCAAAAGCACCGCAGGTAGCGGCAATACAATGCCATCTATATAATTGCGCAGAACTCGACGGCCTCTTAATTAACTGCATGGGAAAAGTCAAAGAGACAAACGAAATGCACTGGTTCATACATACAAGAAAGCTGATTAAAAGCGACACTATACCAGCTTCAACATTTGCCCTACCCAAAAACTACAAATCATTGAAAACAATCGATAGCCGCTTCAAGTTTAAAGGCATGACCGGCTCAATAGACGAATTTGGCGAAATGCTAGACATAGGCAAAGTAAGATCGGCGAAGCCCAAGCAGCCTAAGCCATAATTTGCCTAACTATAAATTGCCTAACCCGCCTTGGGGCTTCACAACAAGCTATGCTACTGTTTAGATTGAACATATAAAGGCAAAAAAAATGAGCTTATCGTTAGTAGTTTGTATCGGATGGATTTTCGCCTTGTGCATCCACGAGTTTTGCCATGCAGTGGTGGCATACGCTGGCGGCGACAAGTCAGTCAAAGACAAAGGCTACTTAACTCTCAACCCCATCAAATATACAGATCCCGGCCTGACATTGGTGATACCAATTATCATGCTGATGCTGGGTGGAATTGCCCTACCAGGTGCTGCAGTGTACATAGATAGAAGTGCCCTGCGCAACCGCTTTTGGAATTCAGCAGTATCAGCGGCAGGGCCATTTGGCAGCGCTGTTATGATTTTTGTTTATGCTTCACCATTTATGCTTGGGTTCGTCAAGCAAAATCCAGACAACCCTCTCTGGCCAGCTCTGGCACTGCTTGTACTGCTGCAAATCGTCTGCCTGATTCTAAACTCAATGCCAATTCCGCCCCTCGACGGTTACGGCGTCATTGAGCCTTGGCTGCCACGAGGCGCACAAGAAGCCATGAATCGCTTCGGCCAATTTGGCATATGGATCGTCTTTGGACTCTTGTGGTTTGTTGAACCACTAAATGCCGCGCTGTGGATTGCAGCAATGCTGATTGCGCACATGCTGAGCGTGCCAGGCGAAATGATTCAAACTGGCTATCAACTATTCTCAGAGCAAAAATATTATTTGATAGGCATTTTGATCATCATCATGATATTGAGCAAGAAGGGCAAAACAAGCCCACCCCAGATAGCAGCGAAAGATTGAAGCATGATGAACTCAAAGTTAGAAATAGGACAATTCACTCTTCTCGCATGCAGCCTTGCGACTGTTCATATCCTTTGCTTGCCGTTCAGCCTACCAGCTTGGGGTGCTCCAACCAACAAAGAACGCACCTACAAGGGTTGGATTATCGCTCAAGAATCAATAGGCCAGAGCATCCATAAATTTGTCATCACTGAAGATGCCATTAGGCTTGATTCCTCAGCTCACGGCTTCTCTATGATTGCAAAGGCACCAGACTGGACCCCCTGCGTTTTTCGACCAGAAACCAAAGAGATGGGTTTTCTAAAGTTCAACCAATGGCGGGCGTGGAACACCGCCGCAATCGGAACCAACGATATCTGCACCCTAGATAAGCCAATCACAAAAAAACGTATTCAAGTTCGAGGAATAGACGCACCATCGTATCAATACCAATTTCCCGGCGAAAAACTTACTAAATCGATCTTCCAGACCGGTAAGGCTAGTGAAATTAGCAACTACTATGTTGACACATATCAACTATCGAAGGCACCGCAGGTAGCGGCACTGCAATGCCAGCTTTTCAACTGCCCACAGTTAGATGGGCTATTAATTCGCTGCCTTGGACGAGAGAAAGAGACAGGCAAATTGAATTGGTTTATTCGCACAATCAAACTAGAACCCAGCAACTCAATACCGGCCTCGACTTTTGCCCTACCCAAAGGCTACAAAACACTAAAAGGAATAGACAGCCAGTTCAAATTTAAGGGAATGGCTCGATCCCTCGACGAACTAGGCGACATGCTAGACCTAGGAGAAAGCAAGCCAGCAAAGAAGCCTAAATCTTAAAACAGAAGCTCCATAAAACTAATCTCTTCACCGGTTAAGAAAATATTGGCAGCGATGAGTATAATCAGCTCCTCAGCACAAGGAAATTCACAGCGTGCGCAGTATTGCCAGAATTAAGTGCCGTTACCTAATTGTCGTGGCACAAGCATGTAGCTTGATCAGTATTTATTGGCTTGGCATAGCTCAGATGCCGGTACAGGCCTCTGACAACAAAAAGGCACTGGAGCTCATAGACAGCCAGCTATTGAAAGGCAAAGTTGATGACGGTCGCCTCAATGGCATGAAAGAAGAGCTAGATCGGATAATTGGCAAACGACCAGAAGCCTATGCCTTTCTTCTGAGAGCTACTGTGCGTTTCAATTTAAAAGACAGTCAAGGTGCTTTTTCAGATTGCGATGAAGCAATTAAACTCAATGGAAAGCTTCGAAGGGCATACGCGCTGCGCGGCATGAATTATTGCCTGACGAGAAAGCCTGAAGATGCCTTAAAAGACCTTACCAAAGCCATTGAGCTTGGGGAGAAAAAGGGTGACATTTATCTCTTCAAAGCACTAGCTGAGCTACAAATGTCAAACTCTGCCGCCGCCATTGCCGACTTTACTCGCACTATCGAGCTAGAGAAGGATACAACAATTGCACTGCTGGCCACGGAGATGCGCGGGCAGGCCTATCTTGCTGCCAGGCAATTCGATTTAGCAATAGCAGACGCCGACAAGCTTCTGCAGTACAAGGGCGAGCACCTACCGGAGGGCGCAGTCAGAGACGCTCACAAAATAAAAGGCACAGCTTTGTTTGCCCAGAAGAAGATGAAAGAAGCAGTGATGGAGCTGAGACTTTCAATGGTAGGGGCTCCTTCCGGTCGAACAGTGATTGCCATTCCGGGATCAGGCACCGCTCCCAAGTCACAGGCCGAGGAAAAGGCAGTTGGCGCTGACGCCACCAAACTAGAAACAGCAAAAGCTCTAGGTTTTCGCCCAATTGGCAGCCCGCCACCAGATCGCCCCGTAAGAGACAGCAAAGAACACATGGATGCCATACTGGCACCATACGTGGAGCAGGCTCGAAAAACATTGCCAGCAGTCAAAGAGCGCTATTTGAAAGGACTACCTGCTGGTCAATCACTATCGGTAACCACACGACTTCTTGACTCTGATGGCAAACAAATGGAGCAAGTCTTCGTCACCGTGGTTAGCTGGAACAAGGATTATATCGAGGGCACTTTAAACAGTGAAGTAAAACTGAATAATTACAAATATGGTGAGCCGTTATTAGTTCTAGAAAAAGATGTGCTGGATTGGACTATTCTGCGGCCAGATGGTACTGAAGAAGGCAATGTTTTAGGGAAGTTTTTGGATACTCAGCACTAGTGTTATAACTGCTTACTTAGACAAGGAAAAACAAGACACGACAGAGCAAACAGAGTGAGGAATTCCCTTTGAACCTGCCAGCCAAAACAGCCTATACGCTGACATACAAGGCCACGAACCAGGCTGAGGTTTGGCAAGGCGGGGTCTATTTCTGTAGCACACGACGCTTGCTTATTTTAAACACGATCGTCTGCGTGCTTGCTGCACTCACGACAGCTTCCAAACTGAGCATTGCGACCTTTATTGCGACATTTTTTGGCATTTTGATCGCTTATGCACTATTCTTTTTTCTCACGACTCTTTGCCTTGCTTTTCTTCACACAGCATCAATACTATTCTTAAGCAAATTCTACGGTGCATGTACGACAACTATTGACGAGGAGGGCATTAGAGACTCTCTCGGACAAATGAAGTTCAACTACAAATGGCACCAGATCCGTGACATCGAAATGAAAAAAGGCAGCATCTATGTAATTGCCTTGGTCAACGGCATACAGATACCATCTTGCGCTTTTGCCAGCAGCGAAGAAGCAGAAGCGGTTTTTGCTCTTGCTAAACAGTACAAAGCCGCAGCGCAGCAAAAGAGAAATCGGATCGCGGCCGGCGGTGATACACCCGTCCAAGATCCGGACCTCTTGCTCAAGTCACTGCAAGACGAAGAAGAGGCCAAATGGCTTGAGATTGAAAACAAACACAAAGAGCAGAACCGAGAATAGCGTTGCTTTGCCTCTTACAAGCTTCGTCGTATATCACAGCTCATTTTTGATTCTTTCGTACAGCTCCATCCCCTTTCGACCTGGGTTTGTGCGAACTGGCTTTATCAGGTTTTGCACTCGGAAGGCTGTTGAGAAAATCAATTATATTTTGCATTTCTGCGCTGGACAAATGCAGTGTGCGAATCATTTCTGGTTCGTCGTAGCCGCTTCTCAAGGCTTCCTCTAACTCCTGTTGAGTGCGACGCGACGAAATTCCCTCAAGCCTTGGACCAAACCTGCTTGGCCCACCGTCCACTGTGTGGCAAGCCGCGCAACCGCGACTGAGAAACAAAGCGCGGCCCTTGCTTATAGAACTAGCACCATTAGCAGTAGCACCATTGGCAGTAGCAGGCTTGTCAACTATCTTTACTTCAGAATGCTCTTTGCTGGGCGCACCTATTTTAGGATGTGAACTGACAAGAAAACCGTTCTTCGGCTCTGGCAAAGTAAGCAGATAAGCCGTAATCAGCTTAGCCTCATTCAACCTGATGCCTAAGTGCGGCATTATATTTGATCTACCGCCAAATAAATTAGGAAACTCAAGCATCTGTTTTTCAGGATCTAAAATATGAGCGGTAATGAACTGCTCTCCACGGGCACCGCCAATGCCATCAAGAGGAGGGCCCAAGTTACCGCCTTTGTTCTCCGCCTGGTGACAGCTGCCACAATTGCGCTTAACGTATAGAAGCTTGCCAGCTCGACTGTCATTAGACGGAGGCGGGGGAGTATAGCCAGTTGCAGGAAGGCGATAATGCTGAACAGTGCCAGCGCACTGATTCATGTTCTCATCCAGGTCTGGCACCGGTGTCGTGGGCCCTGGCAATGCTTTATCGCTATGCAAACCGGTGATTGATGGAGCAGTATATTTTACAACACCGCTATATTTTTGCCGCTCAGCTAGGGCGGCACCACTAGAAAACGTGACGGCGCAAACCGTGAACATCAAAAGACGCTTCTTGTACAGTATTTTAGATGACTTAGAAATATTAGGCTGCTCCGTCAAATTGTATAAAGGCAAGGTCGAGCTGCTGAGATTCTCTCTTTCCTCAAGCCACTAGTCAATTTAACCACAGTTACATAGAAGAGCTAGCGATAATCTCTGACGTAATCGCTGACGTTAACGCGCATAGGCACATTCGAGTAAGGGTTTTCCGCTCTGCGTGCCTGGAAATAGACGGCCTGCTGCTGCTCGACCGTAGGACCCATATTGGCAGCTCTGTTATAACCACCGCGGCGACCGCCACGACCACGGCCTAAGCGAATCTGACCACCAAAGGCGCCTCGGCCTGAAGCGCCCATTCCCAAACCGCTCAATCCGCCGCCCATACGCATACCACCCATGCGCATACCGCCCATACGGCCTGATCCTCTAGCCTCAGCATCAGAGAACGACAGCGCAGCAAGAGTCAGCAGCAGAAGCGCAACAGAAGTGGTTTTGATAAACACGGGACCAACCTCGAACTATAGACACAGCTTAAGCCTAACCTGTGATTATTTCGCGAGGCTTGCAAAGTAGAAAGGAACTGATCGAAAAGAAACAGACCTGGGGCGATGGTGTGAGTTATTTACGGTCGGTGGAGTGAAGGGGCTTCGGCGCGGATAGTGCTTCAATCTTCGCTTGCAATTTCCTGATGTCGCAACGGACGAACAATTCCAAACAAGCTTGATTCCAAATCAGTAAATGTTGCAGGTTGAGAGCCTTCAAGAAGGTTCATGGCTTTTACCCTTGGACCATCAGCACAAAACGGCTCTAGGCTATGAACCCCAACCAGGATTAGATCCCCATGCGAGAAGAAAGACATTGCCGGAGCAGTATAATCAATGGAAGCTAAGATTCGAGGCTATGGATGCAAAAGAATTCAATCACCATTGTGCTCGCGTTCTTAGCCATGCTTGCGTGCCCATCGGCGCTCGCCGATGGCTTGATACACGATGGACACGTCAATGGACCACATACCTTTCTGACCCTTACGAAAGAGCAAATATCATCTCTCGCTCATGGGAAAGACAAAATTACATTAACAGATAGCCAAAGGAAGACTCTGGAAGGGTTGACTAATGCAGGAGCAGTCAAAGAATTATTAGTGGTCCCGGTGACTACCAATGCATGCACTAGCGACTTGTCGAATGTAGCGGTACGAACAGGCAAGGGCTCTATCGAAATAGCTGATTCCCTTTTCGGGCGAGACTGGGCAAAACAAAACAAAGATCAACACCTCTGGTTCGAAAGAAGAGCTGAACAACAGAAGGCACTAGAAGTTGAGTCTCTCAATGCAACCATGAGCCAAGAGGCGCGTCTTACCTTGCAAGGGCTAGCAGAGAAAAATCCAGAATCAGAGAGAACCATCAACTTTTACCAATCGGCGCTGAGAATCAATCCAAATTACAAATGGGCTCGGAGAAATCTAGCTGAATCCTATTCGGCAAGAGGAAGCGTAGCTTTACATAATGACTTAAATTACGAAAAGGCATCTCACTATCTTGAACTTGCTATTGCCACAGCAGACCCCACAGACCAAATCTTTATCGAATCAACAAAGAATGAACTAAAAATTGCGACTTCGCACAAACGAAGGGACTCAGCCCGCTAACGACCGAGATACTTATGACAAGCGAAATTCTGATACCCGGCTGGCAATTCTACGGACTCTCCCAAGAACACTACGCAGCTGCTATCGACAAAGAGGTGCTCTATAAAGGCACTCAGTCGGCTCGCCTTGAGTCGGTGAGCGAAACAGCACCAGGTTCAGCCGGTATTCATCAGATGATCGATGCAGCGAACTATCAAAATCTGCGCATAAGATTTACGGCGTTTATAAAAGCTCGTGACGTTGAAGAGAGATGTGGACTGCATTTGAGTGTTTCTACAAGAAGCTATCCAACTGAGCGGGACGACATGTCAAACCGACCACTCAAAGGCACCACCGACTGGCAGCAGTTTAGCGTTGTCGTCAACGTGAGCAAAGACAGTCGCCGGATAAACTACGGAGTTATCCTCGCCGGGCCTGGCACCGTCTGGATTGACGCCGCCGCTCTGGAAGTAGTGGGCGATGATGTTGCCAGCACAAATATATCTCAAACCAAATTTGCAAGTAGAGACTCAGGCGGCGACAACAGCAAGGCGAATGAAGTCCTCCAGACACTACCCAAGTCACCGATGAACATGGATTTTGAACGCACCTAAAAATTAGAGACTGAGCACAGTTCAGTTTAGTTTTGCCTGTTTGAGGGAAAAATGATACAGTTATCCCTCAAACAAGGACAAAAGCATGAGTACTGCTGAACTAGTACGCCAATTCGTCGAAGTACAACCGCTGGGTGAACCGTTCACGCCAGCAACCTTGCTTCGGTTCGGCACTCGCAAAGCAGTAGACTTAGAGCTTGCACGCCTGGTTAAATCTACGGCCTTGATGCGCTTGGCCAGGGGCATATACGTGCGGCCAAAATCTAATAAATATGTCGGCATTGTGCCGCCTGCCCCTTTCAAGATCGCTATGACGATAGCTGGCGGAAATGTCGAAGTACATGGAGCAGAAGCTGCTCGAATGTTCGGTCTTTCCACTCAGATGCAAGTTCAGCCGGTCTATTACACGACAGGCCCATCTAGGCGCATCAATTATGGTGGCATGCATATCAGGCTCAAACATATCAGCGCAAGAAAGATGGTTGCCCCCGGCACCAATGTTGGACTCGCAATCTCCGCATTGTGGTATCTCGGAAAGAACCAAGTCGAGAAGGCAACCTTTGCCACTATTCAGAAGAAGTTGACCGAGGCTGAATACATTCAGCTCAAAGAATCAGTTCCACAAATGCCGGCGTGGATGGCTGAGGGCTTGATGCGCTTTGAGAGGGAAAGGCATGGCTGAGCAATTCATGAGACTACCGGAAAGGGAACAGGCAGAGATACTGATTGCCATTGCTCACCAGCTCAAGAAAGAGCCTGTCGTGCTTGAAAAAGACATCTGGGTCTGCTGGACGTTACGAGCTTTGTTTACCATGCCAGGTCGACTACCTATGGCATTCAAAGGCGGCACAGCTCTTTCAAAGGTATACAACGTCATTGAGCGTTTTTCTGAGGACCTCGACATCACCCTCGACTATCGGGGATTTATTGATGAAATCAAAGGCGAACATTCAAGGTCTGCGGTCAAAAAAATCAGCGAGCAGTTGAAGGTCTTTGTTGCCAACCACTCAAGAAACGTAGTAAAGCCCTATTTCGAAAACCTGCTGGTTGAACAATTTCCTGGTCGAAAATATTCAGTCGACATAAGCGAAGACGGAGAGAAGCTGCGAATCTACTACCCATCGGTATTGGAAGAACAGTTCGGCCGTTACTTAGCCGCCAATATTTTGATCGAATTTGGCGGAAGAAACATTACCGAACCAAATGAACAGCACATCGTTCGCCCTTATGTCGCAGAACTTTTGATGGAACTAGAGTTTCCAGAAGCAACGGTAACAGTTCTAGCCATAGCTCGTTCCTTCTGGGAAAAAGCAACTCTGATTCACGTTGAATGCAATCGCACTGAATTCAAAGTGTCCGGCGAAAGGCTATCGCGACACTGGTACGACATGTCGTGCCTTCATAGAAGCGGAAAAGCGCTCAACGCGATCGCAGATCGTGCACTGCTTGAAGACGTTATAAAATACAAAAAGCTTTTCTACAATGCGTCATATGCAAACTATAACGACTGCCTGGCTTCATCTCTCAAGCTTATACCTGACAGTGCTTTCATTGCCGCACTGGAGAAGGACTTTCAGCAAATGGTCGAAGCCGGCATGTTTTACGGCACACCATCATTTGACCAGATAATTAGTGATAATCGTGAGCTTGAAACACTCATAAACACCACACCTGACGGACGGCACTGTAGAGAAGCTTCTGATACCTAGGCAGCTGCCCGCCTAGCTTAATCCATGACTTCAAGCCGCCTTGAGCAGCCGCTCGCGAAGCAAACTTATGCCATGCTCTATGTTCGATTCCAATTCGTCCATGTGCTTCTTTCGGCTTTCCTCCACATACATGCCAAGCAGATTACCAATTTCAGCGTGGTACCAACAAGAGAAGAGTGCATTCGACAATTTGTTGCAAGCCATCTTGTCAGAAGTATCACGAGCCGCTGAATCGAGAACACCTCTGATTCGTGAAACTCTAACTAGACTGAATTTCCCGATGATCGGCTCTGGCACCGCAAATGGATTCTCAACAATTCGATTCAACAGCCGCCCTGACTCAGCGCTAGAGCCCTCAGTCTTTCTGATTCTAGACAGAAGGCAAATGCTGTTGCCCACCGGCGTCCAGATATTATGATCACCACTAAAAACAATGTTCCGCTCAAGAAAAGACAGAATTTCCAAAGCCTCTTCCACTCGATCAAGAACATAGAGATACGATGCCAGTTCGCTGGCCAACAAGAGCGAATTGCCACTCTTGACCGAAAACTTTCTACTTAGATTATTTCTCAGCGCTCGCAAAAGCTTGTGACTCTCGGTCCGGTCAACTATCTCGCGAAAAGCCAACCTCGCATCTATTGTTGGTTCGGGCATTCTCATCCTCCGTAGCCGAATTATAACTACTCTCACAGGGTACAAATTCGAAAACACCGAGAAACTTTCACGAGATTACACGCATCCGTGCCTTATCATGCAATCCGGCTAGTAAATTTGGAGAAATGAGATGGTGGACCAAAGAAATGACGCTACCGCTGTAAAAAATCCCAAAGGCGAATTAGATAATACCCCTGTAGACAAGATAAATGCTGGAAAGCTTCAAGAGATAAGCGGTCCTGCCAAGATCAATGACAAGGCCGAGGGTCAGCAGCCTCAGGGCGACAGTAAGCGTACCGGTGAGTTCACCAAAGAACCCTATAGCGCCGATGTATCGGCCGTGGCCTTTACTGCACTGAAAGAAAAACTCGGAGTCGATCTGCTATCAAGCAGCAAATGGGATGCAAAAACTACCGAGCAAAAATGGTGGTCAAAAGCAATGCCGGCAGCCGCTGCCAACCTTGACCAGCTGCCACCAGGCTTGGAAATCAAAGCCATGGCCGCCCAAGGCATTGGTGGAGCCAAAATAGTCAATGACGCAGTGGGCACGAAACTGGAAGACAGTGGTCGACCCGACAGCCTCTATCTAGCCGGAAGTATTGCCAAAAGCGATACATGGACCGCCAAGGCCAAAGATATGGAGATTAAAGACGAGAAGGGCAATATAGTGCAAAACCCCAATCGTCCCGATGGCAAGGCAGACAGCATTTACAAGCAGGGCACAGTCTACCAAGTAGACGGAGTCAAAGTTTTTGAAATTCACAAAGATGCAAGTGGCGCAAGAACTTTCGCTATTGCCGACCCTGGCAACCTACCAGCCGGTATGGACTACAGTAACTACGCACAGAGGATGATTACAAAAGCCCTGCAGACTGAAGGTAAGCCGGGGCCAATTGAATTTCCGGCCTACGAAAAGAAAGTGCAGCAAGACCTTTCAGGCATCATTGGTCTAGGAGTCAAAGATACAGACTTCTACATTGCTCAAGCCAAAATGGACGCCATTTGGGCTGCAAATAAAGACGGTAAATTTGCCATCGAAAAACAAGCATTTGAGGTGAGATCGCGTGGCTTAAACCTTGCTCCACAAGACCCTCCAGCAGAAAGACTAGATCGCTCGAAATTTATGGTGGCAGAGGCGACCAATCTAGGGCACGTTTATATGGCGGCTCGCTTTGATGCTAAGCAAGGCGATCTGAAGAAGCCAGATCTTGAAAAACTGAAGAAAGAAGCGGGTTATGGCGGGAAGTAGATAAAGGCACTGCAAATGGTGCATGCTCTAGTATAGTTGGTTGAAATATCTTGAGCTGAAATAGCAAACAGCCAAGCCTCGGAGCTACCACGTCACAGACTCAACTCTTTGACGAGCTCATCCATTCGAGTCAACCGCTCAGCACGTGCTTGACCTGGAACACAACGGCCAAAAACCTCTCTGCCAATAATCTCACCATTGCGCTCCCAACAGGTTTCACCCCATGCGCCGACTCCAGTACCGAAGAGCCTGATCAAAGGAGCAATCCGCGCGCGTTCATACCCAGAGGCCATAGCGCTGTTTAAAGATGCGAAAGAAAAATTCTCACTACGCCAGCTTAGGCAATCGAATAAAGCGATTAAGACATTGCCCAAGAGGCAACTCGCTCTGCTGGATGAATAAGTAGCATCTCTAAGGTCACGATACAGCTAATAGCAAAGCACCGAAAATGACCAGCGAATCTTGCCGCCCAAAGCGATTTCAAGTCGCACTGGGGTGGGAATATATTCAATCTAGAGCTGTGAGGGGCTGGCAATGGCGGATGCAAAACCGAACGACCATGGCGAAAGACCAACGGCTATAGAGAACAATCACGCGATTGACGCCGCCGAAGTGCAGCAAGTAAGGAATTGCACCCGCGATGAGCTTGAAGCTGTTAAGGCGAGCAATGTGGATCGCAGCGATGGTTCAGCAACTCCGAAAAGTCGCACGGAATTATATGCTCAAGCGATTCAGGATGGGCAGGAGCGGAGTTTGGAGATTTACGACTCAGGTAAGCGGGAAGTAATAGCGTCCAGAGTCATTCCAGAGAAAATTGAAGCCGCAACAGCTGCCCCTAAGCAGGGTCTACATCCAACTGGCGAAAGTATCCTGAAAGTTGCCGAAAAACTAGCAAAAGACACGCATCGATGGGAAAGTGGTACCACAGGAAAATGCAATCAATTCGTTGAAGCTGCTGTGCTAGCAGCGGGCATACCATCGCCCTGGAAAGTGGGTCAGGCTGACTGTCACACAATGAGAGTGGCTCTTGACCGAGAGTGCACCAAGCCTCACTCAAAATGGCAAAGACTCTACAACTACGACTCGAAGCATGGCTTAGAGTCGGACCAGAAATTTGCAAGGTACCATCCGAAAGATGGAGACATTATAATTTGGGACAAAGTGTGGGACGACAAGTGGGTCCAACATACCGGAATCACTGCTGAGCCATATAGCTTGCTTTATGCCGGTGCCCGCGATCCTAAAAAGCATGGTGTTGGGAAAACGGATATCTACAACTTCACAGGTGCAGAGCCGTATGGTGCGCCCACAGCTGTTTATCGCTATAAGGGCTAACTTATTTGACAGTCCAAGTGAATGTTCTAATTGGAACTTTTTCGACTAACACCGTCGCTGAATATTTGCCGGGCGAGACCCCCTGTACAATATCTCGGCCAACAAACAAATAGCCATATTGCGGCGTACGCTTTACTGCAAAGGCATTGGCCTGTCCTTTTTTTGCACTTGTTTCTTGAACCAGAATTACTTTTCTAGATGTTCTTACTTTCATGCGCCAGCCAAATAAACCGCATTGTTTACCAACAATATTGCTCGGTTTGAAATGACGCGGATCGGCAGGATCGTCCATAAACTCACCTTGCTCTGCCGATTCGATGACCAAATCAGGAGCAATGACCTTTAGCGGAGTTTTGTCCTTGGCTGAGGCTAAACCGTTGCCACTCAAAACACCTGCAACGGACACCGCAAGCCCAAAGCGAATTATATTGCTATTCATTGCAGTCTCCTTTTAAAAAAGTATAGCGTAAGGACTGGGTGAACCTTTCACACTAGCCACCGGCTTTGGTTCGGCACCCACAAAGCAGTTGGCCTTGAGCTTGCCCGCCCACCTATGAAGTGCGCGGTCGCAGCAGTAATCGGGTGTAATCAAGTGGATTTACGGGTGGACAATCGGGTGTAATCGGGTGATAATACGGGGTGAGGTCAATCAGATGCTGAAAACTGAAACCATCCAGATAACGCCAGATTTGCTGACGTTGCTGACTGAAATCGACGAGTTCAAAGGTGCCTGGCGCGCCCTAGGTAGCCTTGCGCCCGATCGGCTCCTGGCTCTCCGCCGCGTTGCCACTATCGAAAGCATCGGCTCGTCCACCCGCATCGAGGGCAGCAAGCTTACCGACCGCGAGGTCGAGCGGTTGCTTGCCAACCTAGAAATCAAGAAATTCGAGAGCCGCGACGAGCAGGAAGTTGCTGGCTACGCCGCAGTCATAGAAACTGTCTTTGCCGCCTGGCAGCATATTCCCATCAACGAAAACCATATCAAGCAGCTTCACCGCGATCTTCTGCGCTACAGCGATAAGGACGAACGGCACCGTGGCGAATACAAAAAAATATCCAACAGTGTTGCCGCCTTCGATGAGGACGGTAAGCAGATCGGTATTGTGTTCGAGACGGCGACGCCTTTCGACACGCCGCGCCTTATGGCTGAGCTAGTCGCTTGGCTTGCAGAAGCCCGCGACCTGCGCTTACATCCCTTGCTCATTGTTGCCGTGTTCATTGTCGTGTTCCTGGAAATTCATCCATTTCAGGACGGCAACGGTCGCTTGAGCCGCATTCTTACCACCTTACTTCTACTGCAAGCCGGCTATGCCTACGTGCCGTATAGTTCGCTTGAGAGCGTCATCGAGAACAACAAAGAGAGTTACTATCTAGCATTGCGACAGACGCAAGGCACCATTCGCTCCGACGCACCAAACTGGCAGCCCTGGCTAGTATTTTTCATGCGCGCTTTGCAGCAGCAAATGCGACGGCTGGCCGTAAAAGTCGAGCGCGAAAAAATCGTACTCGCCGACTTACCAGAACTGGCTGTGAAGATTCTGGACTACGCCCGCGATCATGGCCGCGTGACCATGCGCGACATGGTGCGCACCAGCGGTGCAAGCGGAAACACGCTCAAAGAACATTTCCGCAAGTTGGTCAAGAAAAAGCTATTGGTGCAACACGGTGCAGGACGCGCAACCTGGTACGGATTGCCTTGACGAGTGTGATCGCAGCGTATAATTCCTACAATGACCGTAGGAAATATGATGGCTCTCAGCAAAAACTACGCTAAACAAGTCTAGGACACAGCCGAAAGCCTTTCGTCAAGACATTGATGAAAGACCAAAATGCAGTTAGTTGCAGAACTGATATCACTACGGACTATCTATGACTGCAAAAGCTGATTCGGCAAATCGTTTATGTACAGACCGTACAATTCATGGATAGGGACTACAGCTCTCTGGCGAGAACCTATCGGAGGGCCATCAGCAAGCAAGAACGGATAGACCGATATTCCTTGATCTCCTCCAAGTTCTGCCACTTCCGCTTGCCAATCTGGCCAGCGAAAATTCAAATAGAATTGCTGCAGATCGCCATTGAAACACCAGAAAAGAAAGTCTCCGTAGCCGCTCCCTAAGTCTTCCCAAGAAAGCGTATCAGGCGCATGGTAGAAAACATTGCCAGGAT
Organism: bacterium; assembly: GCA_018062085.1. GTDB lineage: Bacteria > Cyanobacteriota > Vampirovibrionia > Obscuribacterales > Obscuribacteraceae. The sequence goes on along the minus strand of JAGOSY010000013.1, from coordinate 6,882 downwards.
TACCCAAAGCACCTCCATCAACCGCAAAAAATCCACCAACTGCATCATCGGCAATTAAGAGAAAAGGCGGCGACTTATCAAGAAAGCCATTTCCCACAGAGTTGTTCCACTCTGGCAGCGACCGAGGCAATCGAGGATGTCCGGAACCTAAGATTCTAAGCCAACCGCGGTCCACCAACAGCCCGCCCGACTCATACACTACTGCACCCATGGGCGATCTTGTTGTCACTTGTGTTCCCACAAGTGCATCACCACGACCAGGGTCACTTGCTGGCAAACTTTCAACCTGATTCTTAGCCGCTTGCAGCCAGCCTTGAATAGTTGGCCATCGCGGATCGTCTTTGTTAATAAGTTCGTTCAGGCTTCGCCGCTGCATTTGAATTCTCCAACAAGCTACAGAAGGAAAGTATAGCGTTAACGATCAGAGCAAAATAGACCGTTGGGTTTGTGGCACAATTCCAACCACAATATTTTTTCTAGGCTCTGTTTAGCCGAAAATCCACACCAGGAATAAACGAGGGCTCAATCTTCAACGTTCCGATTGTGCTCAGTGGCGTGCGCGGCTTGGCGCCACAAGTGACATGCGCAACATCCACAGCAAGGCCATTCAAGGCTAGCCAGAAATATCGCAAATGCGCAAAATTTCTGAATCTTCCTCACAATTTATTACACCTTCACACTCAGTTCCCGAGCTTGTTATGATGGAAACCAAAATCGTTGAGGTAAAGAAAATCACCCTTCTTTTTGGCATGAACAATACTTCGACCGAACCCTTCCCAAACTGATGTTACGGGGTCACAAGGGCATCTAGAGTAACGTATCTGCCTAAACTCAAGATCCTTTAACTCGATCCGCTTGCCCACAGGAATATCCAGAGCGCAATAAGCAACATTGACCCAATAATCTTTTGGTATCAGCGCCTGCGCTTCAACTTCAGCCTTATTACGCAAGAACTCACATCGGGCACCGACAGCTGCTCCAGCACAAAACGCAACCAGCACTGATATCACGAGAACCTTGACGGCAATCTTTTGTTTCAGCAATTGCCCCTCACAAGGTAATAATCCAGTCACTTCGCGAGTTTGTTCGCATTTCAGAACATATACCCCAGTCTACTCAAAATCTGGTGGCAATACATTAGAGTTGCTGCTTTTGACATAAACCCTCGATCGTTCAAACCAATGTCGACTGTAGCCAATAGTCTATAGAAATAGCCCATTTGCTCACTCCTCAATAAATCTCACTGAGCTTCCCGACCTTTAAAATTGTCGAAATGGCCGGCAGCAAACTGAGACAACACACGCCTGGATAAACGAAGAAAAACAAATAGAATAAATATGCCCTCGGACTATCCCAATACCTAACAATAACTGCCCCCGCAGCCCACCAAATAACCACAACAATCAATAAAAGCCATGTTGCAGACTGGTAAAGAAGCGCTGAATAGTAACCAGGCGTCAGGCAGAAGCCAGCAATAGCGCAAAAGAATGGCATGCTAAAAATTGCAATCGTTCGCTGCAGCCTGTCAGTATTCTTCAAACAACTCGACAAGGGGATAGATTCGGCGATAGATGTTCTTGCAGAATGTATCCCATATCTCAAAAGCAAAACGGAGGCAAGAGTGCAGCAGTATACGAGAGGCACCATGGTCCATCCGGCAATGAGCGTATACCCATTCGACCGTTGACAAAAGAAACGACCAACCAGAATTTGGCACGGGTCAAGAGCAACAGAAGCTATCAATGTTGCAGCCAAGCCAGTTGCAATATCAGCGTAAGCGACTCTCAACTTACTCTGTCGCTCGACAGGCCAGTTAAGCAACAACCACTGCTCTCCAGGACTTCGCTCAAATTCTAAAATTTGCCAAATCACTCGAAAAAGTAAAGGCGCTACAGCTGGTGGAAAAAACTTCCAAAATTCGAAGTACCAGCTTGAAAAGAATGAAGGTTCAAAAATCCCGCAAGCAAACATAATGATGGTAACAGGGTACAACGGCACAATTACACAAAGAAAAATCAGCGTGGCATTAATGATCGCGGCTGGTAGCAATCGATTGAATAGAAATTTCATGCTTACCTTATATCCGCAGAACTTATTAAAGGATCAATCCTTTCACCACTTACTAAATCTCCACTCTTACAACCATAGCATTTGCAAATTGCACAGTGCGACAAACCAACCCCCTACAAAGCGTTCAACTTCTCAGCCATGCGCAGGTGGTTCTTAATAGCAGGAATCGTTTCTTTCGAAAATTTCTGCAGGTCAATGTCACCTTTGCCCGACTGAATCTCGAGAGAAGCCAAAAGTTTACGCTGGTCTGCAACTATTTGATTGGCATAAAATCTCTCGAAACCGGTTTTGTCCATTGCGATAAATTTGTCGACCAATGCTTGATGCTCACTATCAAAAGTTGTGGGTACCTCTAGCCCCTTCTTCTCGGCAATAGCTCTGAGCCTAGCATTAGCTCTCTTGTGGTCAGCCATCATACTTTCGGCGAATTCACGAGCAGCATCTGACTTTACCTTTTGCTTGGCTATTTCACCAAGCTTTACTTCCGTCATTCCAGCTTGCGCTGTACTTATGATGAACTTCTTGTCGTCAGGGCTCAAGGTAGCAGCGCCAGCAATTATATTGCTGCCCATTGCAAGCGCGGCCACAACAGATATCGCCAGCACCGTCACCGATAGCTTCACTTGCATGGCCTCCTATTTAAACATGTAACTACCCTTGAGCCGTCACGGCGGCAGTATCAAGAGAGTCTATGCGTGCGCGAATTTCAGCAGCCTTCTTGCCCTTACCACGTGCCTCAGCACACACAGCCCATAGATTCATCACCACAAGAGTGTTGCTATCAGCTGGTCCTAACAAACTTTTCGACAAATCAGCGGTATACTCTGCCAACTTTTCGCCTTGTACAAAATCATTGAGCTGTAGGTAGCATGTGATCAAACCAACGAACGCTGAAATTGACTCGGGCTCTGCTTCAGCACGTTGTCGTTTAAATATTGAAACGGCCTGTTCAAAAGCATTCTTAGCTTCAATCGTTTTATCAAGTTCAATATAAAGACGTCCAAGGGCAGCACTAGCAAAAGCATACTGTGTCTTGTCCTCTAAAAACTTATCAGAAAAAGCGACAGCCTTTTTAAATGTCTGCTCTGCTTTATCATATTGTTCAGCCAGACGATAAGCATCACCCAAAGCAATCAATGTGTTCGATAAAGGCTCGCTCAGCTCAAGCTTTTCGGCTATGGCAGCAGCCATCTCGAGCGAACGGGCAGCTTTGGCAAAGTTACCTTCCTCCAGTGAGGCTATTCCAGCACCGAAGTTCTCAGCCCATTTGTATTCGTCTGCACGATTATCGCCAGTCATCAATAGACCTCACTAACTACTTTCGCCGCACCGGTCGGCGTTCCTATTTATGATGGTCTCGCCTTGAAATCTCCTTCGTCAAGCAGTTTTACTGCAATGACCTGATTGCGGGCATGTTTAATTTCAAATGTCACAATGCCGACTATATATAGTCGACAGAATCGCTATGAAAGAACCACGATGAAAGAACCACCCGGAACAATCAACATGGACCATAAACTCCCACCAAACCGCTGTCACGATTGTTTCACGTCCCGGCTCCTAAGATGGCTATAGCCAGTCACAAGGATAGCTCGACAAAAATGGCAATCGCGAAAGCAGATACAGCCCACGACACAACAGCAGCTCGTGACAAAAGTCCAACCGCGGTAGGCGACAATGACTTATCCGCTGCCACAGCCAATCGCTTTCGAGACGAACTAGGTTCAATTTTTGGCAAGCCTCCAGTTCAAGACTCCACCAAGTTCGCCAAAGCAGAAACACCCACCAAGAACGACGCCGGCGATAAAACACCAGACAAGTTAGGCGATAAGCCGTTCAACGACTTTGCAAGAACCAACGGGCTAGACACAAGAAACACACCCGATGGCAAGGTAGAGTTCAGTCTCAAAAACAATGGCGAGAAGCTCACCATAGGCACAGTCGATAAAACCAGAGAAGGTTTCAAAGAAATTGACCGAACGCTAAAAGAGATGACTAGCCTGAAGCAACTGGAACTAGAAAATAAATTCGGAGTAAAATTCGCACAACCAGGAGACCCTAAGCCACGGCAGGCATCAGATCCCGGTAGCAAACCAGGCAAAGAGCTTGAAGTTCGCAGTCCGAAACTCAAAGAACTGCTGGGAATCGAAGCAGCCCTCGACAAGGCCACCCCTTCACACGCCACCGGTGACAGTGGCAAAGCCGTAAAATTCTATTTCTTAAAGAATCAATCGTTTGAACCTTCGGCCAAAGGTGTAGCGGCCTTCGAACCAGACGTTCACGGCAATCCAGCTGTAATAGTCGATCCTAACTCACTCGACAAAACACCAATAACAGAACGCGATCGTGATACTAAAAGAGATGGCCCCCACCGCAGCATTGAAAGTGTCATGATCCATGAACTTGGCCATCACAGTGAAGAAAAAGTCTTTAAAAATCCGGCAGAGAAAGCAGACTTCTACAAGGGTATGGGATGGTCGCCTGTTCCAGGCTCAAAGCCAGAAGAAAATCAATGGATGATGAACGGTCGAGATGGTCGAGGGTATGCGCCAGGCGGCCCCACGCCCCACTCAAACTGGCAGAGAATCGACGATAAAGGGAGAGTGACTGGGGAAGTCAGCCCCGATCGAGTAGAGCGCCTGGCCCAGGTAAAGCCCGCCACCAATTATTTTACAGGGCCGCACGAAATGCTGGCAGAAGGGCTGACCATGCTGCGCCTAGGTGATAGTCACAGAACACAACTTATGCAAACCGATAACAAGTTGTATGGAATGATGAAAGGCATCGATCAAAAAGAAATAGATATGACCCACGGCGCCGGAAAGTTTATGCGCTCCTATGATGAGAAGCTGCAACCTCGAAGCGCTGAAGCAGAAAAGGCTCTTCTAGAAAGAGAAGAAGCAGCCAGAGCAAGAAAGCCCGGCACGAAGTAGGCTGGCAACCTGACACGGCCCTAAGGCGCCAACATTTCTAATTGAATAAACTCCACCGAAATAAATCGCCAACGGAACCAACACGAGCAAGACCAGCTCTTTCACAAGCCTCTTTCCAGAAACTTTTCTCGATCTGTACCAGCCGAACAGACAAGCAAGGAGCACCGATACACCAGTGGCAATGCGCACCATGTCTCGGACGCCATCATAACCTGGGGCCGCCAAACCGCCAATCTCAGAGCCCTGTCCATAGCGCGGATCGACGGGCGCCCCCACCAAACCTTGAGCACTTACAGTAACTGCAGCGTGCCAACAAACCGTGAGCAGCAACAGAACAAGCCCAGCCCGTATCAGTTTAAAAGAAAACATAGGAACACCTCTCAAAAGAAAATTCAGCCTCAAAACGAAGCTGGACTGAAGACTTTAAGCTGAGTTAATAATTTAGCAAATAGGGGGATCATCACTGCAACTAGGATTCAGCCTTACTTGGCAGGAAGGCATCAATTCTATCTTTGCGCGCCCAGACAGCCCGCTGGGTCATCGCGATCAATCCTCTAGCTTTCAATATATTCAAGTCACGCATAAGAGTTGCTTGCGAAATTTTTGCATATGCATCGGCAATCCTGGGTGTTGCCAGCTTGATCTGATGCAAAAGAATTGGTCCAGAGATGCCAGAAAGTTCAATGACTAAATCTCTACGACGCTTATCCGCAGGCTGAATCTTCTTCTCCTGAAAGCTTTCATAAACAAACTTCTGCCACGTAATATCGCGCTGATAGTCTTTGATCTTGTCAATCTGCTCTTTCAAACCGTCGACAAACCCACCGACAGCGTAAGAAATGAAATCAGTAATATCGCCACCGTTCTGGCTTGCACGCCCCAGTTGCCGATAGTATTCGCTGCGCGTCTGATTATAATGGTTGCTCAACAGATGTGCTGCCGGAGTAGAAACACCTGCTTGCAGCAAGATGATAAACTCCATTAGTCGCGAAGTCCTACCGTTTCCATCGCCGAACGGATGGATCCATGCAATATAAATATGCGCGATCATAGCTTTCACAAGGCCCAAAGCGGCTTTGGGAAATCCTTCAATGACAAAACCATTTAAGAAATCGCACAGCTTCTCTAGTAAATATTCGCAGTCTGAAGCAGGAGCACCTCTGTAGTTACTCACAACAACTGAATGCTGTCGAATCTCACCGGCGATAACATCTTCACCCAAAGCAAGGTCTTTCAAGACCATTGCATTCAGGCGCTTTATTGTACCGACATCGAAACTATCGTCGAATGTACCCTCAACAATCGCGGTAGCAATTGAATTACACGCATCTAGGATATTCTGAACTTCTTGCCCTAAGTATTCCTTTGAGGGTGGTAGCTTGAGAGTACCAAGCAACTGAGCCATAACCTGACTTTCAGAAAGAGTATTACCCTCAATGGCAGTAGTCGCAAGAGCACCTTTAGCCAAGTAGATCTGATGCATCTCAGAGGCGAATGACGGAAGCAGCGGAACACCGGCAATATGATCACACTTAGATTGCGCTTCGCCAAGTTTCATCCATAAAAGGTAATCAAACTTTTGCAGATTGATTGAGAACCTTAACCAAGGATGTGACTGCAAATATGGTCGCTCTTGTTCGGACATATGTTAACCAAGTTAAAACCCCAATAAGCTTAATAGTAGCACAACCACAGCCTCTATTGTATATCTATGACATGCAATAGTTTAAGGGCAGGTTGATAGGTCCTTTAGGAGGATGTCAAAAGATTAGTTGAAATAAGTGATGAACCTGACTGTGGGCTGTACCTGATATCGTTTTAGGTACTTAATCACAAACATCCACCAAGCGCCAACCGCGCAGGAGGTTCATCATGCCTA
>JAGOSY010000051.1 GCA_018062085.1 bacterium | reverse complement strand
ATGTGGAGAGCTGTACCGAAATTGAAAAACCCCTATGCTTTCAAGACCTGGCTTAATCAGATCGTCAACAATTTGTTTTACGATGAATTGCGCAAGCGTCCTCGCGATACTCAGTTTGTTTCACTAGACGAGAGACTGACTTCTGATACAGGATCTGACATGGGCACGCGTGAAATTGCTGCCACAGCACCAGAGCCAGAAGACAGACTGCTAACTAATGAACTATCTGATGTGCTTGAGAAAGCTATGGCCAAGATGCCACCACGCTTTCGCAAAGTGGCCATGCTTCGTGATGTTGAAGGATATTCTTACGAGCAGATCGCCCAAATTACAGATACCGAGCTTGGCACTGTGAAATCACGTATCGCTCGCGCGAGAATGAAAATGCAACGAACAATCAATGCATACTTGCAAGATGCTGCCTAAGTCTTAGCTGATAATCTATGTGAATAAACCGCCGTTCTTCTTCTAGAGCGGCGGTTTATTGTGGCCGGAGTCACGAAGACAGAAATCAACATGAAAGAAAACTGCATGAAAGTAAGGCTGAAAGAAAACCTGAAGCATCCTGCAGGTTTCTTTCTTCCGGTCTGTTAACTAGTGACTGTTAGGCGGCTTGAATGTGATCGGCAATCAGAGTCAAGTGCCGCTTTGTTTTTTCGGTATGGCCAGTGGTTTGATTGCAAGCTTGATCTGTAACTAAATCTGCAACTAGACCTGTAATCTGGCCAGTAGCTTGTGCTAAATCTGCACTAGTGGCAGCTGAAATCTTTATCAATCCGTCTATTCCGAATTCTTGAAACCAAAGCAGCTGTTGTTTCAACTCCGTTTTTAAGCGTCTTGCTGTTTCTTGTTGTTCTTCTCTTTCTTTGGTTTCTTCATTGTTATTGATGAGTGACACGGGCGATGGTGCGAATGATAGAGCAATATCAGGTTGTTCAATTAGTATGGCGCTGAATTGCAGTTTGCTGTCGATGTCATTTTGCTTCGACAGTAAATTCTCCGGCATAAAAATCAAGGCGCCGATCTTCGCACTAGCGCTGCGAAACTTGTGGCTAAGTTCGATCATGTCAGCTTGAAATTCTTTTACGAGGTTGCTAACGAAAGATACGATTGTCTTGATTTTTTTGTCGGCGTTGAAGTCGCTTTCGCAGTCAATGGTGATGTCAGGGAGGCCGAGAGCTATGGCCAGGTCTTGATCGTAGTTAGTGTTGTTAGTTGACTGATTCATGATCTTTCACCCAGGGTTTTTCGGCTTCACAGAGTAGTTGACCGAAACATTCTTAATTTGTTCCCGTAAAAAAGCCAAGAGGCCGCTCGGTGCGGCCTCTTGGAAAGTGGTTGATGCCTTAGCCAAGCATGATCTTGCTTTTTGCCTCGGCTTATTCGAGATCAGTTATTTAAGTGACTTGCAGAATTCATCTAACTCATTTTGGGCAGCTTCTTTAGCCATGCCGTAACGCTCTTGGATTTTGCCGGCTAGTTCATCTCTTTTGCCTTCAATGACGGTCATGTCATCGTCGGTGAGTTTGCCCCACTTAGCCTTTACTTTTCCTTGAATCTGTTTCCAGTCACCTTTAATTTGATCCATGTTCATTTGCTTTCTCCTTGTTAACGATTTGTCGGTACTTTTTCTTCATTGACGCAATTGATATCGCTGGCGCCATTGTTTTTGCAAATTTGCTCTGCTTTTTTGGCTTTCTCTTTATCTTCGGTGTGTACCGAGACGAGGAGATTGCCTTCTTTTAGTTTGCCTTCGTATTGAATTGCTTCATACTCGGGCACGCCTAAACCTATCAAGCCGCCGGTAACACCACCTACGGCACCACCGACTGCGGCTCCACTAAGACCAGCCATAATAGGGCCGGCTGCTATAAACGGTCCGAGACCTGGTATCGTTAAGGCGCCAATACCAGCCAGCACACCCAGTGCGCCACCAAGTATTGCGCCAGATGCAGCACCAGTAGAGGTGCCTTCTGGGGCCTTGCTATGTTTCTCGTAGCTCATATCTCTGACACCATTTTCATCTGGCATAAGTCCTGAGATGTCAGTGCTGGAAAAACCTTCATTTTTCAGTTGCCCTTCGAGGGCGTCGGCCTGAGTGTACGTCTTAACCAGGCAAATTACTGCTTGTTTCATATATCCTCACTTAGTTACAACCTCTAATTTATTTAGAATGTTCTGTGCGCCGACGCAATTTTCGGCGAGGCTGAAAATGGTTTGTTTTTCTAGGGCGCTACCTACTGGCCCTCGCAGAATCACTTTGCCGTTGATCACTATGACTTTGGCATTTTTTGCATTGGTCGATAAATGTGCGTCTTTGACCATGGCTTTGCGAATAGCCCTGACTATGCGGAGGTCGCTAGACTTCAGCGACTGCACCTGGGGGGTGATTGCTCCTAGGCGAATGTCGCCAATATTTCTGCCGCTGTTGTCGCCTCTTAATTTATTCTGCCTTTCAATCTCAGGATGAGGCTTTGCTTGTGCTGATTGGCAAAGCAGAATGAGCGCAACAGCAACTAAAAGGTTTCGCCACATATTCTATCCTCTTCGCCACGTTTGTCCAGACGGGGGCCAGCGCGATTGGTTCCGTTTTTTTGTTGCGCTGGAGCTGCAGGTTGCTCCTTGTTTGTCGGAACTAAGGGACGATTTACCCGTCACGGTTATTCCTCTACAAGGAGTTGTGAACTGGACATATTTAAGTACCTGCAAGAGGATGGTGAGTCGATCGCTCATCGCCTCAATGAGACCGTTGCTGAATTCGGGCAGTGGCCTCAAGAGCGCTTGTTCGAAGAAACAAAGAAAGCATTTAGTTCTCTAGAAGGACACTTTGATAAAGAAAGAGTGATTGTCAAAAATATTGAAAACAGTGATGTTGTCGTGCCGTTGAGTGTGCAGGCTGAGGCTCAGATTAAAGCTATGAAAGACTCTATTGATAGCACTGTCATGATTCATATTGAACAGATGGTTTTGAGTTAGTTGAATTCGGTGGGAACTTATTGAAATCAGTTGAGTCACCGTGCCTGTACTCATTTTCTACTGAGTGCTAGCGATGGAGCCTAAAGAAGGCTATGGATGGCAATAACTCGAAATGCGTATCTCAGTCGTGTTCTTCGGCGGTGCAACTGCTGAAAGAGGATCAGCTTGCTCTGGCCAAATTGTTTTTAGAGTTTGAGCAAGTTGACGACTTTAAGAAGAAGGAAGAGATTGTTGGTGCGATTTCAGCGGCGTTGTCATCATATTTCTCGCTTGAAGCTGAAGTTGTATACCCTACACTGGCAAATAAGGCAGCATTTTCCCAGGACCTATGCGCTGGAGCTGAAAGTCATCATCAGGCTAAGCTTGTTCTTGATCGCCTGCAGCGTTTAACTGCTGATGTCGATGATGCGGCCTACGATAAGGCTGTACAAGATCTCCGGGTGGTAGTAGAGAAACACTTTTCTGAAGAATGTCAGACCTTTTTTCCTGCACTAGATAAATGCACTGAAAAAGTAGAGGAACTCGACCAGAAATTGAAGCAGTTTAAAGCTGAGCAGAAGTTTGAAGAGTCGCAAGAAAGGGCGCCAACAATTTAAGCAAAATGACCCTTCTATCGAGGGCTAATTAAGTAGGTTTTTGAGCATGCCAAACGATATTACTGTTAACTGCCGGTCTTGCTTTAAGCGCTTTGTTTTTTCAAGTGAGGAACAAGAGTTCTTTAATTCATGTGGACTTTCGAACTCACCTAAGCGTTGTCACAACTGTCGCCTGGTTTCTCGCGTGCAACGGGTCTCCGGTGACAGCGCTCAGACTACTGAGGTGCCTTGTGCTGAGTGCGGAACTCGCACAGTGGTGCCGTTTGTGCCTAGAAATGGTAAGCCCATTTTTTGTAATAATTGCTTTCGTAATAATCGACTAAAAGGTCAAGACTCGCAGGCAATGTAAAACCCAGGAGAATATGAGATACAGAATTTTAGACTTAGTAGTCGACTATTTGCCTAATGTTATTGATTTAATTTCAAACCCGACAATCCAAGGTGCTGTGGTTGGCGAAGATGGCAAACTCTCGATATACACGTTTGTCTCAGATAGCGGAGAGGCCGGGGAACTAGTTGTCTTCCATCGCAACTGGCGTGGCACCATTTCTATAGATGGTCAGGTTGCCGTTGGTGACTGGGATGATCCGGCATCAACCTTGTTGATTGATGCGAATGGTGGCACTTGCCAAGTTGTGGGCGACCAGCTGCAAACCGAACTTGGTGTCAGTGTCGCTTGAGGGCTAAAAATGATTTTTTTATTGAGACGAAGATTGGCTTTAGGGCTCTGCTTGGCCGGTGTTGCTATTTCGTATGCGCCGCCCTTGGTACTGGCAGAAAGTAAGCAACAAAAACTTGAAGCAAAGGTCGAGGCTAAAGTTCGAGCCAAGATTGCCGAGGCTGAGGGCAAAAAAATGGATGAAGAAGAGCCGCCGATTAGGGGGTTTCACCCCATTAAGAGGGCTTTAGCGCCAGTGGTGCGGTTAGAAAAGAATAGCAGGCAGCTGCAGAAGCAGATTCTGCGGCTAGAGAAACCAATTAGTAATTTGCAGCCCGCCATGAACGGCTTGCATGAAAAGATGGATGGTGTTGATACTCGACTAAAGTCAATGGACGGGCATCTCACTACCATGGATGGACACGTCACAGATGTCGATCGTCAGGTCACTGGAGTTCGCTGCGATCTAAGTTCTATGCGCGAAGATCTAAATAGTTTGCAACCACCACTTCGTGCATTACTTAAGCCGTTGAATAATGTTGCGGTGCCTCTCGAGAAGGTTCATACAGAACTGTCTGAAATGAGAGCTTTGCTCGTAACAGTTCTTGCCTCAATTGTTCTGGCAACAGTTTGTATTGCCGTTGGTACACCGATTGCTGCAATCCTTGTTTACAAAAATCGGCACAGATTCTTCCCTAATATTGATGAGCACGATTTTCCTGGCACAGCTCGCGTAGAAGACTATAGAAAGCAGCCGGTGACTAAATGACTCGGAATGGCATGTCATCGCTCAAGGCTGCTGCTAATTGGAACTTTTATAGCACTCTTGCGTCAGCTGCCATGACAAGAAGGGAGTTTTCGTGAATAATTCTAGTGGCAAAATTGCGAGAAGACGTCTTTCGGGTGTTTATCCTTTAGTACTCATTATTGAAGATGATAAGATGCAGCAACGGCTTTACAACATGATCGCCGATCAAGTGCAGATGACACCGGTCATCGTTGATTGCTGCCGTGATGCCATTCGAGTAGCTACAGGGTCATGTTTTGATATGATTTTTGTTGATTTGCAGATGCCTGATGCAGACGGTGTCGAATGTGTGGCGCGCTTGCGTTTAGTAGACAATGTACGCAACAACGATGTTCCTATAATAGCTGTTACTGCCCATGCTATGCCCGGCGACCGCGAAAGATGTTTGAGTGCTGGCATGGATGATTATCTTAGTAAGCCGTTTACTTTGCTTGAGTTAAAGAACAAGATTTCGCAGTGGTCTGTTCGTCGCAGTGCATAAGGTCTATTGTATTCTGTGTTGATGTTGAAAAAGAAGAAGAGTTTAGTTTTTTGAAACTGCTGTCTTCTTCTTTTTCTTTTTCTAGGTCTTTTGTCTAAGGCGCTAACTTAGTCGTCGACCCGTTTGTTTAGCGATTTCTTGTGGATTCTGTTGCTGAGGTCGTTGAGATCGTCTTCAATGTGGTTGATGTCTTTGTAACTAAGTTTGCCACCATTCTTTCTTTTCATACTTGCTTCTCTTTCAGTAATTCTGGCATTTTCATTGCGCATTGAATTTGCTTCTTTTAGAGTCAACTCGCCTGACCGCTGGAAACGATTAATCTTGGCCAGCAATGCTGTGTGGCGTTGACTAATTGTGTATCTACGCCCGCGTGCATCGGCTGATTGTGGTAATGCCACGGCAAGCTGTAACAACATCGTCGCTGCTAGAAGAAGAGATAGTGGTCTCATGACTGTTCCTCCTGGAACCCTTGGGACTTTTGGAGACGGGTTTGTAGCCGATTGGTTCCACTGCAAATTTATGGTGATAAACTGTAGCGTTGCTCAAGCTAAAGAGGTGCAATGGACGCAGTTATTCACACTAAAGAAGGGCCCAAGTCTTTGCACGTTTGCAAAGACGGAACCATCGACAGCACAGGCTGGGTGGCTATATATGAAGAGGCCTTTCCTGCTGGTCAACGGCAAAGCTTAGACGATGTGATGCAGCAGCTGCGTGATGGCCGAATGGAGCTGGACGAGACTCGAGATGAACATGACAACATCCTCTGTATGACAATTACCGAAGTTTTTCGTCATCCGCCGGTGCTGCCGACCTTCCTTTTGGCTTGCTACACAGCTGTTGTTCCTGACATGCGTGGTCTTGGTATTGGCTCAATTCACCGCACAAGGCTGGATAGTTTGCTCAAAGACGAGTATCCAGACTATGTCGGTATTGTTAGTGAAATTGAGTCTACTTACGAGCAAGGCGTTTCGCCTGAGGCTATGGCGGTTCGCGTCAAACGCAAAAAATTCTTTATGAAGCTTGGTTTGCAGCCACTCGACATCGATTATTTCTTTCCTAGCTATGTGGCCGGAGAAGCGCCAATTCCTGGTGAACTTCTATGGGTGCCATTTACTGACGAGCAGTTAACCAAAGAGCAGCTTTCAGGCATGGTTACCCGCATTTATACTGAAGGTTACCAATTGCCCAGCGATCATCCATTGATATCGCAGGTAGTGGCATCAATTGGCCGACCGCAATAGCGCCTCCTGGCAACCGGTTTGATCTTACTTTTCTTACTTTTCCTATAGGTTAAAGTAATGTATTGTTGTGGCCTGAACAGTAAGAGAGACCTCTTGCAGTGTAGTTAATGTTACATATTTGAAGGACTCTTTCAGTGGCAGAGAAGCAATTCACCAAAGAACAGATCAAGATTATTTTGAAAGAAGTAGAGGCCTCTACTGACATATACGAACTCTGTTTGCGTCATGACATAACCGAGGCTACCTTGTATGAATGGTTGGCCGAGAATGTTCCATCTGAGGCTGTTCGAAGTAAATTTGATTTGCGTCAGTTTATGCAAGAGGTATTCAACGGCGGTATGACTCGCCGCGAGCTTCTTTATGCTGGGGCTGCTGGCGTGTCAGGGTTTGCTGCCGGCAATATTTTAGCCATGGTCGGTAATCTGGGCAATCTAGGTAACGTAGGAAAGCTAAGAATGCCTGATTTGCTTCATTCAAAGATTGAAGTGGAAGACGCCTCTCGCTATAAGCAATCAACAGAGGAATTTGGCGACTATCTCTATTTGACACCGCAGAAGTTGGGTGGTGGCACCCATGTGGTTGACTTCAAACAAGGCATTACTTTGGCATCGATTAGTTACTGGAATTATGGCGATTCTTGTCCGATTTCTCACCACCTTTCTGCCTATCCTTCTAGTAACCCGCGCAAAGGTTTTGAGTTTGTCAATTCCACCCAGGGTGGCAAGAATGTCACTATGTACAGCATTCCTACCGAAATTGAAGAGCGTGGTTTGCTCGATACGTGGGGCCAAGGCAATCATATCTATCGGGTTGAGTTTGATGGCACAAAAATGGAACTCAAAGAAGATATCGCCAAGACCACTGGTATCGGCCTCGGAGTGCACATAACCATTTTTCCTGATGCTAGCGGATTCGCTGCCGCAGATGGCCAGAAAGATATCTGCGCTTTCTTTGACAGAGTTTCAGGCGACAAAAAGACATCTGTTTTGAAATCATTCCGTGCTGATTGGATCGGTCGTGAGAGCGATCGCAATCTTAAGGACAATTGGCGTAAAGGCGGAAAGTTACGAATTGTCGAACTGAGCAAAGCTCCTGAGACCGGCAAGTTCGATTTGCAAGGTACTAAAGGCAATAAGATTGATTGGGAAATGGCCCCTATGGCTGAAAACTTAGTCTCCTCTGATGGCATTCCTGGTGCGGGCAAGAAAGGTCTCACTGGCCTGGATGCCGTGGTGCATCATCCAGGTAATAAGTATTCAGCTCTAATTATTCGCATGCTGTCTTGTGCCGTCATTGTTGATCGTGAGACATGGGAGCCGGTGGCTTGTCTGCATAATCCTGAGGGCTCGCCTGACAACCTCAGGGTGACGAAGCTCCATGAGAACCCTAATACCTGGGAAATCGAGTTTGATGATGTGAAGTGTGTTGGTCATGAAGCTGGATTTTCACCTGATGGAAAATTCTTCACCATGATGAACAATATAGAACAGAACAATATGGCTGTTTATGATACTTCTGACTTAGATCCCCGAAATTGGAAGAGAATTACATTTGTCAAAGACCCTGAGTGGGTAGGTGAGTTTCCCAGCCCGTTCCATCTTTGCTTTTCTATGGACGGATCGAAAATGTTTGTTTCTGTTATGCATGAAAAGCCAGCCAAGAGCGGCTGTTGCGTCGTCGAGACCAAGACTTGGAAAATAATCAAGAAGTTCAAAAATATCGGAGTCGATTGCCAAACTATGGCTGTATCTTATGACGGCAAATATGTTTTCCAGATCTTCAGTGGCTTTCAACGGCAAGAGAGCGGCGCCTTTGTTTTCACCCAAGACGACTCATTACGCGCCTTGGGCTACCTCCCTAATTTTGGCGGACACCATGACTGTGTCATTATTCCAACTAAAAAAGAGCATTTGAAGAATAGTCGCTGCACCACTCTCTAGATGCATAGCAAGAAGCGAAAATGAGCAGTGCTAGACGAAAATCAATTGGGCTGTTTCTCAAGTTAGCCTGCCAAAACATATTGCGTAGGCCAACTCGCACGATGTTGCTAGTGCTTGCTGTGGCATTGGTTACCGCTTCTGTTTTTGCTTCTGCCATTGTTGGTCGTGGTGTGCAGGCAAGTATTGAACGCAGCTTCGACCAAATGGGCGCCGATTTAATTGTGGTGCCTGCTGATGCTTTGGTCAATATTACCAGTGCGCTTCTCACCGTGCAGCCCACCGATTCGACCATTGATGTGGCATTGATCAATGACATTGCTCAGATAAACGGGGTAGAGAAAGTTGCTGCTCAGAGCATTTATCGCATACCAATGATGGTACATATGCCTGAGCACCGCGCTAATTTGGTTGCTTTTGACCCTAATAGCGATTTTACCGTGTTGCCATGGCTGAAAGAGAAGTTAGCCAGAGTGATGCGCACTGGAGATCTAATTGTTGGCGCTAGAGCCGGTCAGAGTCAGGCGTTGGGTGAAGAATTGGAACCTTGTGACCAGGTCGCTACAGTTTACGGAAAGTTAGGAAGAAGTGGCGTTGGTCCGTTAGATGATTCGATGTTTGCCACCTATGAGACTGCTCAGTATTTGGCTCAGGGCAAGATTGATGGTGTATCTGCTATTCCAACTTTTGATCGCAAGCGTTGTTCGGCCATACTCGTGCGCCTGTCCGTTGGTACCACTCCAGAGCAAGTGAAGTTTGCCATATCTCAGCTCAACAACGTCAAAGTGATAGCTGGCACCACTATTGTCACATCTACTCGGCAGACAACTAGTGCTCTTTTGGCTGGAATGGTAGCCATGGTATCACTTATGTTGTTTGGCTCAGCTATTGTGATTGCCCTATTGTTTTCGGCAATTATTTCGGAACGTAAAAGAGAAATTGGTCTCCTATCTGCCATCGGGTCAAGGCGCTCAAGCATTGTCAGCATGCTAATCGCTGAATCTTGTTTCACTACAGGAATGGGTGGCCTGTGTGGCATTGGCTTGGGGGCTGTGTTTTTGCTTCTATTTCAACGCTCACTGGTTTATTACCTAGAAACTTTGCATATTGAATTTAGCTGGTCTTCGCCGCTAGAAATTTTTACAGTTGCTCTTCTCTGTATGGTGCTTACAATCATTTGCGGCTTGCTTGGAGCTTTAGTTCCAGCGCTGAAGGTCAGTGCTATTGAACCCTATAACCTGATTCAGGGAGAGGGTGGTTGAAGCCGTGACTCTAGTAGTAAGTAGTTTGACCAAGAGTTATGCCGCTGGTCCAGGTAAAGCTATTAATGCGGTCAGCGACGTTAGCTTCGACCTAGAAGACGGTAGTTTCTTGGCAATCGTAGGTTGCTCAGGTTCTGGTAAATCGACACTACTGGCCATGATTGGCGGCATATGCAGGCCGACTTCTGGCTTAGTCAAGTTTGATGAAAAGAACCTTTGGCACCATTGTGATAATTTTAGAGCCGATTTTCGCAATTCTACAATTGGCTTTGTCTTTCAGTTTGCTAGTCTTCTTCCATCCCTGAAGGCCATCGACAATGTCGCCTTACCAGCCTTGGTGAGCGGGGCTCTGAGTGAGAAAGCAGCCTATGCCAGAGCACGAGTTTTGCTTGAACAAGTAAACCTAGCCGATCGTATTGACTCTTACCCCGGCGAGCTATCTGGTGGAGAACAGAGGCGCGTTGCCATTGCTAGGGCCTTAATCAATTCCCCCAAAGTGCTTCTGGCAGACGAGCCTACCGCTGATCTTGACCAGGAAACCGAGGCCGAGATTCTCAATTTATTGATTGAGATTCGACTAGCCCATAAATTGACTATGATACTGGTGACGCACAATCGTGACATAGCTGCTGTGGCTGACAGAGTTTTGACTATGAAAGCTGGTGTGGCCGAACTAGGTGCAGTCATACCAAGGTTCGATGATTCACAAAATAGTTTTGCTGCCACTAAGAGATTTGACAGTATTTATGCAATTTCAGCCCAGCAAGTTGCCAAAGAGCAAGTAAGTCTTGGGGTTGGTTTCGATCGTTATGTCGGTCGCTTTGTTTTAATAGTGCTGCCCCTTCTAGCGCTAGTTTATGTGGCCAATCTTGGCCTTGCAGGCTACCAGCAAAATATCATTAATGCACAGTTAGATAGGCAGCAGGCCCTTGAAGACTTGGCAATGAGTGACTTGAAAGCCGGTGTAAAAGACATTCGCATGACTGCCAACGGTGGTTATGAACTCGATCTCTTTTTGCGCAATAGCAAAGGCGATAGGCCTATGTATGTGATGACGCCGAACGCTCGCGTGTTCGTGCAGGTGGGAAGTAGTTGGCTGGAAACCGCACTAGTACCGGTGAGTAAGCCGTCTGCGAGAGTGGTGCAAATCGCCGGTGAGCGCATCTTTCGTTATCGCCTAAAACCAACTGTATCTGGATATGCTCAGCTCATTCCCTATTACATGCACGTGCGTATCACTAATGATTTGTTGGTCAGCCCTTCAAGTTTGCCTAAAGATGATTTAGTTGAGCGCAACGATAGCTACTATGTTTATCTCAAGCCACACGATGTTAGTAACACATTGATTGCTAAAGAATTGAAGTTTGCTGGAGATCCGCCTGTATACATGCCCATGCCGCCGCATTAATGAAAGTGTCTTAAATCAGTCTCTTGCCGGGCAGCTTGCTCCATGATGCGTTTTCCATAGTTGGCGCAGTTGGTGCTGCCGTGCCTCCAATTTCTATGTCTAGGGCTAGCCCGCCTGAGTAAAAGCTTCGGCGCGGTTGTGTGAATAGTTCTTGACCGTTGAAACTCTTGAACAAACTAAAATTGGGATCGTTTATTGCTTCGTCGGTTGAGGCTGTTCCCGTTGGGTCGACAATGGTTAGGTGAGTTCCTAAACGTCCTTTGCCTAGGGCAACAGCGACATGCGGATCGCCGCCGTACTCGCTTAATTCGCACCAATTTAATGGATAGCCAGTTAGTGGTTGGCCACAATGCTTGCCACCATTTTCTCTGCTCAGATTTTTTACATCGTTTCTGAAAATAATAATTGGCGCAATGCCTCCTTGAACATTGGTGTCAGCAATTGTTGAGTACTGGCTTTCAGCAGTTACACCAATGGGAAAAGGGTCTTTGCTAATTATTCTTCTTGAAATTCCGCCATTGTTGGAAAATTCGTAGGCATAAATTTCATTTGGTCCCGACTGAAACTGAGCATTGACCATCTCTATAATCGCGTCGATACGGGGCTTGGTATGGCCATTGCGCAGCCAGTAGTAGAAGTGTTCAGCAAACTGATTTGACGTGGTTGGCACTACCAGCTGCGATGTTTGCTGCATGCGTGCCTCAGGGTCGAGTGGATAGTCTCCTCCGACCGCATCATAGGTGGTGACTTTGTTGTCTCGAAATGTTCCATCTCTCAAGAAGTCGCTCCATGAGCGAAGGGCGGCTACTGGTCCACCGGTGAATCTTAGTGTCATGGCACCTTTGGGTCCGCTATCGGGCATGGCAAAGGGCTGGCATGTGGCGACACAATATGCTTTGTTCATTGAAGCGTCGTAGAGTGGAATCTTTATTTTTCCTAGACTTTCTAGTTTGAGAACACATTCAAGTCTGACTATTGAGCAAATGTGTTTCTTGTCAGCGACTCTAAAGGCACTATTGCTAACTAGGCTTGATTTCTCTCCGACTCCAGCGAAATTGAAGTTGCGGCGAGCTGCGGGGATATTTACAAATGCTCGGTAGCTTCCGCTTTGGGCTGCAGTCGGAGGTACTTGGGCCAGGCTAGATGGTTGCGGCAGACGTATTGTGGTATCACCTTCGCCTTCAAGCCAGCCATTGGTAAGTTTAATTGATTCTATTTGCACGTTATCTGGCAAATTTTTTCTCAAGAATGCTTCGACATCCTCGGCCGGGGTTATGGCGTTTGCTTGCAGATCAAGCCATTTATTTTTCGTGCTGCTATTGCCAGCCGCACTTTTTAAGCATTCGCTGAAAGTGGCGTTGAGATCTTCAATGGACTGATCTAATGCTTCTTTATCTCTATCGACAAGAAAATTCATTTGGGCATTTTGCAGCTCTTGGGCGACAATGGCATTTTGTCGGACTGTGCCAACTAGTGTATTGATTCCGGTAACCGGTAGAGGCTCACCATCTGGCGCACATGTGCCCTTGCCGATCGGGGGATAGTTGCTTAGGGAGACCAAGCCGAAATGTGGATCGTCGACAATTATTTTAGATAGGTCGTTGGCGGCAATTAGACCGGCGGCTTCGACAACACTTTGAGCACGCGACCTTGCTACTATTTGCAGACAACATTCGCACAGAAACATAAGTGTGGGTGCCACCACTAAGCAAATGCAGACAAAGACCATTAAAAGAATGTTTCCCTTTTTGTTCCGCTTAGACATTTTCTTCACCTCATCCAGTAGGGCGGGTGGCCGATTTTGCGGCCACCCATCTTGTAACTACTTGCGTACTTTGCTACGGATTGCGTGAATTATCTGCTTCCTTATTTCTTTTGCTGATTTGATATTGTGGTTCCGGACATGTCTGCCACCATTGTTATGGCTAGTGTTACCGCTGCAGCCGATGTAGCCAGAGCCGCTAGAGCCACCTCCACCGGAGCCGCCAGAGCCGCCGGAGCCGCCAGAGCCGCTAGAGCCACCTCCACCGGAGCCGCCAGAGCCGCCAGAGCCGCCGGAGCCGCCAGAGCCGCTAGAGCCACCTCCACCGGAGCCGCCAGAGCCGCCAGAGCCGCCGGAGCCGCCAGAGCCACCTCCACCAGTTCCGCCAGCACCGCCGAATCCACCACTCCCTTGACCGGTTGAGCTACCAGTCCCTTGAGCGCCGGTAGAACCTGCGGTGCCTGTAGTACCAGCGGGATTGGTTGAACCAACACCACCAGGAGAGCCGGTAGAGCTAGTGGATCCGGTAGAGCCAGTGGATCCGGTAGAACCAGTAGAGCCGGTAGAGCCAGTGGATCCGGTAGAACCGGTAGAACCAGTGGATCCGGTAGAACCAGTGGATCCGGTAGAGCCAGTGGATCCGGTAGAACCAGTGGATCCGGTAGAACCAGTGGATCCGGTAGAACCAGTGGATCCGGTAGAACCAGTGGATCCGGTAGAACCAGTGGATCCGGTAGAGCCAGTGGATCCGGTAGAGCCGGTAGAGCCGGTAGAGCCGGTAGAGCCAGTGGATCCGGTAGAGCCGGTAGAGCCAGTGGATCCGGTAGAGCCAGTGGAGCCAGTAGTTGAACCGCCGGTGGAGCCTGTAGTTCCGCCGGTAGATCCAGTTGAACCAGTGGAGCCTGTAGTTCCGCCGGTAGATCCAGTTGAACCAGTGGAGCCGGTAGTTCCGCCGGTAGATCCAGTTGAACCAGTGGAGCCTGTAGTTGCGCCGGTAGAT